>CAJOEZ010000009.1 GCA_905233685.1 uncultured Bacteroidales bacterium | reverse complement strand
GTCAGTTTCCGTGGCACGACGGGCATGGACGAGTGGGCGAAGAGCCTGCAAGTCTATCCCAACCCTGTTGCCGCAGGCGATGTGCTGAACCTCAGTTTGACGGAGAACACGGGCGAGGTGCGCATCGAGATTGTCAACGTTCTTGGAGCGGTGGTGGAGACGATGAGCGTCACGTCATTGCAGACGGCTCTCAAGGCTCCGAATGCCGTTGGCGTCTATACGCTGAGAATCACCGCCGAAGGCAAGGGCACTTGCTGCCGCAAGTTGGTAGTGAAATAAGGCTATTTTAGATACAATTTTGTTTATTTCGAAGCCCGTCGGCGATGCCGGCGGGCTTTTTTAGTGGAAAAAATGTCAAAATGATGTTTTTTTTCTTTTTTTCTTTAAAGAAATGATGAAAATCATTATCTTTGCGCCGTTTATTGTATATGTGGACGATAGTATTAATTCTAAAACATAATCCCATGAAAAAGATTTACTTTATCTTTACACTGCTGATGGCTTTTGCCATCCACTCCAATGCACAACAGCATTGGACGCCCGTAGGTGGCTTTGACGATAACATGGACATAACGGGTGTCATCCTGATTGACGGGGTGGAACAGACCTCCACCGCGTTGGAACTGGGCGCTTTCTGCGGCGACGAATGCCGTGGCAGCGCCAACCTCACCTATGAGGGATTGTTCAACCGCTATTATCTTTATCTCGCTGTTGGCGGCGTGGATGGCGACTCGATTACTTTCCGCCTCTACGACCATGCTCTCAGTCAGGAGCTTGACCTGATTTGCTCCAATGTGGAGGTTTTTGAGGCCAACAAGAACCTTGGCGTGCTCGCTGACCCGTATGTCTTCGACTTCGTGACGGTTATTGTTACCCATACCATCACCGCCGTTGCCAATCCTCTTCAGGGCGGCTCGGTTGAAGGCGCGGGCGACTACAGCCATGGCTCCACCTGCACCTTGACGGCCACGGCCAGCACGGGCTACTCTTTCGTGAACTGGACGGAAAACGACGTTCAGGTCTCTGACGAAGCTACCTATAGCTTTATGGTCACGGGCGACAGAACTCTTGTGGCTAACTTCACCAACGAGACGATTTATCACACCATCACCGTGACGGCCAGTCCCAATGAGGGCGGTACAGTAACGGGTGGCGGTGATTTCGAGTTGGGCACGCAATGCACCGTGACCGCCACGGCCAACGATGGTTACGCTTTTGAGAACTGGACGGAAAATGGCAACCAGGTTTCGGCGCAAGAGAGCTACACCTTCACTGTGTCGCACGACAGAAACTTGGTGGCGCATTTCGAGGCGCTTTCCGACGATTATCACTGGTATGTGAACACTCACACCTACAACAACACTATGAACATCACTGCCGTCATCCAGATTGACGGCGTGGAGCAGGCGAGGAACACCCTTGAGTTGGGCGCTTTCTGCAATGGCGAGTGCCGTGGCCGCGAGCGTTTGATCTACGATGCCATTTTCGGCCGCTATTTCCTCTATCTGACCATTTACGGTGACAACGGCGATGTCCTCAACTTCCGCCTCTACGACCATGAGGCAGGGGAGGAGCTGAACCTCTTGAACTACAACGATATGACTTTCGTTGCGGGCAGCACCTATGGTTCGGTCAGTTCTCCCTATGTCTTCAACTTTTTGAATACCATAACCACACACACCATTACCGCCATGGCCAATCCCGCTGCGGGTGGCACGGTTACAGGCGCGGGTAGCTACGATTACGGCACCAACTGCACCTTGACCGCCATGGCCAACGAGGGCTACACTTTCAGCAACTGGACTGAAAACGGCGCAATCGTCTCATATGAAACCTCCTTCACCTTCATGGTGACGGGCGACCGTACTTTTGTGGCCAACTTCACCGACACGCCCGTGAACTACACGGTGACGTTAGCAGCCAACCCCGTAGAAGGAGGTAGCGTTACAGGCGCTGGCGACTACCAGCAAGGCACGGAAGTGACCGTGACGGCCACTGCCAACGATGGCTACGCTTTCGTGAACTGGACGGACGGCAGCGAGATTGTCTCAACCAACGCCAATTATACTTTCACCCTTACCCATGACCGCACCTTGACGGCCAACTTCGAGGTGGTATCGAGTGATTATCACTGGTATGTGAACACTCACACCTACACCAACACCATGACCGCCACCGCCATCATCCAGATTGATGGTGTGGAGCAGGCGAGGAACACCCTTGAAATGGGCGCGTTCTGCGGCTCCGAATGCCGTGGCCGCGAGCGTCTGACTTATGAAGAGGGTGCCAGCCGTTATGTTCTATATCTCACCATGTACGGCAACAACGGTGACGCGCTCACCTTCAGCCTCTACGACCATGAATTAGGGCAGGAGCTTGACCTCTTGAATTACAACAATATGATTTTCACCTCTGGCGATGTCATTGGTAGTCTCATTAATCCATACGTCTTCAACTTCTTGACCGCTGTCACTTCGCACACCATCACTGCGACGGCCAATCCTGTTGCTGGCGGCACTGTCTCGGGCGCGGGCGACTATAATTACGGCGCTACCTGCACCTTGACCGCTACGGCCAACGAGGGCTACACCTTCATGAATTGGACCGAGGGCGATGCGATACTCTCCTTGGAATCCACCCTTACCTTTATGGTGACAGGCGATCGCACTTTGGTGGCCAACTTCACCGATGAGACAATTTATCACACTGTTACCGTTGCAGCTGATCCTGTAGAGGGCGGCACCGTTACGGGCGAAGGCGTGTTCGAGCATGGCCAGTCAGTGACCGTGACTGCCACAGCCAATGATGGTTATGTCTTCACCTATTGGACTGAGGGTGGCGTTCAGGTTTCGTCTAGTGCTGAATACACCTTCACCCTGAACCAAGACCGCAATCTTGTGGCTAGTTTTGAGGAGCAAGGCGATTACCACTGGTATGTGGACACTCACGCTTATCCGAACACCATGAGTGTGACGGCCATCATCGACATCGACGGCATTGAGCAGCACACTACCAACCTTGAGTTGGGCGTTTTCTGCGGCAGCGAATGCCGTGGCCGTCAACGTCCGGTCTATAACGATCAGTTTGACCGCTACTTGCTCTTCCTCGACATTTACGGCAACGATGGCGACTACTTCACCTTCCGTCTTTACAACCATGTCACGCAAACGGAAATGACGGAATACCTCAACTTCAATGAGATGACATTCGTCACGGGTGCCACTATTGGCAACGGCCTTGACCCATACGTGTTCAACTTCTTGACAGAATTGGTCATGCACACCATCACTGTGACGGCCAATCCTCCGCAAGGCGGCACAGTGGCTGGCAATGGCCAATATTACTACGGTACCGATGTGATGGTAACCGCCACGCCCGCCGACGGCTATGTGTTCGTCAATTGGACGGAAAACGATGTGGAGGTCTGCAACACGCCTGCATATACCTTTATGGTGACGCGCGACCGCGCCCTTGTGGCCAACTTCACCGACACGCCCGTCGATTACACGGTCACCGTGGCGGCCAACCCCACCGAGGGCGGCACGGTAACAGGCGGCGGCACCTACTCCCAAGGCACAGAAGTGACTGTGACGGCCACGGCCAATGATGGCTATGCCTTCAATTATTGGTCGGAGAATGGCGTACAGGTCTCCACCAACGCCACTTACACCTTCACTCTCAATGGCGACCGCAACCTTGTGGCTAACTTCGAGGTAGTTTCAGGTGAATACCACTGGTATGTGAACACACACCAATATGCCAACAACATGACGGCCACAGCCATCATCGAAATTGACGGCGTGGAGCAGCCGTTGAGTACCCTTGAGTTGGGTGCCTTCTGCGGCGATGAATGCCGTGGACGCGAGCGTCTGACGTACGACGGGATGTTTAACCGTTACTTGCTCTATCTCACTATGTACGGTAATGATGGCGACAACTTCACGTTCCGCCTCTACAACCATGCGACAGAGCAGGAATTGACGTCGCTCACGAACTTCAACACGATGACCTTTGTCACAGGTGCTACCTTAGGCGACCCGATTAACCCGTATGTCTTTGACTTCCGCACCAGCATCACCCAACACAATATCGTGGCGACGGCCAACCCCGTTTCGGGCGGAACAATTACGGGCACGGGCACCTTTGACTACGGCAGCACCTGCACCCTGACAGCTACGCCCAACTTGGGCTTCGCTTTCGTGGATTGGACCGAGGGCGGCGTGCAAGTCTCGACGGACGCCACTTATACCTTCATGGTGACGGGCGACCGCACCCTTGTGGCCAACTTCACCGACACACCTGTTGATTACACAGTCACTGTGACGGCCAACCCGACGGCGGGCGGCATGGTGACGGGTGGCGGCCTTTTCGTACAAGGCACCAATTGTACTGTAAATGCCATCGCCAACGAGGGCTACATCTTCTCCAACTGGACGGAAAACAATACGGTGGTCTCCACTGATGCTGAATACACCTTCACCATTCAAGGTGACCGCGACCTCGTGGCCAACTTCACGGAAGTTTCCAGCGAATACCACTGGTATGTCAACCCCAATCAGTTTGCTTCAAACATGTCAGTTCAGGGTGTCATCTTTATCGACGGTGTGGAACAAATGTCGACCACCCTTGAGCTGGGTGCCTTCTGCAACGGCGAATGCCGTGGTCGCGAATTGCCTATTTATCAGCCGCTTGTGGGTCAATACTTCTACTTCCTCCAGATTTACGGCAACGACGGCGATGAGATGGAGTTCCACCTTTATGACCATGCCACGAGCCAAGTACTTGATTATACTTGCTTCGAACACATTACTTTCGTCACCAACGGGGACTATGGCGACCTTTTGAATCCTTATCACTTCAATTTTGTCAGCGCCATCACCTCACACACCATCACTGTGACGGCTAACCCCGCACAAGGTGGCATGGTGAGTGGCGGCGGTGTGTTCGACTATGGCACGGAATGCACCGTGACGGCCGCGCCCGCTGTGGGCTTCGCCTTCACCGATTGGAAAGAAAATGGCGAGACGGTCTCCATCGAGCTGAGCTATACCTTCATGGTGACGGGTGACCGCAACCTTGTGGCCAACTTCACCGACAGCCCCGTTAACTACAATATCACTGTGACGGCCACGGAAGGCGGCACAGCGAGCGGCGGCGGCGAATACCTGCAAGGCAGCGAATGCACCGTGACGGCCACAGCGGCCGACGGCTATGTCTTCGTGAACTGGACCGTCAACGGTACACCAGTTTCCACGGATGCTGTATATACCTTCGTTGTTAATGGCAACCTCACTTTGGAAGCCCACTTTATTGAAATCCCGCAAGGTTACCACTGGTATGTGAACCCCCAATTGTATGCCAACAACATTGGCGTCACAGGTATTATCCAGATTGACAGCGTGCCTCAGACTTCAATCTATCTTGAAGTTGGTGCTTTCTGTGGCAGTGAATGCCGTGGTCGCGAGAAGCCCATGGAAATCTTTAATCCTTTGGTAGGACATTATGTTTACTTAGTGTTCTTGCAGGTTTATGGTGAACCTGGAGACCTGATTACTTTCAAGCTTTATGACCACATCCAAAGCCAGGAACTCAATCTGATTTGCACCAGTTCCATAGTCTTTACTCAGGGAGGAGATACGGGCGACATCATTAATCCATATCTGTTCAACTTCTTGAGTGTCATGCCTTTCGAGATTACGGCCACGGCCAATCCAGTGGAAGGCGGCACGGTGAGCGGCGCAGGCACTTACGAAATGGGCTCGACCTGCACCTTGACAGCTACGGCCAACCCAGGCTACACCTTTGCCAATTGGACCAACTCGGAAGATGTCGTGGTGACTGATAATCCAGAACTGAGCTTCACAGTCACTGAAAACGCTTCTTACACCGCCAACTTCACGCAGGACATTTACCAGATCACGGCGTCGGCCGTCCCCGTCGTGGCGGGCGAAATCACCGGCGCGGGTGAATACCTCTATGGCGAAACTTGCACCTTGACCGTCGCCCCCAGCGTGTTCTATGAATTTCTTAGCTGGTCAAAGAATGGTATACAAGTGTCAGAAGAATTGAGCTTCAGCTTCATCGTCACCGAGAGTGCCCATTATGAGGCCATCTTCGACCCGAAATCGGTCACGCAAACCACTGAACTTACCTCGGGCTGGAACTGGTACTCGAGCTACATCGAGATGGACGACATCAACGGTAAGGACTCCTTGGAGATGCACTTGGGCAACCACGGCATGATGATTAAGTCGCAGAACTCGGGTTACGACACCTATCTCGCAGGCTGGGGCTGGTACGGCTCACTCGATTCCATCCATAACGAATGTATGTATATGGTGAAGACCTCCGAGCCTTGCGAAATCGGCATCAATGGCCTCATTGCCAATGTTGCCGACCATCCCATCACCTTGGGCTATGGTTTGTCTTGGATTGGTTATCCCGTCACCTTCGACATGAGCGTTGAAGATGCTTTCTCGGGCTTTACGTCCTCCACGGGCGACATTTTGAAGTCGCAAGGCTATGGCTACTGCTCCTATCTTGAAGGCTGGGGTTGGTATGGTTCACTCAGCACTCTGTTGCCTGGCATGGGTATGATGTACAAGTCGATGAACAGCGAATCCATCACTTTCACCTATCCCGATACTCCCACACAAAGAGACTTGAAGCCCAACATCACCGCTGAGCACAACCACTTTGTGCCCAATCTCTTTGCCTATCCCTTCAACATGACTGTTACGACCGTCGTTGAACTTGATGACCAAGAGCTGCAAGGCGAGAATTATGAACTGGCTGCCTTTGCTAATGGCGAATGCCGTGGTAGCGCGAGACTGATTTACGTTGAGCCGCTTGACCGTTACATCGCCTTCCTGACTGTGGCCGGTGAAGAAGCCTTCGAGCTTCGTTTCGGTCTCTATGATGCTGAATCGGGTATGGAGTGCTTTGATACCAACGTCACACTGATTTATGCCAACGATGCCAATATCGGCAGTTTGGAGCAACCTTTCGTGGTCAGCTTCCGTGGCAATACGGGTGTGGATGAATGGACTAACCGTATGCAAGTCTATCCCAATCCTGTTGAGCATGGCCAACGCCTGACACTTGACCTGACAACGGATGAGGCTGGTGAAGTACGCATTGAGATTGTCAACGCTTTGGGTGCGGTGATTGAAACGGTGAACACGCCGTCTCAACTGACGACCCTCAAAGCTCCTGAGACGGCTGGTGTCTATACGCTGCGCATCACCGCCGAAGGTAAGGGAACCTGCCACCGTAAGCTCATTGTCAGATGATGCGACTACACCTTATTAATATATATAGTGGAACAAGAAACAAACAACAGACAAAAAGAAGCTAAACTATATTAAACAATAACTAAATCACAATCGTTATGAACAAACATTTCAGTTTGAGTAAAAGATTTTTCGCTATCGTGTTAGCGATGTGCTTCGGCACGGGAATGTCAATGGCTTTCGCCGCCAACAATGGGAATGGCCCTCGTAGCACTACGGGTGCACTGAGCGGTGTCTTCTCGGTGAGTGACTCTACCATGATTCACTTCTCGAAAGGTAACCTGCAATACCAGGCTTCCACTGAAACTTGGCGTTTTGCCACCAACCAGTATGACATTGTAGGTTTGGCCAACAACCAAATCTCCAATACCAATGAGGGTTGGATTGACTTGTTCGGATGGGGCACGAGCGGCTACAACCACGGTGCCACGTGCTACCAGCCTTGGTCTGCCAGCATTGGCGAGTATGACTATAACGCTTACGGCAGCACGAACAAAAACCTCTTCGATGAGACTGGGCAAGCCGATTGGGGCTACAATGCCATCAGCAATGGCGGCAACCAAGAGAACCAATGGCGCACCCCAACCATCGATGAATGGAACTACATGGTCAACTTGCGTGAGACCCCTTCGGGCATTCGTTTCGCCAAGGCCATCGTCAATGATGTGAAGGGCTTGATTCTGCTGCCCGACAATTGGGATGCCGAGACATACGAGTTCACGGGAGTCAATGTCGGTTCCACCAATTATACCGCCAACGAGGTTTCCGAAGTGGACTGGGAGACTGTGCTTGAACCCGCCGGTGCCGTGTTTCTGCCTGCCGCCGGTAGCCGCTACGGCACAACACCGAGTGCCTATAGCACTTTGAGCAACCAGTATGCGAGAGCTTACTATTGGGCTTCCAATGTGGCTACTAATAATGGTGCCATGCAGCTCACTTTCACGAAAGGCACACTCAACTGCAGTACCGAATTGACCGCTTACCGTTATAATGGCCAGTCGGTGCGTCTTATTTGCCCCGCTGCTGTTTGCACAGTTTCTGTTTCCGCTGAACCCGAGGAAGGTGGCACGGTAACCCTCAACGGTGAAGCCGTTGCTTCACAAATCGTCACTGTGGGTGAAACCTGCATCTTGAACGCTACGCCCAACGAGGGCTATGTCTTCATGTACTGGACGCTCGAGGATGGCACCGTCGTCACCACCAGCACGGTTTACACCTTCACGGCACAGGCCAGCAAGCATTATGTCGCCCACTTCATGGAGGGCAATGGCCAGTACCTGACCTTGAGCACAGGCTACAACTGGATGAGCACCAACGTCGATTTGGAAGGTGAGGAAGGTCTCCAAACCCTCCAGGAAGCCCTCGGCGAGAATGGTGTCATCATCAAGTCGCAGAGCGACGGCTACATTTCTTACCTCGCCGGATGGGGCTGGTACGGCTCACTCCAGGGTCTCACCAACGGCTTGATGTACATGATTAAGACCAACGCCGATGTGGAAATCTTCCTCTCCGGCGAATTGGTAGAACCCACCACGACCGTCACCCTTAGCCCTGGCCAAAACTGGATTGGCTTCCTGCCCGCGGTGCCCATGAGCATCCAAGACGCTTTCTCGAACATCCAACCCACCACGGGTGACATGGTGAAGTCGCAAGGCAACGGCTATGCCTCCTATCTCGAAGGCTTCGGCTGGTATGGCTCGCTGACTACCCTCTATCCTGGCATGGGTCTGATTTACAAGTCGTGCAATTCCGAGCCTGTCCAGTTGGTCTATCCAGCAGCCCCAGCAGGTGAATGATTTCGAGCAATCACCTACTCTATATAAAAACAAGTATTAACCTAATTTGAACAAGAGATGAAGAAAATCTTTCTAATTGCAATGCTGATGGCGTTTGGATTTTATGCCAGCGCCATCCCCTCCCAAGATGGGAGGAGCATCGGGACGCACTGGTCTTTCGACAGTTATGCCTACTCCGACAACATGACCATCACTGGTGTCATCCAGTTGAATGGCGAAGCTCTGCAGTCGCCCGACCTTGAAGTGGGCGCTTTCTGCGGCGACGAATGTCGTGGCAGCTACTTGCCCGAATTCTACAGCCTGCCCCAGCCCTGGGGCGACGTGTATGTCTACCTGATGCAAATCTATGGCAACAACGGAGACCAAATCACTTTCAAGGTATACGACCACACGGCAGGGCAGGAGCTTGACGCCGTGTGCAACACTACGTATGTCTTCCAAGTGAACGCCAACGAGGGCAATCTCCTCGATCCGTTTGTGTTCAGCTTCACGTCGAATGTGGCCATCACTGCCACGGCCAACCCCGAAGAGGGCGGCACCGTGATGGGTGGCGGCGACTACCTCTATGGCAACTCATGCACCCTGACGGCCACGGCTGCCTTTGGTTACACCTTTATTAATTGGACGCTGGACGGCACGGAGGTCTCTACTGAACCGACCTACACCTTCACCGTGAACGAGGCTGGCGACTATGTGGCCAACTTCGAACTGAACACTTACACTGTTAGTGTTTCTGCTAATCCTGAAGAGGGCGGCACCGTGAGCGGCGGCGGCGTCTATACACATGGCACCGAATGCACCTTGACGGCCACGGCCAACGAAGAGTTTGTATTCTACAACTGGACTACACCCGATGGCGTGGAGGTCTCCACCGAACCTACCCTCAGCTTCACCGTCACTGAAGATGCCACTTTCATCGCCAACTTCGAGTCGGCCTACTATTGGGAGGTCAACCCCTATCTGTATGCCAACAACATCTCCATCACCGGCGTTATCGTGATTGACGGCGAGGAGCAGATGACCACTGACTGGGAAATCGGTGCCTTCTGCAACGGTGAGTGCCGCGGACGCCAAAGACCCGTCTTGCAGTTTGACCGCTACATCCTCTTCCTCCAGGTGTTTGGCGACCAAGGCGACATCATCAACTTCCGCCTCTACGACCATGCCACAGCCACTGTGTCGGAACTGCAGTGCGACAACACGGTGACTTTCGTCGTGGGTGACATCATCGGCGATCTCCTCAATCCTTACATCTTCAGCTTCTCAACTAACCAGACCGAGGTTCAAAGCGATGCACTCACCCCGGGCTGGAACTGGTACTCGACTTACATTGACCTGACCGACACCGACGGCATGGCCATGTTGCAGGAAGGTCTCGGCAGCAGTGCCCAAACCATCAAGTCGCAGAGCGACGGTTACGCCTCCTATCTCTCCGGCTATGGCTGGTATGGCTCCTTGAGCACCGTCTCCAACACCCAGACCTATCAGATTCGCCTCAACGAGAGCTGTGAACTCAACATGGAAGGCTTCGTGGCAAATCCGAGCAACTTCCCCATCACCCTCAACAACGGATGGTCATGGATTGGCTATCCTACCAACGAAACGATGAGCGTCACGGATGCCTTCAGCAACCATACACCCATCTCGGGCGACATGGTGAAGTCGCAGAGCAACGGCTATTGCTCCTATCTTGAGGGTTACGGCTGGTACGGTTCGTTGCAGACCATCACTCCTGGCATGGGTCTCATGTACAAGTCGAACAACGCCAGCGCCATGACCTTCTGCTATCCCGAGGCACCTGCCAAGGGCAACGTTCCGAAGAACATCAATGCTGAGAACAACCACTGGGTGCCTTGCCTGACGGCTTATCCTGACAACATGAGCGTCATGGCTGTCGTCGAGCTTGAGGGTATCGAACTGCGCTCTGAGCAATATGAATTGGCCGCTTTCGCCGAGGGCGAGTGCCGTGGCAGTGTCAGACTCCTCTATGTTGAGCCGCTCGACCGCTACATCGCCTTCTTGACCGTGGCGGGAGAGGATGCCGCTGAGCTTTGCTTTGGCCTCTACAACACCGAGACGGGTGAGGAATGTATAGACAGCAACAATGTGATCACATATGTGACCAACGCCGTGGTGGGCAGCTTCGACAACCTCTTCACCGTTCGCTTCCGCGAAACCACGGGTATTGAAGAGATGATTCACCGCCTTGAAGTCTATCCCAACCCCGTTCAGCACGGTGAAACCTTCAGCATCGGGATGGCCGAAGCGAAAGAAGGCTCTGCCCATGTGGAAATCGTCAACGCCTTGGGCGTGACGGTGGAATCGGTCAACTGCGCTTCAATGCGCGAGGCGACCTCCTTCAAGGCTCCCGTAGAACCGGGCGTCTATACCGTCAGAATTTCGGTCAACGGCGAGGTGACAGGTGTCCACAAGCTGTTGGTGAGATAACTCAAAAATCGGAAATCGGTGGGATTTGGAAGCTGAGCTTCTCCATCCCACCGAGGTCCGAAAAACGGTTGAAACGATAAAAAAAGAAAAAATTTTGAAAAAAAATGTCTTTTTTTTGCGAGCGAATAAATAAAAGTCCTATTTTTGCCCCGAAATACACGTATAGTGGGGCGGAAAAACGCCTTGTTTCGTGTGAAAAGAACAAGAATATGAAGAATGTAAACAATTCATAATTAACTAATTAACAACTAAAATCAAACAAAAATGAAAAGATTTTTCTTAGTCAGTTTGTTGATGATGTTTGGCTTCTTTGCCAGCATCGGCTCCCTGAAAGCACAGGAGCAGCCACACTGGACGTTCAGTACGACCACGTATGAGGCGTACAACTCCTACAACAGCATCATCTCTATTGATGGTGAGGTTCAACTGAACGCCGATCTTGAGCTCGGCGCATTTTGCGGCGAGGAATGCCGGGGAACTTTCTTCCCTCCGACGATTTACAACCTTCCTCCAGCGTTAGGTGGTACGCGTTACATGTACCACTTGCCTATCTGGGGACAGGAAGGTGATGTAATCTCCTTCAAGGTCTATGACCACTCGACTCAGTCGGAAATGACCCTCACTTGCCCCCCCATCACATGGACGGCTGGTGATGACCAAGGTGCTCTTGACAATCCTTATGAGTTCGAGTTCGTGTCTGCCACGACCTATGATGTCACTGTCACTATCAACCCCACTGGCGCTGGTACGGTGACTGGTGCTGGTTCCATCGTCGAAGGTGAGGACTGCATCCTGACCGCCACGGCCAACAATGGCTATGTGTTCCTGAATTGGACGAATGGCAACGAGGTTATCACTGAAAACCCCTACACCTTCACGGTGACTGCTGACACTCAAGTTACGGCCAACTTTGAAGCTACCGCTTACATTATTAATGTGAGCATCAACCCCGAAACTGCTGGTAGCGTTTCTGGCGGTGGTTCCTTCAACTATGGTGAAGAATGCACCTTGGAATACACTCAACCCGAAACTGCCGCTCAGTACTACACCTTCGCCGGCTGGTTCGATGAAGATGGCAATTTCCTTAGTCAGGACGATACTTTCGCCTTCAACGTTACGGAAAGCCTCAACGTTGTGGCTGAGTTCTCCTACGACCAATTCATGGTTCACACCTATCCTTATCCTTCCACGGGTGGTACGGCTGTGACTTCGACCGATGAATACTTCTTCATGCCTCTTACTCAAGCCACGTTGATTGCCACTCCCAATAGCGGCTGGGCTTTCGAAGGCTGGGCAAAGGACGATCCGAGCATCCGCCCCTTCGTCTCCACTGAGTTGACCTATACCTTCGAGGTGAACGGCTCCACTGCTGGTGACTACTTCGCTATCTACTATCAACCTGCAGAGTTCTACACTGTTACTGCTGTTGCCGATCCTGAAGAAGGCGGTACTGCTACGATTGACCCGGCCAGCGGTGACGACCAATATGGCTCTGGCACTGTTATCACTTTGACCGCTACTCCCAACCAGGGTTATAATTTCCTGCACTGGTTAAAGAACGGCGAAACGTTTGATGGCAATGAGAATGCCGAAATCACCTATACGGTGGACGGCGATGCCGCATTTGTGGCTTACTTCGAGGAACAAACCTTCACTATCACTGCCACCGTCAATCCTGATGGCGCTGGTGAAGTGAGTGGTGCTGGTGGTTACACCTATGGCCAAACCGCTTCTCTTACTGCCACGGCCAACGATGGCTACGTTTTCTTGAACTGGACTTATGGTAACGAGGTCATCCTTGACAATCCCTATAGCTTTACCGTGACTGAGGATGCCGATTATGTGGCCAACTTCGAAGAAGGCTGCCACATCGTCATCAATGTTATCGGTGGTGAAGGTACCGTTAGCGGTGCTGGTACCTACCAAGTCGGTGACGTTGTCCCGTTTGAGTACACTCCTGCTAACGACTGCGAAGTGTTCGAGTACTTCCTGATTAATGGTGTTGAGTACACTGACAACCCGTATCTCTATACCGTCACTGGTACGGATGAAGTGGATATCGATGTTGTTGTCAGCACTGCTGGTCCTTACAACATTGTTGTTTATTCCTATGAGACCCAAAACGGCACTGTGAGCGGCGGTGGTTCCTTCTACTGCGGCGACGAGTGCACGATTACGGCTGTTCCTGGTGAAGGCTGGGTGTTCATTAACTGGACGCTGAATGGCGAACAAGTTTCCACCAATATGGTGTACACCTTCACGGTGTCACAAAGCGCTACCTACGTGGCCAACTTCGTGGAAGGCTGCATGGTGACTGCTGAATGTATGCCCGACTTTGCTGGTACCATCACTGGCACTGGCGTCTATGGCGCTGGCACAACCTGCACGCTGACTGTGACCGAAACCGATCCTGTCCACTATCAATTTGCTTGGTGGAGCGTTGACGGTACCATTGTTGGCACCATTGGCGATCCTACCTACACCTTCACTGTGACTGAAAGCGTCAACGTTGTTGCCGAGTTCATCTATGACGAGTACACCATCACTACCACCTCCAACCCGAGCTATGCCGGTACGACTGATGGTGACGGTACTTTCCTGTGGAATGAGCAATGCACGATTTCCGCTGTTGCCGAAGACAACTACTACTTCGATAGCTGGACGGTGAACGGCACGTTCATCTCTGACGCCAACCCCTACACCTTCAATGTGACTGAGTCTGCCGACTTCGTGGCCAACTTCGTCCTTGGTGATTCTCATATCACCCTTGATATCAACGGTGAAATCACAGAGTACTATGTCAACGCTGGTGAAGACTTCACCACTCCGGAAGCCATCGCTGAGGAAGGCTATCACTTCGTGAACTGGACGGATGAAAACGGTATGTTTGTTTCTGCCGACAACCCGTACACCTTCACTGTTGCTGGTGACACCTATCTCGTTGCCAACTTCGCTCTGAACCTCTACTATGTGGAAGTTGATGTTGAGCCCAATGCCACTTACGGCTATGTTGAAGGCTTCATTCCTGGCGGTTACTACCTGCATGGACATCAGTGCATCCTGCACGCTGTTGCCAACCCCGGCTATAGCTTCAGCTACTGGACCAAGGACGGCGTGGTGGTCTCCTATGATGAAGACTACAGATTCGTTGTGACGGCCAACACCCTGATGGTGGCTCACTTCTCACGCAACACCTATTACATTACTGCTTCTATCAACCCGGTTGGTGCTGGTACCCTCACTGGTACGGGTAGCTACAACTACGGTGCCAACTGCACCCTGACTGCTACTGCCAACTCTGGCTACACCTTCGTCAACTGGACCAAGCAAGGCGAAGTGGTTTCCACCAACGCTACTTACAGCTTCACTGTTGAAGAAGATGGTCACTACACCGCCAACTTCAGCGCCAACACCTACACCATCACGGTGGCTGCCAACCCGGCTGAAGCTGCTTACGTGTTCATCCAGAACGGTCAGAACGGTGAATTCACCTATGGTCAAAGCTGCACTCTGAGAGTTGCCACTCCTAACCCGGGCTACAGCTTCGTCAACTGGACGAAGAACGGTGTCGTGGTTTCGACTGAGCCTACCTACACCTTCACTGTGACGGGCAACGCCCACTATGTGGCCAACTTCGATGTTGAGACCTTCACCATCACTGCTGCCGCTACTCCTTCGATCGGTGGTACTGTCAGCGGCGCTGGCGAGTTCAACTACGGCGAAAGCTGCACGCTGACTGCAACTCCTCGCAACGGCTACTCCTTCCTGAGATGGATGAAGAACGGTGTTACCGTTTCTACCGAACCTACCTATACTTTCAACGTCATTGCTGACGGTCACTATGTGGCTCAGTTCGCCACCCGTACCGTCCATATCGATGCCTCCATCTCCATCCGTGAGGAAGGCGGCGTGATCTATGGCGCTGGTGACTATGAAGAAGGCGAGACCGTGACGATGAACATCATCCCGGCCGAAGGTTATGTCTTCGTCGAATGGCTTGAAGACGGCAAACCTCTCACCACTGAGCAGCAATTCAGCTTCGTCGCTGAGTATGACCGCACCTTCGTGGCCGTCGTGAGACACTACACCGACGTTGATGAGAACAGCAATATCATGATTTCGGTTTACCCGAACCCCGCTGTGAACGAACTGACTGTGACGACCGACCAAGCCGAATATCAGCTTGACATCTTCACCATCACTGGTGCTCTGGTCCGCACAATCAGCAACTGCTCCAACGACACCCGTATCGATGTTCAAGACCTCACCTCTGGTTCCTACATCATTCGCCTGACCAACGGCAATGTTGTCGAGACCAGAAGATTCGTCAAGAAATAAGATTAGGTAAGTACGAATGAAAAAAGGCCGGCGGAAACGCCGGCCTTTTTTCATTCTTGGTAGTAGACTCTTTTCACCCGTTGCGACACTCGCGTCAAGATTTCGTATGGAATCGTCTGACAGGCGCGGGCAATATCATTGATGTCGTGCTCGGCATCGAAAATTACTACCGTATCGCCTTCTGAGGCTTCTATGTCGGTCAAATCAATCATACACATATCCATGCAAATGTCACCGATGACTTTCACAGGATGGCCTTGAACGAAAAACGTACTGTTTTCGTTGCCCAATAGTCTCGAGAGTCCATCGGCATAGCCTATGGGTACAATGCCGATACGCATGTCGTGATCGGCGCGTCCGTGGCGATTGTAGCCGATACTGTCACCCGCAGGGATGTTCTTGATTTGGTTGATGGTTGTCTTCAATGAGACAACCGTTTCCAAATCGTTTCGGTCGGCTTCGCAGGTAGGCACACCATACAAACCGATGCCTAAGCGCACCATGTCGAACTGGTATTGCGGGAAACGTGATATGCCTGCCGTGTTGAGGATATGACGCAAGGCCTGAGGAAAGGCTTCGACAATCATCTGGCTGCCTTCCTCGAATTTGTGTATTTGGCTTAAAGTGAACTCGTCTTCAGCAGGATTGTCTGCGGTGGCTAAGTGTGAGAAGACACTTTTCACGTTGAACATGGGATTTGCCTTGATGCGCTGGATGAGTTCGGGTAATTCTTCTTTTGAAAAACCCAAGCGGTGCATCCCCGTGTCCAACTTGATGTGCACATTGATAGGATGTGATTCGGGCAAGGCGAAGTTGTCCACGGCCTTTTCGATGAAGGACAAATTGCGGAAGCTGAAAACCTCTGGCTCAAGGTGGTACTTGATGATGTTGTCATAACTATTCGCTTCAGGACTCATCACCATGATGGGCAGGTTGATGCCCGCGCGACGCAACTCAACACCCTCATCGGCAAAAGCGACGGTCAGGTAGTCAACATTGTGGTATTGAAGCACATTGGAAACCTCAAGATTGCCGCTGCCGTAGCCAAAGGCTTTCACCATGACCATCAGTTTGGTTGTGGGCTTGATTTTGGAGCGGAAATGGTTGAGGTTGCTGACTAAGTGGTTGAAATTGATTTCAAGGACGGTCTCGTGTGCCTTTTCCTGCAACTCCATACTGATTTGCTCAAATTCGAAGGCTCGTGCACCTTTCAACAAGATAGTTTGATTGTTGAACTTTGAGAACGGAAATTGGGTGAGGAAATCGGAAACGTTTTTGTAAAAGTAGGCCTCCATGTCAAACTTATTGGCCTGCCGCGAGATGCTTTCGCCAATGCCGATTAGCATGTCAACTTGCTTATTTTTAAGTAATTGTCCAATCTCAGTATAAAGATCGATTTCGTTGCGTCCGCTTTGGAGAATGTCGGAAAGAATGACGACATTGTGTTTGTGTTGGTGTTGTTGCTTCATCACATCCAATGCGATGGCTAACGAGTTGACATCCGAGTTGTAGTAGTCGTTGATGAGGGTGCAGTTGTTTACGCCTGCCTTGATTTCGAGACGCATGGCAATGGAAGTCAGCAACTTGAGTCGTTCAGCAATGACTTCTGACTTCATGTCTATCAGCAACCCTACAGCGATACAGTGGATGGCATTCTCAATGGAGGCTTCATCGGCAAAAGGAATCACAAACGACAGATTCTCAGTCTTATAAAGGCATTCGATATGGGTGGTTTTCTCTCCTTTGGTGACCGACTTAACGAAAAGGTCTGCCTCTTCAAACTTTTGGCTCCAAGTAAACAACTTCACCTTCTCGGCAAGGTTAGAGCGGATAATGACTTGCTGAATTTCAGGATAGTCCATGCAATAAACCATGTGCTCGACCTTGGTGAATAGGTTGAGCTTTTCGCCGGCCTTTTGGACGCGGCTGATGAAGTTTTCGTCGTGAGCCTGCCCGATGTTAGTGAATAGTCCGATGGTAGGTCGGATGACGTCTTGTAGCGCCATCATCTCGTCGGGTTCGGAGATGCCCGCCTCGAAGATGCCGAGGTTGTAAGTGTCGTTCATCTGCCACACCGAAAGAGGCACGCCTACCTGCGAGTTGTAGCTCTTCGGGCTGCGCACGATGTTGAAATCGGGACTCAGTATCTGGAACAGCCACTCCTTGATGATAGTCTTGCCATTGCTCCCCGTGATGCCAATGACGGGGAAAGAGAATTGCTGGCGGTGGTGCGAGGCTAAGACTTGTAACGCTTTCAGCGTGTCTGGCACGATGATGAAGGTCGCCTCAGGACAAGCGTTTTCGGGCTGCCGACTGACAACAAAGGCACGGACGCCTTTCTCGTAAAGGTCGTTGATATATTTGTGGCCGTCGTTTCGTGTGCTGCAAATGGCAAAAAACAAGGCATTTTCCGGAGTAATCAGTTGGCGGCTGTCGATGAGGAGGTCGCAAACCTGCCGTTCGGCTTTGTTGCCGACAAGCTGTCCATCTACAATTTCGGTGACTTGTTTCAGGGAATAAAACTGGTGTTGCATGGGATGGTGTCAAAAATTAGTGCAAAGGTAACGCTTTTTCAAAAAAGCACTACCTTTGCACAACAAAAATACAGTGTCATGTCCATCAAGCAACACATTCCCAACGCCATCACTTGCGGCAACCTTGTCTCAGGCTGCCTTTCCATCTTGTTTCTCAGCCTGAATATGCCTGTCAAAGCGGCTGTCATGATTTTCGTAGCTGGCCTTTTTGACTTTTTCGATGGTTTCACGGCGCGATTGCTCCATGTCCATTCGCCCATTGGCGCTGACTTGGACTCGCTTTCCGATGCGGTTTCATTTGGCGTGGCACCAGGGTTCATCATGCATTGGTTGATGAGCCGTGCTTTCGATTTGCCTTCGCTGTCGTGGCTTGGCATAAGTTTGTTTCCTTGTGCGGCTTTTCTGCTGCCTGTGTTTTCCGCCATTCGCTTGGCCAAGTTCAATGTAGATGACACGCAAAAGACCTTGTTTCGTGGTCTGCCCGCGCCTGGTATGGCCATCTTTATCGCTTCGTTGCCGTTGATGTTAGCCCAAACAGGACATCTCACCGACGGCGTGATAGGCTATTGGGCTTGCTTAGGCATGACGCTCATTTTCTCTTTCCTAATGGTGTGCCGTCTGCGCTTTTTCTCGTTTAAAATGAAATCGGTGCAGTGGAAAGGCAATGAAGTACGCTGGATTTTCCTCATCGTCGCAGTTGTAGCTGTCGCGGTGTTCAGGTTTATAGCCTTGCCTTTCGTGATGGTGTTTTACGTTCTGCTTTCCATTTTCTTTGCAGAAAGGATGGAGTAGGGAAAGCCAATTTTATTTTCCTCGGCCTTGAATGACAATTAATACCGTGTAAATCAGAATCTTGATATCTAACGCGAGGCTGATGTTCTCGATGTAAAGCACATCATATTTCAGGCGTTCAATCATCTCGTCAACGTTCTCAGCGTAGCCGTATTTCACCTCGCCCCAGCTCGTGATTCCAGGTTTCACCATCAGCAAAAGGCGGTAATAAGGTGCGCGTTCCTCTATCTTTTCAATGAAATACTGCCGCTCAGGCCGATAGCCCACCAACGACATGTCGCCTTTCAGCACTGTCCAGAACTGCGGAATCTCGTCCAAGCGCACTTTACGCATGAATTTGCCGAACTTGGTGATGCGCGGGTCGTCATCGCTCGAAAGCTGGGGTGTGCCGCTCGATTCTGCATCCACTCTCATGCTGCGAAACTTGGCCATTTTGAACGGCTTGCCGCCCTTGCCGATGCGTTCCTGCACATAGAAAACGGGACCTTTCGAGGTAGCCTTCACGATGATGGCACACACCAGAAACACAGGCGAAAGCACAATCAAGGCCAATACGGATGCCAAAATGTCAAAAGCGCGTTTGATCACCCTTTGCCAAACAGGCATCAGCTCGGGCGTGACCTGCACCAATGGCGCTTGCCAGATGGCCGACTGCTTGACCGTGCCGAACACCAAGTCTTGCATGGCAGGAATAATTTTCACGTTGGTTTGGTCGGCGACGGAGAGCAAGACGCTCATGGCCTGCGTTTCAGAACGCTCGATGGCGATAATCACCTCTTCCACGGCATTCTCCCTCACGATTCTTCCGATGTCGTGATAAGAGCCTAGATGCGGCAGAAATTCTGCCAGCTTGTATTTTGATTGGTCATAAACGTTGACAAAGCCAATCATCCGTCGGCCCGAAGGTTTTACTTCTTCCTCAATTTCCTTAAAGATGGCGCAGGCGTTATCGTTGCTGCCTACGATGAGCGTGTTGAATCCGATTTTCTTGCTCCGAATCCGCGAAATCACTGTTGTCGTGATGATGAGGCGCGGTATGTAAGTCAAGAGGAACTGGATTACAAACAACGCGATAAAAGACTGATAATAAGATTTGTAGGATATTACATCGTCGTCAAGAAGCACCACAAAAAAAAGGATGACCACACCGAGTAAAGTGATGAAGAAGGTCTGACCGAGTTCCTTCAATCGGGATCGAAAATACACCTTTTCGTAAGCCCCCGTGAAGGCATGGAGCAGCAGCCAACAAATGGGGATGATGATTACGCCGAGCCAAAAGCTGGTGGTGCCTAACGAATAGGTGATGCGGTCCCAATAGTTGATGTATAGGTCTTCGTGCGTCTTGCGGAAGAAATAGAACAGCGTCCATGCCAAGATGAAGGCTATCCAATCGACGAAGACATACAAGGACGTCAGTTTCTTCTTATTCATTGGCGGTAGAGCACTTTCAGGTTGTCGAAATAGTAGTATCTCCACTTATGTGGGTGCACGTAGTCAGGCTGTCCGTATTCGGATGGAACGGTTAGGTCGGAGGTGAAATAGACCTTGAAATAGGACGCATTCTCATGCTCATGCATTAGTTTGCCGAGGTTGATATAGATTTTCTTCCACTTTTGCGGCACGTCGTGTTCGGTGTCGGTGGGCACCACCTTCACCATGGGCCATTGCACCAACGTGGAGTTCTCGCGAAATATGATGCCGACAAAGATGGTGTCGTTGGTCTTGTAGTCCATTTCCAAATAAAGAGGTTTCTCGCCCAGCAGGTTGGTGTGACAGGTCAGTTCATCGGCGGAGGCCACGGTGAAGTCCAAAGAATCAGGCGGGAGTACCACCTTGCCCGAATAGTAGGAATTGACCGAATGCCAAGCCTCGCTACCCGAAACACGCATAACGCTTGTGTCACTTTGTGAAGTGGGCAGCAGCGCATTGCCAGTCTCAAAATCCTCCATCCAGCCCACCATAACGCCCTCTCCAATAGGATAATAGGTGACTATGGGATTGAGTGTGTCAATGCAATCTTCTTCCAAATCCAAGCCTTGATATTCCACGGGCTTGTAGAACGGATAAGGTCCTCGGGATGCCCCGATTCCGTCCATGCAGATGCCGCCATAAACAGTCACTTTATGCTTGCCCTTTTTCAGGACAGGGAACGTGGCGGGCAACTCATAGCAACCAAGAATTTGGTCGTCAACATAAATCCACGCATCGGTGATGTTGGCGGTATTGGCACCATAGGTGTAATAATCACATTCCACACCAATCGTATCGATGTGAATGTAAGCAGGAACCGTTTGCGAGCCTTTGAACTTCTGACATGAGGCAAAGGCGAGGAAAAGGCAGCAAGAAACGACAAAGGTAATTCTTTGGTTCATAGTCGTATTTTTTTAATAAGGTAACGGACGATACGGGATAATATTGTTCGCCTAAAGCATTATTTCTTCACCTTGGCACTTGACTCTTCGATGGCATCCAAGATGCGGTAGGCCAGTCTCAATACGTTGATGCCGTCGTCGATGCTGACGGTCGGCGTGGTGTTGTGAACAATGGCGCTGTAAAAGCTCTCCAACTCGGTCTTGATGGCGTTAATCGGATGGATTTCAGGTATTTCGAAGGTAATCTGTTTTTCCTCGCCATCGGCCAAAGTAAGGTTCATCGAGAGCGGGTTGCTGTCGTCTATCTCGTCATGAATGCGGAAGATTTCAGCCTTTTTGTCCAAAAAATCAACAGTGATGTAGGCGTCTTTCTGGAAAATGCGGGTTTTGCGCATGTTCTTCATCGAGAGGCGCGACGAGGTAAGGTTGGCCACCGCGCCGTTCTCGAACTCGATGCGAACGTTGGTAATGTCGGGCGTGGGGCTGACGATGCTGACGCCGCTCGCGCTGATGTGCGCCACAGGCGACTTGACAATGGTGAGCAAGATGTCCAAGTCGTGTACCATAAGGTCAAGAACAACAGGTACGTCTGTGCCGCGTGGGTTAAAAAGTGCCAAACGGTGAGCCTCGATAAAGAGCGGTTCGCCAATAAAAGGCTCCGCCGCGACGAAGGCCGGATTGAAGCGCTCCACATGACCCACTTGCACTTTCACGCCCGCCTCGTCGGCGAGTTTTTTCAAGGCGTTGGCTTCATCGGGCGTGGCCACGATGGGTTTCTCGATGAAGACGTGTTTGCGTTTCGCCAAGGCCTTGGAAGCGCACTCAAAGTGGCGGATGGTCGGCGTGACGATGTCAACCACATCCACCGCGTCAATCAGTGCGTCAATAGAGCCGAAGCTTTTCACGCCCATTTCGGCCTCCACTTGCTTGGCCGTCTCCTCAGCGGCGTCGAAAAAGCCTACGAGGTCGTATTGTTCTATTTGTTTGATGCAGTTGAGATGAATCTTGCCCAAATGCCCTGCACCTAAAACACCAATTTTCAACATATTGCCATTATTATTTGTTTTCGTCGCTTCGACAATCTCAGCGATCCTCATGGTTCCATGAGTTTGTCGAAGGAAAAAATTTCGGCAAAAATAGCACATTTATCGTTAAGTTTGCCGTAATTTCGCGCCATAAATCGAAGTTAGAGGTCCCTGAGCCTGTCGAAGGGCCGACAATTAGTTATGACAACCCACTTAGAAGATAACTACCGCCACAAAGGCTTGCGCAAACAGCTCGTTGAAGCCTTGCGCGACAAGGGCATTGAGGACGAGGCCGTCCTTACGGCCATCAACGAGGTGCCGCGCCACGTGTTTTTGGACTCCTCCTTCGTCGAACTCGCCTATCAGGACAAGGCTTTCCCCATCGGCTCGGGGCAGACCATCTCACAGCCGTCCACCGTGGCCTTCCAAACCCAGTTACTCGGCCTAAAAAAAGGCATGAAAGTACTCGAAATCGGTACGGGTTCGGGCTATCAGGCCTGTGTGTTGGCTGCGATGGGTGCCAAGGTGTTCAGCATCGAGCGGCAGCGTAACCTCTTTTTCAAGACCAAGGAACTTTTGGAGCAACTTCCTTTCCGCGTGAAAACCTTTCTTGGCGACGGTTTCGAGGGTTTGCCCACCTACCAGCCCTTCGACCGCGTCATTATTACGGCTGGCGCACCCACGCTGCCCGAAATGCTCATCGCCCAAATGAAAGTCGGTGGCATTATGGTCATTCCCGTTGACAACGCTGAAGGCGAAGGCCAAACCATGCTAAGAATCACCAAGTTAGAAGACGGATCGCTCAATAAAGAAGAATTTGGCGACTTCAAGTTTGTGCCGATGCTGAAGGAATTGGGGCGGGATTGACTATGAGTTCTATGTTTAAGTATTTTGGTATGATTTTTGATAATAAAACTCCGTCTAACTTAATTCACAATACAATGAAAAAATCCATCTTATTTGGCGCTTTGGTTTTCTTCGCCATCAGCGCAATGGGCATCCAAAACGCTGAAGCCCAGAATCCTGTCAAGCAAAAAACTACTGAAAAAGAGACCACTACCACGGTGAAAGCCTCCAAGGATGCCACTCCGACCACCAAAGAAGCCAAGCCTCAAGTCTCTGCCGAATCGAAAGAAGTGAAAGCCGACTGCTGCAAGTCAAAAGAAACCAAAGAAGTGAAGGGCGACTGCTGCAAGTCGAAAGAGACGAAAGCATGCGCTGCCGAATCGAAAGAGTGCGACAAGAAGAGCAAAGACTGCTGCTCAGCCGCCAAAGACGAAAAGAAAGTCGAGCAAAAGGCCGTCAGCAAAGAGACCAAGGCCGTGAAAAAGTCAAAAGACAGCAAAGACAGCAAATAATCTGTGTCTTGACGCTAATAAACAAAAGAGGAGGCTCCCGTTTGTGAAGCCTCCTCTACTTTTTCCTCGTGTAGCGAATTATTTCTTCCTCCCCGAAAGCAACTCGGCATAAGTGCGCAGGTGGATTTTTCGTTCCGCAGGCAAATCAATGGCTTCCAAGGCTTTGAAGGCCTTTTGGTCGTAGTCGGCCATGACTCGTTCCGAAGCTTCCTTCACATGCAAGCGGTCGTAGATGGCCTGTACTTCCTCGATTTTTTCCTCCTCGTCGTGGTCAATGCGGAGGGTGAAGAGGTGTTCGAGACGTTTGCGGTCTTTTTCGGAAGCTAACCCCAAAGCCTTCAGATAAAGGTAAGTCTTCTTGTTGTCGGCAATGTCGCCGCCGTGTTTTTTGCCGAATGTGGCCACATCGCTGTAAAGGTCGAGAATGTCATCTTGCAGTTGGAAGCTCATGCCCAAGTTGATGCCGAATTCATAAAGCAATTGAATGTCAGCTTCTTTCGCGCCTGCCACGGTGGCACCCATCTGCAATGCTGAGGCCAACAGAACCGCCGTTTTCAGCCGAATCATCTCCAAATACTCGTCAATTGTCACATTGCCAAGGGTCTCAAAATTGAGGTCCATCTGCTGGCCTTCGCAAATTTCTCGGGCCACTTTGCCCAAAAGTTGCGCAAGTTCGGCGCCTTTTTCAGGTTTCAGCGCATATTGGAAGGCCATGGCCAACATGGCGTCGCCCGAAAGAATGGCGATGTTGGCGTTCCATTTCTGGTAGACAGTCTCCTTGCCGCGCCGCAGCGGGGCTTGGTCCATGATGTCGTCATGAATCAAGGTGAAGTTGTGAAATGTCTCCAAGGCCAAGGCGGGCCAAAGGGCTTGCTGCTCGTCGCCGCCAAACATCTCATTGGCCAAGAGGCAGAGCATGGGGCGGAGGCGTTTTCCGCTTTGGAGAATCGTATATGAAATCGGTGCGTAAAGTTCGGCTGGGTTTCCACCGAAGTCCGTTTTCGCCATGAAATCGGCGAAATCCTGTTGCAGTTGCTTGATTTTTTCCATGAAAAAAGGATTTTGCTGGCGCAAAAGTAAAAAAAACTGTCCAATCGGACAATTTTGGAGCGAAATTTGTGGTTTTTTATGAACTGCGAGACAACCGGACATCGTGACTTCGGGTTTTTCCCGAAGTCTCTCGGTCTCGATGTCCCGAAATCAAATTAAAAACAGAAAAACCATGAAATACCTCCGACTGATTCCCGCTTTGATGTTCGGCGCAATGCTGACGGCCTGCAACACAACCCAAAAACTATACGAAGCCCAAGAATATGACCAAGTAATACAGCGACTTGCCCCTAAAATTTGTAGCGGAAACAAGAATGCCCAAGACATCAACTATGTGGCGGCTTCTTACCACAAGGCCAACCAAGCCGACCACGAGCGCATCCAGGCCCTGAAAGCTACCGGCCAGCCCGATGTGTGGCCGGAAATCTACCAGCGTTATTGCAGCATGAAAGGCCGCAATGATGCCTTGAAATGCTTCCCCACAAAGGTCAAAAACGGCATGAACTATGTGAGACTCGACCTTGACGACGACATTTTGGCTGCCCGCAACAAGGCGGAAAACTATTTGGTGGCAAAAACAAACATTTTGCTCAGCACAGACCCGAAAGCCAACGCCGCCGAAGCCGAAGAGTGCATCGAACAACTGAAACGCACCAACCGAGAGAATCCTCAATTGCTCAATTTGCAGAAAAAGCTTGCGCTTTATTCGGCTGAACAGGTGGAGTTCGGCTTCACGTCGGACTATACTTTACCCGACGGTTTCCAAGATGTTGTGTTTAGCTTTGACAAAAATGAACTTCCTGCGGGAATCGATGGAATTCATGTTATGAAGAATCCCAAGCATCCTTTTGCCTATGTGGTTGTTAAACAGGTTTCCATCTCGCCTATGCGCTTGGACGAGGTAACGTTTAAAGAGAACAACAACGGCAAGTCTGTGGATGTCACCGACCACTCGCAGAACAAGAGCGTAATCGTTTCGGGCAGCATTCGTTACTTTGCCAATGATGCCAAGCGCCAATTGGGCGTCGTTCCTTTCGAGGTGAAATCCACTTTCAAGAACGACTACACCACCATCAAGGGTGACCGCGAGGCTTGTTCCTCGGAGACCTTGAGTCGTTTGAACAACAGCCAACCCGTTCCCGTCCCAACGGACGAGAGCATGTTGTTGGATGCTGCGAAAAAGCTGAATGATGTGTTGGCTACTGAGTTGAAAAAGTAGCTTGTTCCCGCGTCAGCCGCTGTATCACGGAGTCCATCAACCGTTCCAAATCATTCGGGTGTTCCGTGTAATACTTCAAGTTTTCGGAAAAAATGCTGTCCGTAATGCCGTAGTGCTCAAAGAGTTGGTCGTAGTATTGCTGTGGCAAGCCCGTGATGTCCTGCTGGTTGGTTTTGCGGAGAGTCAAATCGGCCTCAAGGATTTGTATGTCGCTCAGGATGGAAATCATCTCCTGCTCGGTGAGCGACGGCTTATACTTGTTGTTGCTTTTGTTGGCACATGACGCCGACAAAAGCAACAATAGAATAAATGCAAGTAAACGTTTCATTGTGAATCAGTTACCGACATCCGAAAGGAACTTGATGCGCATCAGTCGGACTTCTTCTTCCTCGTACTCGTCTTCGCCAAGTTCGCGGAGCGCCGTTTGGATGTTGTCGGTCTCGGCCTCTTGGAAATAATTCAGAATGTCTTCCTGATGGTAGATGTCCACGTTGTCCTCGATGTAATAGTTGATGTCCAAGTGGGTGCCCGACGACACAATGCTCTCGATTTCGGAAAGCAACTCGTCGAATTCCAGTCCCTTGCCGTAGGCGATATCCTCAAGCGGAATCTTCTTGTCGATGTTCTGGATGATGCCGATTTTCAGTGCGGAATTATTCACTACCGACTTGACAACCATGTCGTTAGGTCGTGTGATTTCGTTTTCTTCGACATATTCCTTGATGAGCTTGATGAACGGCTCGCCGAACTTTTCGGCCTTGCCTGCACCCACACCCGCGATTTGCGTCATTTCCTCTTTGGTGATGGGGTATTGGATGGCCATGTCCTCCAAAGAGGGGTCTTGGAAGATGACGAAAGGCGGCAATCCGTTCTGCTTGGCGATGGTCTTGCGCAAGTCCTTCAGTAGGGCGAACAATGTCTTGTCGGCTCCGCCATCCTTGCCGCCGCTCATGGCGAGGGCATCAGGATCATCTTCGTCGCCGTTGTCGTAGTCGTGGTCCTTGACGAGCATGATGGTGTAAGGCTTCTTGATGAAGTTCTTGCCTTCCTTCGTGATTTTCAGAATGCCGTAGTTTTCTATATCCTTGGACAGTAGCTTGTTAACTAGGGCTTGACGGATGACCGCCGTCCAATATTTCTCGTCGTGATCGTCACCTGCACCAAAGAACTCGTTGTTTTCTTGTTTGGCCGACTTGATGTCGCCCGTCAGCTTGCCTGCCAGCAATTCGGCGATGTGCTTGGTCTTGAAGAGCTGTTTGGTCTCTTCCACGGCTTCGAGGACGAGTTTCAGGTCTTCCTTGCCGTCGAATTTCTCCTTGGGCGAGCGGCAGTTGTCGCACGAACCGCAGTTTTCTTTGTTGTATTCCTCGCCAAAGTAATGGAGCAATAATTTGTGACGACAAACTGCTGATTCAGCGTAAGTTACTGTTTCGTTCAGTAATTCGCGAGCGATTTCCTGCTCGGCCACGTTTTTGCCTTTGTTGAACTTTTCTAACTTGTGGATGTCCTCATAATCGTAGAAGGCGATGCAGTTGCCCTCTCCACCATCACGACCGGCGCGGCCTGTCTCTTGGTAGTAGCCTTCAAGACTCTTGGGGATGTCGTGGTGGATGACGAAACGCACATCGGGCTTGTCGATACCCATGCCAAAGGCGATAGTGGCCACAATGACGTCAGCCTCCTCCATAAGGAACTTGTCTTGGTTTTCTTTGCGAGTCTGGCTGTCCAATCCGGCATGGTATGGCAAGGCGCGTATGTTGTTGACGACCAGCGTCTCGGCCAGTTCCTCCACCTTCTTGCGGCTGAGGCAATACACGATGCCCGACTTGCCTGGATTCTGCTTGATGTACTTGATAATGTCTTTGACGACATCCTTTGTCTTAGGGCGCACTTCATAATAGAGGTTCGGACGGTCGAAAGACGACTTGAAGACCTTGGCATCCATGATTTCAAGGTTCTTCATGATGTCGTTCTGCACCTTCACCGTGGCCGTGGCAGTCAGGGCTATGATGGGCAGTGTGTCGTCGATGGCGTTGATGATGGGACGCAGGCGGCGATATTCAGGGCGGAAATCATGACCCCATTCCGAGATGCAGTGTGCCTCGTCGATGGCAACGAACGAAATCTTCAGCGTGCGCAAAAACTCCACCGTCTCGTCTTTGGTGAGCGATTCGGGAGCAACATATAACAATTTGGTCTTGCCGCTTTTCAGGTCTTCCTTCACCTCAAGCAGTTCCGCTTTCGACAACGAAGAATTCATCACATGCGCAATACCCAACTCGGTGCCGAAATTGCGAATCATGTCGACTTGGTTCTTCATCAGTGCGATGAGCGGCGACACTACGATGGCCGTGCCTTCCGACATCAGTGCGGGCAGTTGGTAGCATAGCGACTTGCCGCCTCCCGTGGGCATCAATACGAAGGTGTTGTTGCGGCCGAGGATGCTCTTGATGATTTCTTCCTGGTTCCCCTTGAACTGGTCGAAACCAAAGATTGTCTTCAGCAGCTTGTGGATTTTCTGGTCATCTTTCTTTGCCATAGATTCCTCCTTTTGGTATTTTCCAAACTTTTGTGTTACTTTGCAATCTAATTCAAAAAAATACGTTATCGCTTTGGGGACGCTTTTCTCCCCATCTGCAAAGACAAAGTTATAGCTTTTACATCATACGGCGCAAGAAAATTTTGAGAAAAAATGAAAAAAAATGACGCTATTATTGATTTGGCCACTCAAATCATTGAGAATGAAGCCTCTGCAATCATGGGATTAAAGGCTTTGTTGGACGACGATTTCCAAAAAACGGTGGATTTGATTCTCGAAAGCAGGGGGAACTTGGTGTTTTCAGGTATCGGAAAGAGTGCCATTATTGCCCAAAAAATCGTTGCAACGATGAATTCGACGGGCACGACGGCCGTTTTCATGCACGCTGCCGATGCCATTCACGGCGATTTGGGCATCGTTCGTGAGGGTGACATCATCGTCATTTTGTCGAAAAGCGGAGAAACGCCCGAAATCAAGATGCTGGTGCCGCTCATCAAGCTGCGAGGCAACAAGATTGTGGCCATCGTCGGCAACCGACAGTCGTATCTCGCCTCGCAAGCTGATTACGTTCTCGACGTAACCGTTGATGAAGAAGCAATCCCAGGCAGCCTTGCACCGACCAGCAGCACGACTGCGCAGCTCGTCATGGGCGACGCGCTGGCCCTTATATTAATGAGGTGTCGCGGATTCTCCACCGATGACTTCGCTAAGTTCCACCCCGGCGGGGCGCTGGGCAAGCAACTATACTTGCGCGTGAAGGACTTGTATGTGAAGAACGAACGCCCCGAAGTTGGGCTCAACGACAATCTCACCCAAGTCATTATTGAGATGACGGGCAAGCGATTGGGCGCGACCGTAGTCACGGAAAACGAGCAAATTAAAGGCATCATCACCGATGGCGACCTCCGCCGTATGCTGATGAAATATCCCAACATTGAACAGGTGAAGGCCGCCCAAATCATGACTTCCAACCCCAAGACCATTGAGGAAGAGGCTTTGGTGGTGGACGCTCTGCACAAGATGCGCGAAAACAGTATCACACAACTGCCCGTGGTTCACAATGGCAAATATCTGGGAATCATCCACTTGCACGATATCCTCAAAGAAGGAATCTTCTAACTCCACACTTCTAACTTCTAACTCCTGACTAATATGAAGCTTTGGACACAAGATTTGGTCAAAAAATACAAGCAGCGCACGGTCGTCAAAGGCGTGAGCGTTGAATTGGAACAAGGCGAGATTGTGGGTCTTCTCGGCCCGAACGGCGCAGGAAAAACCACTACGTTCTATATGGTCGTGGGGCTCATCAAACCTAATTCCGGCAAGGTTTTTCTTGAAGACAAAGACATTTCCGATATGCCCATGTATGAGCGCTCGCAGAAAGGCATTGGCTACTTGGCGCAAGAGGCCTCGGTGTTCCGCCAGATGACAGTGGAGGACAATATTGCTTCGGTGATGCAGTTCAAGAAAGGCATGTCCAAAGAACAACAAGCAAAAAAACTGGAAGAGCTGCTTGACGAGTTCGGCCTGCAACACGTCCGCAAAAACATGGGCATCCAGCTTTCAGGCGGCGAGAGAAGGCGCACCGAGATTGCCCGTGCACTCGCCATCGACCCTAAATTCATCCTTTTGGACGAGCCTTTCGCCGGTGTCGATCCGATTGCTGTGGAGGACATCCAGCGCATCATCTTCAAGCTGAAACGGAAGAACATCGGCGTGCTTATTACCGACCACAATGTGCACGAGACGCTTTCCATCACCGACCGCGCCTACCTGCTTTTCGATGGCTCCGTGCTCATGTCAGGCACGCCCGAGGTTTTGGCAGCCGACAAGCATGTTCGTGAGGTGTATTTGGGACAGAATTTTATTCTGCACAAGAAAGAGATGTAAGTTTTGTCCTGATTTCCATAACAAAGCAAAAGCAGCCGACAATATGCCAGCTGCTTTTGCATTATTGGTCGGTTTCCTCAAATCACCCCGCGTTCCAATAGCGTCATGATAGTGTCGATTGCGTCGTCTTCAGGGTTGTTGTGGGGGTCGAATTCCGTCTTGAGATTGTAGCCCCACAGCCTTGCGAAGCCTTGGTAGAAGAAGGCGCGCATCTTGCCGCGCAGCTCCTGCACCAATTGGTAGCTCGTGTTGCCTGTCTCGCGGTCGATGAGGCGCACGAGGATGAGGCCTTGCGTGATGGTCAGGTTCTTAAGGTCCTCGGTGTATTGGTCGGTGATTTCCTTCTCGGCCTGCTTCATCAGACGGTTGCGCTCCGATTTTTCGGCCACGTTGGCCAAAATTGAGTCGTATTCCTTCATCTTTTCACCGGCTAATTTGGCGTAGGGATACACTTTTTTCACGTTGCTGGCCAAGCGGCGGCCCTTGTTCGTCTCGGTGATTTGGAAGTAACGCTGCATCAGGTCGATGTCAACTTCAGGCAGATAGACGATGAGGGTGGTGTCGCCGTTCTCCTCGATGCGGCCGTAAACCACAGTGCCAGTGATAGGCTCTGTGGTGTCGCCAAAATCGACCACTGCCGATTTGGGGGGTTCTTCAACTGTCCGCTTGACGGTGATGGTTTTCGCCTTCTTGTCGATCACTTGGGCGAATCCCGCAAAGGTCGTCAGGGTCATCAGGGCGATTAAGGCAATTCTTTTCATGGCTGTTTCTCCTATTTTTTATGGTTCAACGTCGGAATCGTTGCAAGTATTGTGCCAAAATGAAAAAGCACCCGCAATTGGCGGATGCTTTTTGATGATAATCTTTCATGCTCAATCCCCGACATGCAGCTTCTTCAAGCCCGATTTCTCCAATTTCGCCTCGGCATACTCGCGGTCGATGACCAATTCCGTGGCGGTGCTGTCGGAAGGCAGCTCAAACATGGCGTCGTTCAGGATGGCTTCCATGATGCTGCGCAATCCGCGCGCGCCCACCTTGAACTCGATGGCTTTTTCGACCACGAAATCAAGCACTTCGTCCTTGATAATCAGGTTGATGTTGTCCATAGCGAAGAGTTTCGTGAACTGCTTCACGAGAGCGTTTTTCGGCTCGGTGAGGATGCGTTTCAGCGCGGTTTCGTCCAAGGGGTTGAGGTGCGTGATGATGGGCAGTCGTCCGACGATTTCGGGAATGAGACCATATTTCTTCAGGTCGGCGGGCGAGAGGTATTGGAGCATGTTGTCCTTGTTGATGACTTCGTTGCCACCGTTGCCGTAGCCGATGACATTAGTGCGCTTGCGGGCGGCGATGATGCGGTCAATGCCGTCGAAGGCGCCGCCGGCGATGAAGAGGATGTCTTTCGTGTTGATGGCCACCATGGGCTGTTCGGGATGTTTGCGTCCGCCTTTGGGCGGCACGTTGACGACCGAGCCTTCCAAGAGTTTCAGCATGGCTTGCTGCACGCCCTCGCCCGACACATCACGGGTGATGCTCGGGTTGTCGCTCTTGCGTGCAATCTTGTCGATTTCATCGATAAAAACGATGCCGTGTTCGGTGGCAGGTACGTCGTAGTCGGCGGCTTGCAAGAGGCGCACGAGAATGTTCTCCACGTCCTCGCCCACGTAGCCCGCCTCAGTGAGCACGGTAGCGTCGGCGATGGCGAAGGGCACGTTGAGCATCTTGGCGATGGTGCGGGCTAAAAGGGTCTTGCCCGTGCCAGTTTCGCCCACCAGGATGATATTCGACTTCTCGATTTCCACCTCGTCGGCTTCCACCTTTTGGCTGATGCGTTTGTAGTGGTTATAGACCGCCACGGCCAAGGTGCGCTTGGCTTCGTCTTGCCCGATGACGTACTGGTCGAGGAAGGCCTTGATTTCAGCGGGTTTCTTCAGCGTGAAGCCTTTCGACGCGAACTTGTCCTTTTGGGTGTCGCCGAACTGCTCCTTGACGATGATATGGGCTTGCTCCGCGCAAGAGTCACAAATCTCCGCGTCGATGCCCTGAATCATCAGCCTGACCTCACTGGCTTTCCTGCCGCAAAACGCGCAAACACCTGATTTTCTGGCCATGATTATGCCTTCTTGTTCTTGATGAGCACTTCGTCAATCATGCCGTAGGCCTTGGCTTCCTCGGCGGTCATCCAATAGTCGCGGTCGCTGTCGGCCCAAACCTTGTCGTAGGTCTGGCCAGAGTGCTTGGCGATGATTTCGTACAGCTCTTTCTTCAGCTTTTGGATTTCGCGGGCCGTAATCTCAATCTCCGTGGCTTGACCTTCCACGCCGCCCATGGGCTGGTGGATCATGATGCGGGAGTGGGGCAGAGCAGAGCGCTTACCTGGCGTGCCGGCGCACATCAACACGGCGGCCATCGAAGCGGCCATGCCAGTGCAAATAGTGGCCACATCGGGGCTGATGAACTGCATGGTGTCATAGATGCCCAAACCAGCATACACGCTGCCACCGGGCGAGTTGAGGTAGATTTGGATGTCGCGTTTGGCATCGGTCGATTCAAGGAAAAGCATCTGCGCTTGAATGACGTTGGCCACGTAGTCGTCGATGGCGGTGCCGAGGAAGATGATGCGGTCCATCATCAGGCGGCTGAACACGTCCATCTGGGCCACGTTGAGCTGACGCTCCTCGATGACGGTCGGGCTGATGTAACCCTGACTGCGTACTTTCGACATGTATTGCTCAAGACTCAGGGTGTTCATTCCCAAGTGCTTGGTGGCGTATTTTAGGAATTCGTTGTTCATGTTTTATTTTGCTTTTCTTTCTTCTTCCAGCTTCTTCATGAAATCCTTGTAGCTGGTTTCAGTGTAATTAATATTCATCTTGCCCTTCAGGAACTGCGTCATCTTCATGTCGGCGAGTTGGTTCTTCAGTTGCTCTTTCTGAGGACCGTCCTTGAGGTAGTTGGTGGCAATCTTGTCTAAGTTGGCCTTCATGTCGTCTTCAAGCGTGGCGTAGTCGATGCCGGGGAAGATTTGCTTCAGCACGAAGTTCTTCAGCTCCTCGTCGGTGACGATAAGCTCGGGGTTGGCTTGCACGATGCTGTCCTCGATGAGCTGCCACCGCAGGCCCTTCACGTAATCCTTTTCGTAGTTCTTCTCCACATCCTCAGCGCTAATCTTGCCTTGGCTGTTTTCCACAATCCAGCGCTTCAGGAAGGCATCGGGCAGGTCGAACTTGGCAGCGGCCACGATCTCGTCAATCATCTTGTTGAAGAGAATCGGGTCGGTCTCGGCCTCGAACTGCTTCTCCATCTCGCCCTTCACCTTGGCCTTGAAGGTGTCGAGGTCTTTCACGTCCTGTTTCGGGAACACCTTCTCGAAGAACTCCTCATTCAATTCGGGCTTCTCGCTGCGGAGGGCGTCGTCGATGATGATGTTGAAGTCGGAAGCGGCGGGAGCGCCTTCGCCCAATACCTTGGCGGCGGCCTCTTCGGAACCGAGAGCCTTGGCGAAGTTGAAGATGAACTCAGAGCCTACTTCCTTGCCAATCAGCTGTTTACGGCATCCCTTATCTTTGATTTGGTCCATGTGGATGTAAAGGCCGTCTTTCTCAAAACCGCCCTCCACTTCCTTGCCGTCCTTGGCTTCGCGCACCTTCATTTCGAGGCGGTCGTTTTCGCCCACGTTGTCGGGATGGCTGGTGTTGGGGTTGCGTTCCAGCATGTCGTCGATGGCGCGTTGGATGTCTTCTTCCTCGGGAATGATATGGTAGAAGTCAACCATCGTGTTGGTGTAGTCGATGTTGATTTCAGGGCGAATGGCTGCCTCAAAGCAGAAGTCCATATCGTCTTGGTTTTCAAGGTCGTTGGGCTGTTGGTTGTCGAGGTCGCTCAGCGGATAGCCGATGACGTTGAGCTTGTTGTCAAAGATATATTTGTTGAGGTTTTCGGAAACCAGATTGTTCAGGGCTTCCATTTTGGCGCTTGTGCCGTACATTTTCTTAACCATGCCCATGGGCACCATGCCAGGACGGAAGCCGGGCACATTGGCGCGTTGGCGCATTTGTCTCAGGGTTTTGTCAACGGTTTCCTGATAATCAGCCTTCTCAACGCTGATTTTGATGGAGATGAGGTTGTCTCCTTTTGTGCTTTGTGTGATATTCATTTTTAACTTATTGATTATTTGTACTTTGTGCGGATGAAGGGACTCGAACCCTTACTTCTCTCGAAACCAGATCCTAAGTCTGGCGCGTCTACCAATTCCGCCACACCCGCGTTTTTGAGGGCGCAAAGATACAACTTTTTTGGGAAATGCACCTTAATTAATTAGTTCTTGATTAATTAGTTCTTGACATCAAGCGCCTCCCGCAAGGCATTCCCGATGAGCATGAAAGCCAGCACCAAAAGCATGATGGCGATGCCAGGCAAAATGGCAAGATAGGCCGCGTCCAAGATGATGAAGGCATAGTTTTCCTTAATCATGCTGCCCCATGAGGGCATGGGCGGCTGCACACCTATTCCGAGGAAACTCAAACCTGCTTCCAGCAGGATGGCCGAGGCGAAATTGGCCGCTGAAACCACGATGATGGGGTTGAGGATGTTGGGCAGAATATGCTTGAAAATGATGCGCAAATCCCTGAACCCCAAGGCTCTGCCAGCTTCCACGAAGGTTGTTTCGCGGATAGAGAGAATCTGTCCGCGCACGATACGTGCCACCTCGACCCACATTGTCAAACCGACGGCTATGAACACCTGCGCGATGCCCTTGCCCAAGGCAAAAGTGATGGCGATGACCAAGAGCAGGGTAGGGATGGACCACACCACGTTGATGAACCAAACAACGGCATCATCGACCTTGCCACGGAAGAAACCGCCCAAGCTGCCCACGATGATGCCAATCACCAGGCTCAAAAGCACGGCGATGAAGCCCACTGTCAGGCTGATGCGGCTGCCAAGAATGAGTCGGCTGAGGAAGTCGCGCCCAAACTGGTCGGTGCCGAGCAGAAACTTGCGGTGCTTCACGCAATGCGAGCGAATGTAGGCATCCGCTTCGCCATCAGAAGTAAAACCTAAGGCCCCTGAGCCTGTCGAAGGGCCGACGCCAATAAGTTCCTTATTCTCAATAATTTCCGTCCTAACATTCGAGCTGATTTCCGACTGATACAAATACACCGTCGTCGATTCCATATTAATAAGCAGGCTGTCGAAGGGCAGATAAGTGCAGTCGTCAGGGCGGCCTTGCAGCAAGAAGGTGAAAAACGGCGTTTTTGCGGGTGGGTTTTCCTTCGGAATCATCAGCATGTCCACCTCGAATCCCGGTTTTTTCGTGCTGATTTCCAACAGCTGTCGGTTGGCGTTGGGCGTCTTGTCGGGGATGACGAGGTAGGCGAAAATGGCCAACAAAGCCCAAACGATGACATAGAAGCACGACAACATTCCGAGCTTGTTACTGCGGAACCGCTTCCATGCCAGGGCTTTAGGGGATTGTGCGTTTTTGGCTTTGTTGTCCATTGATAATGGATTCGTTTGAGCCGTCAAAAGTAGCGATTTTGCCCCGATTTCAGGATAGAAAAAAGAAAAAATGAAAATTTTGCATGAAAAGCACTTCCATTTCAGAAAAAAGTCCTATTTTTGCAGCCGCATTCCGATAAACGGATACTGATGGTGGGTGTAGCTCAGCTGGTTAGAGTACCGGATTGTGGTTCCGAGGGTCGTGGGTTCGAATCCCATCTCCCACCCAAGGCAGAAAGAGGTTCGTCGAGCCTCTTTTTTGTTGCCCTTACCCATAATTTTGCTGAAAAATGTGTAATTTTGCGCCTTAATTTGAAGAAATGGCAAGGATAATGGCAATCGACTTAGGACGCAAACGTTGCGGCATCGCCGTGACCGACCCGTTGCAGATTATCGCGAATGGATTGACCACGGTTGCTTCGGCTCAACTCGTTGATTTTGTGATGAATTACTTGAAGATCGAAGAAGTGGAAACCCTCGTCATCGGTGAGCCGAAAGACATGAAAAACAATCCCTCCGACTGCTCGAAATACATTGACCCTATCGTGAATCGCCTGAAAAAGCTCTTGCCTGACATGAATATTGTACGCTATGACGAGCGTTTCACCTCCGTGATGGCGCACCAAACTATGCTCGACGCAGGCCTGAAGAAATCGAAACGGCAAGACAAGGAACTCGTTGATACCATCGCGGCTACCATTATTTTGCAATCTTATATGGAATCATTAAGAGTTAGTAGTGTGTAGTGAGTAGTTAGGAGTAATTTCGCGACACTCCACACTCTTCACTCCACATTCCTAACTAACCGAACAACTAAACAACTGACAACTGATAACTGACAACTAAAATGATATTACCAATCGTAGCATACGGTCACCCCACACTGAAGGCCAAGGCCCAACCCATTACGCCCGACTATCCCGAGCTTGACAAGCTCATCACCGATATGTGGGAAACTCTTGCACATTCCGAAGGCGTCGGCCTCGCCGCACCACAAGTCAACAGGTCCATCCAGCTTTTTGTCGTCGACGGTAATCCTTTCTATCCTGATTATCCCGACGGCAAAGACTTCAAGCAGGTCTTTATCAACGCGGAACTTTTAGAAACTTTCGGCGACGATGTGCCCTTCAGGGAAGGCTGCCTCAGTCTACCCAACATCTACGAGGAGGTGATGCGCCCCGAAAAAATCCGCATCAAGTATTTGGACGAGAATTTCAACGAGCACGAGGAAGTCTTTGAGGGCGTGCGTGCACGCATCATCCAGCATGAGTACGAACACCTCCAGGGTCATGTCCTTGTCGATAACATTGCTCCGCTGCGCAAAACCCTGCTTCAAGGCAAGTTGAAGTCCATCATGGACGGTCGCTGCGAAGTGGACTATCGCATGATTTTCCCGCATAACAAGAAGAAACGCAGATAATTAATAACCAAACAATTCAACAATGAATAAGATTCTGAAACTGATGCTCATCGCGTTTTTGGCATTCGGAGTGTTTGCCTGCGGCGAGAAGAAACTGACCGAAGAAGACCTGAAAGAGGCAGAAGCTACTTTGTTCAATGAAGACCAGACCGTGAATGAGGCGGTGGCTCCTAGCGTGGCGAAGAAGTATATTCGCTTTGTGGAACAAAATCCTGATGATCCGGCTGCGCCGAGTCGACTGTACAACGCCATGGAAATCTACGTTCTCCTGAAAGATGCCGATAACAGCATCAAGACGTGCGACAAATTAGTGGAGATGTATCCTAATTCCAAATGGACTCCCAGAGGCCTTTATATTTTGGGCTCGTATGTTTATGAGGATCAACTGAAGGATTTGGACAAGGCCCGTGAGATTTACGAGCAGATCATCCGTGATTATCCAGATTGCGAAATGATAGAGTCAGTGCAGGCCTCGCTGAAATATCTCGGCTGGTCCACAGAGGATATTATGAGCGATATTATGATGTCGCAAATGGAAGTGGAAGAAGGAGAGTGGTAAGCTTATAATCTTCTGAAAAACAAATGCCTGCGGGAATTCCCGCAGGCATTTTCATGTTCATAGGGTGACTTTAGCAGCCAAAAACGCCTTTCAGTTGGTCCACCAAGTCGAGCTTCTCCCAAGCGAAAAACTCAACGTTCTTGAAAATGTGCTCGCCTTCGCGGAAGGTGTCCTTGTCCTCGTAAAACACTTCCACCTTGCGGGTTTCAGGCTGGCGACCGAAGTGGCCGTAGGAAGCCGTTTCCTCGAAAATTGGGTTGGTGAGGCCGAAGCGTTTCACGATGAAGTATGGCCGCAAGTCGACCAGCTCTTTGACTTTGAGGGCGATTTCGGCATCGCTCATCTTGACATGCGAGGTGCCGTCGGTGTTCACGTAGAAGCCCACAGGCTCGGCCTTGCCGATGGCGTAGGCAATCTGCACCAGGGCTTGGTCGCAGATGCCAGCAGCCACGAGGTTTTTGGCGATGTGTCGTGCGGCGTATGCAGCCGAGCGGTCCACCTTAGAACTGTCTTTGCCCGAGAAGGCTCCGCCGCCATGGGCACCACGACCGCCGTAAGTGTCGACGATGATTTTGCGACCTGTCACGCCCGTGTCGCCGTGAGGGCCTCCGATGACGAATTTGCCCGTCGGGTTCACGTAAAGCTTCATGTCATTACCGAAAAGCTTGCGCAGGCGGACGGGGAGTTGCCGCTTCACTCTCGGGATGAGGATGTGGCGCACGTCGGCCTCAATCTTCTCCTGCATAAGCCTTTCGCTGGCGAACTCGTCATGTTGCGTGCTGATGACAATGGTGTCAATGCGGAGCGGTTTCCAGCCTTCGCCGTATTCGACCGTCACCTGTGACTTGGCATCGGGGCGGAGGTATTTCATTTGTCGGTCTTCCTTGCGGATGGCGGCCAGCTCAATCAGCAGCAGGTGCGCCAGGTCGATGGTCAAAGGCATGTAGTTTCCGGTTTCCTTGCAGGCAAAACCGAACATCATGCCTTGGTCGCCGGCACCTTGATTTTCGTCGGCTTCACGCTTCACGCCTTGGAAAATATCGTTTGATTGGCCGTGCAAGGCCGACAAAACGCCGCACGACTGCGCATCGAACTGGTACTCTGACTTGTTGTAGCCGATTTTCTCGATGACGCGGCGCGCTACATCGGGCACCTCAACATAGGCGTTGGTGCGGAGCTCGCCAGCCACAACGACCAAACCAGTAGTAACTAAAGTCTCACAAGCCACCTTCGAGGTGGGGTCCTTGCTAAGAATCGCGTCCAAAACAGCATCCGAAATCTGGTCGGCTACCTTATCGGGATGACCCGCCGAGACAGATTCTGAAGTGAAATAATAACCCATAACAAATTGTTTATTAGTTAGTTAATAATAAATTTGTGTGGGAAGTCCGAAATGAAAGGGAAGGAAAAAGCATTGGTTTAGCATTTTTTCTTGTGGTTGCAATCAAATCAAATCTTTCCACGTTTGCGGCGGCAAAGGTACAAAGAAATTCGGAATTCAGAATGCGGAAACTGAAAAATTCGACCTAGTCAATTGGAAATTATTTTGTCAGTTTTTGGAACGCAAGGCAGTCCTTAGAATTCTGCTGCACCGTCGCCTATATTCAAATATGGTATTCCCAGCTCCTTGGCCTGCATGGCCCATTTCTCGGCCAAATAATTCGGCACCGAACCATCAATGAGGAGCAAATTCACCTTGAACGAATTGACAATAGACTGGATATCAGGTTTTTGTCGATTCAGTACAAGAAGGTAATCCACGGGAAGTCGATAGGAAAGGCTGTCGCTGAGGGCCCAATCGTCGTTCCACAGAGCCAGCAATTTACCGTCAAATGACACAAGATGCGACCTTTTGCGCATAAATGGGCCCTCGTAATCTTCTTCTAAACCAACGACTTGCGGAGAATGTGAGAGGTTTTTCATCGTCCAGGAACCTGTCAGGCTATAATCAATTGTGGATTCGTCGGCCATCAAAGTGGAATCTGCGAGAAGCACATGCTCACCACTCTTGATGAAATCGACTGCGGTATGACGGCGAAGGCTGAAAAACGTCATGCCTTCATAGGCATCCGAAACGTAGTGCCGCCAAGTGACGGAGCCCATAAACAGCAGCAAAACCGCCAACATGGTGATGAACATCCGTTTTCTTTGCAATGTCACGCAAAGCAACAAAAGCAGGAAAGCGACCAACAATAAAGCAAACTCCAATTGACTGACATACAATCCTTTGACAATAGAAAATGGCAGACTCTCGACCCATGAGACTAGTTGGTTCATAATGTAAAGCACGCCCCAAACGAGGTAGCCCAAACCCACGTTGAGGTAAGGCACCCACGACACGAGCAATAACAACATTCCGCCCATCACCACGAAGAAGGAAATCGGTGTTATGAAGAGGTTGCTTAGCCAGAAATAGGTCGTGAACTGGTGGTAATAGAACAAAGTGAAGGGCATGGTGGCTGCCTGCGCCGCCAGCGCCACCGCCGTGATTTCCCAAGCCTTGTCCAACAGTTTGTTTTTAAAGTAGAAAAGATGATAAATTGGCTGTTGCAGCACCACGATGCCGATGACCGCTACATAGGAAAGTTGGAACCCGATTTCGAAGAGATTGTTCGGATTGACGCAAAGCAAGATAAAGGCCGAAGCCGCTATCGAGTTGAGCGCAAAGCCTTTGCGATGAATCATTTCGCCGATGATGACAAAAGAAATCATGAGCGTGGCGCGAAGGATGGACGGCGACAATCCGGCAATGAAGGCATAAAACCAAATCAAAAGAAGCAACAAACTGTTTTTCAGTACTTTCTGCCATTTATTACGATTCAAGAAGCCCAAAAGGAACGATGCCAACAAATAGATGATGCCCACGTGCAAACCTGACACGCACAGAATATGCATGGAACCTGCGGCCACGTAGGTTTTGCGCACATCATCGGCGAGGCTGTCGTCGTAGCCCAATAAAATGGCCGCCGCTACGCCAAACTCCTTGTCTTTCACCCCACAACGCTGCAAGGAAAGCAGCAGATGGTCGCGAAAACGATACGAAAACGAGAACAAAGGATTTGCTCTATTGGTCTGCAAATCAATCCAATCTGAATCCTTCAGCCAGCATTGTCCTGTGATGCCCTTGCGCATGAGATGGGCGCGATAGTCGAACTCGCCTGGATTCTTGGGCGGCGACACTTCATCAACTGGCGCATCGATGGCAATCAGGTCGCCGTAACGCAAAGTGAAGGCTGAATCGGTCTTCTGGAAATACGCCATCACCTTGCCCGTCACAGGGCGCGAGGGCAGACTGTCGCCAAACTGATACTCTAATTCCAGCACCGTCTTGATACTGCTCGCACGCTCGGTGGGATAATCGTAAACCCTTGCAATATAATGCCTTGCGTAAGATTCGTATTTGCGGAAATAGTCATGTTTTTCCGAAGCCTCATGTACTTGGGTCAAGGACAGGCCTGCCATAAACAAATAACACGCCATGATGCCGCCAAAAAGCCAATGGAAACGGATGCTTTTCAGAAGAAAAACAGCCCATCCCGCCATCAAAAACAAGGCAATGGCTATGCCAATTGTAAAAACGGGAGAAAAAGTGCTAAAGCCGAAGAAAGTACCGAACCAAATACCCAACGCCAAGGGTATCAGCATTTTAAGGAATGGGTATTTGCTCCAGGAAAACATAAGCGATTTAATACTTACTATTTTGTTTCATCGAACAAGCATCTTTCAAATGTTTGCGGAAGGGCAACAACACGGTCAGGCGGGCCTCCACGTTGCGCAGATAACGCAGGCCCAAGGTTTCGTGCGCGATGTCGCCCCATCCAAGAAAAACAGCCGTTTCTTCAACCTCAGACTTCGAGAAATTGCTCAGCACGCTCATGCCGTACGACAGGTCGAATTTCAGGAACAACCTGCTGTGGCCCACCATGGTGCGGCAGCAAAGGCCGACTCCGCCCACAACACTCAAGTCATATGGTTTTATCATTGATTGGGTTAATTCAGTTTCATAGGCCAAAGGTGGGAAACTGTCCTTGTCGTAAAAGCGCTCCCATTTGGCTTTGCCGTTGAGCCAGATGCCAACACGCGGTGCCACAAAGACATAAGGGCGTAGATTCTCGCCATAACCAATATAATACGTTATCGGGATGCGCACCTCGATGCCATTCAAGTCCAAGACATAGTCGACACGGGCAATGTCAGTCGAAGAATAGTTGGTCAAAAACTCCGTGGCAAAAGCCTCATGTGTGCCGCGCATGGCGTAAGAAACATCCAAGCCCACCGAAACCCAATTCATCGTGCTCCATTCCATGGCAAGGCCTCCAGTCGGGGCAAGATAGGGAGCCAAAGCAGACTTGTTGACCGCAGTATAAAACATGTCGTTGGCGGCAAAACTCCCCGTGATGCCAATGCTGAACGGACTTGTGTTCCAGCAATTGGCACTACGCTTTTTCAAAGGCTTGGCAAACTGAGCCTGCACAGTGAACATGGGCAAAAGGCCAAATATCAATAGGATAACGAGCTTCTTCAAGGCTTTTGGGGTTTAACGGTGAACTAAAGAATCATTATACCAATTGTTTTTCTCCGCCAGACCGTCTCGGTCTTTAAAGACGAAAATCGTATTGACAGGATAGGCCGTAATGGGCACAACGGAGTCGTTGTATCTCAGGATCTTATAGCCATACATGAAGTTCTTCACCCCGTCGGCAGTCAACGTGCCCGAAAATAGCACGGCATGTTCGGGCGAGCCGTCCGTTTGAGGCGACTCGTGATAATAGACCGTGAAGTCGTTGCCGTGACCCGTCAGATAGACAGGCGAAATCACATTGCAATAGGTCTCCTCCGAACTCATGCTGAGGTATTCGGCAATTTGCAGATACTGCTGGTTGATTTTATGGTAATGGGCAATAGGGCTTACCGTTCCTGGGGGAGGGAAACTGGGCGCGGATGTCGTTACCGAAACATACTCATGCTGCGACACGAACTCCATGTCAATCACTGGCGGTTGGTCGCCGAAATGCACGTTTTGCTCGCCAAACTGAGCCAGCAAGTCAGATGGAAAAAACTCCGTGATGAGCGGAATGTCCTGCGGGTTGTTTATCAAGATGGTGGTATCGTCCTTCTTCAAGCAGGAAGGCAGAGACAGCAAAGCCAGCAACATTGACAAGGCCAGGACAAGACGCTTTTTGCTTTTGTTTTTCATCATACTTGCATTTATTTGATGACGATTTTCTTCACTGCGACACCTTTGGCGGTTTTCGCCTTCAGGAAATAGAGGCCGGGCTTGGGGTTGGTTATGGACCATGCCACCCTCTCCGACGGATTCATTATGGACCATCGTTTCCGCTCCAACAAAGAGCCTCGAAGGTCATACAGCTCAATTTCCGCCTCGCCCATAAGGTCCTCAAAATGCAACGTCACTTCGCCGTTGGTCGGGTTGGGCGTGACGGTGAAGCCAATCGCCTCTTCATCCTCTTTAACGCCGAAATAGGAAGTCTTGATGAAGAAGTCCACCGTGACCGAGTCGCAGCGGTTGATGACTTCGGCATGAAGCCAAACCGTATCAGGCAGGAAAGAATAGATGTACAAGGTGCAATTCTCGCCCTTGCCATTTGGTGAAATAATCCAATCCGGGCGGTCAACACGCCATAACACGGTGTCAATCGAGGCTCTACTATCGTTGAGTTTAACGCTGTACTCATTCGCGCTAATGTAGGTCTCGCTGCCGCCTATAGGCCTATGTTCGCCTTGGATTTCAAATTCGGGCGTGAAGTCGAGGTCGAGAGTCAAATAATAGCCATAACAGCCGTTTTCGTTCTCTCCTTCCGACTCGTAATAGCCTGATTCGGAATACACCGTGCCATAGTATTCTACCATAGAAACATCGCAAAGTTGCATCTCATCATAATGATAATCAGCTTCTTTTACATATACAGGAAAGGTCAGTGTGTCGTAAAAAACCTCTTGGGAATAGGAATTGATGCCTTCAACGAGTGCTTTCACGACATAATCGCCGACTTGGGCATAAACATGGTCGGCTTCAGCCCCAACCGAGCTGTTTCCATCGTCAAAGTCCCAGCGCACCTGTCGGAGGTCATAATTGGTCTTCAATTTGAAAGAGACCGACTTTCCGGCACACAGATTCAAGCCGTTATGATAAGATGATCCCAACTCTCCATTCACGTACAACACCGCATTCAAACTCAGCAAGTTAGACCCTGCACAATAGGCGTATCCTTTGTCTTGGCCAAAACCATATACATGAGCCACCATCCCCCAAGGGCAAGAAAGATGATGGTTGCCGTGGCTAATGCGCTGTCTGACAAAACAATAGTTATCATTACCACTGATGGGGTGGAATGAGGTTGGGTCAATCAACGAGCCATCAAGCGAGACTTCGTAAATGCTGGAACGGTCAACCACGATATTGACATAATGCTCATCAATCGGTGCTTGGTAATGATGGAAGGTGCAAAATGTTATCTCGCTGATTCTTTGTTCAATCGGAGGAATCCAAACTTCGGAAGGGTCACCAATCCTGAATGGTTGGTTCGTGTCATCATAGCTGGTGGTGTTGTAAAGGCATACATGGCTAGGCTGCGAGGTTTCGATGAAGCAAGAGCCTATCGGCCAACCATTGCCCAACCCATAAAGCCAGAAATTATGCGACTGTCCAGCACTCAAGGTGGTCAAGTAAGAACCGTTACACCAAACCGAGTCATTGTCGGCGGCGGATGTGACTTTCACCAAGTCGCGTTGCCGTCCCACCGAGCCAGTGATGGCAAACTGCCTGCCCCAAGTATCGACGGGGAGTGATTGCTCGAAAATGTGGTCATGGCCCAAGCCCAAGTCGCCAGGAATACAAGTCAGCGTGTTGCCGCTGAACAAGGCTACCTTCTTCCCGTCTTTGGCAGCCACCCTCGTGCCTGATAAATCACGGTTGGAGGTAGTGTAATTCGACCTTACGGAAAAGGTTTGCCCCGCATTCAAAGCGATTGTAAAAGTCTGTCCTCCCTGATGCCCCCCCAACGTTTCTACCGAGGGCGTCACCTCGATTTCAGTCCCGTCTTCTACGGCCACGACAAGAAATGCGCTGGTCTCCTTGTCAGGAACATGCTGGTGCGACATAGATTGCCCGTCGCATTGAACAATGTATTCCGTCCCAAGGCTCTCGACAGGCAACACAAATGTAGCATCAAAGGAATTGGTCGCGAAATTGGTGACATAAACTGAAACGGTGTCAGTTGCCGTTAGTTGAAGACCCAGATTGGCGACCATGTCCGTGTAGGTTTCGTTATATCCTGCCGATTCAGGAATGTCAATCATCACTGTACTCTCGGCTCCAACTGAAAAAGTTGTTTGCCAAGAGGTTAGCGGATTTCGGATGGTTCCGCTACAGGCTCTTTTCGCACTGACCATCACTTGCGTTTCCACCCAATCGTTCCATGAATTCACCTTGTAGCCGTTCTCCATGAACGAAAACCAAAACTCCTTGCCTTGAGTAGAGTTTTGCGCCCATGCTGAAATGCTGAAGATGAGCAGTATTCCAAAAATCAGACTTTTTTTCATATTGTTTTTGTTCTGTATAGTACTCTATTTTAGTGCTTTATAGATTTCCCCAGCCGCTTTTTCGGAAGCTCCTGCATTGCCGAGCCTATCCTTTAAGTCCTCATAGTCCTCCAACAGCTGACGTTGGCGCTTGCCGTTATGCAACAGTTGCTCCAATTCAGCAGCAATGTTGTCGGGAGTCAAATCGCTCTGAATCAGTTCCTTGACCACTTCCTTGTCCATCACCAGGTTGACCAAGGAGATGAATTTCACCTTGATGAGCCACTTGGCGATGAGGTAGGAGAACCAGTTGGCCTTGTAGCACACCACTTCTGGCACGGAGAACAGGGCCGTTTCCAAGGTGGCCGTTCCCGAGGTGACAACGGCAGCGCTGGCGTTTTGCAACAGCTCGTAGGTCTGGTTTTCAATCAGAAACACATCGGCCTTGCCAATCAGCTTTTTGTAGAGCTGGGTGTCGAGCGACGAAACGCCCGCGATAACAAATTGATAATCAGGGAATCGCAGTACCACTTGCAACATAATGCCCAACATCCGCTTCACCTCTTGGCTACGGCTACCGGGCAGCAAGGCGATGATTTCGCGCTTCTCGCCCAAGCTGTTTCGACGCAGGAAAATGGAGCGGTTGCCCGAGCCGAACTTGGCCAACTCGTCCAATAAAGGGTTGCCGACATAAGTTACATTGACGCCATATTTCTTGTAAAACTCTTCCTCGAAAGGCAAGATAACCAGCATTTTATCCACCGTCCGCTTGATTTTCCTGACGCGACGACGCTTCCAAGCCCAAACCTGTGGCGAGATGTAATAAAACACCTTGAAACCCTTTGCGTGCGCAAACTCGGCAATGCGGAGATTGAAGCCCGGATAATCAACGAGGATGACCGCATCGGGCTTGTATTCCTCCAAGTCTTTCTTGCATAAAGCTATGTTTCCCAGTATCTTGCGGAAATTGGCTGCCACCTCCACAAAGCCCATATAAGCCGTATGACGATAATGCTTCACCAACTCGGCGCCTTGCTTCTGCATCAGGTCGCCGCCCCAAGCACGAAACGTGGCCTTAGAGTCCTTCTTCTTGATTTCGGCCATGAGGTTGGAGGCGTGCAAGTCGCCGGATGCCTCTCCTGCTATGATATAGTATTTCATTGGTTTACAAATTTTTATACAAGAAAGAACACCAAAAGCATTCCCACCACCGTGACGGCCAACACGCCTCGACCCATCTTGTCGAGATTCCATTTCATCAACATCATCCTGAACAAAACGACCCCAGGAATGAAGGCCAGCAAATAGGGCGCACGGGTGGAAAACGCCCCCAACGATTCCCAGTTGATGAGACTCAGCAAGAGGAAAAACAGCCCGAAAGAAGCTGCTCCCACCAACAATCCAATCCAAAAGTTATCCTTGATTTTCATAGTGTTATGTTTATCGTTTCGTAATCTTTCATCGTCTCCACGCAGGGGTGCGCCGTCCAGTCGTAGCAGGTGGGCACCACGGCCACGTAGTTGTTCCTTATGGCGTACAGGTCCGTGCCGGGCACGATGTCGTCGCTCACTAATTCGCCATTCAGGTCATAATATAGCTTGCCATCCTCGTCAAACTGTTCGTGGAAATACTCTATCCAGCGGCAATAGGCTTGGCGGCACACTTGGATGCCTTTCAGCGGCTCTTCGCAGCGTTTGGGGAAATTGACGTTGAGGCACACGCCCTTGGGCAGGCCTTCCTTCAGTACCTTTTTCGTGATTTCGAGAATGGCTGCGTCGAGGTGGTCGAAGTCGGCATCAAGGTCGAGGCTGTCAAGGCTGAAACCGATGGCGTTCAAACCGTTCATGCAGGCCTCGATGACCGCCCCGATAGTGCCGGAATAGACCACTGTGGAGGCCGCGTTAGTGCCGTGGTTGATGCCTGAAACCACCAAATCAGGATGACGTGGCAACAGTTTTTGGTAGGCCAACTTCACACAATCAACGGGAGTACCATTGCTACGAAACTCCACAAAACCAGGCTCTTCCCGTACCAAACGGGAGCGAAGTTTCTCGAAAATTGTACAAGAATGGCTTTTGGCCGACATCACCGAATCGGTGGAGATGACCGCCACGTCGCCGAGCGTGCGCATCAGCGCAATCAGTTTGTGCAGGCCTTTCGCCGCGTGGCCGTCGTCGTTGGTAATCAGAATCAAAGGTCGCTGGGTGTCCATTTGTGTCAATTTGTTCCGCAAAAATAGGAAAAAATCACCACACTTCGATTTCGTCCACGAAAATCCACGCTGGATTGCCAAAACCGCTATGGTCTTCGGGCAGGTCGAAACCTGAAATCACGACTTCCACAAACCGTGACGTTATAGGCTCAAAATCAAGCTCGTAGGCAAAGATTCCGTCCTTATCGGCCCAAGTGGAAATCGGGATGTCCTTTTGCGCCACCTCGCGGAAATTTTCGCCGTTGTTGGACACCAGCACTTTTGCTTGGCTCGGGTTGTAGATCCATGCACCTTTGTTCGTCAGCGCATGGAATCGTACATGCTGTATCTCGGCGGGCTGCTCCAAGTCGATGACGGCATCCAAAGGATAGCCGCAAAAGCCCAACCAACGTCCTGAATTGTAGGCTCCACGACCTAAATTACCGTCGTTGAGCAAAATAGCGCCTTCGTAAGTGTATTTCTCCGCCGGCTGTTGGCGCAAAGTGATGGGCTTGCGTGTAGCCAGATTGGGAGCCACCGTATCTGCCCAAATACGTGGGTTGAAAATGTGGTCGGCGTAGTTGTAGTGATAGAGCTCGTAAAACTCCCTCATTTTCTTGCAACGCTCCACAAACGCCTCAAAATCGCGCTCTTGTGGGTTGTTCCACTGGATTTCGGTCAAAGCTTCCATGCGAGGCAAGGCCATGTACTGCACATGACGGAATGAGGCGATGTATTCCGTCCAAATGTTGGCCTGCACGCCGATGATATGTTGCTGCTGTTCAGGGGTTAGCTCTTCGGGCAAAGGCTCAAACTCATACACCCGTTCCACGGGTAAATAGCCCCCGATGCACATTGGCTCGTTGGCGATGTCCTCGCTTTGGTAATAGTCGAAATAAAGGTGCGAATAGGGTGCCATAATCACATCGTGGCCCTTGCGTGCCGCCTCGATGCCGCCCTCCGTGCCGCGCCAACTCATGATGATGGCGGTCTCGGAAACGTTGCCTTCCAGAATCTCATCCCAGCCAATCACGCGGCGACCACGCGCCTCCACCACCTTAGCCATGCGGTTCATCACATAGCTTTGCAGGTAGTCTTCAGCGGAGAACTTATCGTCTTTCTTGATGCCCAATTCTTTGATTTTGGCTTGGCACTTAGGGCATTTTTCCCAGCGCACCTTGGGGCATTCGTCACCGCCGATGTGGATATAAGGCGAGGGGAACACGTCCATCACCTCATTGAGCACATCCTCAGCGAATTGCATGGCTTCCTCGTTGCCTGCGCAAAGCACATCGTCCGACACGCCCCAACGCCGCCAAACCTCGTATGGTCCACCTGTGCAGCCTAAGTGTGGGTAACAAGCCAAGGCCGCCTGCATGTGGCCCGGCAGGTCGATTTCAGGGATGATGTTGATGTGACGCTCAGCGGCGTATGCGATGAGGTCGCGGAGTTCGTCTTGGGTATAGTAGCCGCCGTGTCGGATAGTGTCGTAGAGGTTGCCGTTATGCCCGATGACCGTGCCGTTACGATATGCGCCAATCTCCGTCAGTTCAGGATATTTCTTGATTTCGATGCGCCAGCCTTGATCCTCGCTCAGGTGGAAGTGGAACTGGTTCATGTTGTGCATGGCCATCATGTCGAGGTAAATCTTCACCGAGTCCAAGTCCATGAAGTGGCGGCAGGGGTCTAAGTGCATTCCGCGATAGGCAAAACTCGGCCAGTCGCGGATAGTTCCGCAAGGCAGTTGACACCCGCCCATGTCATTGACTCCGTCGAATGCAGAGCATTTCCTGTGTAGGCTATTGAGCTGGCTGGAATCTATGGGCGATACCGGCAGGCTCTTACGAAGCGTCTGTATGCCATAAAACACGCCCGCCGCATCAGCACTCTTCACAGTGACCTGTTTAGGCGTGACGTTGATTTCGTAGGCTTCGGCCTGTTTGAAGTCGGCAGGGGAGAGCCGAAGCACAATGCCTACGGTCTCGTTGCCTTGCATTTCCTCGGTGGCAAGGCCGTAGCCTATGATGTTGTCTACATACTCGCTGAGGAATTCCGCTTCGCGCTGAAGACCGGCCTCGTAATAAACGATGGTCTTGGGACTGAGTTCAAAAGGTTTCCCGTCATCAAGCCGCACTTCCTTGGGCTGCGGGATGATGTCGTAATTGGCTTCGGGAAGCTGTTGTTTTGTGCAGGCGAACAGCCAAAGCGCCGCGAAGCCTAATAGGAATAGTTTTTTCATGGGAAATTATTTTTGTTGATTTCGACAGGCAAAAATAAAAAAAGGATGGCTTTCACCATCCTTTTTTGTTGAATTTTGTCAATCAGGCTTATTCACCCAACTTGATGCGAACGAAGTTCACCACAGTGGCGTCCTTGTCTGCGGCTTGGATGTACTCGGCGACGGTCTTCGGGTCGGCAACGAGGCTGACTTGGTTGAGCAGGCAGCTCTCCTTGAAGAACTTGTTCAGACGGCCTTTGGCGATGTTCTGAATCATGCCTTCGTTGAGTTGCACTGTGCCAGGAACATTAGCCTTGATCTCACGAGCTTGTGCACCTTGTTCCTCAGTGATGTAACCCTTGGTGATGTTCGAGTTGATGTGGTCATCGCTGTCGACGTGGTTGGGGTTGATGCCAGCCTTGCGGAGGGCTTTCTCGACTTCCTTGCCGATTTGCTCTTCCTTGGTCTTGTCGACGGCAACGGCAAACTCGCGGTCCTTCACCTCTTGCGGAATGGAGGCTTCGCTCACCGAAAGCGGGTTCATGGCGGCGACGTGCATGCACACCTCGTGGCTCACTTCCTCAACACCGTCGAACGTCTTGTTCATCTCGACGATAGTGGCGAGGCGGTTGCCAGGGTGGTTGTAGTTGGCCACGTAAGCACCTTCCAAAACCTTGAAGGCACCGAGTTCAGTCTTCTCACCGGTGACGGCGCTCTGGTTGGCGACAAGGGCCTCAACGGTCTGGCCATTGAGTTCCATGGTCTTTAGGGCTTCAATATCCTTCACGCGGTTGGCGACGGCCATGTCCAAAACGTCCTTCGTGAACTTCACGAAGTCGGCGTTGTTGGCGACGAAGTCGGTCTCGCAGTTCACCATGATGATGGCGGCGTACTTGTGGTCATCGGTGGCCTTCGAAAGCACGCAGCCTTCGCTGGCGGTGCGGTCGGCACGCTTGGCAGCCTTGGCCATACCCTTCTTGCGAAGAATGTCAATAGCGGCTTGGATGTCGCCATCGGTCTCGACGAGGGCCTTCTTGCAGTCCATCATGCCGGCGCCCGTCATTTGTCTCAGTTCATTGACTTGAGAAGCGGTAATATTCATTGTTTGTGTCGTTTTTAAGGGTTGATATTTGGGCTACTGGCTTTTGGCCTGTTTGGCATTTAGCTTTTAGCCGTTAGCTTTTAGCTTGACAGCTACGATGCTAACAGCTAATGGCTAATAGCTAACAGCCAATTGCCAGAAGCAAAATTAGTTCTTGGAAACGGGTCTGCGGGGGCGGCGGTTCGAGCGCGGGCGGCGTTCTTCCTTGGCTTCCTCTTCCTCGTTGTTTTCTTTCATCTCGTCCATCTCTTCCTCTTCCTCCTCTTGGACAAGGTCCTTGTTGTTCTTGCGCTCGGTGATGCCTTCCTCGATGGCTTCAACCATCTTGCCGACGATGAGGGCGATGCTCTTCGAAGCGTCGTCGTTGGCCGGGATGGGGAAGTCGATAAGGTTGGGGTTGGTGTTGGTGTCGACGATGGCGAAGGTCGGGATGTTGAGCTTGTGGGCTTCGGCCACGGCAATGTGTTCCTTCATGATGTCAACCACGAACAGGGCTGAAGGCAGACGGCTCAGGTCGGCGATGGAGCCGAGGTTCTTCTCGAGCTTTTCGCGTTCACGCTCGATTTGGAGCTTTTCGCGCTTCGAGAGGCTCTTGTAAGCGTCGCTGGTCATCATCTTGTCAATGCCCGTCATCTTCTTGACGGCCTTGCGGATGGTGGCGAAGTTGGTGAGCATACCGCCGGGCCAACGCTCGGTCACGTAAGGCATACCGACTTTCTTGGCCATTTCGGCAACAACGTCCTTGGCCTGCTTCTTCGTGGCGACGAAGAGCACTTTCTTGTTTGACTTGGCCAATTGGCAAAGGGCTGCGGCAGCCTCGTCCATCTTGGCTTGGGTCTTATAAAGGTCGATGATGTGGATGCCATTGCGCTCCATGAAAATATAAGGAGCCATGTTCGGATTCCATTTTCTCTTGAGATGTCCGAAATGACAACCGGCATCTAATAATTCTTCAAATGTTACTTGTGTCATGAGTTTTCTTTTTTAATGTTTACATTCACTAAATACAATCGCCGAGTAGTCTTAACGTGAAGAATCTCAGCAATTTGGATACTAAACAAAATCGCTTTGCTTCTAAGGGCTTAACGTTTGCTGAATTGGAACTTCTTACGGGCACCAGGCTGACCGGGTTTCTTACGCTCGACCATACGCGGGTCGCGGCGCATCAAACCTTTGGCCTTCAGGGTGGGACGATACTCGGGGTTGATTTCGCACAGGGCGCGGCTGATGGCGAGACGCAGGGCCTCGGCCTGGCCGTTGATGCCGCCACCGTCGAGGTTGACCTTAATGTCGTACTGGCCGAGGGTCTCAGTCAGCATGAAAGGCTGTTCAACCGCGCTTGTTCACCGTAATGTTGCCACTGCCGGCCTTCATGTAGATGCGGGCGACGGCGGTCTTTCTTCTACCTAAAGCGTTGATAACTTCCATGATTACTTCTTATTCTTAATTGTGTTAATCTTGAGTTCGATAGGCTGTTGGGCCTCGTGCTTGTGGTCGGGACCTTCATAGACGTACAGGTTTCTGAAGAGTTCGCTGCCGAGCTTCGTCTTGGGAAGCATGCCCTTGATGGCGTGCTCGAGGACGAAAGTGGGCTTGCGCTTCAGCTGTTCGCCGACGGTGCGAATGCGCTGGCCGCCCGGATAGCCGACCACTTTCTCTGCATTGATGATGATGACATTATCACCACAATCGCTGTGGGGAGTAAAGCATGCCTTCCTTTTGCCACGCAGAATCATGGCAACCTCAGAGGCCAAACGGCCGAGGATTTGTCCTTCAGCGTCGACGACGTACCATTTCTTGTTGGCATTTTCCTTGTTGACGCTTACTGTCTTGTAACTTAAGTAGTTCATTTTGTTGTTTGTATGTTTTATCCAATTCTACAATACATGCCTTTTTTAAGGGCGTGCAAAATTACACTTTTCTCCCTTACGCTCCAACTTTTTTGTGCATTAATTCATGTTCGCCCATAAATCAACACGTTAGCGCGTCTGAAAGAACGATTTGGATGATTGAACGAGGCGGCAAAAGTACGACTTTTTTGGTTACTGGCAACAGTTTGAACGTTTTTTTCTATCTTTGCGCACCAAATCAAGCGAAAATGTCCATCGAAATCAATCATATCACCAAACGTTACGGCGAGCAACTCGCCCTCAATGACGTGACGCTCTCTATTAATAAAGGTATCGTCGGCCTGCTCGGTCCCAACGGCGCGGGAAAATCGACGCTGATGAAAATTATCACCTGCTTTATCCCACCCACCTCGGGCACGGTGAGCGTGGAAGGTCACGACGTCACCGACGAGCCTATGGCCGTCAAACGCATCGTGGGCTACCTGCCTGAACACAATCCGCTTTACTTGGACATGTACGTCCGCGAATACCTTGAATTCGTGGCCGGCGTTCACCAACTGAAAGGAGAAGCTGCCCGCAAGCGCATCGAGGCGATGATTGAGGAGACGGGCCTTGGCCTTGAGGCGCACAAGAAAATCGGAGCCTTGTCGAAAGGTTACCGCCAGCGCGTGGGTCTTGCCCAAGCCATGATGCACGACCCGCAGGTGCTCATCCTCGACGAACCCACCTCCGGCCTCGACCCCAACCAACTCATCGACATCCGCAATCTCATCTCCAGCCTCGGCAAGGAGAAGACCGTGCTGCTTTCTACCCACATCATGCAGGAGGTGGAGGCGATTTGCGAACGCGCCATTATTATTAATAAAGGTGTGGTGGTGGCCGACGACAAGATTGAGAACCTGAAACAGGAAAACTCGGCCAGCAACGTGGTCATCGTGGAGTTCGAGAGTGAGGTGAGCGAAGAGCTGCTTCGCAGCATCCCGCAAGTGGGTCGTGTGCAGCGTGTGAAGGAAAACCACTGGATCATCGAGCCGCAAGGCGATACTGACATCCGCGCTAACCTGATGAAATGGTCTGTGGAACGGAATCTCATTATCAAGACCTTACAAAAGGAGGACTTGAGCATTGAGGAAGCTTTCCAGCAATTGACGAGAGGTTGATGCTTGACAATCTTTTGAAAAAATGCTTGTTTAGAGCATGGTTTAAGATGCTGTAAATCAATTTTATGCAACATTCAGTCAAAAAAATGTTGAAAAAAAGCAAAAAATTCGCTTGCCAAATAGAGTTCTTTTTCAGGCTGGTCCGGTAGTTCAGCTTGGTTAGAATGCCTGCCTGTCACGCAGGAGGTCGCGAGTTCGAGTCTCGTCCGGACCGCAAAGGGCGCAAGTCAAATGACCTGCGCCCTTTGTTTTTTCTCACACATCCAAGAACCAATAGTTTCTCTCTTTGATTATGCGGTTTAGCTTGTTTTGACAAAACGTAGTGTAGCATTGCCACAATGCAACAGGTAGAGACCTCCGCTCAACTCGCTGATGTCAATTTCTTCATCGCTGCCAACATTGACCACCTTCACCAACGCACCTAACGCATCGTATATCTTCACTTCAGTGTTGGTTTCAAGGCCTTCGACATGGATTACATCTTTGGCGGGGTTGGGGTAAAGTTTCACCTGGCTATCTTCGTTCTCGTCAACATGAACGCATCCCAGCTCTATGCGGATGTCGTCGAGGTACCAGATAAGGGACATGATGCCGGTGTATTTGAAACCGAGCTGAATCTCTTGGCCTTGGAAGGCGCTGAGGTCGACTTCCACCTCTTTCCATTCGCCGGAAGCGTTTTCTACGGATTGGCTCCAAAGCTCAGTCGTGGTGGTTCCGTCGTAGACCCAAAGGGTTGCGTTTCCATCCTCGAAGCTATTCGAGATTACCTCTTTGGTTTTGAAGCTCATCCTGACGTTGTCGCCTTCGGGGATGGCGATGAGGGGAGTGACCAACCAGCCTTCCTGATAAACCCCTTCCGGCCCCATGTCGTGCCAGGCACAATAATTGCCAGTGTAAGGTTGGTACTGATCTCCGAACCTATGCCAAAATGCCCCAAAGGTACCGTTGTTGTTGTCGGTGTCTTCCGTTTCCCAGCAGGCCCAGTCGGTTGCACCTGTCTCGAAGCCTTCAAAGTAGGGCAGGGTGCGCACCTGGTTGTCGCAGGCAGGCTCGGGAACGAAGAAGCTCGTGATTCTCTGGGCATCTTCAACCTCGTAAAGCACCGATCCGTCTTTCCAGACTTTGCCGGTGCCGTCGGAACCCGCATAGTAGATGCCGTCGGTGTTGGCGAGCACCGTGTTGAAGTAGGAGCCAGTGCTGTAAATCTCGATGCCGTTTTTCCACACTTTGTCGGTTGTGCCGTCCATGCCGTTCACGTAAATGTCGCCAGCATCATCAACGTAAATCGAGAAGCGCTCGTCCACATAATTCGAACTCATCGACTCGGAGAGCGTGTAAAGCACATGATCAGTGGTGCCCCAACTAGTAACTTCCCAGACCTTCAGCTTGACATCGCTGTCGGTTATCTCAATGCCCACGGTATAGAAGTAGCCGTCGTGGTAATCGATGTCATACATAATTGCCTTGATGTTGGGGAATCGATAGAAGAGGTAGCCGTCCTTCCAAATTATGCCGCGTCTGGCGCTTTCGGTGATAAATTGATAACCACAGGAAAACGAATGGAGGCCGACGTCTGTGTTGGCAACAACAGTAGTGGAGTATGCGACACTCGGATAGACTCCGTCGCCCATGACGAACGCTGGTTCCACTTCATCGCCGCTCCATACCACCGCTGTCGTTATGCCGTTGATGTCCATGCAGCCTGTAGCAATCATGGTGCCGTAGAAGCAGTCAAGGCTGTAGATGTGGCGGCTCTGGCCAATGGGCGAGTTGAGGTACATTTCATCGTTCTTCATGATGTCGGCATAATAGAACGAACCTGCTTCGTAGCAGTTTCTAATCCAGTATACATCATCACCATCGACAGCAATGCCGGTGCAGTCGCCATAAAGACCGTTGCCGTAGTCCGTACTGAAAACCCTGATGCTGTTTTGGTAAACAGCGGCTTGTTGAATTCCGTCTTCGTCTGTGTAGTAGCCCGCCGACCAGATGTCCTGAGCCACGCTCATGCTGGCGAATGCCATCACTGACAGGATAATAAGTAATACTCTCTTCATAATAAATGCAATTTGGTTAATTTGACGCTTTCAATACAAATAAGTATTTCTGCGGCAAATGTAATAATAAACGATTTAATTATGGCTTTGTTTTTGGTAATATGTGTATCTTTGCAGCCTAATTTGAAATCATTCTTAATAAGAAAAATGGACCAACATCCGAACGAAAATATCATCAGCGAGGTCACGAACAAGGAATATGAATACGGTTTTGTGACCGACATCGAAACCGATTTTGTGCCGAAAGGTTTGAATGAAGACATCATCCGCTTGATTTCCAAGAAGAAAGAAGAACCGGAATGGTTGTTGGAATTCCGCCTGAAGGCCTTCCGCCATTGGCAAACGCTGAAACAGCCCAACTGGGCGCATCTCACTATTCCCGAGATTGATTATCAGGATATTATCTATTACGCCGCACCACGCAAACGCCAACAAAAACAAAGCCTCGACGAAGTTGACCCAGAGCTTTTGGCCACCTTCGACAAGCTCGGTATTTCTTTGGACGAGCAGAAAAAGCTCTCCGGCGTGGCCGTCGATGCGGTGATGGACTCGACCTCGGTGAAGACGACCTTCCAAGAGACGCTTTCGAAGCACGGCGTTATCTTCATGTCGTTCAGCGAGGCGGTCAAGCAGCACCCTGACTTGGTGAAAAAGTACCTTGGCAAGGTAGTGCCCTACACCGACAACTTCTTCGCCGCGCTCAATTCGGCGGTCTTCAGCGATGGCTCCTTCTGCTACATCCCGAAGGGCGTTCGCTGTCCGTTGGAATTGTCCACCTATTTCCGCATCAACGCGGCCAACACGGGCCAGTTTGAGCGCACCCTCATCGTGGCCGACGAAGGCGCGTATGTGAGCTATATGGAAGGTTGCACGGCACCGCAACGCGATGAAAACCAACTTCATGCGGCCATTGTGGAAATCATTGCCGAGACCGATGCAGAGGTGAAATACAGCACCGTACAGAACTGGTATCCGGGCGACAAGGACGGCAAAGGTGGCGTGTATAACCTCGTCACGAAGCGAGGTCTTTGTCGCGGCGACCGCTCCAAAATCTCCTGGACGCAGGTCGAGACGGGTTCCGCCATCACGTGGAAATATCCGGGCTGCGTGCTGATGGGCGATAATTCGGTCGGCGAGTTCTATTCCGTCGCCGTGACCAACAACTACCAGCAGGCCGACACAGGCACGAAAATGATTCACTTAGGCAAAAACACCCGCAGCACTATTATTAGTAAAGGTATCTCCGCCGGCCACAGCCAAAACGGCTACCGTGGACTAGTGCGCGTGGCCGCCAAAGCCGAAAACTCGCGCAACTACTCGCAATGCGACTCGCTACTTTTGGGCGACCAATGTGGTGCCCACACTTGGCCTTACGTCGAGTGCGGCAACGACAGCAGCATCCTCGAACACGAAGCCACCACCTCGAAAATCTCCGAAGACCAACTTTTCTACTGCCAACAGCGCGGCATCCCGACAGAGAAGGCCATCGGCCTGATTGTCAATGGCTACGCAAAGGATGTGTTGAACAAGCTGCCCATGGAATTTGCAGTTGAGGCACAGAAACTGTTGTCGATAACGCTGGAAGGAAGCGTAGGATGACCACCACCCGTTCAAATAACACGCCTTTTTGGTTGCTACTCATCGGAATCGTCCTGATTCTGTTGAGTAACAGCCTATTGACTGAAGGCATGTTCCTCGATGGGGTGACCTACGCCTGCATTTCGCGCAACATGACCATTGGTTTAGGATCGTTTTGGAATCCGCATTATACCCAAACAATCGGCAATGTGTTCCATTCCCATCCGCCTTTGGCATTTGGGCTTGAAGCTTTGCTTTTCAAGGTTTTCGGCGACCATTGGTGGGTCGAAAAACTCTATTCGGCTCTCACTTTTCTCGTTTCGGGCATCCTCATTGCGGCCATTTGGAAACGCACGACCAACCGACCGCGCATGGCTTGGTTGCCGCTGTTGTTTTGGTCGGTTATGCCAATTGTTTCTTGGATTGCTACCAACAACATGCTTGAGAACACAATGACGGTTTTCGTCTTGCTGTCGGTGTATCTGATGATTGTCAGTTATCAGAGAAACAACAAGTTGTGGCTGTTTTTGGGAGCGTTTTCGCTGTTTTTGGCTTTCCTCTCCAAAGGATTTACTGGCCTGTTTCCGTTGGTGTTCCCCGTCCTATATTGCATTTTCGACGACAAGCGCCGTTGGATTCAAGGCCCGATTGACACCTTATTATTAATGGTGACGTTGGCCGTGCTGTCGGGCGTGATGTTTTTGGCTTTCCCGCCCTCGTTCAGCTATCTGAAAGACTACATCAACATTCAAGTCATCGGCGGCGGACTGCATGAGGCCACGATCTCGACGCGGTTTTACATCGTTTTCCGATGGTTGGGACAAATGATTGCCCCGTTGGTAATCGTTTCTATTGTTCTAATATTGAGCAAGTTGAAAACCAAGGTGTTTGAGTTCCCGCCCGACAAGGCGTGGTTCCTCATTTTCCTGATTCTTGGCCTTATGGGTGTGCTGCCCATCATGCTCAGCGTGAAGCAAAGCGGCTACTACATGCTGGCCGCCTTGCCATTTTTTGCGCTGGCTTGCGGACATCTTACCCTTTCGACGGTCAACATTTTGATGTTGAAGATAACGCCCAATCTGCGCAAGTGGATGACCCTCGGCGCAAGTGGTATCTTGTTGATTGGCATGGTATTGAATGTCATTCACATTGGGAAATACGGCCGAGACGAAGCCCTGATTGAAGACGTGAAAAAACGCATTGCGGAGTCGGACGGCAGGACGATAATCGAGATTCCACCCGAAGAATACACCAACTGGGCCGCTCATGCATATTTTATGCGCTACGGCAAAATCAGCCTGATTCCCAACACACAAACCGAATAATAAATCTTGAAATCTTGAAATTAGAAATCTTAAAATACTATGTTACTGAATATCAAAAACCTACACGTCTCCATCGGAGGCAAGGAAATCCTGAAAGGATTGAATCTGGGCGTCAATGAGGGCGAAATCCACGCCATCATGGGACCTAACGGAACGGGAAAAAGCACGCTTGCGGCAGCCATTACGGGTCGCGAGGGCTACGAAATCACTGAGGGCGAAATCTGGTACAAAGGCAAGAACATCGTCGGGATGTCGCCCGAAGACCGCGCTAACGAAGGCATCTTTCTCAGCTTCCAGTACCCCGTCGAAATTCCAGGCGTGAGCATCCAGAATTTCATGCGCACGGCCGTGAACTCAAAGCGTGAGTATCAAGGACTTCCGCCCATGAGCACCGTCGAATTCATGAAACTGATGAAGGAGAAACAGGCCATGGTGGAAATCACTGAGAAACTACAAAACCGCTTCGTCAATGTGGGTTACAGCGGCGGCGAGAAGAAGAAAAACGAAATCTTCCAAATGGCCATGCTGGAACCGAGCCTCGCCATCCTCGACGAGACCGACTCTGGCCTCGACATCGATGCCTTACGCATTGTGGCTCACGGCGTTAACCAACTCCACAACGACACGAACTCTTTCGTCGTCATCACACACTACCAGAGGCTGTTGGACTACATCGTCCCCGACTTCGTCCATGTGATGTACGACGGACGCATCGTCAAGACGGGCGGCAAGAACCTCGCCCTCGAACTCGAAGAAAAAGGCTACGAATGGATTAAGGAACTTTGACCATGGACAACCAACTTATCATAGCCGCCAACCAAAGCCGCGAACTCATTGAGTATGATGACGATGCGCATGTTTCGGCAGAGCCGAAAGTGTCAGAAATTGTTCTCAATGAAAATTCCAGCCTTGAGTTGTATGTACTTCAGAATGTGAGCAATGAAGCCTCTATCCGGCGCGAGTTCAAGGTCAGGCAGATGGCTGACAGCCGACTGAAAATTGTGGTCATCACCTTCAACGGCGGCGACATCCGCAATACCTATCATGTGGATTTGGACGGCGAAGGCGCTGAAACCCAAGTGCATGGACTCTATCTCATCGACAAGACACAGCATGTGGAGAACTACCTGAAAGTGAACCACAACGTGTCGCATTGCACCAGCAACGAGAAGTTCAAGGGCATTTTGGATGACGAGGCTACGGCCATTTTCAACGGTCATGTGTATGTGGCCAAAGACGCACAAAAAACTGACGCACAGCAAAATAATAGCAATATTCTCCTCACGCCCAAGGCCAAAATCAACAGCCAGCCGTTCTTGGAGATTTATGCGGACGATGTGAAATGCTCGCATGGTACTTCCACGGGCCAACTCGACCAAGAGGCCATGTTCTATATGCGTCAGCGAGGCATTAGCAAGGCCAACGCAAGGATTCTGCTGATGTACGCTTTCGCCGCCGAAGTGAGCAACCACATTGGCAACGAAATGCTGCACGAGCACATCGACGACATGATCAAGCGCCGCCTACGCGGTGAGCTGTCAAGTTGCGAGACCTGCGTGTTGCGGTGTAGCCACCCGAAGGAATATAACTTTGATATAGATTATTCGAAAATTTAATGAATATCAACGAAATAAGGAAACAATTCCCCGTCTTGGACCAGCAGGTTTACGGCAAGCCTTTGGTCTATTTCGACAATGCTGCCACTACGCAGAAGCCCTTATGCGTCATCGAGCGCGAACGCAACTACTACCTGCACGAGAACTGCAATATCCACCGAGGCGTGCATTATCTCAGCCAAAAGGCCACCGAGGCCTACGAGCATGCCCGGCAGACCGTGGCCGACTTTGTCCATGCTAAGGAAGCGAGGGAAATCATCTTCACCCGAGGCACTACGGAGTCGCTGAATTTGCTGGCTACGGCGTTTGAGCACTTATTCCTCTCCACTTCTAATTCTCAACCCTCATCGCCCATAGATTCCAGCCTACCCACTAGCCAACGCAGGAATGACATGGGCGAGGCTGATTCTCAACTCAAAGTGTTGGTCACGGCAATGGAGCACCATTCCAACCTCGTGCCGTGGCAGCAAATGGTGCAGCGCAATGGAGGCGAATTGTTGGTCGTGCCGATGGACGACAATGGCGTTTTGGATTTGGAGCAATACGAAAAACTGCTGAAAGAAAGTCCAAAAGTGGTTTCCATCGCGCACATTTCCAATGTGTTGGGAACCATCAACCCAGTGAAGGAGATGGTCAAAATGGCGCATCAATACGACATTCCCGTGGTTATCGACGGCGCGCAATCTATCGCCCACCATCCCATTGACGTTCAAGACCTTGACTGCGATTTCTTTGTCTTTTCAGGTCATAAAATGTACGCTCCGATGGGCATTGGTGGCTTGTACGGCAAGGCTGAATGGCTTGAAAAACTGCCGCCCTATCAATTCGGTGGCGAGATGGTCGATACGGTGAGTTTCGAGAAAACCACTTTTAATGTATTGCCTTACAAGTTCGAGGCGGGAACGCCCAATGTAGGTGCTGCCTTGGGCCTGGAAACCGCCATTCAATTCCTGCAAAGCCTTGACAGAAAGGCTATTGAGAAACACGAAAACCAGCTTCTGCAATCCGCCATTCAGCAGCTTTCAGAGATTGAAGGCATCCGTTTCATCGGCGAGGCGGAACAGCGTTCAGGCCTGGTTTCCTTTATCATTGACGGCATCCATCCTTACGACCTTGGAACCATCATTGACAAAATGGGCGTAGCAGTGCGCACGGGTCACCATTGCGCCGAGCCAGTAATGACGCGCTTCGGCATTCCGGGCACGGTGCGGGCGTCGTTTGCTCTGTATAATACTTTGGAAGAAGTAGAAGTTTTTGTGAAGGCGGTGAAGAAGGCCGCGATGATGCTGCGGTAATCAATATTTGTTGAACCGCGAGCCCCAGTTGTAGGAGAGGTGCAGGGTGAGGTAAAACCACTTGTTGCGCTGTCCGTCCATGATGGGCACTCCCATCGGGAATCCCTCCGCGACGGCCTTTACGTTGATGGATTGCGCGCGCGTACGTTGCTTGCCAATCTCGAAGCTGAGGCCAATAGAGGCGTGCGCTCCGGGGGAGAATTTGGTCTCACTGATGCCTTTGGTAAACGCCGAGCGCCCGATGATGCCTAACCATTGGTCGTGGTACTCAAAGGTCTGTTCGTCAATGATTTCCTGATGGCTCTCAGGTTGATAGACGGAGACATAATAGTAATACGGTTTCATCAAGGCAAGCGATGCGCCCACTTCCCAAGTCCATCGCGTCTCGATGCCGCCCCAATAAGGCTTCCCATAGATGCGGTTTTCCTGTCCGTAGCCAAAACGGACGACATACACGTAGTTCAGCTTGCCGTAAACGTAAGGCCGCGTGTAGTATTCCGACACGTTGATGGTCTTGATTTCCTTGAGCGAATGCAGCGATACGACCTCGCCTTCCCAGTTCACCGTTTTGTCGATCGTCTTGATTTTCCCGATTTTGAAGCCTAAGCCAAAACCCTGTGAATGGATGGTTGCGTTGATGGTGTTTTGGCGGGTATAGACCAGCTTTTCCTCGATTGGTTTGTTGCTTTCGCTTTGAATGTCAATGTTTTGCGCAGGCAATACAAAAACACACGCCCCAAAAAGCGTAAGCAAGGATAATCTTAATATGGTACGTCTGAGGGCTGTCATTTTCAAAGCCTCTGGCACACCTTGTGTATTAATAGCGAGTCTCTTTCACATATTTGTATGACTCGCCGTAAGCTGGACAAGTCGAATTGGACTTGCATGAAGTCATGATAATGCCTGATACAAAGGCGATTAGCAGCGCGATGGCAATTTTTTTCTTCATCTCGATGAAATTTGGTCTGCAAAGTAACGCATTTTTCGCGGAAAAATTGCCATCTTTGCGGAAAAATTGAAAAAATGGAAGTAAAGAAACCGAGTATCGATGAAAGTTGGTACCAAGTGCTGAAGCCCCAATTCGAGGCGCCGTACTTTGCGGATTTGAAGTCGTTTCTCGTGAGCGAGAAGCGCCACTACGCCGTCTATCCGCCTGGACCACTGATTTTCAACGCCTTTAACCTGACGCCTTTCGACAAGGTGAAGGTTGTGATTTTGGGACAAGACCCTTATCACGGTCCTGGACAGGCGCATGGGCTCTCGTTTTCTGTTCCCGACGGTGTGCCGTTTCCGCCCAGTTTGCAGAACATCTTCAAGGAGTTGCACGACGACCTTGGCGTGCCAATGGCGCGGTCGGGCAATTTGGAGAAGTGGGCGAGGGAAGGGGTGCTGTTGCTCAATGCCTCGCTGACGGTGCGCGCTGGTCAGGCGGCCTCGCACTCGCACCACGGCTGGGAACAGTTCACCGACGCAGCCATCCGCGCCCTGTCGGAACAGCGGGAGCATCTCGTCTTCATCCTTTGGGGCAACTACGCCATCGCGAAACAAGCCTTGATTGACCCTTTCAAGCACTTGATTCTCAAGTCGGTGCATCCTTCACCATTGTCGGCCAGCCGAGGATTTTTCGGGTGTCATCATTTCTCGCAGACGAACCGCTATTTGGAAGAACATGGAATAGAACCTATTGACTGGAGCTTATGAAACAAATCGTTTTTGCCACCAACAACAAAAACAAACTGTGCGAGATGCGCGAAATCATGGACGGACTTTATGAGGTCTTGAGCCTTGAGGACATTGGCTGTCATGAGGAAATCGTCGAGGATGCCGAAACCATCGAGGGCAACGCCAAAATCAAGGCAGACTTTGTCACGAACCGCTATCACATTGACTGCTTTGCCGACGACACGGGTCTCGAAGTGGAAGCCTTGAATGGTGCGCCTGGTGTGTATACGGCGCGCTTTGCGGGCGAGCATTGCAGCTATCAGGACAACGTCGATAAGATGCTGGCCACCATGAAGGGCCAGACCAACCGCAAGGCTGCTTTCCGCACCTGCATCGCCTTGAACCTCAATGGGAAATCCTACTATTTCGAAGGTCGCTGCGACGGGAAAATTACCGAAGAGCAGCGCGGCAATGAAGGCTTCGGCTACGATCCCATCTTCCAACCCGACGGCTTTGACCAGACCTTTGCCGAGTTGGGTCACGAAGTGAAAAACGCCATCAGTCACCGCGGGCGCGCTACGCAGAAATTGATTTCGTTTTTGAGGCAGCGGAGTGAAAGTTTTTGATTTTTCGGTTGAATTTGTGACGGGAGTTTCGTGACAAGAGACGGAAAAAGTCCCCTTTTTACCCCTTAAAATCATGGAATAATTCCCCTTTTTAGGCCGAAATTTTCGGAAAAAGTCCCCTTTTTTAATGAAATTTGACGGAAAAAGTCCCCTTTTCTTGCAGGAATGAACTGATTTATATATTTTTGCGGAAAATTTGAGAATTATGCTATATAGGAAGTTCGAAAAGCGCATCGAAAAGTTCTTTCAAGAAGAGCCGAACAAGATTCTTTTGGTGAACGGAGCAAGGCAAATCGGCAAGTCGTACCTCATCCGTTATGTGGGGAAAAAGATGTTCAAGAACTATGTCGAAATCAACCTCAAGGAAGACAAGGAAAGCAGAGGAATCTTTGCCACTGCCATGAATACGGAAGACTTTTACATGCAGTTGGGCACCATTGCCGGCAACCGCCTCGGCAGCAAGAAAGACACCTTGGTCTTTTTGGACGAGATACAAAGTTATCCACACCTGATGACCATGTTGAAGTTTCTGAACCAAGAGGGGCGATACACCTACGTGGCCAGTGGTTCGCAGTTGGGCGTGGCCTTGACACAGACCGCCTCCGTTCCCATCGGAAGCATTTCAATAGAAGAAATGTATCCGCTTGATTTTGAAGAGTTTTTGCTTGCCATGGGTTGCGGACAGGAAACCATTGACGGGATAAAGGAAAAGTTTCTCGCGGGAGAATCGCTGAATGAATCCTTGCACAACTACATGTTGCAGCAGTTCAAACTCTATTTGTTGATCGGCGGGCTGCCCGAAGCCATCAACAAGTTCTTGGAAAACAGGAATATGGCGCAGGTGAGGAAGGTGCATCGCGACATTCACAACTTATACAGAATCGATGCCTCGCAATACGACGTGGAGAAGAAACTGCTCATTCGGAAGATTTACGACATGATTCCTTCCTACATGGAGAACAAGAAGAAGCGCATCATCGTGAAGCGCATCGAAGAGACCGCCAAGCACAAGCAGTTCAACGACTATGCCGACGAATTTGAGTATTTGACCAATTCTGGCATTGCCCTTGGTGTGCAAGCCATCAGCAATCCCAGATTTCCATTGTTGGAATCGGAAAGTAAAAACTTGCTCAAGCTATACATAAATGATGTAGGCCTACTGACAAGCATCTTTTACGGCCTCAACATCAATGCGGTTCTACGAGATGAGAAAAGCATCAACCTTGGCTCGGTGTATGAGACCGTGGTGGCGCAAGAACTCCACGCCCACGGCTTCGCACTGCATTATTACGACAACAAGCAAAAGGGCGAAGTGGACTATCTGATTGACGATTTCGACCACTTGACCGTGCTGCCCATTGAGGTGAAGTCGGGCAAGGACTACACCGTGCACAGTGCCTTGAACAATTTCATAAACACGCCCGACTATCACATCCAAAAGGCCGTTGTATTAAATAATGAGCGGGAAGTCGCGGTGAAAAACGGAATTACTTACCTGCCTGTGTATTATTGTATGTTCTATCAGAAGGATTTTGTGCGGAATGAGGGGGAGTTAGTGATTCCGGAGATAGCCTTGCCCTAAATTGATTTGAAAAAATTTTCATTTCGCTTGTCAATTTGAAATTCTTTGTATTTTTGCCTTCGATTGTTCAGGGAGAAATCTGAACAGTTGAAGGCAATTTGTGCTTGTGTCTTAATGTACAAAGTCTGGAAAATTTTGGAAGAAGATACAAGATACTAGTTGGCCTGTCTATTTTGCATTCAATCTATTTTGATGCATATAGGCTGGGTAAACTGTATCTGTTTTTACTTCCAAGGGTTTTTCCAGAGCCTGTACATTTGAAAATAGGTACGAACAAGTTTCCTAGCCTTCTTATGGTCAAATCTGCCGAATCTGGGAGACTTTAGGCAACCGAATTACATTGAAATATTGTGCGAAATAAAACGAAGATAATTGCATCGCTCTTTTATTGTTCTTTGCTGCTTTTTACGTTTTGCACTAACAAAAACCCGTTTTGGTATCAAGAGTGTGGCAAATGTAGAGGAGAGGGCAAAATCGCAGTTGAATGTGATGCTTGTGATGGGACTGGTGAGATAGTAGAAATATGCTATATCTGTGACAGCAATGGTAAAGTTGTTTGCTGGTCGTGTTCTGGACGAGGCCATGAAATGTGTCTTACATGTTCTGGACAAGGCCGCAATGATTGTTCCTATTGTTATGGCAGTGGGAAAGATCAGTGTAATTGGTGTTGGGGCGAAGGGAAAAATGAATGTATGTTTTGTAATGGTACTGGAATGGATTCATGGGGTAATTCTTGTACACAATGTTGGGGACGGGGTTATGAGTCGTGTTTTCATTGCTCGGGAAGAGGTTATGTCGATTGTTCTCAATGTGGCGGACGTGGGTATGAGAATTGTTATTATTGTAATGGCACTGGTTATATCGATTGCGGTTTATGTTTTGGCATTGGACAATTGGTGTGTTCATTATGTAATGGCGAGGGAGTTATTACAAAGAATTGTGAAAAATGTGAAGGAGATGGAAAGAAATATAAGATATGTGATGAGTGTAATGGGAAGGGGCGTTTCAGAAAACCATATTGACATTCTTTGATTCTATGAATAAAACTGTTTGAAATATGATAAAAAAAGGATTTGACAATCTGTTGTTAGTGGTCTTTTTGCTAGCAGTAACAACAAATAAACTACAAGCCCAATCAACTCCTTCGGGGTGGGAAACTTATTCCATACACGGAGTGTGCTCATTTGCGATACCAAATACAATGGAAGTTCGTCTTGAAGACTCTTTCCATGGGCGTTTTGTAAAATCAGTACACAAATCTTCATTTTATGAAATGCTCTGTAATGAATGTGACTTGTTTTTAGAAGAGGCGAAATTGGTGTTGCAACCCAAAGGATTAAACGAAGACCCTTTTAGCGATGATTATAGAAATGCAAACAATAGCTATGGTCGAATCATTATTAATTTTTCGTATGATGATTTTTTGTTACAAGAGGATATAGTAGGCATAGCTCCATCTGAATTGACGATATTGGATACATTGTGGCGAAACAGAATGAAAGAGGGATTGGAATGTTTGGATAAATACACAAGTTTTAAAGGCTCTTTCACTTGGAATCCTTTGCGGAAAGAAAACCTTTGTGGATTATCAGCATTAGTTGAAGAATACGACCGCCCAGGAACGGACATTGAAACTCATGTTAGGTGTCACATTTTTTTCTATGATGGGAAATGTTTGAAAGTCACTACAAGTTATAATCTGAAGCATGAAGAAAAATACAAAGATGACTTTAAGACATTCATGCAGTTGCTAAAAATTGAAACTGACAAGGATAAGCCATCCTTAGGCTCAAAAGGGCTGTTCAAGTCAAATGAGTATCATATTAGTTTCACTTATGATCCAAAGAAGTTTTCGGAGGTTAAAAAGCAAAACAATTCATCGCATTGCTTCTTTAAATTGGAATCAAGTGATGGGGCGACCATTTTGCTTTCGGCATGGGATTTGGAGGATTCAACAGACGACTTTTCGATTCATGAAGATGAGGTTGTGGAAGAAATGAAACAGCAGGACAAAACCACCCTGAAAAACATTGTGAAAAGTTGTGATAAAGTGAGTATAGGTCATATCAAAGCCTTGAAGAGCATGGCAATCAACAATGTGTATGGCACTAAATATGTTTATACAACTTATCGCTTGTTTTACAAAAACAGGTTTTATACGATTGATTTTCACATCCCTGAAAGTATATATAATAAGGATAAGAGCATTGTGGATGAACTCATTAAAGGATTGAAATTTAACTAATCAACAATATGGAAAACAACAAAGAAAAGAAAGCCATCACCATCAAACAAGGAACGGGCGACGATGCCATTGATATGACAATCCAAGTAACTCAAGAGGAACTTGAAACCATGGAGCAGATACGCAGGTTCAGCCCAGAAAATTGGGAAGGAAAGGATTTGGAATTGTTACACGAGGCAAGGATGATTATCAAAGAAAAGCCTGTCGTGCCACCAACGCCCCAACCACAAATCCAAAAAAACACTACAACAGAAATAGAAGCAGAGCCTAAACACAATAATGCAGGGTTGTGGTGGACACTTGGATTATTGGCCGCCGTTTTCATTGCTTATCAAATCTTTAACTATACTGTAAATAAGAGGACACAAGAGGTGATTGTCCCTTATGTGCTGAACAAAAGAACAGAAACGCTTAAATATAAAGGCCTGACATTGAATCATCCTGGAAACTGGTTTTTCACTCAAAACGAAGTTGCAGAGGGAATGTATATGGTAGGCGGTCGAGACCAGTCAGACTCTGAATTTGGTATAATATGGATGGAAAATGACGGTATGCCATTGGAAACGTCTATTGACAATATCATAACTGGTTATGCTCATTCCAGCAAATTCAGCAACGTGGAATACAGTGCCATTTACAACACGACCTTCAACGGAAAAGCAGCAAAAGCCGCCGATTATTCATACATCAATGACGGTAAGACTTTTTTTGCAAAAGTAATCGGGCTCGTTATTGACGGGAAAACGGTAATCATCAATCCAATAGCCCATACAAAAGCCACTTTGTCGAGCGATGATTTCAAGATGATGGAAAACAGCATTTCTTTTTCAACTTCTTATTAAAATCAAGTAAGCCATGATTATCTTCACAATACACATTGCCGTTGTAATAGGCATTTTGATTTCAAGAAAATATGCACCTAAAACCAAATCGGAAAAGATTTGGGCTTCAATTCTTATCCCTTTGATTAGCGGAGTCTTGATACATTTATTAGTAGCTTCTTGTAGAAATTCGGGATATGGTTTTGCATTTGACCTGGGTGCTACGATGGTATTTGTGACCATTCCTGCTGTAGCTTTACTCATTACGTTGTTCATTGCGCTAAAAGTGGGGAAAGAAGATAAAACAAAAATCAAGGATACTAACGAAACTTTTGAGGTGCCACTTCATTATGGAACGGGCGAAAACAGGGTCGATTTTGAACTTCAACTTACGAAGGAAGAAATAGTAAAGCTGGGAGAAATGCGCAGAGAAGACCCAGCCAGATGGGAGGATAATGATTTGGAATTGGTTAAGGCTGTAAAGAAAGAACTATTAGGAGGGAATTCTGTTCAAGAAGAAGTTGCGCAAGAGGCCTTGAAAGTAGCAGAAATTACGTCTGAAGTTAATGTCTCAAAAGTTGAAGAGGGTCAGCACGAAACGCAATTTGTTGACAAGTCGGTTCCAGTTACTAAAGTGGAAGTAAGGCCAATACAAGCAAATGAAGTGTCCGACGACAATCAAACAATTCCAGAAACTCAAGCTGAGGCAAAACTTACGCCAAACAAAAAGGGAAAGAAAAAAGATGGCAACACTTTATCCAAATGGTTGAAAGTTTTACTGATTGTCATTTTGACAACAGGTGTCATTCTTGGTCTTGGTGTGTTGATAAGTTTTGTTTATATAAGATATGTCTATCCGTCAAAAGCAAAGGCAGAGGACGAAAAGCTAATTCAAGAGGCAAAGGATAATCCCTCCAATGCATACGAAATTGCACAAGAAATGTTTAAAAGACATGGAAAAGGGCATCAAAGTGAATTTAGGAGTCTTTTTTCAGGGGAACATGGGATTTGCTTGTATAATCATGAACAAGCGGGAAAAGAAATAGCTAAAATATATTGCCAATACATGAAAGAGTATTCCAAGAAAAACCTTTCTATGTCAGACGAAATCGCTCGAAGTCTATTCATGAATTATGATAATCATTGCTGGCAATTATACAATGAGACAGGGATTGAAATACTAAAGTATGCTGCCGAACATGGAGAATCGGGAGCGCAGTTCGCATTAGGATGTTACTATAATGGACTCAAATACACGAAAGATGATTCATGGTGGAGTGGTACAACCATTGATAACAAAAAGCTTGATCCCGCAAAGGCTGCGTATTGGTATTCCAAGGCCGCAGACCAAGGTAATACTGCAGCTATGGGGAACTTAGGTATGGCATATATTCAAGGGGAAGGTGTAAATAGAAATGAGCAAAAGGGATTGGGATTAATCGTAAGCGCAGCTGAAAGTGGGAATGCTTTTTATCAGTGTAGATTGGGCGATTTTTATCGAGATGGAGTTAAGATGCAAGTCGGCACACACAAAGAAATTAGAAAAAGTATAGATGGAGGAGGGTATGATTCGGAATACAAGGTTCGTGAATATTGGGATGATTATAGAATGGAATGGGTTACCGTATATCAAATAGATGTTGCCGATTATAAAACCATTCTTCCTAAAGACATGAAACAAGCGAAGTATTGGTGGAAAAAAGCCGCAGACAATGGGAATGAGACTGCAAAAGAAAGGTTGCAACAGATTTATGAATGAAAAAAGATAGTATGTAAGTTATAGTTGCCTTGATGACTAATTAGAAAGACTTCATTTGCTGTTTTTAGACTTGATACATAACAATTGAGCTATTAGTTTCTCTCCTTTTTTTGTCAGGCACCATTTTTCCTCATCATAACTAATCGGTATTCTGTTTATTACGCCATAAGTAGTAAACTGATACCTAATTGTGGTTAAGTCTTTATAGTTAATTATAAACCGACAATCTTCAATGCTGTTTTCTTCACAGATTACCGATGAAAATATTTTATCTATTCCCAAATAATTCTTGTGACTATCATCTAATTCTGATGCAATCAATGTAAACCATTCAAGCCAAGTATGCGTAATCTCGATACTTTCCCTATTTGTCGCATCGTTCCAAACATCAAATTGATTTTCTTTGGTAAAGTGAACGGTAAATTCTTCGCTCCAATCGGCAATGTTAATGGCGAAATTTATACTTTTTTCATGTTTGGTTTTGTAGGCTCTAAGTAATCCATTTTCTTTCCTTAGTTCATTAATCTCTTGTAAAGATTCTCCAGTTGTCATCAAATTCGCTTTTACCCAACCAATTCTTGGGAACATCTTGATAGTTTTGGGCAAACTGATAGCAACTTTTGCATTGAGGTCATCGGCGTTTTTCCAGTGTTGAACCAATCTTCCTTTTTTCACTTTTTTGTAGAAGTTATTCAACTTTCTCCTTAAACTATTATCCAAATCTGCTTTATTTAATGGAATGGATGATATATCATCATGTAAAAAGGCCATCACAGGAATGCCTTTGGCAACAGCATAATCATACTCTTTTTCAGTATAACTAACTCCGTTTTCATCGATGCTTCCGTATCTTGCACCAACTATCAAAAGATAATAATCGCAATCATCAATGATTCTTTTTATGAACTCAAATTGTTCCTCGTCCATAGCTGGAAACAATTCCATGCCAGCAGGAATGCAATCCAAACTCATTATGGTTTGCATCACTTTGGTTCGTTCTTCTTTTAAATCAGAATATGTGGAACTAATGAATATTTGATATCGTTTTTCCATATTATTGATTGTTTCAATGGCTTTGTCTTTAATTCTTGATTGATTCGAGAATCCTAATGAATTGGTATTCCATTATGTTTTGTCATGTCAATCTGTAGTACTGACGCATAAATGCCTGTACAATTTGTTGTTGCCTGTTTTGATACTCAATCCATTCGTTCATCATCCTTTGAAATAAATCCGCTGCTTCGTGGCTGTCAATCACTTTGCATAATTGGTCGGCCAACTGTGGCTGGAAATTGTTCCTAATGATTGTCTTCTGCATCTCATTTGAAATCTTGTTTCCAATAATGTTTAGGAAGTCTTGTTGTGTCATATATTACCTTTTTAATAGAGTTTCTTCTCACGACAAATTTGTCGCATTGTCAATCTATCAAATGCTTTTCCAAACTTTTTGAGACCGTTTTTGGCATAAATTTTATGACTTTTTGGCATAAACTTCAATTCAATGGCTAATTCGGCGACCTATAAATATGGTATGAAATACACCGGCAAACAAGTAATAACCTCGTCTTTTTGATAGTCCTTGGTATAAAGCAGAATGCGCTCCCCGATGCGCGAAGGATATTTCTTGCAGAACTCGTCCAAGGATTTGTGGGTTTTATAACCCGACGACTTTACCTCAATGGGAACGATTTTGTTGCCTCGCGAGAGTAGGAAATCCACTTCGTAATTATGGTTGTTGCCATCGGGGAAAGTGTAGTAATACAGGCTGTTTCCTGCTGTCACCAACATTTGGGCGACCAGATTTTCGTACACATAACCTAAATTGGCGGAAAGTTTATCGGACAGCAATTTGTCATAGACAGTGTTTTCGGTATAATCCTTATCCCAAAAGGCCAGAGTGATGAACAGCCCCGTGTCGTTCAAGAACATTTTATAGCGGGTGTAGTCTTTGGTCAAGCCCAATCCCACGTTGGGGTCGTTGGCGTGATAGGCCAAAGTCACCACCATACTATCCTCCATGTCCTTAATCACAACGGCAGTCGTTTCGGTCGGGCGGCTTTCCGTCGCACTCGAAACGATGTATCTGTTGGCGTTGCTCGAAAGCTGCGTAGGGATGTCCATAAAGATTTGCGATGCCGTACCTGTCGCGTCAATCTTCCTGAAATCGTCGTCATACAGCATAATGATTTCGCGTTTTTTCTCGTCCACTTGCTGCAAGTTGTTGGTTTTGTTGTAGGTATCCACCGCCTGTGGCATTCCGCCGATAAGCATGTAAAGCCGCAAGTCGCGCATCCATTTGCGGTGTACAGCCTGACCCATTGGACGTTTCATATCGAAAGCCTGTCGCATGAAATCAGGCGAAACATTGTCGCCTGTGGCCCAACGGAATTCGTCGAAATCCAAAGGATAAAGCGTCATTCGGGTTTCCTCGCTGGGAATGAGGATATTCTGCACGTTCTTCTTGATGGAAAGCAACGACCCCGTTTCAATATAGTCATATCTTCCGTCCTTCACAAGGTGTTTTATGGCCTGCCGTGCCAAAGGCTGAAGTTGTACCTCGTCAAAGATGATGACAGATTTCCGTTCAATCAATGTGACGTGGAAGATGTTTTGCAGACGGAAGAAAAAGTAGTTCAAGTCCATCATGTTCTCAAAAAGTTCTTCGACCTCCTTTGAGGTTTCGGAGAAATCAATGAGGATATACGATTCGTATTCGTTTTTGGCAAACTCCTCAACCAAAGTGGATTTGCCAACCCGTCTTGCCCCTTTCAAAAGCAATGCAGAACTGCCCTTTCGACTGTCCTTCCATTGGAGCATCTTTTCATATAATTTCCGCTTAAAAATCATATTTTTATAATCCTTTGAAAATCCGTGCAAAAATACAACTTTTTACATTATCGCAAAATGTTTTTCGCCAAAAACTGCAAGAATCGCAAAATTTTTTCTCGCAAAAACAGCAACTATCGCAAAATTTTTTTTGCTAAAAACTACAAGAATCGCAAAATGTTTGCCATCTTATGCCCTTCATATTTCTCCGTTAGACGAAAATCACCTGACTTTTTGACACAAATTCCCCTCAATTCACGGAAAAACACTACCTTTGCACGAATTTTGCGCAAAGACAAATTTCATTCATATAATTAACTGATAACTATCAACTTCAAACTGCAAACTGAATAAAATGGGATTTCTAAAGAAACTCTTCGGCGACAAGGCCTCGCGCGACAACAAGGCCCTGCAGCCCATACTCCAAAAGACACTCAAGGCCTACGAGCAAATCGTGAAACTCGACATCGACAGCCTGAGACATAAGACCGTAGAATTCAAGGAATACATCAAGAACAAGACCGCAGCAGAGGTGGCCGAAATCGCCGAGCTGAAAGCCAAGGCCGAAGCCAATTTCGACATGAGCCCCGACGAAAAGGAGAAACTCTACAACCAAATCGACAAACTTGAGAAACAGGAACTTGACCACATCGAGGAGGCACTGAACGAGATTCTTCCCGAGGCGTTCTCGGTGGTGAAGGCCGCCGCCAAATACTTCTGCGAACACGAGACCGTGGAAGTGACCGCCACCGACCTCGATCGCGAACTGGCCGCCAAATACGAGCACGTCAGCATCGTTGGTGACAAGGCCTATTTCAAGAACAGCTGGATGGCCGGCGGCAATATGGTGACTTGGGATATGGTGCATTACGACTGCCAAATCATTGGCGGTATCGTGCTGCACCAAGGCAAGATTGCGGAGATGGCCACTGGTGAAGGCAAGACCCTCGTGGCCACGTTGCCTGTTTATCTTAACGCATTGGCGGGCAAGGGTGTACATGTGGTCACCGTGAACGACTACTTGGCCAAGCGTGACTCCGAATGGATGGGCGCGATGTACGAGTTCCTCGGCCTCACCGTGGATTGCATCGACAAGCACGAGCCTAACTCCGCCGCACGTCGCCGCGCCTATAACTGCGACATCACATACGGCACCAACAACGAGTTCGGCTTTGACTATCTGCGTGACAACATGACAGGCAATCCCGAAGAATTGGTGCAGCGCAAACACCATTACGCCATCGTGGACGAGGTTGACTCCGTGTTGATTGACGATGCCCGTACCCCGTTGATTATCAGCGGCCCAACACCACGCGGCGACCAACAGGAATTCGACCAATTGAAGCCCGATGTAGTGAAGTTGTACGAAGCCCAAAAGCGTTATGTGACCGGCATTTTGGCCGAGGCCAAGCGCATCCTCACCGACCCCAACGCCACTGAGGAAGAGAAGAAACACGGCGCCGACCAACTTTTCCGCGCCTACCGTGGTCTGCCGAAAAACAACGCTCTCATCAAGTTCCTCAGCGAGGAAGGCATGAAGAGCCTGATGCAGAAAACCGAGGGCTTCTACATGCAGAACCGCAACGAAAACATGCACATCATCGACGACGAGTTGTATTTCGTCATTGATGAGAAACTGAATACCGTGACCCTCACCGACAAGGGCAGCGAACAATTAGCGCAGGCCTACAACGACCCCGCGTTCTTCATCATTCCCGATGTGGGTGCCGAGATTGCCGATTTGGAGCACTCCGGCCTCAGCAACGACGAAAAGGTGTTGCGCAAGGCCGAGTTGATGCGTAATTTCGCCGAAAAATCGGATCGTTTGCACACCGTTCAGCAACTGCTGAAGGCCTACACCTTGTTTGAAAAAGATGTCGATTACGTCATCATCGACAACAAGGTCAAGATTGTCGATGAGCAAACGGGACGTATCATGGAAGGCCGCCGTTGGAGCGATGGCCTGCACCAAGCCGTGGAGGCCAAGGAAAACGTGAAGGTGGAAGCTGCCACGCAGACCTACGCCACCATCACCTTGCAGAACTACTTCCGCATGTACCACAAGCTGGCCGGTATGACCGGTACCGCCGAAACCGAAGCGGGCGAGTTTTGGGACATCTACAAACTCGATGTGGTCGTCATCCCGACGAACAGACCGATTGCCCGTATCGACCAAGAGGACATGATTTACAAGACCAAGCGCGAGAAATACAACGCCGTCGTGTTGGTGGGTACCACTTCGGTGGAAATCTCCGAGTTGCTCAGCCGTATGCTGACCCGCAAGGGCATCCCGCACAATGTGTTGAACGCCAAGTTGCACTTCAAGGAAGCCCAAATCGTCAAGGAAGCTGGTCAGGCGCGTACCGTAACAATTGCCACCAACATGGCTGGTCGTGGTACCGACATCAAGTTAGGCCCCGGCGTGAAGGAAGCCGGCGGCTTGGCCATCATCGGCACTGAGCGCCACGAGTCGCGCCGTGTTGACCGCCAGTTGCGCGGTCGTTCAGGCCGTCAAGGCGACCCGGGCAGTTCGCAGTTCTATGTCTCTTTGGAAGACAACCTGATGCGTATGTTCGGCTCCGAGCGCATCGCGGGCATCATGGACCGTATGGGCTTGCAGGAAGGCGAAGTCATTCAGCACCCGATGATTACGAAGCAAATCGAGAAAGCCCAGAAGAAAGTCGAGGAGAACCATTTCGGCGTGCGTAAACATTTGCTCGAATACGACGACGTGATGAACTCGCAGCGTGAAGTCATCTACAAGAAACGCCGTCACGCCCTGTTTGGAGAGCGTCTTTCCATCGACATCAACAATATGATGATGGACTTCGGCGAGAAACTGATTGAGGAATATCAGGATGCCAAGGATTACGAGGGTTTCAAGATGGAACTGCTTTCGAGCATGGGCATCGACGCGCCCTTCAGTGAGGAGGAATTCGACCGCATGAAGACCAAGGACTTGGCCGAAAAACTTTTCAACGCCGCCTCGGAGCATTACAAGGAAAAGGCTCGCATCATCGGCGAGAAGACCCTGCCCGTCATCAAGAATGTGTATGAGAACCAGACGCATTTCGAGAACATCGCCATCCCGATTACCGACGGCAAACGCGGCATGAACGTCATCGTGAACCTGAAGAAGGCTGTCGAAAACGGTGCCCGTGAGGTGAACCTCTGCATCGAGAAGAGCATCACCCTCGGCCTCATCGACAACGCTTGGAAGGAACACCTCCGCGAACTCGACGACCTGAAGGAAGCCGTGCAGAACGCCTCATACGAGCAGAAAGACCCGTTGGTGATTTACAAGTTGGAGTCGTTCAACCTGTTCAAGGCCATGTTGGAGAAGATCAACGAGGACGTCATCTCCTTCCTCATGCGCGCCGACATCCCGACGCAGGACCCGAACACCGTCCGCGAGTCGCGTCCGCAGGGCATCGACAAGTCGAAGATCCGCGAGCAGCGCCAAGACCTGCTGGCCCAGTCGCACAGCGACACGCAGCAGCGGCAAGTCACGCAGCCCATCCGCAAAGAAGTGAAAGTGGGCCGCAACGACCCCTGCCCTTGCGGTAGCGGCAAGAAGTACAAGCAATGCCACGGACGGTTTGAGAACGCTATGGAATAAGCGTCGCTCAACCTAATGAAAACCGAGCGGAAGCACCAGATTCCGCTCGGTTTTTTTTGTGCTTCAGAACAAACGACCTATTTTAGGCTATTTACGGGAAAATCATACTTGAACCACTGAAATGGACGGTAAGTATTGGAACAACATCCAAAACGAGGTGGCAATGGACGATTTGTTTGAGGAGGCGTGACAGCGTATCGGATGCGGTTTTTTATGTTTGAAAACCGCGTTTTCCGATGAAAACGGAAAAATGTGTCCATGAAACATAATTATTAGGCTTTCGTGGACATATTTCTAATACAAAAAGTGTCCATGAAAATAGTTTTAAACTTCTTAGTGGACAGATTTTTATTGAATCAAAAAGCAAAAACCCCTCAAAATCAATTGATTAAGAGGGGTTTGGGGTACCGAAGGCCGGGATCGAACCGGCACGAGTGTTACCTCATCGGTTTTTGAGACCGACGCGTCTACCGATTCCGCCACTTCGGCATGGCCGTTTCCGTGAAACGCGGCTGCAAAAATACGGAATTTTTTCGTTCCCACAAGCGGCTTTTGAAAAAAATGCGATTTTAATCCGTATTTCTGTAAAACTCAATGATTTTGCAGCGATACAAATACTCGTATCGCGCTTGCAGTAGGTCGGATTCGGCCTTGATGTAGCGTGTCTTGCTCTCGTTCAGTTCCAAAAGGGTCTTTTTGCCCATTTCATAGCCCGCTTGGGCAAATTCGTAGGCGATGCGCGAGGCTTCCAAGCTGTTTTCCGAGGCCTCCTTTTTATGTTGGGCGGCCTTGGCATTGCCGTAGGCTTGCTGGATTTCTTTGCGCAGTGTTTTCGCCGTGTTTTCGAGGTCAAGCTGACGGTCGTCAATAGAAAGTTCGGTTATCTTCACGCGGTATTTGGTCTTCATTCCGTTGAAAATCGGGATGTTAAGCGAAACGCCGAGTTGCGCCCTGCTGTTGCGTTTCAGCTGCTCGCTGGCGGGCGTGTTGGGATAGGTGTCGCCGAAATAATGGTAAAGCCCGTTGGTATAGCCGCCGAAGAAGTCCAACGAGGGATACCACGCCGACTTGGTGGCTTTCAGGTCGTAATGGCTCTTTTCCACGCGCAGACGGGCGGCTTCCATCGCGGGCTGGTTGAGCAAGGCCATGTCGATGGTGCTTTGCGGCGTGCCGAGAACCAATTCTTGATTCGCGAAATAGGCCTCAGGCTCGCTGATTTCAAAGCCTTCAGGGTCCTCGATTTCAAGGACTTGCGTCAAGGTGAGCAGACTCAGCGCCAAATCGGTCTCGGTTTGGGTGAGTGTAGCTTTGTCGGAGGCGAGTTGGGCTCGGCTTTCATAAACATCGGCCTCGGCCACGCGACCGTTTTCAAAAAGTTGCTGGGTTTTTTCCAACTGCTCCTCGGAAAGCTCCACCTGACGGCGGGCGATTTCCACCGACTCCTTGCCGTAAAGCACCTGCATGTAAAAGCCCATCACATTGAGCATGAGGTTGATACGGGCGGCTTCTTGGTCCATTTCGGCGGCTTGCAGGTTGAGGGCATCGGCCTTGGCGGTGTTGTAGAGGTTCAAACCTTGAAACAGCGGCATGGAGACATTTGCGCCAAACGAAGCCGATGAGGAATTGTCGGATACATAAACGCCTGTGTATGAAGGCGATTGACCGAAGCCAAAGTATTCTCCCGCGTTGGCGCTCAATGTAGGCAGCCAAGCGTTTTTGCTCATTTTCCATTGGTATTCAGCCTGTTGGCGGGCCAACTGAATTTTTTGCAGGTCGAGGTTGTGCTCGAGAGCGTAGTTGATGCACTCGTCAAGTGTCCAGACTTTCTGGGCTTGGGCACCGAAAACAGTCGCAACAAATAGCATTATCAGAATAAAACGTTTCATGGTCATTCGGTTTTTTCGATTCCACGGACTTTGTCGCCGACGTTCAAGCCTTCGGTCACGACGATGTTCACGCCATCGGAAAGGCCAACTTTAACGGCTTGTTTCTCAAATTCTTGCGGTATATCTTCCTTGGTGCAGCGATAGACGTAAGCCTCGCCGTCCTCGTAAGTGATGCAACTCTCGGGCACAGTCACCACGCCCTCTTGCTTGTCAAGGATGATTTCAGCGTTGGCGGAATAGCCAGCGCGGACGAAAACATCGTCACTCAGGATGGCGCGGGCTTTCATCTCGAAGAAGACGGCACCGCTTTCTTGTGTGCCTTTAGGCGCGATGTACTCCAAAACCGCGTCAAACTTGCGGTCGTTCATGGCCCCGATGGTCAGGGTCATGGGCATCCCCTCGTGGATTTTGCCCACCTCGGTTTCATCGAGTTTGCCCTTGAAAATCATGTCCTGCATGTTGGCGATGGTCGCGATGGTGGTGCCGTCATTGAAGGTGTTGGAGTTGATGACGGAGTTGCCGACCTTCACGGGAATGTCCAAAATCATGCCCGAGATGGTGGCCTTGATTTTCGTGTTGCTGTAGCCCGTCGCGCTTTTCGAGATGCCCTCCTTGATGATGTTCAGTTGGTCTTGGGCGTTGCTGTAATTTTCCTTGACCTGTTGGTATTCGAGTTGCGACTTCTCGAATTCCTCGGTGGAAATCAAGCCCTTAGCCTTCAGGTTTTGCTGGCGTTGGTAGGTTTTTTCCACGTTGTCGAGGTTTAGTTTGGCCACGCGCACCTGCGACTCAGCGGCGGCAAGGTTGCTCACGTCGGGGATGACCTTCACCACGGCAATGACCTCGCCCTGCTGCACCTGCTGGCCGGGTTCCTTCAGGATTTCGGAAATGATGCCCGACACTTGCGGCTTCATGGCCACCTCGTCGCGCGGGTCGATTTGTCCCGTCACCACCGTCGATTTTTGGATGGTGTCGATTTTGGCCGTCTCGATTTCATAAACGACCTCTTGCGGTCTCGATTTCTTGTAGAGATACACGAAAGTCCAGATGACTCCAACTCCTAACAAGATGAAAAACAGAATTTTAAAGAATTTCTTCATGGCTATTTGTATTTATTGTTATTCTTCTCTGATTGCGTCGATGGCTTTGATTTGAATGGCTCTCCAAGCGGGCAAAACGCCGGCGAGAAGGCCTGAAATGATGACGATAACCGTGGCGGCCACGGCTGCTCCAAAACCGAGGTTTGGGTCTTGGAACATCATGTTGTCGGTAGGGTTGGCGGCCACGATGGCAGCCACTATCGCCATAACGCCCACGCCGATACACAAGCCCACCAAACCCGCTAAAGTGGTGAGCAACAGGCTCTCCGACAACACTTGGCTGATGATGTTCTTGGGTTTGGCCCCGATGGCGCGGCGCACGCCGATTTCGCGGGTGCGTTCCTTCACCGTCACGAGCATGATGTTGCTCACGCCGATGATGCCCGACATCAAAGTGCCCAAGCCGACAATCCAAATGAGGATGTGTATGCCCAAGAACAAGCCTTTGAAGGCCTTGAAAATCTCTGACACATTGAACGAATTGATGGCTTCCTCGTCGGTGGACGCGATGTCGTGCCGCTGCTTGATGAATTGTTTGATGTCTTCCTCAATGCTCGAGATGGGCGTGTCGTCGTCGGCCACAAAAGCGAGGAAATGGATTTTGTCGCCCAAGGCATACACCTGCTGCATAGTGGTGTAAGGCAGAATCACCGACTCGTCAATGGTGCCGTTAATATTGACATTCTCGGTAAAAGAACGGACTACGCCCACCACTTGGAAATAGATTCCATTGACTTTCAACATTTTGCCGATTGGGTCTTCACCCTTCTCGAACATGGTTTCATACACTTTCTTTCCCACGAGGCACACCTTGCGATGCGCGGCGATGTCAGTGGGGTTGATGTAGCGTCCCTTCATGATTTTAGACCGATATATGTCGTTGTATTCGGGCATCACGCCTTTCACCGTGAAACTGCCGCCGTGACTGCCGTAAATCACGTTCTTGTCCTCGCTCGACCATAAACTGGCCTCGGGCGAAATGGCCGTGATGCAAGGAAACGCTTCTCTAATGGCCTCCAAATCAGCCATCTGCATCGACCATGAGCGGCCTTTTTGGTAGCCTTTGTAAGGTTCGCTGGTCTGGCCCGTGAAGAAGAACCCCGTGTTGGGTGTCACGCCTTCCACCTGCATCATCAGGCCTTTCTCAAAACCGTTGCCCGTGGAGGAAAGGATGACCAACAGGAAAATGCCCCAAAACACGCCGAAGGCCGTCAGCAAGCTGCGAGTCTTGTTGCGCGTGATGGTCTGCCAAATCTCTTTTAATCCGTCGAAGTCGAACATGGTCACAGGGTTTTAACGGTAATTCATTGCTTCTATAGGTTTGATTTTCACAGCGTTGCGGGCAGGGAAGAATCCTGCCAAAACGCCGCACACGATGAGGAGTGCCGTGGCCATCAGCACAATGCGGATGTCGATACTGGGGACGATGTGCAGCGAGACTTCACCGCCCAACTGCGCATCTCCCAAAAAACTGCCGGCCACTTCCGCCACCACCATTCCCAACCACATTCCGATGTAGCCGAAGATTGAAGTGATGAGCAACGACTCGGTGACGATGGAGGCCAAAATCGAGCGCGACTTGGCGCCGAGGGCCTTACGGATGCCAATTTCGTTGGTGCGTTCCTTCACGGTGATGCGCATGATGTTGCTCACGCCAACAATGCCCGAAATGAGCATGGCAAAACCGATGATCCAGATGAAAAGCTCGAACGTGCGGAAGATTTTCATGGTCTGAAGGTATTCCTCTTGGGTGCTGTGCACCCAAATGGCCGAATGGTCGTCGGGGTCAAACTCGTGCAGGCGGCCCAATTGGGTGCGCAGGTATTCGGTGAAGGCTTCGTTTTGTTCCTTGGTTTCCAAGCCATTAACGGTGAAATTCAGCATCCAGTATCGGCTTTGCCTCGTGATTTTTTTCAAAGTGGAGAAAGGCACATAGCCGTTGCCGCCGTCGGAGCGACCTTCGCTTTCGCAAATGCCAATCACTTTATAGGCAATGCCGCTGACGATGACAAACTGTCCGAGCGCCGGAACCCCGTCGTCAAAGAGCTTTTTGCGCAGGTTGTCATCGATGACGATGAACTTCTCGCTGCTTTTCTCGTCCAATTCGCTGATGAAACGGCCTTCAAGTATTTTGGTGTTATTGATGTCCTTGAAAACAGGCCTCACGCCTTGCACGAAGATGCTGCCCGACTTGTCGCCGAAGTTGGCAAAACCACTTTGATAAATGCGCGGCGACACTTGGTCCACCTCTTTCACCTCGGTTTCCAAGAAGCGTATATCCTTGTCATTGAACATGATGGAGCGGTTCGTGCCGTGACCTTTGTAAGGTTTCGAGGTCTCGCCGCCATAAATCATATAGGTGTTCGTGGACTGGTCGCTGAACTGTTCGCCGATGCCGTTCATGATGCCGTTGCCGGCGGCGAGCAGCACAATGAGGATGAAGATGCCCCACGAGATGGCGAATCCCGTGAGGAAAGTCCTCAACTTGTTGCGGCCCAAGGCCATGAATATTTCGCGCCAGAAGTCCATTACTTAATCTCTTTGCTAAAGTCGATGCTATCGGGGTTGTTGATTTCAATGTTCTCTATCACGCCGTCTTTCAGATGGATGATCTTGTTGGTTCTCAGCGCAATACCTTTTTCATGCGTGACGATGACCATGGTGATGCCGCTTTGGTTCACCTCGCGGAGGATTTGCATCACCTCGGCGGAAGTCTTGCTGTCCAAGGCGCCCGTAGGCTCGTCGGCGAGGATGACTTTGGGTTGCGTTACCAAGGCGCGGGCCATCGAAACGCGCTGTTTTTGTCCGCCGGAGAGTTCGTTGGGGTAGTGGTCGGCCCATTCCTTCAGGCCGAAGCGTTCCAGATATTCCATAGCCAACTCGTTGCGCTTCTTGCGGCTCACGTTTTGGTAATACAAAGGCAGCGCGACGTTCTCCATCGCCGTCTTGAAGGGGATGAGGTTGAACGATTGGAAGATAAAACCAATGGTGCGGTTGCGCATGTCGGCGGCTTCGTTCTCGCTGAGGTCTTTCACTAATTTTCCGTTGAGGTAATAGTCGCCCGAGTCGTAGTTGTCGAGGATGCCCAATATATTTAATAAGGTGGATTTTCCCGACCCCGAGGCCCCCATGATGCTGACCATCTCGCCCTCATTGACCTGCAAATCAATGCCTTTCAGCACATGCAAAGGCTGGGCACCGAAGTAGGTCTTGTTTATTTCTTTCAATCGAATCATCGCCTATATTAATTAAGGTGTATTTGTGTACCGTGACAACTATTAGACATAAAAACGCCATTTTTATTACATCTTAACGAGAAAAACAAATAGTTCTTTCTTTTTTCGTCAGATAATCTGTATGTTACATTCAATAGCATTACTGTATTAGTGAATTAGTACGCTGCAAAGATACAACAATTTTTGAACATGCAAGAAAAAAATTGATTTTTTTTATCAGCGGTGCAAACCGCACGCGGAAAATCCCTACTTTTGCAGCCTCAAACAACACACTACCATGTCGGAAAATTTTGTTTCCATTTTTGCCGGAAGAGCGACTCGTGACTTGGGCGAGAGAATCGCCAAGGCCTACGGTGCACCTCTTGGAAAGTCTTCGGTGGTCGAGTTCTCTGACCATGAATTCCAACCCATTTATGAAGAAAGCATCCGTGGACATCACGTGTTCTTGGTGCAGTCCATCGTGCCGCCCACCGACAATATGATGGAACTTTTGCTCATGATTGACGCAGCTCGTCGTGCCTCGGCGCACAAGATTATTGCCGTGATTCCGTATTTCGGCTGGGCGCGTCAGGACCGCAAGGATCAGCCGCGTGTGAGTATCGGTTCGAAGTTGGTGGCCAACCTCTTGACCGCAGCTGGAGTGGACCGTATCATCACGCTCGACCTTCACGCTGACCAGATTCAGGGCTTCTTCGACATCCCCGTGGACGCGCTTTACGCTTCCTCGCTCTTTATAGACCATATCCAGAAGATGAAGGAGGAAGACCTGTTGATAGCCGCTCCCGACATCGGCGGCTCGAAGCGTGCTTCGGCATACGCCAAACGTCTTGGCTGCGACCTCGCCATCTGCCACAAGCAACGTTCGCGTGCCAATGTAGTCGACAGCATGACCCTCATCGGCGATGTGACGGACAAGAATGTCATCCTCGTTGATGATATCATCGACACGGCTGGAACCATCGTTAAGGCAGGTCAACTCATTATGGATAGCGGAGCCAAGAGCGTGCGTGCTTTCGCCACTCATGCCGTGTGTAGCGGTCCGGCCATGGAACGCCTCGACAATTCGGTGTTTGAGGAAGTGATTGTCACCGACTCCATCCCGTTGCCTGCAAACGCCTCCCAAAAAATCAAGGTGGTCAGCACCGCCGATCTCTTCGCTGAGGTCATCAAGCGCGTGGAGTCCTATGAGTCCATCAGTTCGTTGTTCAAATGAATGTAGGGGCGAACACACAGGTTTGCCCAAATTATAATCAATTAATTAATCATTAAACAATTCAAAAAATGAAAACAGTATCATTGAGCGGTTCTCTTCGCGAGAACGTAGGGAAAAAGGATACTAAAGCCTTGCGCAAGGCTGGTTTGGTGCCTTGTGTGATGTACGGCATTGGTGAAGAGCAAGTGCATTTCGCCACTTCGGAGAAGAATTTCAACAAGATTCTCTTCACGCCTGAGAGCTACATCATCGATTTCGAAGTCAACGGGAAGGTTTACAAGACCATCCTGCAAGATGTCCAGTATCATCCTGTGAACGACAGCGTCCTGCACGCCGATTTCCTTATCGTGAAGGAAGACAAGCCCATCACCGTGACGTTGCCCATCGCCCTCCAAGGCTCGGCAGCCGGTGTGATGCGTGGTGGTAAACCCAAAATGGGCATCAAGAAAGTGAAGGTTTGCGGTCTGATTAAGGACCTTCCGGATTATGTCAACGTCAACATCAGCAACGTGAACATCAACGAATCCATCAAGGTGAAGGATTTGAACATCGAGAACGTGACGCCTGTCACGCCTGGCTACACCGTCATTTTCGCGGTTAATATGGCCCGTGGCGCTTCGGTTAGCACCGAGGAAGAAGAGGCCGCTGCTGAATAAGTATAGTTTTTTCATTAAAAAGAGCCGTCTTTGGGCGGCTCTTTTTTTAGTTTGATGTAGGGGCAGACCCGTGTGTCTGCCCAATAATGTTGGGCCGAAATCTTTCTGCCCGTTTTCGGGACGCAACGCTTGCGTCCGCAAACCAAAAATCGGCCATGTCATTAATAAATAGTATTTTTGCACGGTTTTTCCGCATGGGAAAATCTAATGAACCGGACAACATGAAATACCTGATTGCCTGTTTAGGAAACATCGGTGCCGAATACGACAACACACGCCACAATATCGGCTTCAAGATTGCCGACCGTCTGGCGAAGGACTTGGAAGCGACGTTCACCACGAGTCGTTTGGCGCAGGTGGCGGAGATGAAATACAAGGGCAAGACCCTGGTGGTCATCAAGCCGACGACTTACATGAACGCCAGCGGGCGTGCGGTGAAATATTGGCTTGACTATGAGAAGATTCCGATTGAGAACCTGCTTGTAGTCAACGATGACATCGCTTTGCCTTTGGGCACGTTGCGCCTTCGCAAACAAGGTGCCGACGGCGGCCACAACGGCTTGACCGACATCATCGAGAAGTTAGGCACCAATGTGTTCAGCCGCCTGCGTTTCGGTCTTGGCGATGACTTCCCACGCGGCCGCCAGATTGATTTCGTCCTCGGGCAATGGAAGCCTTCAGAAGAGCCCATCGTCGATGAAAAAGCCGACGAGGCCGTTGAAATCATCAAGAGTTTCGTTACCCAAGGGGTGGACCGGACTATGAATCAGTATAATAAGAGGTGATTTTTAATATACTGATAATCTTTTAAATACATGGATTTTATTTCAGGTTATCTCACTTCCTGTTTCCCAATCTGCTATTACATGCCCTGCATAATAGTTTTGCATTTGAAAGAACGGTTCTTCCACCAAGGCTCCAAGGTTTAATATGGTCAACAGTCAGTTCATCTGCATAGAAATGCTGGTGACATTCGTCACATTCATATTGTCCGTTTTCATCCTGTTTCTTTTTGGACAATAATTGCTGTTTGTCATCCGCCGTGAACAATCTTTTGGGATCCACGCGCATATTGCCGACTATTCCCAAAATCATGGCTTCAATATCAGCGTCTTTTGTTGTCGATAGTTTGTAGCCTTCACTTTTGATAAATGCATTACAATCCTTACAAATGTCATCTTTGTGTTGCAACCATATTGCGCGGTCTTTTAAGTATTTGAATGACAATTTGAATTTCAAAGTGGAAGAAATCTTTGAAGAATCTCCGAACACATCCCTAATGAAACTGATATATGGTTTTATTTTCTTTACTTCGTAGTTGAATGAACAATCTTTGTTTTTCTGGACATAATCATCAAGTTCGCCCGATTTTGGGAAAACACCGTTGTGACGTACATAATACAAATACTCTAACAGACGATATTTGTTGTTGCCTCGGTCAATGCTGTCATTGGGAAGGACTTTCCTTACATTGGCATCGTTCATAAAATAGGCGCTGAGACCTTCCAAATACTCGCCGTGATATAATCCATTGAGTACTTCATATTTCGATAGCGGAACACCTAACGTATTGATACGCTTGAAGATTTCTCGCTTTTTCTCTTCCGTACCGCCGCAAATAATCATGGTAAGTTCCTTTGAGTCAAATCTTTGTTGGAAGTTTGTTGCATCATCGGCAAAGGCTTTCCATATCTTGCCCTGATATTTCAGGTTGTTGTGCTTGAACTTTTTGATAGCCTCAATGCGTTGTTTGCCGTCAAGCACTTCGAGTTTTCCTGTTTCTTTGTTGTCCCATAAATAGAAAGCGGGCAAGGGTATGTCGTGGTCAAGACTATCGATGACAAGCGATTGCTTTTCATCGTCATACACAATGGCGCGTTGCAACTCAATGTCGCTGATAATGTCGCCATTTTCAACTTTTTCGTATAGTTCTTTTACTGTCATATTATTGATCCTTTCTTCGTTTGATGACGATTCGGTCCCAAAGTCTTCTGTATTGTTTGTTTCCAAGAGCAAGATAAAAACGCCCGTTACCACCTCCTGTATAGACAGCATCTTCTTCGACGAAATCTTTGAGCGGCTTACATAAAGTTGCGCTTGTTCCTATGATTTCAAATTGCTTGGGGTTGTATTTTTGCAAAAAGGTAATAGGAACACCCATTTCTTCATAATAGTCGTATGGTATTTCTGCTGTTGCACGAACATCGATGGCATTATAATTCACATATTTGGGGTAATTCTCTGGGTTTTCTGCATAGGAACAGGAAAGGATAAGTTCTTTTGAGTTCTCGTTTACTTGCATGTTTGTGTACCATAAGCAACTACGAGGGGTGTTATGCTGCTTGGGCAACACTGAACCGTCAGGCCGTCGGAATCCACTCAAATGATAATGATATCCGATGCGAATGTTGCCATCTCGGAAATGTCGGATAATGCTTTTCTCTGTTGGAGCCGTTTGCGGGCCAATCACAAGAAACTGCTTGCCATTTTTCACCAATAAGTCGATAAACTCATCAAATTGGCTAAAAGGAGGATTGGTAATGATAACATCATAATGGCTATAGTCAATATCTTGGAAGCGGACACCTTGACCCGTTTGAGGATTGTAACCGCTAACGCTGATGGAGCGGATGCCCCAATCCTCGGCCTGCCCTAACAGATAATAGACGAATTGGCATTTCACCAAATCCATACGTTTCTCTATCTTTTCACGGGTTTGGGCAATGTCAATGTTTTTGATGCATCCTTCCTGCGAAAACAGGTCTCGTTCCAGCATGTAGCCTTCCTCCTTGTACACAATTTCCTCGTTGTAGCTTTCATCCCAATCGCAGGGACAAAGGATGCGTTTGCCACGAAGTTGTGGCAGATAAAGGCTCACTTCGGCAGCAATGTCGTTGAACAGCGTATAGTATTCGTCATCGCGTTTCCGCTTGCTGCCTTGCAATCGTTCTGTTCGTTTCACCATGTTTGTCCACGTTTCTTGATTCGACATGTCAATTGGGGAACATCTTCAAGAAACGTGCGGTTAGGCCAGACACCCTTGTGTCATACAGACACAAAACGTGGACAATCTTCCTCGTCCACGTCCTTGGGTGTTTGGCCTAACCCGTACTTCACAGACAAGTCAGATGCCCACGTATCAAGTGGACACCTGCTCTCTATTCTATGAAGTACGTCTATCAGTGGCCAAACTTCAAGGACGTTCTATCGAATAAATAGCAAATGTTGCTATGTTCCCATAAAACCTACAGCATCCTGCATTTTGGTGCTTTTCAGCTGTAGTCGAGTGCAAAAATACACAAAAATCTTGTTGATTGAGATTGGATTAAAAAACATGTTTTTTTGGAGTCGGCTAAAAACAAATAGATTTCTCTGGTTTTTGGCATATAATCCCAAAAATCAATATATATTTTAGGATTATAATCCCAAAAATCTATATGATTTTGTGGATTATCGAGTTTTTTGTATTTTTGCCGCACAAAAACGTATAAATCTTTGGTTCTATGGCATTCATTAAACGACAATTGCAAAAAGAGATACAAGACCGCATGTTCTGCGGTAAGGCGATTATATTAATAGGTGCGAGGCAGGTTGGAAAATCCACCCTTTTTGAGCAGATACTTGGCAATTCGCAATTAGGCGTCAGCAACGACCAAATCCTGACCATTTATTGTGACGATGCCGAAAGCCGAAGGCTGCTCGAAAACAGCAGCCTTGCTGATTTGCGCCAGCAATTGGCAGGCAAGCGCCTTGTGATGGTGGATGAAGCCCAGCGTGTTCAAGGCGTGGGCCTGACATTGAAACTGATTACAGACCATTTCAAGGATATTCAATTGTTGGTTACAGGCTCTTCTTCGTTCATGTTGCAAGGCAAGCTCAACGAACCTCTGACGGGGAGGAAGTTCGAGTACCATCTTTATCCGTTTTCAACGAAAGAGTTGCTTGACGAAGGAGGTCTATTGCGTGTTCGACAGACATTCGAGTCGCGCCTTATCTATGGCTCATACCCCGATGTGGTCATGGGAGCGGAAAATCCACGCGACTTGTTGATGAATCTTTCGAGCAGTTACATGTATCAAGATCTATTGTCGTTGGAGAGCGTGCGCAAACCTGTCTTGTTGGAGAAGCTTTTGGTTGCATTGGCGCTTCAAGTGGGCAGCGAGGTATCATACAGCGAATTGGCGCAAACTGTGGGCACCGACAACAAAACTGTTGAAAAGTATATCGACTTGCTTGAGAAATGCTTCATCGTCTTCCGCTTGAACGGGTTGAGTCGTAATTTGCGCAACGAGTTGAAAAAAGCCAAAAAGGTTTATTTCTATGACAACGGCATACGCAATGCGGTTATTCGGCAGTTTGCGCCATTAGATATGCGCAATGATGCTGGTGCGCTATGGGAGAACTTCTTTATCTCGGAGCGCATCAAATATAACCATTACACAGGTCACTATTGCAACAATTATTTCTGGCGCACCCAAACGCAGCAGGAAGTTGACTATATTGAGGAATGTGACGGCGCAATGACTGTCTTTGAAATGAAATGGAATCCAAAGAAGGGCAAAGCTTCTTTCCCCCAAGCTTTTCTCGACGCATACAATGTAAAAGAAACGGTCGTCATCACCCCCGATAATTATTTGGATTGGTTGACATGATTTACAATATACTCAGGTTTTCCTCCGCTTCGCGGGCTTTCTGGTCTTTCAACGTTCCTTCAAAAATGTTGAACAGCACGAAGCGACATTCCAGCGGTCCGTTCCAAATCGGGATTTTGGCGCGAGGTTTCAGGCCGACATGCTTCAGCGCCACGGCGTCGTCGGTGATGAGCCAGCATTGGAAGCCTTGGAAATTATGCTTCAGCGTGCGCCCGATTTCTTCGTAAAGTTGGTCGATGTCATCCTCCTCAAGACGGTCGCCATAGGGCGGGTTGATGATCATGATGCCGCCGCCTTCGGGCGGGGTGAGGTCGTGCATGTCCTTCTTCATCAGGTGGATGTCGTGCTGCAAATGGGCGTAGTTGATGTTGCCCTCGGCAATGGCCACAGCCTTCGGCGAGCGGTCGGAGGCCCAGATTTCATGATCGAAGTCGCAGATTTTGGCGTCAGCTTCCTTGCGGATGCGTTCCCACAGCTCGGCGTCGTAGTCGTCCCATTTCATGAAGCCCCACTGCTTGCGGTAGTAGCCTGGCGGAATCTTCATCGCGTACATGGCCGCCTCAATCGGGAGGGTGCCCGAGCCGCACATGCAGTCCAAGAAGTTGCAGTCGGCCTTCCAGCCCGAAAGCTGGATGAGGCCTGCTGCCAGCACCTCGTTCATCGGAGCCTTGTCCACCTGCTTGCGGTAGCCGCGATGGTGCAGACTCTCGTTGGAGCTGTCGAAGAGGATGCTCACCTTGTCCTCGCGGATGTGGAGGTTGATGCGCAGGTCAGGGTTCAATGTGTTGATGCTTGGGCGGATGCCATAGACCTCGCGGAACTGATCCACGATGGCGTCCTTCATGCGCAGGCTGGCGTACTGTGAGTGCGTGAAGAAGCGGCCGCTGGTCACCGCGTCGATGCAGAAGGTCTGGTCGGTGCGGATAAGCTCCACCCAGTTGATTTCTTGCACCTTTTTATATAAGTCGTCCTCGTTCTTGGCGAAGAAAGTCTTGTAAGGCTTCAGCACTTTGAGGGCGGTGCGCACCTCATAATTAATACGGTACATCAGTTCCTTGTTGCCTTCGCAGATGACGGCGCGGTGCATGAGGCGCACGTTTTTGGCTCCCAAGGCCTTGATTTCGGAGGCCAAGACCTCCTCGAGGCCGGCGGCGGTTTTAGTTATAAGCTGATAGTTGTCTTCCATTGGGAAAAATTTTGGCAAAAATAGGGAAAATCTTCCCTGATTTTCTCAACCTAAACAATTATTTCCTATTTTAGCCAATTCTTTTGAAACGCGGATGGCAAATCCGGGCAAAACATCTGAAAGACATGAAAATAGAATTACCTCAAAGCATCGAATTAAAGAAACATACCGGTTTTTGGAAACAGATAGGAATGATTATCATCGGTACCACCATTTCTTTGGTACTTACCATTGGAACAAGTGTGATGCTTGAACGCAAAGAGCGGGCCAGCGACCGCAGGCTTTCGGCTCTTATGGTAATGGGCACCATAGAGGACTTTGCAAACGGCATTGATCAGATTGTTGAAAATCAACGGCGTTGTGACTCGCTTTGCGCATGGCTCCTCAGTGTGCCCGTCGACGAGCTGGAGCTGATGCCAAGAGAAACGCTACAGGATTTGGTGTATGATGCCGTGAGCAACAACTTCGTATCGTTCGACAAAGCCGCCGAAAACATTTTTTCCAACAATCTTGAAACTTGGAAAAACTTGGGTAATTTCCAGTTTATAAACAATGTCGGTGACTGTTTTACACGAATGCACAACATTGAGGATTACTGGAACAACAGAGTGAAAGAGGAGGAGAAACTCTTCGATGATATCAGTGGGCACCCGGAGCAATATCCTGGAAAATATATTTGCACAAAATGGTTGCGAAACACCAATGTGCGCCAAGCGATGGTAATGAAGCACAACTGGCTCTGCTGGCTGCATTATCAGGCAGAACTCATGCGCTACACCAACAAGCAGAATATGAGTGTGATAGGCATTTCCGAAAAGGAATTGAAGAAGTTTATGGAGGAATATCATAAGGAAATCGTCATTGAGGAGCAGGTTCCTGTCAGTGATGATTTCTACACTCCAACGCTCAAGCCGGAAGACCTTTACACCTTGGATGTCTATAAAAAACAGCTTGATAGCTTGAAAGCGTGTCAAGAATAACAAATGTTTTGCAATTTTCTCCTACATTTTTCTCAACCAATCCAAAAAACTACTATTTTAGCCGATTGTTTTTAGAAGGGATTTTTGTTCCGCGTCTCGCGTCCCGAAGTCCTGTATCAAATAAAAAATCTTGAATTTGAAATCTAACGAAATATGAGCACCAACTTCGACCCACGCGCCAACTACGAGCTGACCAAGCAACAAGCCGGCTACGTCGAGCGCAAGAAAGCCACACAAGAAGACTATGACCGCATAGGCTTCATGTCGGGACTGGAAGTGCACCAACAGATCAAGACGAAAGAAAAACTGTTTTGCCACTGTCCCGCCGGACAATTCAACAAGTTTGACGACTACGATGCCGAACTCATCCGCCACATGCGCCCCACCCTTTCGGAATTAGGCGAATATGACGGCACGGCCTTGATGGAGTTCAAGACGAAGAAGGAAATCGTCTATCGCATCAAGAACGGCACCGCCTGCACCTACGACATCGACGACACCCCGCCGTTCCCCATCAACCGCGAGGCCTTGCACAACGCCATCATCATCGCCCTGCGTTCCAACCTGAACATCGTGGGCGAGGTGCATATCACCCGCAAGCAATACCTTGACGGCTCCATCCCGACGGGCTTCCAGCGCACCGCTATCGTGGGCGTGGAAGGCCTGCTGAAACTGCCGAAAAAGGACATCCGCCTGATTCAGTTGAGCATCGAGGAGGATGCCTGCCGCGAAATCAGCGACATCGGCCACCGCCGCATCTATCAGACCGACCGCCTCGGCGTGCCGTTGATTGAGACCGTCACCTATCCCGACTGCAAGAACCCCGACGAACTTCGCGAGACCTGCGAATACATCCGTTTCCTCGGTCGCTCCACGGGTCTTGTCCGCATAGGCATGGGTGCAGGCCGCCAGGATGTGAACGTGAGTTGCACGGGTGGCACTCGTATCGAGTTGAAGGGTGTGCAACATGCCAAGTGGATCCCCGAACTCTCTCATAATGAGTGCTTCCGCCAGTGGTCGTTGGTGCAACTGCAAGAGCGCCTCAACCGCGAGGTTGGCAAGGAAGGCTGGAAAGTGGAAGTGGCCGACGTGTCGTTCCCGACCGACTATCTGCCCATCCTTGACAACAAGGCCAAAGGCGGCGCGATGAAACTCGTCAAGTTGCCCAAGTTCCGTGGCGTACTCTCTCACTTCACCCAACCCGGCAAGATGTTCGCCGACGAAATCGCCGACCGCCTGAAGGTCATTGCCTGCCTTGAGCGTCCCAACATGCTCCACGACGAGATGCTGGAATCCGTTTTGAGCCATTCGCAATGGCACAAATTGGCCAAGCGCATCCACGCCACCGACGAAGATGCCCTCATCCTCGTTTGGGGGCCGCAAAACGACATGCCCACCGCTATCGAGACCATCGAAGAGCGTTGTCTCATGGCCTTCGACGGCGTGCCGAAGGAGACCCGTAAAGCCGTCTGCAACGGCATCACCATCTTCGAGCGCGTGTTGCCTGGTGCCGACCGTATGTATCCCGACACCGACTCGGCTCCCATCCCGCTTGACCCCGCCTTCATCAAGGCTTTGCGCGCCGAACTGCCCACCGAAATCATCGACCGTTATTATACATTAAAGGAGTGGAACGTGCCGGAGGACTGCTTCCGCTACATCTTCGCGAAGAACTGGTTCCCCATCATGGCCGAAACCGTCGAGAAACTTGGCGTGGACGGTCGCACGCTCGGTCGCTTTGTCGGCATGAGGCTGAAGCATTTATTGGGCAAGAACCCCGCTTCGAAGTTCAACGACAACACCTTATATAATCTGTTCGCCTTCCTGAAGGAGCAAGGCCTAGACAGCCGCTTGGCTTGGAACATGGCTCCCGCTTTGGTCGAAGACGCTTCGCTGCCGATGGAGCAAGTGTTGGAGAAGATTGGTTTCAAGCGTTTCGCGAAAGACGACCTTTTGACCAAACTCGACAACCTCTGCGCCGGCTTCGCGCCGAAGAAGAAGTCCTGCACCGACCTCGACCGCATGAACTGGATCATGGGCCAGATGCGGGAAGCGACGGGCAACATCGAAATGAAAGATTTTTTCCAAGGATATTGGGGTGCCTCGCTTGAGGTGCTCAAGAAATACAACTGCCGCGTGTGGAGTCAGGCCGAGTGCCAGACCACGGGCGGCCTGTTCAAAGGCACGATTCTGCCTCGCGCCGCCTTCCAGGACGACCAGCATATCGTCATGAAGGTGAACACGGGCTACAACATTGGCGTCGATATCAGTACCATCACGGGCATGGTGGAGACCGACTACAAGAAAGCCAACTACCACATCCCAGAGAAGGAATTCCCTTATACAGAGGGGCTTCCGCATGTGAAGTTGCTCGGCACGGGTGGCACCATCGCCTCGCGTCTGGACTACCGCACGGGTGCCGTGATTCCCGCTTTCTCGCCGGGTGAGTTGTATGGTGCCGTGCCGGAATTGGCCGACATCTGCAACTTAGACACCGAAAAGGTGTTCGCCGTGTTCTCCGAGAACATGTCGCCCAAGGAATACATCGCCTTGGCCAAGAAGATTGGCGAGGAGATTCAGAACGGCATCGACGGCATCGTGATTGGCCACGGTACTGACACCTTGGCCCACACCGCCGCCGCCCTGACCTTCATGTGCCAGAACCTGCCTGTGCCGATTGTCTTGGTCGGTTCGCAGCGTTCTTCCGACCGTCCTTCCTCGGATGCCGCCTTGAACCTCATGCACGCCATGACCGCTGCTGGTCACGGTGACGTGGCCGAAGTGATGGTTTGCATGTTTGGTCCCACCTCCGACGAGTACGGCTTCCTGCACCGTGGCACACGTGTGCGTAAGATGCACTCCTCATACCGTTCCACCTTCCGCACCATCGGCGATACGCCCGTGGCCACTGTGGACCGCAAGCGTGGTGTGGTGCCGATTAAGGAAGTCTATAACCACCGCCGCGCTGACCGCGACGTGAAAATTATTCCGACCTTCGACGACAGAGTGGCCATCCTGTACTACTATCCTGGCATGAAGCCCGATGTACTTGACGCACTGGTGGATAACGGCTACAAGGGCATTGTTTGGGACGGCACTGGACTAGGTCACGTCAACCGTGGCATGTTCGACGCCATCCAGCGCGCCACCGACAAGGGTGTGCATCAATACATGACCGTGCAGACCATTTGGGGTTATGCCCACATGTTTGTTTATGACACCGGCCGTGACCTTATGGATCGCGGCATTATCCCTGCACAGAACATGCTTGCTGAGACTGCCTACATCAAGTTGGGCTGGGCCTTGGGTCAGACGCATGATAGGGAAGAGGTGAAGAACATCATGCTCACTCCTGTGAATAGCGAAATCACCCCGAGAGAGCCTTACAACGGCTACTTGGTCTACCAAGGCGGTGTGCCTGAGGTGGAGGAGTTTATCCGGAAAGTTCACAAATAACTGACTGTCAGGAAACAGTTGGGAAATATTTGATAATTCGGCGTCAAAGCGAAACATTTTAGGAGAATAGTTTGTACTTTTGCCGCCGCAATGCAAGTCAAAACCGCCATGGACGTGGAAAGCTCTTCGTCCATGGCGGGCAGATTTTTAACCCAAGAGCTTAACTAAAAACTGATTAAAATGAAGAAAGTTATTATGCTTGCAATGGTCGCGTTCATGACCCTTGCTATGAGCCAAAAAGCCCAAGCTATTGAAGATCCCAATCCGAAAGGCACGATGGTTATCGGTATCCGCGCTGGTATTAGACCGTTAGGTTACATAGGTCTAGGCGGTAGCGTTGTTGGTGACTACACTCTGGTTGATTCTTGGTGGAAAGGTCACTTCACTGTTGGTGGTTATGCTGGATACAATTTTACCCGTTGGGACCATGAATCAGACTTCGCTTTCATGCCGAGAGCCACTTATGGATTAAACATCACTAAAGAATTTGAAGCTCATGTTGCCGTAATGACAGGCGTATGCTGGCGCCATTGGCCGAGTAATTATTACGAACACAACAACGAAATTAGATTTGCTCACGGCGAAGTTGTTGGTGCTCGTTATATGTTTACACCTGGTTTTGGTGTTGAAGCAGAAATGGGTTATGTGTCTTATATGAGCTACCTCAATATTGGTGTGACCTTCAAACTGTAAGTTAACGGAAAAGTCTTTCGTTTGACTTGCTACGAAGACGTTTTCCTGTCAAGAGTCGTGGAGATGCGAGAAATCGTGTCTCCACTTTTTTTGGAAAAAAGATACCGCAACTTTTCCTTTGGAAACCTCGAAAAATTGTTATACCTTTGCAGCCGAAATCGAAGATTCGACGTTAGTCAATTATAAATACGTATTTTTTAACAATAAATTATTCGAATAATTATGCAACCCTCTCACATTGAACACATTGGAATCGCCGTCACGAGCTTGGACGAGTCCATTCCTTTCTTTGAAAAACTCCTTGGCACCAAGTGCTATGCCATCGAAGAAGTCGCCGACCAGAAAGTGAAGACCGCTTTCTTGCGCTGCGGCCAGACCAAAATCGAACTTTTGGAGCCTACCAGCCCCGAAAGCACCATCGCCGCTTTCATCGAGAAGAACAACGGCAAGGGCGGTATGCACCACATCGCTTTCGCCGTCGAGAACCTTGAAGGCCACCTCGAAGAGGCCAAGGAAGCCGGCATCCGCCTCATCGACCAAGCCCCGCGCAAGGGCGCCGAAGGTCTGAGCATCGCCTTCCTGCACCCGAAATCAACTTGCGGCGTGCTGACCGAACTGTGTGAAGACAAGAACAAATAATGATTTGGCTGTTAGCTTTTGGCCATTAGCTATTGGCCAGCTTTGCCCGTTGGCTAATGGCTAACAGCTAATAGCTAACAGCCGAAAACACCCCGCATCAAACAACAAATAATACCATCAATATGCTTATAGAACAAAAAATCCAAGAATTGTTGGAGAAGCGCAACGAGGCTCGTCTTGGTGGCGGCCAGAAGCGCATCGACTCCCAACATGCCAAAGGCAAGATGACAGCCCGCGAGCGCATCGCCATCCTGCTCGACGAAGGCAGTTTCGAAGAGACTGACATGTTCGTGACCCATCGCACCGTCGATTTCGGTCTCGACAAGCAACAGTTCCTCGGCGACGGCGTCGTCACTGGTCACGGCACCATCGACGGCCGCGTCGTTTATGTTTACGCTCAGGACTTCACCGTGTTTGGCGGTGCCTTGAGTGAGACCATGTCGCTGAAAATCTGCAAGGTGATGGATCAAGCCATGAAAGTTGGCGCTCCCGTCATCGGCATCTGCGACTCGGGCGGTGCCCGTATCCAGGAAGGTTCCCGTTCCCTCGCTGGTTACGCTGAAATCTTCCAACGCAACATCAACGCTTCGGGTGTCATCCCGCAGATTTCGGCCATCTTCGGTCCTTGCGCCGGCGGTGCCGTGTATTCTCCCGCACTGACCGACTTCATCATCATGACCAATGCGAACAGCTACATGTTCCTCACTGGTCCGAAGGTGGTGAAGACCGTCATCGGTGAAGACGTTTCGACAGACGACCTCGGTGGTGCCCGCATCCACTCGCAGAAGTCGGGCGTGGCCCACTTCGCTGTCGAGAACGAAGAGGAAGGCCTCGGCCTCATCCGTCGCCTGCTCTCCTTCATCCCGCAAAACAACATGGAGAACGCCCCGCTGGTGGAGTGCAACGACCCCATCGACCGCATGGAAGACGCTCTGAACCAGATCATTCCTGACAACCCGAACAAGCCTTACAACGTGGCCGACATCATCACGGCCATCGTCGACAATGGCGACTTCCTCGAGATTCACAAGAACTACGCCAAGAACATCATCGTCGGCTTTGCCCGCTTCGATGGCATGTCGGTGGGTATCGTGGCCAACAACCCGGCTTTCTTCGCTGGCGTATTGGACTGCGACGCTTCGCGCAAGGGCGCCCGTTTCGTGCGCTTCTGCGATGCCTTCAACATCCCGATCGTGACCTTGGTCGACGTTCCTGGCTTCCTGCCTGGCACGGGCCAAGAATATGCCGGTATCATCGTCCACGGCGCCAAGTTGTTGTATGCCTACGGCGAATCGACTGTGCCGAAGGTGACCGTCACGTTGCGTAAGTCCTATGGTGGTTCGCACCTAGTGATGGGCTGCAAGCAGCTGCGCAACGACGTGAACTACGCTTGGCCGTCGGCTGAAATCGCCGTAATGGGTGCCAGCGGCGCCGTTGAGGTGCTCGATGGCAAGAAGATCGCCGAGATCACCAATCCTGAAGAGCGTGCCGAGTTCGTTGCCCAAAAGGTGGATGAATACACCAAGAAGTTCGCCAACCCGTATGAGGCCGCCAAGTTCGGCTATATCGACGACGTGATCGAGCCGCGCAACACCCGTTTCCGTGTCATCCGTGCCCTGCGCACCCTTGAGACGAAGCGCTTAGCCAACCCCGAGAAGAAACATTCGAACATCCCGCTGTAACCGTAAATCTTTGAAGTGATGAACCTGTTACAAATGCAAATCATGCAAGTCCTTCTGGCACACGAGCCTTGGGTCTACACCAAAGGCTGGATTGTCACCATCGCGGGATTCCTCATCGTCATCCTCGCCCTCGCCATCCTTTCGATGATCTTTAGCGGCGTGGCCTCCTATTTCAAGAAGAAAGACGCCCAGAAGAATGAGGTGAAGGAGGTGAAACCTGCCACGGTGAAGCCTGTCACCAAGCTGGCTGAAGGCGAAATCCCCGCTGAGGTGCAAGCCGCCATCGGTATGGCCCTGTACCTTACGACCAACCTCCACGACGAGGAGAGCAACGTCATCACCATTGAGCGTCGGCAGACCTCGTGGAACGACAAAAATTACGGAGTTAGACACTGGAATCATTAATTATTCAAGCAATGAAAAAATTCAAATTCACCATTAGTGGGAAACCATACGAAGTAGAAGTCCAGAACATTGAGGGCAACATCGCCACCGTCAATGTGAATGGCACCGAATATCAAGTGGAAATGGAAGAGCAAGCCGCTCCTGTGGTGGCTCCCGTGGCCCGTCCGGCTGCCAAGCCCGCCGCAAGCGCTCCGACCCAGAGTGCCGCTCCGAAACCTGCCGCCGCCGGTGGCGCAGGCTACAAGATGGCCGCTCCGCTTCCCGGAACCGCTGCTCATGTACGAAGCCATGAAGATGGAAAACAACCTGCTGGCCGAGGCTGACGGTACCATCACCGCCATCAACTGCCGCCAGGGCGACAATGTGCTCCAAGGTGATACTTTAATCGTAATCGGATAAGGTCATGCTAAGCAAGAAAAGTATCTACAGAAAACCTGCGGTCATCATCGGCTCGTTGGTGCTCTTGATGCTGCTGAACATGCTGGTTGTCAACAACCCGATGTTCGCCACCAAGGTCGCCGACCTCGCGAAGACCGAGCAGGTGAGCGAGATGACCGCTGAGCAAAGCAACGCCCAGTTGGCCGAAATCGCTGATGCCGTCGTGGCCGAATCGGCAAAGACGGCTGAACTTGGACAGCAAATCGAGAACCTCGACCAACGCGTCACGGCTTTGGAAGGCAAGAACGTCAAGAAAGCCAACGTGGCCAAGGCCGAAGTGAAGGAAATGACAACCAACGAACGCCTGAAGGAAGGCTTGAGCAACTTCTGGCTGCTCACGGGCTTCCGCAACTGCAAGATCGGTAACCTCATCATGATTCTGGTGGGTATCCTCTTCATCTTCTTGGCCGTCCGCTTCGAGTTTGAGCCTATGCTGCTCATCCCGATCGGAACTGGTATCATCTGCGGTAACATCCCGTTCTTCCAAGGCACGGGCGTCACGCTCCAAGAAGCCATCGACTTTGCGCAAAACGCCATAGCCTCAGGGGCTTACAGCTTTGACATGGAAACAGCCAAGGCCATGCTGCTCACCATCTTTGACGGCGACGGCAACAAACACATGGTGTTGAGCGAGGCCATCAAGGAGGTCGACCACCTTAAGTTGACCGAATATGGCTTGGCAGCCACCGAAATCGAGAACGTGAAAGCCTTCTTGGGCGAGGTGTTCCAAAGCGGCGAGCTGAACCTCCAGACGGGTCTTTACCAAAAGGGCAGCGTGTTGAACTACCTGTACTTCGGTGTGACCTCGGGCGTGTATCCGCCTTTGATCTTCTTGGGCATCGGCGCCATGACCGACTTCTCGTCGCTCATCGCCAACCCCAAGCTGATGATTCTCGGTGCCGCCGCCCAGTTGGGTGTGTTCCTCACCTTCATCGGAGCCTTGTATCTCGGCTTTAACCTGCGTGAGGCTGGTGCCATCGGCATCATCGGTGGTGCCGACGGTCCCACCGCCATCTTCCTCTCGTCGCGTTTGGCCAACGGCATGAACGGCACGCGCAACCTCATCGGCCCCATCGCCATCGCAGCCTATTCCTACATGGCTTTGGTGCCCGTGATCCAGCCGCCTATCATCCGCCTGCTGACCACCAAGGAAGAACGCCTCATCAAGATGCGCGCCCCGCGTATGGTGAACAAGACCGAAAAGATCATGTTCCCCGTCGTCGGCCTCATCCTGACCACCTTCATCAGCCCCACGGCCCTCCCGCTGTTGGGTATGCTGTTCTTCGGCAATATCATCAAGGAGTCGGGCGTGGTGAAGCGTTTGCAAAACACCGCATCCAACCCGTTGATTGACATCGTGACCATGATTTTGGGTCTCACGGTGGGTGCTTCGACGCAAGCCTCCGTGTTCCTGACCATGAGTTCCATCGAGATCTTCGTCCTCGGTGCCCTTTCGTTCTGCGTGGCCACCGCTGGCGGCTTACTCGGTGCCAAGTTCATGAACCTCTTCCTGAAGGAGAAGATCAACCCGATGATTGGTGCCGCTGGCGTTTCGGCAGTGCCCGATAGCGCCCGCGTCGTCGAAGTGGAAGGTCAGAAATACGACCCGTCGAACCACCTGCTCATGCACGCCATGGCCCCGAATGTTTCGGGCGTCATCGGATCGGCAGTGGCAGCTGGTGTGATGATGTCGTTCCTGATGATGTAATCTACACCTATTATAATTAATAGCAAAGCCGTTCCATTATCCGATGGAGCGGCTTTGTCTTATATTTTGCTCATCTACTTAAAAGTAAAATTGAACAAACAAAACAATTTTATCCTTTGAGTCGAAAACTTTGTCTTTGTTCAAATAAGGTAAAGATTTTTTTTGTAATTTTGCAGCCGTTTTGAAAATCACGAAAATATATAATAAATCAAACAAGGCTTTAGTAGTATAAATGACTGATATTCTAATAATACATAGAATGCTGTTTTTCAACTTCTTTGTATAAACACGTTGTAAAAAGAAGGGCAAAAATCACAAAAACTAGCCAATTTGAAAACCAGTTCTCAAGAAACAGCACAAAAATCAGTCAATTATCAAACTATAGCCTCAAACACAATAAACAATTAAACAACAAATCAGATGAAGAAAAACAAACTTTTTTTAATCCTCCTCGCCCTTCTCGCCTTCGGGCAGATGGCGTGGGCACAACAAACGAACGTCAACTACATTGATGCCTATGGCGAACCGCAGACTGCCTCTGCATATTTGATAACAAGTGCCAGCACTACGTTGGGCATGCATGGTTATGATATCTTTTATTATGTAGAAGGCAACGTTGAAATCAACAGTCAAGTGACGTATATCTCCAATATCAACTTGATTCTATGCGATGGTGCAAGCCTGACCGTCAACACCACAGATCAAAATGCCATCAATTGCTCTGCAGATAACTCGACCTTGACCATATACGGCCAGACGAACGGCACAGGGCAACTTACAGCCACCGCCACTTCCGGCTCCGGTATTTATACCGAGTATTTCACCATCAACGGCGGCGTTATCAATGCTTCTGGTTCCAGCAATGGCATATACGCAAACAAAACACTTGTTATCAATCGCGGAACTGTCACTGCTAACGGTAATGATTGGGGTATGCGTGGCAACGTCGTCACTATCAATGGTGGCAATGTCACTGCCAACGGTGGCGGCATCTGGAGCAGCGGCATGACTTCGACACTAACCATCGGTTACACCAATAGTAGCGACCGCATCTACTCCACAAAATATCAGAGCGGCTACACAGGTAATATGATGAAAGTTAAGAGTGGTCAATATATGTAGACCACCGATACTAACTTCATTATCTATGGTAAAGTCAACGACGATTGGAAAGATGCCATTGCCGGCCACACCCTTATGCCTTACACTCCAACTGAATGGAGCGGTAGCGGTACGGCACAAAGCCCTTACATCATCTCTTCAGTTGATGACCTCAACCTTCTCTCCATACGCACGAATGGCGGCACTCATCCCTACAGCGACACGTGTTTCAAACTTGGAGACAACATCACCTACACGCCCAGCACCACATGGGATGATGCCTCAAGTACCGAGCACAACTTCACCGCCATCGCCGGATTCAACGGCCATTTCAACGGCAATAGCCACACCATCAGCGGACTCCGCATCTTTGCCAACGACAATTACCATGACCAAAACGGTCTCTTCACTAATCTTGGCTCGAATGCCTATATCGAGAACCTCACCATTAGCAATGCCCGTATTGCTGGTCAAACGCAGGTAGGTGCCATCGCGGGTTATGTCAATAGCGGCGCAACCATCACGAACTGCCACGTCACCGGAACCGTTGCTGTTCATGCCTGGGGTCATACACTTGAGAATCATGGCGGCATTGTGGGCTACAACCACGGCACGATTACGAACTGCGTCAGCGAAGCGACAATCAGCAGGGGCAATTACGTTTATGGAAGTGAAAATGTTGGCGGCATCGCGGGCTACAACGACGGCACGTTGTCGGGCAACAAGGTTTTTAATGCCAACCTCACTGCTACAGATCATTATGGCGCCATTGCCGGTTTGAACAACGGCGGCACCCTTACCAACAACTACTACCACGCTTGCACAGTGAATGGCACCGCCAACACCGTCAATATCGGTGTCAACGGTGCTGATATTACAACTGGCGACGGCGCAATGAGCATTCACACCATCACAAAGCCCAATGATGTTACCATCACTACCGAACCCACTTTAGTGTATGGCGGAACCAACTACTGGAAGCACGGCACAACGATTACATTGAGCGGCGGCTTGGACGGCACACCGACCGAGGGCTGGCAGAAAGCCTATTGCGTCAATGGCGTGGCTCTCCAAGAAAACAGCACCACTGTCAAAAACAATTTCGACATGCCCGCCGAGGATGTCACCATCACCATCGGCGAAATCCATGCCGACTGGGCCATCACACCTAATAACCCCACCGCAGGAAGCAGTTCTGACAATCCTTACAAGATTTATTTCAACGACCAAATGAATCTTTTGGCCACTCGAGTGAACAACGGCACAAGCACCTATAGCGGCGAGTATTTCCAGTTGATGGATGACTTAACATACGACAATACAGAACAAAACAACTACATCGCCATCGGTACCAGCAGCCATCCATTCAGTGGTCATTTCAATGGCGGCAGCAAAACCGTCAATGGCATCCGCATCAATAGCACCGGTGGTTATCAAGGTGTTTTTGGCTATATTGTGGATGCCGAGGTGAAGGATCTCTATGTGAACGATATTATGATTTCAGGCCACGATCGTGTAGGCAGCCTTGTTGGAGAATGTGATGGCAGCTCCACCATTACCAATTGCAGGGTGACGACAGCAACGCTTAATAATACCGGAGGAGGCTACTCCGATTGCCCGTATTTTGGCGGCATAGCAGGTTATTATATGGGCACAAGTACAATGAGTAACAACTTTGTGCTTGGAATCAACATCCCTCAAATCTACCATTTCGGTGCTATTGCGGGTGAAAATGGCGGTAGTCTCGTATCAAACTACTACCACAATTACATCATGAACGGCACGGCATATCCTACGGGAATGGGCTGCAACGGTGGTGATGTCGGAGGTGCTGAACCGGTATTCACCGTCAGCGTTCCTGATGGCGTTACCGCTACTGCCACCGCCACCCACACCTACAACGAGGTGAATTATTATAAACAAGGTGTCACCGTCACTTTGAGCGGTGGATTGGACGGTAGTAACCCGAATCCTGGTTGCCAAAACGCATACGTTGTCTATGGCCAGACATTGACAGGAAGCAATCTTGCCCCAGGTCATGATTTCGATATGCAAAACGCCAATGCCGTGGTCACCATCGGTAGCATGATCGCCGACTGGGCCACCGAGCAAGGTGCAGGCGATACCGAAGGAAACCCGTATAAGATTTATTATAAAGAGCAGCTCGATCTTCTCGCCACTCGCGTGAATGCAGGCGAGAGCTACAGCGGCAAGTACTTCAAACTGATGGACGACCTAACATACGACAATACACAACAAAACAACTACATCGCCATCGGTACCAGCACCCATCCGTTCAGCGGACATTTTAACGGCAATCAAAAGACCATCAATGGCGTCCGCATCAATAGCACTGGTGGTTACCTTGGCGTTTTCGGCTATATTGTGGAAGCCGAGGTGAAGGATCTCTATGTGAACAATATCGAGATTACAGGCAACGATCGCGTAGGAAGCATTGTTGGAGAATGTGATGGGAGCAGCACCATTACCGGTTGCCGGGTAACGACAGCAACGCTTAATGCTACCGGTGACTTTTCTGAATGCCCATGGTTTGGCGGCATAGCAGGTCGTAAATCAGGCAGTACAAGTACGATGAGTAACAATTTTGTACTTGGAATCACCATCCCATACGTATACCATACAGGTGCCATTGCAGGTGAAAATGGCAGTAGTCAAGGTCTGGTATCAAATTACTACCACAATTGCACCGTGGGCAGCACGGCATATCCTACGGGAGTAGGCTGCAACGGCTTGGACGTCGAGGGCGCCAAAGCGGTATTCACCCTTACCCTTGCGGATGGCATCTCTTCTGACGCCTCTCCTGTAGTTAACTACAATACGGTGAATTACTACAAGAATGGAATCACCATCAATCTCTCCTACGTCACTCCAGCCAACCCTGGCTACGAGCACATCTACTCCGTGAACGGCACACGCATCGAAGGCGACAGTTTCAACATAGTTGCCGATGCCAATGTCACCGTTGTACCAGACCTACTTATCGACTGGGCAACAAAATATACTGGTGACGACGAAGAGCATGCATATTTGATATCCAACGTGGAGCAATGGAACATGTTTGCCAACCGCGTCAACGGCACCAACGGTGAGACTGCCACCAGTTACAGCGGCAAGTTCTTCAAGTTGATGGAGAATATCAGTGTTACTGAAATGGTGGGTACCAGCAGCAACAAGTTTAGCGGCACCTTCGACGGCAATGGGCAAACGCTCACCTTCAATCAAAACAACGCCACTGAGCAGTACATTGCTCCCTTCAGGTATATCAACAGTGCCACCATCCAAAACCTTAAGGTGGCAGGAACTGTCACTTCCTCCAACAAATTCGCAGGAGGCGTGGTGGCACATGCCGTTGGCTCAAATACCATCACCAACTGCGTCAACAGCACTATCATCAACGCAACAATTGATGATAACGGCTCACATGGCGGTATTCTTGGGCAACTTGGTGGCGAAAACAATAGCGTAACCATATCCGGTTGCGTGTTCAATGGTAAAATGCTGGGCGATGAGACTTTTTATTGGTGTGGCATTATAGGATATAGTAGTAATTCTAATAACAGCATCACTATCAGCAATTGCTTCTTCAATCCCGAAGAAATCAATGTCAACGCGGCCAAAAATAACTATACCATTTGCCGTTCAGGATCCACCATCAACAACTGTTACTACAACACAGAAGCTGCGGAGATGTCTCAAAAACAAGGCAAGCTGGCTCGCAGCATCACTGGCACAAACGAGTATATCTCCATAGAGATCGACGGCGTAGCTTCGTCCCAAACCACCATCGGTGTCATCGGTTACGACCCAGGTATCAAATATGACGGTGTACATTATGCCAGTTCTGGTGAAACCGTGAGTCTCTTACTCGACTACACTGAGCCCGGTTATGCTGTCAACTATTACGCCAACGGAACACTGCTTACGCTCAATGACTTTAACAGCTATACGCTGAATATGCCAAACGAGAATGTTGTCATCACTGCCGATGTCACTCTTACAACCATTTACCGCGAAATAGAAGGCTATGGCAACGGCAACGACCGCTGGGCGTTTATCGCCTCGCCGCTTGCTAACGATACTGATCCGAGTTCATCCGCCGTTGAGAACATTTTCGGTGCCTCTGAATACGACCTCTACCGCCTCAACCCGAGCAACACAATGTGGGAGAACTGGAAGCAGGAAGGCGACCACCACCATTTCAACCTCGTCAACGGCTTGGGCTACCTCTATGCCACCAAGGAGACCAAGACCTTAGCTTTCACTGGCTCGTTCAACACGAGCAACAGCAAGACCTTTGAAAACCTTCCCGCAGGTTTCAACCTCGTGGGCAACCCGTTCACTGTGGAAGCCTATGTCAACAGGCCTTACTATACGCTGAATAGCGACGGTTCAGCAATCGTGGCGAAAGATGCCGATGATGACCAAAAAATTGCGCCTTGCCACGGTGTCATCGTGGAAGTCAGCGAAAACAAAACCGTCACTTTCAATACATCTGGCGAGTTTAGTGCTGGTCCCAACAACGGCAGCTTGAAGATAGCCTTGAGTCAGGCCAACACACGCAGCAATGCCGTGATGGACAACGCCATCGTGAGCTTCAACGAGGGTGTTGAGTTGGGCAAGTTCTACTTCGGCACGCAGAACGCCAACATCTACATCCCACAAGGCGGCGAGGACTACGCCATTGCTTTCAGCGATATGCAGGGCGAAATGCCCTTGAACTTCAAGGCTTCGGAGAACGGCACCTACACCATTTCGGTGAATCCCGAGGGTGTGGAAATGAACTATCTGCACTTGATTGATAATCTGACTGGCGCGGATGTGGATTTGCTGGTCCCGGCGGCTCCTGAGCTTGTCGAAGGACACGCTGGGGACGGCGCTTCGACAGGCTCAGCGACCTCCTACACTTTCACCGCCAAGACCACCGACTACGCCTCCCGCTTCCGCTTAGTGTTCAGCGCAAACGAAGAAGGTGGCGCTTCGACAGACTCAGCGGCTTTTGCCTTCGTTAGCGACGGGAACATCATCGTCCCCAACGCCAGCTCGGAGGCCACGTTGCAGATTGTGGACGTGACGGGGCGCGTCATTGTTTCGCGTGGCGGACACATTCAATGTGTCTCTACCAGCGGAATGACGGCAGGTGTGTATGTGCTTCGTTTGATTGACGGCAACGACATAAAGACGCAGAAAATCGTGTTGAAATGATTCCATCAAGGGACTTCCTTTGATGGCTCCCCATCAGGTTACAAAAGAACCGTCTCGAAATTTCGGGGCGGTTTTTTTCACCGTAAAGAAAAAAGCATTATCTTTGCAGCCTAAATCTATATCAAAACCATTTGTTATGAAAAAGAAATCACTGACTCTGTTAGCGTTGCTGGCTTTTACGGTTGGCAGTGCCAAAGCCCAGTGGTTCGATTTTACGAACAATGTACGCGCTTCCGTTGGCCTTAATCTGGGTTCGGTGGGCTATCAGCTTGGGCGGAACGGCTTGAACACCGATTTGGCCAACTTCGGTTGGGGCGTTAGCCTTTCGGTGGGCGGCGTCTATCTTGATTTCATTTACCAAGGCCCCGAGCATCGCAATTCTAATGAAGTCGGGGTTGCTGACTGGCATGACCACACCGCACTTACCATCAATGCGGGCTATCAGATTCCCGTGTTGTCTTGGCTCTTTGTGACCCCGATTGTAGGCTACAGCAACGAAACTACAGGCTTAACGCTCGCCAACTCGGTTACTGCGGATCACAGCAAAATTGTACACAAATATGTTCAGGAACACATTTATCCCCACTTCAACTATGGCGCAGGCCTGATGTTCCGTCCCATCCCGTGGATTGAAATCGGTGCTGTGGCCACAACCCATGCCATTTATGGCAACATCAGCTTCTCGGCTGGCAAATATTAACAATGACCCCAATAACAAAAGTTATACGTATAATTAATTAATCAACTAAAATCTAAGTATCATGAAGAAATTCAGACTGTTTTTGATCTGTGGTATTGCAGTGTTGTTCATGTCAAGCTGCCACACTTACCGCCACAGCATGAGAGAGCCCAACGCTTATGTTGAACTCTACGCCAACGATTTTGACCTGTCAGCCCCTGTGACCGGTGAAGCCACTGTTTACCGTGTGCTTTGGATTGACTGGCAGCACACCTTCGGCACCACGGAAATCGGTGAAACTCCCGCTTTCGGCACCGCTATTCCTTACATTGGAGCCGTCATTCCTACGGGCGCCAACTACGCTCTGTATGACCTGATGAAGAAGAATCCCGGCTACGATGTCGTGATTTATCCTCAAGTGGAGAGCTACCGTTTCGCTCCGGTTCTCGGCACTGACCTTTACTCAAAGACCACCTATAAGGTGACTGCTCGTTTGGGCAAGCTGAAGAAGAAATAATCTTTTTCGGTTTTTGGGGTAAAAAGAAGGGCTGTCCTGCAAAGGGCAGCCCTTCTTTTTCATTGTATTTGGGAAACGTCTTTTTGCATTTAATCAATGTTTTACCACAAACTTCATCATTTTCTCTCCAGCTTTAACCACATAAACGCCATCCTCGTAGCGAGTTGTGTTGATATTGGTTTCAGTGTCGTTGGCCTCAAATTCATCGACTTTCTGACCGAGGACATTGTAGACGCGCACCGTGCCGAGGTTTTCGCCCTTCAAGGTCAAGCTTTCGTTGGCGGGATTCGGGAAAAGGGTGAAGAGCTGATTCTCAGCTTCTTCAATGCCGTCTTCGCACTCATATTGCATATAGCTTTCGCTCTCAAAAGCATCGATGATGTATTCCAACGTGGGCGGATAAATGTCGCGCACGGCGATGGTGTGGTCGGGGCGGATGAGCATGAGGGTGGGATAGAGGCCCACTGGGATGGCCTGCGCGATGGTGTTGCCGCCACCGTCACGGCTGATGGTGGGATATTCCACGCCGAACTGGTCAACCCAGATGCGGCAGTCATCATCGTGGCCGTTGGGCGTGATTTCCATGAAAAACACGTCGTGCTGGTTGCAGCCATAGAGACGGTAGGCTTCAAGGACATCGGTCATGGGCTGTTCGCTGTACGGGTCGCCGTAAAGGAAGAAGTTGATGAACACGGCCTGCCCCGCGTCGAGGATGCTGTAAAGGTTAATTTCATTGCCGTCGATGTCGGTCCCGGTGAAGTCGGGGATGATTTCAGAGCTTCCGCCGGGTGTGGTGACCACTGCCTCTTGTGCGACTGGGCCAAAGTTGCCGTCAAGGTCGACGGGTACAGCGTAAATCATGTATTCCGTGTTGGGTTCCAAGGCACTAAAGGTGTGCGAAAGGGTCTCCTCAGCGGGGAAGCCGTAGGTGTGGAGGTAATCGGGCAGATCAAGTCCCGTCATGCTCATCCACTGTTGGATTTCGCTTTCGGTGGCTAGCATGTAGCTGTAGGAGGCGCAGTCCTCATTGGGCGTGAAGGTGGCCGTGACCTCGGTCTCCAACACTTGGTCGACATAAATGCTCACTTGCGGGTCGTAGTTTTGCGCTTTCAGGCCAAAACCAATGGCCAGCGCGAGAAAGAGGGTAGTAAGTTTTTTCATAAGCGAATAATTTAAATGGTTTGAATGGGCAAAGATAATAAAATGTTTAATTGTTGAGCGTTTAATCGTTTTTCACAGCTTCGTGTCATTGACCACGTAGAATCTTCGATTTCAGGGCGAGCTTTAACTCCACACTCCACACTCCTAACTCCTAACTCTCAACTCACAACGGACTCTAAACTCTCAACTTTCAACTCTAAACTAATAATTATCTCGGTAATCCTTCTTCTTCTCATACTTCAGGTCCTTTAAGGCCTGCGACTTCACGTTGATGGTGAAGTTCCAGCTCTTGTAGCTGCCGATGGGAATCCAGTTGAAGCGCATCTCCCAGCAGTGCAGGTCGCGGTAGACGCTGAGGTTGGTGTAGCTGAGGGTGTTGTTGACGAAGTCCCAACCCGTCGAGAAGGTGAACTTCCACTTGGGCGTGATGCTGATGTCGCCGTTGAGGCCGATGGTGTGAACATAAGTGTTGGTGGCGATGCCCATGATTTCGGCGTAGGCGATTGAGGTCGTGTAAGTTAGGTTATAGCTGAGTGAAACCGACCAAGGCGTGGTCCAGTCGATATAGGCGTTGGGATTGCCCAAGATTTCGTTCAGCTCGTCAGGGTCGAAATTGCCTGACCGCCGCGCATTGTCGTTGATTTCGTCGCGCAACTCCTGGCTGCCTTTCTGTCCTTTCAGCTTCTTGAAGTCGTTTTGGCTGAAGCTATAGCTCAGGCTAAAGCGCCACGATGAGCCGGTTTTGCGGAACAGTTTCCCGCTTTCGAGGACTTCGAATCGGTTGATGCGGCGGCCCATCCCGTCGGCGGCGTAAAGGTCCCAAGTGCTGTTGTAGCTGATGCCTAGTTTCTTGAACAAGGTCGTGCGCCCGCTGATAGAGATGGGTGAGAAGTTGAGGGAGTCTTTGGTGATGTCATAATTGCCCGAAATGGTGAATGACTCCAGAATCGGGATTTTCTTCACCCCTGTGATGGTGTCGCTCTTCGATGGCACCTTGATTTCCAAGTTGTTGCCGAAACTGTAGGTCAGCAGGCCTTGTTGGGTTTGCGAGGGCGTGCCGTAAAGGGCGCCGGGAAACTTGTTGTAGCTCTTTTCCTCGCCGTTGCCGTCGATGTAATAGCCGTAGACGCCCCATTTCGGGTCGCCGAAGTCGGGGCGGTAGGTGAAGCCGATTTCAGGCGTGAAGACATGCCGGATGGCGCGGATAGGGCCGTGGCCGAAGCTCTTCATGCCATAAATCTTGGTGGTCAGTTTGGTGGTTACGTTGAAGTCAACGAGGTTGCGGAAGCCGTGGATGGTGTCGGTTTGCACGTGCCCCGTCGAGTCGGAGTCGTTGATCCATTGCTGCTCGACGTGCTTGAAGTACATGTAGTCATTGAGCCCGATGGAGTTGGTCCATGAGAAATGCTTGAGCAGTTTGATGGTCGCGCTGATGGGCATCCTGTGCGAGATGCCTGTTTGCACTTGGTCGCGGAAAAAGTATTTGGCCCACGAACCGAAGTCGTCGCTGAAGCCCTGGAACAGCACGCTGTCCACCCCGTTGATGTAGGCCTTTCCGTTCAGCGTGTAGCTCATGCTCAGGCTTTGGTACCAGCGTTTTTTGCCCGTTTTGCCGACCTTCTGTAATGGGTAGAAGGTGTTGACGTTCACGGTGAGCTCAGGCAACGAGGCGGTCACTTGGTGTGTCAGCGTGTTTTGGCTGTGGTTGGCGTTGAGGGTGAGGTAGACCTTGCCGGCGAAGTTGGTCTGGTAGCTGATGCTCGACTGGAAGGTGTTGCTCAGCTGGTCGCTGATGGTTTGGGCGTTGTATTTGTTGAAGTTGGAGCTGACGATGTTCACGTCGGCTGAGAAGTTGTTGCGTGGATGCGATTTGGGGTCTTGCTTGTGGGTCCACTGGATTTTAAAGTCGTTACTTTCCTCGTAGTCGGCCGCGCCCTTCGTGCCTACCTTGTTGACAGCGAAGCCCAAAGCTAGCGATCCGTTGAACTTGTAGCGCTTGTTGTAGCGGAAAGTCGGTTTGATGCCCCACGAGCCGCGTGTGTAGATGTCGCCCAACACTTGCAGGTCGTAGCTGTCGTTGATGGCCCAGTAATAACCGCCGTTTTCAAGGTAAAAGCCTCGGTTGGCCGACTCGCCGTAGGTCGGGAGGATAAGGCCCGATTTCTTGCCTTTTGTGTTGGGAATCAAAGCGAAAGGCAAAGCAAGCGGCAGTGGCACGTCGGCGATGGTCATGTAAATCGGGCCGGTGACGATTTTGTCGTCGGGGATGACTTTGGCCTTGGTAAACTTGAACTGATAGTGCGGATGGTCTTTCAAATCGCAAGTGGTGTAGCCGCCCGATTTGATGTTGATGCTGTTGTCGTCCATGCGCTTGACGCGCTCGCCGTGCAGATAACCGCCTTGTTCTTCGGTCCACACCTTGGTGATAACGCCTTTCTTCGACTTGAAGTTGTAAAGCATTTCCACCGCTTCAAAGGTTGATTCGCCTTGCTTGAAGACGGGCCGTCCTTGTGGCTTGCCCAACGAATCGACGACACCGTATGCGCGGCAGGTGCTGGTCTCAAGGTCGAATTCGAGGCAAGCTGCCGTCAGGTTGATGTCGTCGTATTTGGCCTCAGCGTTACCGAAATAGAAGATTTTCTTGCGGTTCAGGTCGCGCCAAACCGAGTCGGTGGCAGAGCAGATGACCTGTGTCTCAATGGCCGAGGAGGAACGTTTCGGAAGGGGCTTCTTGATTGTGGGTTTCAAGCTGTCGAAACGCAGCGAATCCGCGACAGAAAGGCTGTCCAACGGCATTCGCAGGCTGTCGGGCAAGGCGAGGCTGTCCAATGGGAAACGAAGGCTATCAGCCATAGGAAGGCTGTCGACGATGAAAGGCGGTAAAGTGTCGTTCACGATAGGATCTGAAACAATGGTAATCGTGTCTTGGATGCGTTTCGGCTCAATGGCGGGTGTTGCGATGGTATCGGCCTCAATGGTCTCGATTCCATATGTATCTTTTTCAATATGAGCCATTTGCTTACAGCCATAGAACAACAACGCCAAAGCCGCCAACAGGCAAAAAGCCGCTGTTGTAAAATATTTCCTATGGTTTGTGCGTTTTGTCAAGACGAAAACAATTACTTTTGTCGGTCGAAATCCGCTGCAAAGATAGCTTTTCTTCGCGCATAAATAAACGAACTCAACATGATAGAACGAAAGATTTTCCGATTTGGTGTTTTCGCGCTGCTTTTTCTGGCGCCTTTGTTCACTTTTGCCCAAAAGGGCGAAAAAATACAAACCGTGGTCATTGATGCCGGACATGGCGGCAAGGACACGGGCGCTTTAGGCTCGCTCACTACCGAAAAGGCCATCAATCTGACCGTGGCGAAGAAACTGGGTGCCTACATCGAGGAAAACCTGCCCGACGTGAAGGTAATCTACACACGCAAGACCGACAAGTTCGTCGAACTGAGCGAGCGCGCGGCTATTGCCAACCGCAACAACGCCGATGTGTTCATCTCCATCCACTGCAACTCCACCGAAGGCACCACCACGGCCAAAGGCGCGGAGACCTTCGTCATGGGTGAGTCGAAAAACGAGAAGAACCTCGCTGTGGCTAAGAAGGAAAACGCGGCTATTTTGCTTGAAGACAACACCGATGCCTACGATAACTTCGACCCCAACAGTACCGAAGCCTATATTCTGTTCTCGCTCACACAGAGCCTCTATCAAAGCCAGAGCCTCGACCTTGCTGACAAGGTGCAGAAGCAGTTCGCCAACAAGGTGGGTCGCCACGACAGGGGAGTGCAACAGGCTGGTTTTCTGGTGCTTTGGAAGACCTCCATGCCAAGCATCTTGGTTGAGTTGGGCTTCATCAACAACGCGAAGGAGGAGCAGTTCCTCAACAGCGAGAAAGGCCAGACGCAGATGGCTTTGGCACTCTATCGCGCCTTCGAGGAATACAAGCGCGAATTTGAGTCAGAGAACCACGTTGCACCGAAACCCGCCGATAAGCCTGCCGCTAGTACCGACACAAAGCCAGCCCAAAGCGGCAACAAGGACACTTATTTCACCGTGCAGTTCTCCACTTTGGATAAGAAAGTGCCTGTCACTGACAAGGCTTTCAAGGGCGTGAAGGAAGTGGAGGTTTACGAATACAACGGCGCATTCCGCTACACTTCTGGCCGTTTTCAGACCAAGGCCGAAGCCGTAGCCCGACAGAACGAGGTGCGCAACTTAGGTTTCAAGGATGCCTTTGTCATTGCTTTCATCAATGGCGAGCGGGGTACCGTCAAACAGGCTGAGGAGGCACTGAAGAAGTGATACACGTAGGGCTGCCATAGATAGTATGACAGCCCTATACGTGAATCGAGTTTATTCCACTACCACCAAATAATAATTCTTCTTGCCTTTCTGCACGAGAATATACTTCCCGTCAATAAGGTCGGCAGGAGTCATCACTTTGTCCAAAGTGACCTTTTCCTTGTTGACGCTCACGCCGTTAGCCTGCGTCATTTTGCGGGCCTCGTTCTTCGAGGGGAAGATTTGCGTGTTCACGGCCAAAAAGTCGACAATCGGGAGGCCGGCTTCGAGGTCAGTGCGTGCAATGTGCTCTTGTGGCACACCTTCGAAAACGTCAAGGAAAGTTTCCTCGTCAAGTTTCTCCAAAGCGTCCTTGGTGGCCTTGCCGAAAAGGATATTGGAGGCCTCAATGGCGGCATCCAAGGCTTCCTGCGAGTGGACCATCACGGTAACTTCTTGTGCCAAGCGTTTTTGCAACACACGCAATCCTGGGTCTTTCTTGTGCTCCTCAATGAGGGCATCGATGGTTTCTTTATCTAACGAGGTGAAAATTTTGATGTATTTCTCAGCGTCCTCGTCGCTGACGTTGAGCCAGAACTGGTAGAATTTGTAAGGCGTGGTGCGTTTTGGGTCGAGCCAGATATTGCCGCTTTCGGTCTTGCCGAACTTCTTGCCGTCGGCCTTGGTGATGAGCGGGCAAGTCAGCGCAAAGGCCTCGTTTTCAAAGCCTAAAGTGCGGCGAATCAGCTCTGTGCCCGTGGTGATGTTGCCCCATTGGTCGTTGCCACCCAACTGCAGTTTGCAGTTTTTGTGCTGGTAGAGCCAGAGAAAGTCGTAGCCTTGCAGCAGTTGGTAGGTAAACTCAGTGAAGCTCAAGCCGTCGCGGGCGGTGCCGTTGAGGCGCTGCTGCACGCTGTCCTTGGCCATCATGTAGTTCACGGTGATGTGCTTGCCCACCTCGCGCGCGAAGTCGAGGAAAGTGAAGTCCTTCATCCAGTCGTAGTTGTTCACCAACTCGGCGGCGTTGGCCTCTTTTGAATCGAAGTCAAGGAACTTGGCCACCTGTTTCTTAATGCACTCTTGGTTGTGGCGCAACGTCTCTTCATTCAGTAAGTTACGCTCTTGGCTCTTGCCAGAGGGGTCGCCAATCATGCCCGTGGCACCGCCCACCAAAATGATGGGCTTGTGGCCGCAGCGTTGCAGATGGCGGAGCATCATGATGCCGCATAAATGACCGATATGTAAGGAGTCGGCGGTCGGGTCGGTGCCGAGGTAAGCTGTTACCATTTCTCTTTGGAGGAGTTCTTCCGTTCCTGGCATGATTTGTGCCAACATTCCGCGCCAGCGGAGTTCTTCGACAAAATTCTTCATCTATTGTTGTTTTTGAGGGCGCAAAATTAGCAAATTATTCGCTCCAAAGCATTGTTTAACCAACTTTTTGTACTTTTGCATACTCCTAAACAGACAATATGCAAATTCTAAAATCAAACATACGCACCGACTCCGAGGAGTTTAAGCAGAACGAGAAGAACTTCCTCGCGCTGATGGCACAATACCGCGAGGCGATGTCGGCCTCCATGCAGGGCGGCGGCGAAAGTGCCGTGGCCAAACATAAGAAACGCAACAAACTGCTGGCTCGCGAGCGCATCGACCTGCTCATCGACCCGAACACGCCGTTCCTTGAATTGTCGCCAATGGCGGCCTACGGCACCTATAACAACGACTTCCCCTCGGCAGGCATCATCACCGGCATCGGGGTAATTCAAGGCAGAGAGGCGGTCATCGTGGCCAACGATGCCACCGTGAAAGGCGGCACCTATATGCAATACACGGTGAAGAAACACCTTCGCGCCCAAGAGATTGCGATGGAAAACCACCTACCCTGCGTCTACATGGTCGACAGCGGCGGCGCGTTCCTCCCCGAGCAAGACACGGTCTTCCCCGACCGCGACCATTTCGGGCGGTTCTTCTACAACCAAGCGCGTATGTCGGCCATGGGCATCCCGCAAATCGCCATCGTGATGGGAATGTGTACCGCTGGCGGTGCTTACGTTCCGGCCATGAGCGACGAGACCATCATCGTGCGCAACCAAGGCACGATTTACCTTGGTGGTCCGCCGTTGGTGAAGGCCGCCACGGGTGAGGTGGTCACGGCGGAAGAGTTGGGCGGCGGCGAGATGCACACCTCCGTGTCAGGCGTGGCCGACCATCTGGCTGAGAATGACCAACACGCCTTGCAGATTTGCCGCAACATCTTCAAGACCTTGGAGAAAAGCCATCGCCAGAAGTTGGACATGTTGCCCGTTGAGGCACCATTATACGACCCGCACGACCTTTACGGCCTCGCGCCCATAGACTTCCACAAACTCGTGGACCCAAGGGAAATCATCGCCCGCATTGTCGATGGCAGCCGTTTTCAGGAGTTCAAGTCGCGCTATGCCACCACCATCGTTTGCGGTTTCGCGCATCTGATGGGCTTTCCAGTCGGTATCATTGCCAACTTTGGCGTATTGTTCTCAGAGTCAGCATTGAAAGCCACGCATTTCATCGAACTTTGCTGCCAGCGCAACATCCCGTTGGTGTTTTTGCAGAACATCACGGGCTTCATGGTGGGCAAACAGTACGAGCAGGGCGGCATCGCCAAGGACGGCGCGAAGATGGTACATGCCGTCAGCAACGCCAATGTGCCCAAGTTCACGGTCATTTTCGGCGGGTCGTTTGGCGCGGGCAACTATGGCATGGCGGGTCGAGCTTACAGTCCGAGGTTGTTGTTCATGTGGCCCAACGCCAAAATCTCCGTCATGGGCGGCGAGCAGGCGGCCAGCGTTTTGGCCACGGTCAAGGAAGACCAGTACAAATACAAAGGCCTTGAAGTCCCGACCGATGAAATTGCTCAACTGAAAAAAGAAATTTTAGCCAAATACGACTACGAAGGTTCGGCGTTCTACAGCACCGCCCGCCTTTGGGATGACGGCATCATTGACCCGATGGACACACGCAAGATCCTCGCTTTGGGCATCGCGGCTTCGCTGAACCAGCCCTTCCCGCCGCAGCAATTTGGGGTGTTTAGGATGTAACGGTTTTCGCAATCTTCTCAATATTCAAGCTTCGTGCTGAGGCGTCGATGATGTCCTTGTAGATTCCGCCTTTCTTGTAAATTTCATCGGGATGGCCCGATTCTTCCACGTGACCCGTCTTGAGTGCGTAAACCATCTCACTGTCAATGATTTGTGAAATGCTGTGCGAGATGATGATGACAGTGCGGTCTTTCTTGATGGCGTCGAGGCTGTTCTTGATTTGCTCGGTGGCGATGGCATCGAGACTGGCGGTGGGCTCGTCAAGGAAGATGATAGGCGGGTTTTTGAGGAACATTCGTGCAATGGCGATGCGCTGCTGCTGTCCACCCGAGAGGTCGGAGGCCTTGTTCTCGAACTGCTTTGGCAGCTCCATGATTTGGTCGTAGATGTACGATTTTTTGGCGGCTTCCACCACTTCCTCGTGCGTGGCATTCGGGTTGCCGTAAAGGATGTTTTCCTCAATCGTGCCGTCAAAAATGTGGTTCTTTTGCAGCACGAGGCCGATGTTTTCGCGCAGGTATTGCGTGTCGTACTCGCGCAGGTCGATGCCGTCCAAAGTGATGGTGCCGACTTGCGGCTCGTAGAACTTGTCCAAGAGGTTCACTATGGTGCTCTTGCCCGCGCCCGAAAGTCCCACCAAGGCCGTGATTTTGTTCGGCTCGATGGTCATGTTTACATCGAAAAGGGCTTGATTTCCATTAGGATAGGTGAAGTCCACATGTTTGAGTTCAAACTTGCCGTGAATCTTTTCGGGGCGGTAATTGCCCGAGGGCTCGATGTCTTTTTCCGAGTCCAAAATGCTGAAAAAGCCTTCGGCGTAGATGAGCGCGTCGTTCACGTCATCGAAGATGCGCTGCAACTGCGTGATGGGCGCGATGACATTGCTGAACAGCATGACGTGGTACATGATTTTGCCGATGGTCATGCCTGGGTAGCCTATTAATACAAGGTAGGCCGTCAGGATGATGACCAACACCGTACCGACTTGCTTCACGAAACTCTTGATGCCGTTGTAATAGAACGCCACCTTGCGCGTTTTCATCTGGTTTTCAGTCACTTGGTTCTGAATATCAAGTTGCTTTTGCCCTTCGATTTGCTCGCGGTTGAAGCTCTTGATGACGTTGATGGAGTCGATGATGTTTTTGATGCCTTGACTCTTGGTTTCCAAGTGGTTACGCATTTCGCGCCGCCAGCCTTTCAGCCTCCGCGCCTGACGGTAGGTAATCCAAAAGTAAATCGGGACGATGCCCAAGGCCACCAAACCGACATAGACATTGGCGGCAAACATCAGAATCAAGGCCAAAATGGCGCTCGTAAACAGAGGCAATAGGTCGATGAAGAAGTTTTGCACCGTGCGCGATAACGAACTGACTCCCTGGTCAATACGAGCCTGAAGTTTGCCCGTGGCGTTGTCGCCCGAGTTGAAAAAGGCCATCTTGAAGGTCAGCACCTTTTCGATGACGCTTTGGGCAAGGTCGCGGCTGACGAAAATACGCATCCGCTCGCCATAGTAGTTCTGGGCGAAAGTGACCAAAGCCGAGATGATTTCCTTGCCTAAAAGCACTACCGAAATCAAGATGACGATATGCGCTGCGGCTGGGCCCCATTGTTCGCCAGCGGTGACGAGGCCGTTCACCTGGTCGACGGTCCAGTCGAGCACGATGGCATTGACCTGCGCCATCAGTGACCCGATTAAGGTCAGTATTAAAGTAATGAAAACCAGCCATTTGTAAGGCTTAACGAACGGGCTGACGTTTTTGAAGAGTTGGAAGAGGTTCATAGACAGGTTCTGTTTTATTTTAAAGATGCAAAAATAGAAGATTTCTCCAACCTATCCAACGGATTTGTGCCTGTTTGGATTGTTTTGGAGGAAAAATCTATCGTTATTTGGGCGTTTAGTCCAAACAAAAATATGGATTCAAATTTTGTAATCCATTGATTTTCAATATAAGTTAAAAACAAAAATATGGATTTGGCCAGAATATTGAAATTTTGGTGGTTTTTTGTTATAATTTTGTGTGTCGAAAATCCAAAACACAAAAAATGATGAAAAACAGATTCTTATTTATGTTGCTTCTTTTGATAGGAGCCTCACAAATTTTCGCTCAAAGCACCGTAGGCACAGATTTCTGGATGACAATATTGCCCAATGCCAAATACACTCCTGCTTCAGGCAATATGTATGCCTTAGCGCCGATTGTTAAGATCGTGGGCGAAAGACCTTGCTCGGGAACTATATCCAACCCGCACACTGGTTGGACAGTGTCGTTTGAGGTCGAGGCGGGAGTGGCTACCGTTCTTGATATTCCCGAGGAACAGGCCTACGTGCAGGACACCTCGGATTGCGTCCTTGAAACCGCGCTTCATATCTTGACCACGGACTCTGTTTCGGTGTTTGTAGGAAATTACAGAAGGGCCACCTTTGATGTTTCTTGCGCTTTGCCAACGCCTTCGCTGGGGAGTGATTATTTAGTGCAGACTTACAATTCTGTTGGCGATTATGAAACGATGCGGTCGGTGCTTTCGGTCATTGCGGTGGAGGACAACACCACCATAGATTTCCTGTTGACTTGTGACACATGGAACGGGCATTGGGCCAATGTGCCGTTTTCCGTGACTCTGCAGGCAGGGCAGGTCTACCAATTGCAATCGGTTCATTACCAAAACTTCAACGGAAGTCGGGTGACGGCTCGAAACCAAAAACAAAGTTTTGCTGTCATCGCGGCTGGCAGGGATGTTTATGTTCCCAATGATACCGTAACATGTTCCGATCATGCCGAAGAGCAAATGATGCCCATATCCACCTTGGGTCGGCGTTTCGTGTTGACACAGACACTGCATCGAAATGCTGATATGATTCGCGTGACGGCCTTGAAAGACAACTGTGAGATTAGGAAAGACGGCATTCTTTTGGCCACCATAGGTGCAAGCCAATGCCTTGATTTTGAAATCACTGCGGATGATCCAGCCTCGTTTCTTGAAACTTCGGAACCCGCGATAGTAGGCATGTATGCTACGGGAAGCCAATACGAGAATTATTTTGGCGACCCTGACATGGTCATCATCAACCCTGTGGAACAACAAGTCGAAAGTGCCGTTTTCGCCACCTTTCGCACGGTTTATGTACGCCGTCATTTCATCAACATCGTCGCCGAAACCGACAAATTGGTGGGCATGATGTTAGACACAGTCAATATCGCCTCGCAATTCAATGTGGTGCCAGGCAATCCCGTATATTCTTATGCGAGGATGGAGATTGAGGATGGGACCTATCGTTTGTCGAATAGTTCAGGCGGCTTTTCTGCGTATGTTTATGGCTACGGACACGCCGAAGCCTACGCCTATTCCGCTGGTGCCATGACATGGACATCGGAGTTGTCGGTGAACAACGAACCCGAATTGGAGCACCCCGAAGGATTCGAGGCCGCCGTTAATGAATCGTTGCATTTCAGGTTACTGACCAATTATGACCTCATCGAGGCCCATTGGGACTTCGGCGACGGCCAAACAGCCACGGCGACAGGCCCCGTGATGCAGCATAGTTATGCTACGGGAGAGAATTATCGTTTATCGTGCGACATCTATCGGCAGAACCAACAAGGACAGCAAATTTTTGCAGGTCGCGTGAGCACTGTCATCCATGTTTTGCCATACGACCAAATCGAAGAAGCCCATGACAACAGCCTGAAGCTGGCCTTTGCCTATCCCAATCCGGGCGGCAACACGCTCAACATCCGCACGGCCTTGCAGAACGCCCGCGTGGAAGTGTATGACACCCACGGAAGATTTATCCACAGCCAAGCCCTCACGGAGAATGTGACGGCGATTGATGCAACGGACTGGGCTAAGGGAGTTTATGTTTGGAAAGTGATTTCAAACGGCAAGGAAGTAGAAATTGGAAAATGGATAAAACAATAATGCTATGAAAACAACAAGAATTTACGCTCTGCTTGCGCTGCTGATGATGGTTGGGGTCAAGGCCTTCGGGCAGGAGTGGGTGTATTCCCAAGAATTTGATTATTCTCTTGATGCGCCCTATTTTCTTGAGCCATTCGAATTGTCAGACGGAAGGATTTTGGTATCATGCACCAACAACCATGTAAATGATTGTGGCCTCTACGTGTATCCCATTCCCGCCCTGATGGTATTGGATTCGGAGGGGACGGAAATAGCCTATTCCGAGTATTTTAAGGAAGGCTTTTTTGGCAGCCATCCATTTGTTCTTGAAAACGAGTCGGGAGAATCTTTCATCTTGATGAACTACAGCCCCGATCACGACATCTGTTCGCCTAACTATTTTCAAAACTTTAACCCACCTATCGATTATTGCATCCTCGGCCTTTACAAGCTCAACGATGACCTGAGCATCGCGGAAAGCCATGAACTGGAAATCCCTATTGACACCTTTGAATATCAAGGAAGACCTTGGAATTGCGGACAAATAAGCTTGTCCACTGCATTTGTAGACGGCGACGGTACCATAGTGGGCGCTTATTGCAAAACCACCAGCTTCGATTATCCAGATCCACGCGGCTATGACAGCACGGTGTTCTTCAGGATGGACTTTGAAGGGCGGATTATCAATGAGGCACGATATTGCGGAGAGTATCGCTGGGGCGAGGACCCGACCCTCGATTACCGAAACCACCATATTGTTATAGCCGACAGCCTTTACATTTATTATGGATTCGTGCGCGATGTCGTGGCTGAGGACGGGAAAAACCTTGTCTATTTAGATTATGACTTCAACATTGTACGGTCTCGTGCTTTCCGGCATTCCAATGCGCTGCATCCTTTTGACAACGTTTATTTTCAAAACATGAATGTCAAGCGCAGCCCTCATGGCACAACATACCTAACCAGTGTGATTAGTGAGAAGGACGACCATTATTGTAGTGTTTTATATGAATATAATGACGATGTCAACGCTTCTGGCAACAGTGTACCAATAAAGCGTTATGCAGAAAGGAAGACAACAGATTATGACTCGCCAACACAAAGTACTGGTGTCGCACTTTGGGATGATGGCACTATTTGTTATGCTTACACATTAAACAATGGCCTTGGTTTATCCAATGATTCTTGGATTGTATTGGAACATTTGACTCCTGAATTTGATACTATCAAGACATTGTTCTATGGTTCAAATGATGATGGAGTTTTTAGTAGGGCGAAAGGTATTAAAGCATTAAATGATGGCGGATTGTTGCTTACCACGTGGGAAAGGAAACTGTACGCATGGAACCAAGGCTGTGTTAGTGTGGTTAAATACCCTACCGAGGCTTTTGTGGGTATCAAGGAAGCCCATGACAACGGCCTGAAGGTGGCCATCGCCTATCCCAATCCTGGGAAGGATGTGCTTAATATCTGCACGGCCTTGCAGAATGCTCGCGTGGAAGTGTACGACATCCACGGAAGACTCATCCACAGCCAAGCCCTCACGGAGAACGTAACGGCGATTGATGCAACGGACTGGGATGCGGGAGTTTATGTTTGGAAGGTGATGACGAATGGGAGAGTAGTGGAAACTGGGAAGTGGATTAAGGAATAAGGATTATTTCCTTATATTTGCGCCATGAAACCGATTTTCAAAACATTGAGCTTTCTATTTGCGCTATTGTCAGGCTTCTCCTCCTGTCGTCAATCCAATGTGTCACCGCCACCCCAAGAAGACCTGCTCTATCAAATAGAGTGCTTTAGCCCAACCAACTCCGACAGCGCCGCCCGAATCCTTGACACACTGAATGTGGCCGCACTTTCCGAGAAAGAGAAGGCGCATTACTTTCTGCTGAAAATCAAGGTCTGCCGATTGCTTGACCATTATGACGCAACGGTCGACTCTATGTTGCACATCATTGAAAAACAGTTTATTGGAAGTGATGATAAGTATTACGAGGCCAAGGTTTATTGGATGCTGGCAGGCAAGGCTTTGGCCGATGGTTCGGGCAAACATGTCATGCTCGAAGAAATGCTGAATGCCTTGCAGAGCGTTGAGGAATGCCGCCATGTGGATGAACGCTTGGTACGCTTTTCCCCTATCCCGACCGATGAACAAACCATAATCGACCGGCTCAAATACGACATTCACAATCAGTTGGGAACGGTTTACGGCATGTGCGGCTATTGGAGAGACGCCTGCAACCACCTCAAGCTTGCCGATGATTATTATGCTGAGCATCAAGACTATAAATCAAGAATCAAAACGGCGTATCAATTGGGCTTTACCTATCTCGGCCTTCAGGAATACGACAGTTGCCTCCTTTGCTATCAAAACGGCTTGCTGGCTGCCGAAGCCCTTAACGACACGGCCAAATGTGCCGAATACCATCACAACATCGCTTATAATTATTTGTATCTATTTGATAATCAGCCTGAAAAATCAGAGGAAGAAAAGCAGCAATGGCTTAGGATGTCCGTCTCGGAAAACCTGAAAAGCCTGTCACTTTTGGGAAATGGGGTGTCGGATGTTTATGAAAGCTTGGCCAGCGGTTACTATTGGCTCCAGCGGTATGATTCCACCATTTATTATGCCCTGAAAGTGATAGAGTTAGATAACCCGAATGACCCTTATAACAACTTGGACCGAGCCTATTTGCACCTACAAAGGTCGTATCAGATTTTGGGTGATTATGAAAATGCGGCCCATTATGCCGACCTTTATATAAAAACCCTTGACCGTGACAGAGGCCAGGAACAGAAAGCCATCGCCGAGGTGAACGATGAATACGAGAAACAAATTGAAATCCAGCAACTTCAAAGCGAGCAACAGTTGAAGCGGATGCGGCTTTACCTCTTAATGGCCGCCCTCGTTATCGTGTTTTTGGTGGTCGTTTTGCTGTTTTATCGCCATCAAAAAGAAAACGAGGTGAAAAACCTTCGACTGAGCCAGGAGAAACAGCAACTGCAAAAGAATTACGACGACAAGGAACGCCTTTCGAGCGAGGCTCTAAGGATGCGGATGCAGACCGTCTACAAGGAGCGCAATGACAATCTCTACGACCGTCTCGTCACCGAGTTCAACGCAGTGTATCCCAATGCCTTAAGTGAGTTTTCAGTCGCCCATCCCGAATTGACCGACACGGAACGCGCCATTTGCCTGCTTTCGTTTTTCTCGTTCCGCGTGAAGGAAATTGCCTACATCCTCGACTTGCGCGAAAACACGGTCAGCAAGGCGCGATTAGCCATCAAGAAAAAGACGGGCGTTGAGGACCTTGCAGAGATTGTGAGGCCGTTTATTGGCTGACGACGTACATCAAACAATTCCTGCAATCAAATTCCAGCCGGAATGTGTTCGCCCCATTGCGGATGAACAGCGGTTCGGCCTTTTGCCCCGTTTCCTTGCTGCACATCCCGTTAGCATAGCGGATGCAGTGGTGGCAGGTCATCAGGCGGTCGGGGATTTCGTCGGGATCTACCTTGGTTGAGACGCACGGCCGCGCGTCTTTACAGAGACGATTATCCCGGTGATTTTCGATCAATTCCTCAGTTAATTTTGTCACCAAATCGCGTTTCATTTCCCCGATAACGGAAGCGGGAATAAGGCGCGGTTCGGCGAATTTCAATTCCAGATTCACGGGGTTGAAGGGCGTGTCGCCCCATTGGAGGGCCTTCTTGCGGATGTTTTCGGTGGCCTTTTCGGGGTTGTTGGCGGGAATTTTTTCGCTCACAGACGCAACCATAGATTGCCACGGCCTGCTGCCTCGCAATGACATGGTTGCTGCGGCCAATTCATACCCTGTATCGGTTTCCGTCAAGGTCAATTCAATGTCCATCTTGCGGTTGCCGGTTGAGGCGTCCACCTGTTTCTGCCATTCAATATCGTAATTGCGGTAGATTTTCGCGCCGCGATAAGCACCGTGCGGACGATTGCACGAAACCGTATAATCCCGAACCACATCCGCCCGCAGCCCCACCAATTCATTGTCCTGGTTCAAAAAACAAAGCCCGTCGCCGTTGTGCAACACCTTGTCCGTCTTGATTTCCATGCGAAGCGGGTTGCACCATACGACCTCGCCGATGTATTCGCCCATCGATTTCGGCGTGAAGGGTGAATCAATGCCCTTTTGCCGCCCGTTGATGAAAAAATCGGTGAAACCACGGTTGAAGGATTTCTCTGGATTGATTTCGAAATTGTATTGGCAATGGCCGCGTGAAGCCTGTGCCAAATCCGCACGACGATTGAAAATTTCATCCAATTTCTGCCGATAGAATGCGGTCACATTCTTCACATAGTCAGCGTCTTTCATGCGGCCTTCAATCTTGAAACTCGTGATGCCTGCATCGATGAGTTCCTCCAAATGGGCGCTGTTGTTGAGGTCTTTCAAGCAAAGCAGGTGCCGGTTTTTGATGAGCATTTTCCCATTCGCGTCGAGCAAGTCCCAAGGTAGACGGCAGGGCTGGGCACAGGCTCCTCGGTTGGCGCTGCGGTTGCCGATGTATTGGCTCAGATAGCACCGCCCGCTATGGCTCACGCACAACGCGCCATGCACGAAAAACTCCAACGGCACAGTGGTATTCTCGCGGATTTCCCGAATCTGTTTCAAACTCAATTCACGGCCTAAAACGACTTGACTAAAACCAAGTTTTTCAAGCAATTGCACCTTCTCTACGGTCAGGTTGTCGCATTGCGTGCTGGCATGAAGCGGAATGGGCGGCAAATCAAGGTCAAGGAGTTTCATGTCTTGCACGATGAGGGCATCCACACCGGCATTCCAGCAGTCGTAGGCTATCTTTCGGGCACGTTCCAACTCGTTGTCGTACAGCAAGGTATTCAGCGTGACATACACTTTGGCATCAAACAAGGCCGCGTGGCGGCACAGCTTTTCAATATCCTGAATCGTGTTGGAGGCCTTTTCGCGTGCGCCAAAGTCGGGACCACCGATGTAGACGGCATCCGCGCCATGGTTGATGGCGGCTATGCCCACCGCGCAGTCCTTGGCGGGCGAAAGCAGTTCTATCTTCTTCGTTTTCATGCCGCAAATTTACGGTTTTTCAGCGCGATTCAGAGAATTTTCCTAATTTTGCACGCTTATTTTATGAAAACCACCACAAAAACCATATTGTTCGCCCTTTCTGCGGTGCTTTTGTTGGCCTCAATGCTGCAAAACTGGCTCAACTGGCCGAGATTCAAGCCGTTGAAAGGCGTGGTTGTGGAAGAACCAAAGCCAAAGTTGACGTTCCAGAACTGTTGCGACGGCAGTTTCCAGCAGCAGGTGGAGCCTTACCTGAAACAGCACTTTGGTTGCCGCGAGCCACTGATCCGCCTTTATAACCAATACCTTTGGGACTTTTACGGCAAGACACCTGTCACTGAGGGGCAGGTCTTGTTCGGCAAGGACGGCTGGATGTACGAGCCTTGGGTGGTGGCCGACCATTATCAGCGACAGTTTCGCCAATATGCTTCCGATTCGACCCAAATGGCCATGATGCTCACTTTGGAGGCGGAGCAATTGCTTCAGTTGCAGCAACTATTAGAAGAGCGAGGCATCCACCTTTTTGTTTGCATGGCACCTGCCAAGGATTTGATTTATCCTGAGTATCTTCCTGAAAACCAAGATACAAGATTTGATAATGAGCCTAAAATATCAGCTCGTTTTTTCAATGAGAAAGAATACACGAGGCTCGGCATCAATCACCTCAATCTGGAGCAGTGGTTCCTTCAAATCAAGGATACAGCAGACTTTATGCTGTTTCCGAAAACAGGAACGCACTGGTCGAAATATGCTGCCTTGCAAGGTGCCGACACGCTCATCCGATACATGGAACATTTGGGCGGCATCAATATGCATAACCTCGTCATAGGGCCGAGAGAACTTGGCAAGGCACAAGACCCCGACGACGACCTTGAGAGCCTGCTCAACCTTGCCAGACCGCTGCCGAAACCCAAGTATTGGTATGCAGAGGTCAGGGCTGACGAAGACACCACCGCCACGAAGCCCAAAATGATTGTCATCGGCGATTCGTTCTGGTGGACCATCGCCTTCCAGCTTCCCTTTGGCGAGTTTTTTTCGCAAATCCCTTATTGGTACTACAACAGTTCCGTCTATTACTATCCACCGTATGACTCGGTGGCTGAGCTTGACTTTGCTGAAGAACTGCTCTCTGCCGACTTCATCGTCTTGTTCTATTGCGCCACGCAACAATATCGGCTCAATGATGGCTTCACCCAAAAAGCGATTGAGGTCTTGGCCAATATAAATGATAGCATCGCTTTCGACTCGGTTGCCTTCATCGAGCGAGAAATCAAGCGGACTGTCGCCAAACTTTTGGCCGACCCCAGCTCGATGGACATGATACGCGAAAAGGCTGCCCAACGGAACGTAAGCATCGAACAAGCTCTGCATGACGATGCGGAATGGGTCGTCAATTACCAAATCGAACAAGGTCTCATGAATTGGCCCTCGAAACAAAGAATAAAAAACACAAAATCAGAAAACCATGGTATTCAGTAGCAACGTTTTCCTGCTTTATTTCATGCCGATTTTCTTCCTCGTCTACTTCCTGACGCCGAAGAAAGCCCGCAACTACATCCTCCTGCTCGCCTCGTTGGTGTTCTACGCCTACGGTGCGCCGGACTTCATCCTCCAATTGGTCGGTTCCACGGTGGCCAATTTCTTCTTGGTCAAGTGGATGTGCAAGACCGAGAAGCCAGGGCTGAAGAAGCTACTCTGCGGCCTCTCCATCATCATCCCGATTGGGTTGTTGCTGTTCTATAAGTACGGCAACTTCACGATGGAGAACCTGAACCTGATTCTTGGTTTGACAGGTCATACGCCGCTCACCTGGAGGCGGATTTTGCTGCCCATCGGCATATCGTTCTTCTCTTTCCAGAGCGTCACCTACACCCTCGACACCTATCGTGGCGTGAACAAGCCGATGGAGAAACTCACTGATTTTGTGCTGTATATCACTATGTTCCCGCAGCTGATTGCCGGTCCCATCATCCGCTACTGTGATGTGGCCGACCAAATCCGCAATCGCGAGTCGAACATGAGCGACCGTTTGCAGGGGTTCTACCGCTTCGTCATCGGTCTGTGCAAAAAAATCCTCATCGCCGACGTGATCGGCGCACAAGTGGATGCCATCCTTGGCCCCGCCAATTTCAGCCTGCTTGACCCGGGTCAAATCTCCGAAATCTTCACTCGCGTGGCGGCTTTGGACAGCACCACCGCTTGGATTGTTTCGTTGGCCTACACCTTCCAAATCTACTTCGACTTCGCGGGCTACAGCGACATGGCCATCGGCCTCGGGCGCATGATGGGCTTCAAGTTCCCGGAAAACTTCGACAACCCTTACACTTCAGGCTCCATTACTGAGTTTTGGCGTCGTTGGCACATGACCTTGGGCGCGTTTATCATGAACTACCTCTACATCCCGCTTGGTGGCAACCGCAAGGGCAAAGGCCGAATGTATTTCAACCTGTGGGTCTGTTTCTTGCTGTCGGGTTTGTGGCACGGTGCGTCGTGGAACTTCCTGGTTTGGGGCGCGTTGCATGGCTTCTTCATCTGTGCCGACAAGCTCTTCCTCGGCAAGGTGATGAAGAAAATTGGCAAGGTGCCGAGCGTCATCCTCACTTTCCTTTTGGTGAACTTGATTTGGGTGTTTTTCCGCGTCGAGGACTTCAGTTTGGCCTGGCTGCTCATCAAGCGGATGTTCGCCTTCGAGTTCACGCTGCTGCCGTTCAGCGCCAACGCGCAACTTTACACCACGATGATTGTGGCGGCCTTCTTCTCCTTCCTCACGCTGACCAAATTCGGCCAAAAGGTGCAAGAAAAGGTATATTTCACCGATTACACTGATGGCCAGCACATTGCCGTGTGGGTTGTGGCTGCCTTCGCTTTTGTTTTCTGCGTGGCCGCCTTGAATGCCTCCGACTTCAGTCCGTTCATCTACTTTAGGTTCTGAGCCATGAAAAAGAACAGCTTCATAAAAGTTTTTCTTTTCGTGCTGACAATGCTTCTGCTCTTTGTGCAGATGATTCAGAGACAGACGAAGTTGTTTACCTTCAAGCCTTTGAATGGTGTTTTTGTTCCAGCACCTGAGCCGCACTTGACTTTGGAGACCTATCGCACAGGGCAATTTCAAGCCCAGTTTGAGCCTTTCCTCAAGGAGAATTTCGGTTTTCGCGAGCCGCTGATTCGATTCTACAACCAGTTTTTGTACGACTTTTTCCGAACAAGCACCAACGATAACATCATCGTCGGTAAGGATAAATGGCTCTATTTCATCCAGCATGTGAACGATTATTATGGAACGGAGATGTATCGTTGGTATGACTCGAACGAAGAAGCCCGCGAAGCCTACGACCGGGAAGCTCAGCTGATGTGGAAATTGCGTGGTGTGTTGAAGGAATACGATGTTGATTTTCTTGTCTTTATGGCACCCCAAAAAGGTTTTCTCTATCCTGAACATTTGCCCGACAGGGAGTTTGATACGACCTCTATCAACGCTAGGGAGTATTATTCTGCCAAGTTTGATGAATACGGTTTTCCCTATATTGAGATGACGAAATGGTTTAAGGAGCTGAAAGAAGCCGACACTTTGCCTTATTCGTTGTTTCCGCAAACAGGGGCTCATTGGTGCTTTTCGGCTGCCTTCGCCACAGATTCATTGATTCGCTTTATGGCTGATTTAAAGGGAGTTGAATTGCCGAAACTCCAATTTGGGGCTTTGCATCCAAGCACCGAGGAAATCTTGGAAAATGACTACGACATCGAGAACCTCGCCAACCTGATGCGCCCCATTCGGCATGACTACGACCGTCTTTACGACGCCCCCGTTACTTTCCTGACGGACTCCACAACGGTGCAGCCCTCGGCCATCTTTGTCGGCACCTCCTTCCTGATGCGCATGTACGATTTCGTCCCTCTCAGTGAAATCTTCCCAGGGTCGCAGTATTGGTACTATAACTCAACGGTTTACTACGGCAAGGGCTATAAGCGCATGACGATGGTCGGCGAGTTAGACATACTGCAAACCTTGTTGGAGTCGGGCTATGTGGTGTGGTTTGCCGAGGGCGACCAGATGTGCAAGATGAGCTTTGGTTTCGCTGAGCAGGCCTTGATGGCCTTGTGCGTCAGCGACGACCGCGTGGCGGAAGTGCGCCAGCATTTGATTGACAGCTTAGGTCGCGACGAGGCCACGATGGCCAAGCTCCGCGACGACCCGCAACTCACCTTGGGCGGATTGGCTTACGAAATGGTCGTCAAGCACCCTGAAAGGTATTTCCCCGAAATCGCGGGCGACAGCGTCCCCACGGCACGAAATCCAAGGATTCCCGAAGTTTTGGCCATCCGCGACATCAAGCAAGACACGGCTTGGATGAAAAACCTGCAATGCCAGACAGTCATCCGCAACACCACTTTGGAGCAGGTGTTGAAAATGGAGGCGCAGAACATATTGAACGACAGGCCTTTGATGCGTGATGAGCCGAATGTGTTTTCGCGGCAAACCTATGTTGAAAGCTTGGTGAAGGCGATGGAGGACGAAATCCGCAACAACAACCCCGAGCTGATGGAAAACATCCGCGAGAAGGCCAAGGCCAATGGCATTTCCGTAGAGGAGCAGCTTCATGCCGATGCCGCTTGGATTATCAACTACCAGATTGAGCAGGGCGAAATCGTGTTATAATCAATACCTGACGATGCGTTGGGTGAAGCCGTTCACTTTCAAAACATAAACGCCGGGAACCAAAACTGGATTGATGGTGGTTTCAACAAAATTTTCCCTCACCAAACAAGATTGAGAAAACACCCTACGACCTAACAAGTCGTAGATGGCGATATCAGTTTGCCCCGATCTTTCCAGTTGGAAACGCAGATGCAACTCACCCGATGAAGGATTGGGATAACACTGCAGGATGTCCGCTTCTTGTTTTGGAAGGGACCAAAGATTTTGGATTTCCGACAAATAATACTGGTGACGCGTTCTGAGAAACTCGTCGGCCTTGTCCATATCCGCGAGCCATCTGTCCCGACTTGTTGGGAAGCCGAAGCGATACGACTGCGCATCTATCTCTCCCTCAACGATTTGACCATATTGCTCCAATACTGATTTCATGAAATCATAACTGAGGTAGGTGTCACAAAGTTGGGCATATCGGTCGCAAAAAGCTTCAAAAAAAGAGCGGTTTTCCATAAAACGCACAAACACCATGCTACTCAAGTCTTGGTTGAGGCTATTCTCAATTGCTTGATAATCAGGAAACGTGAAGCAGCCGTCGCCGTCATAGAAAATCCATCTGAAAAGGGACCCTGTCTCTGCCTGCCAAATCATCACATTGTTGGCAGGCCAGTCGAGGTTGGCCGAAAAGGTCTCAAAGACCATGTAGTCAATGAAATTCGCCACATCGATATGCGAATAGGCATAGGCCGAGTCTTCAGGCTGGGTGAGGTCGGCAGTGGGCATCCACCAAAACACCTCATGCCACTCCGAAGGGTCGCCATAATAAGGTACGCCCCAGAATTTAACCATATTGACTTTCTCAAGGTCGGCATCGAAATGGTCTTCCAAATATCGCTCATCATTCGATTCCTCAAGGGTATAGATGCCCCAATATTCTCCGTTGAGAAAAACCACCGTTTGACGTACCGCCATCGACTCAATGTCAAGATGGGTGGCGATGCTTTGTGCCAAATAATCCTGTCCCCCAGTTTGAAGCCAATTGCTGCAACGGAAAGGATGCAATTTGAGGTGCTTGAACTTTTCGACGGACGTGGTTTCGAAAAAGCGGTGCGAGAAGCGTTTTTTGCCGTATTCCTCACGGGCATAAAGCTTCATGCCCTTTTGCTGGAACCATCGTGAGGCACCACCGTGGGTTCTCATTCCGCACTCTTGGTTGATACCTTGGTTGTCAGGTTCGTAAAACTCCACGTTAATTAGTCTTTCCCATTCCCGACCTCTCATGGTGTAATTGCCTGTATTAGTGGAATCGTTAAAGTCATAATGGACACCTGGAACGAAAATACCTGTGTCATAGTCGAATAAGTCTAACGAGTCGGCTGTAATGGAAAGCACTGGCAGACCGTGAAAATCGCAACCCAAAGTACGAATGAAATAACTTTGTGTAGCCACGGGACTAATGCAACTGTCGTTTTCGTCGAACACAGCGGCACGAATAACAATGCAATGCTGGATGCTGTCGGGGAGATAGAAAATCGACGGGATGGTATTAATAATGGTGTATATGTCTGACTTTGAAAATAAACTGCTATCCAGGACCAAAGGTTCGGTGTATTGCCGCGACTGCGCCGTAGGCCTGTTGCCATTGATGGTGTACCGAATGTGCCCTTGTGGGTTGGTGCTGAACAGTTCCAATTCGAACACGTCCTCGTAAAAGCCACCGTTGGCAGAAAAAAGCACCTTCCACTGTGCATTTGTTGACATGGAGAATAGACAAAACACAAATAATATGAATAATCGGCACCTATTCATTTTCAGAGTCATTTTTGTTATCAATCAGCCATTTGGCATCAAGTTCAAGCATTTCTTCGAGCGAAACACCTCTGTCTTCCGCTTTTTCAGCAATCATGGCCATCAGTTCGGGCTTGGCCTCCATCTCGTTCATTTTCAGTGCGACCTCCACCTGATAGGGGTCCTTGATAGCAGCCAAGGCATCCTCGACAAAGCCGTTTGTTCCCCGACACCATTGATAGCCAACTGAATACACCACCACAAAGTCCACGTTGAGGATGCTTCTCAAGCGGTTGATTTCGTTGATTTGGTAGGTTTTCTTGTCGAAGCTTTTGAAGACCTTGTCATAATAGAACCAGTTTTCGTAGTAGGAAATCAATTCCCTCATGGGCATCAAGCTCTCGAAAGCGAAGATGAACGAGTCGCCGACGAAAAGTGCCCTCGGCTTGCAGCAGGTGCTGTCGGCTTCCACACTGACGTGCGCGGTGTAGGCTGGCGTGTGGTTTCTCACCTTAAAGAGCAGGTTGAGCGTGGCCTCGTCGTCTTGCCTGCCTTCGTATTTTCTTGCGGTGATGCTGTCGATTCTCAGCGTCGGAATGCTGTATGGGCTGAGGCTGTCCATCAGCGTGAAAAGGGAATCGTAGCCATAGGCCGATGAGAAAGTCCAGTGCGTGTCCATCGGCATGAACAGCAGGCGCGACGAAGTGTCGGCAATCGACGCGAACCAACTCGTCATGTCGATATTGGGGAAGCCCGTTTCCTCGAACCGTTGCGCAAAACGGGTAGCGGCAACGCCCACGGTGGTGTCGTGGGTCATTTTAGGAAGGTGTTCGGGATAGACGAAAGCCTTGTCGGGCGCGATGAAAGTGAGCAGCTCGATGCCATAGTCCTGTTTCAGGATGTCGCGCAACTCGGTCAGCATGTCAACCTGATGGTTCACATAGTCGTCCAAGTCGTCGTTCGTCGCGAAGAATTTGGAGGTTTCTTGCCCGTAATAGTCGAGCACGCCTGGAAGGTAATACATCCAAGGCCCCCTGCCGGGACGGAAAAACGGGTTGCAGGTAATCTTCCAAAGCCAATAGCGATGTTGGTTGTAGCTGCGAATGCCGAACTCCCTGAAGGCAAAATTCTCCCTCAGATAGCTTTCTGCCTGGGCTTGAAAGACGCCATTTCTATAATTGTCGTAGGTCAAAACGGGTTTTGGGGCTTCTTTGGAGTCGTGCTTCAATGCCCTGAACTTCACTGGATGCCACTGGGTCTGCACGAAGAGCACCAGCATTCCCACGAGGCTCATCGCCCATAAAACCTCTTTTACCCGATTGTTCATTTCAATGATTCAAATTGCGCGGCAAAAATAGAAAAAAACGGCCGTTTGGACATCCAAACAGCCGTTTTTTATCAAATGAACTTAGGTTTAGATTTTCTCTTCTTCCACGCGCAGCGGTTTGGGCTCGCTTTTGCGGATGTCGAGTTCGTTGATCAAGTTGGTGGCGCCAGCGTACTTGTCGATGATGAAGAGCACATAGCGCACGTCCACGTTGATGGTGCGCTGGAGTTTGGGCTCAAAGTTCACGTCGCCGCTCATGGCTTCCCAGTTGCCGTCGAAGGCGAGGCCGATGAGTTCGCCCTTGCCGTTCATGATCGGGCTGCCGGAGTTGCCGCCGGTGATGTCGTTGGTCGACAGGAAGCACACGATGAGTTCGCCGTTGTCGTCGGCATACACGCCGAAGTCCTTCTTCTCGATGAGGTCAATGAGGCGCTTGGGAGCGTCAAACTCGTAGTCGCCGGGAACGTACTTCTCAAGGATACCGTTGGCAGTGCAAACGTAGTCGTAATGCACGGCATCGGCAGGCATGTAGTCTTGGACGGAGCCGTAGGTCATGCGCATCGTCGAGTTGGCGTCGGGATAGAGGCTCTTCTCGGGCTGAGTGGCAGCATAATACTCGCGCAGACCTTTCACGAAGACATGGTCGTTCTCGCTCACGGCTTGCATGGCCTGACGGTAGTCCATCATGTGGCTCATGATGACTTCCATCATCGAGCTGCTCATGAGGTAGGCGTAGTCCTTGCCGATTTTCTTCGGGTTGGGCTTGGCCAAGAAAGTCTTGATGCTCTCGGGAGTGGCGAAGATGGAGTTGGTGTAGACATCGTCAGCAAAAGCATCAATGTCACCTTTGAATTTCTTGTCGATAATCGAGTAGATTTCAGGCAGTTCTTCACCTTTGAAGGCGTTCTTGTAGGTCTTCAGCAGTTCGGCGAAGATTTTCTTTTCCACTTGCGGATCGGTCTCCTCAAAGAAGCTTTCGACGGGCAGTTCTCTCAGCATGGCCAAAGCAGCTTCCTGGCCTTCCTTATCCTTGCTTTCGAAAGCCTCATAGTAAGCGGCAAACTGCATGGCGATGCCAGCGGGGCCGGCTTGAGCGACGAAGTTGGGGTAGTAGATGTACTTGGCCACATTGCCCAAGGTCTGGTAGGCTTCCTTCAGGTTCGGCAGGGCGTCCTTGTATTCGGTCTTGTTATTCTTGTTCACCCAGTTGGACCTTGTTCTTGCGGAGCATCTTGCATTGGCCGATGAAGTTCTTCCAGGTGTTGGCCAAACCGGCGTGGTTGTCGGCATACATCAGGTTGATGTGGTCGTCCTCTTTCATGTATTCTTCCATGGCGGTGAGTTGGGTGCCGAAGATGTCGATGATGGCGGGATAGAAGGTGTCCACGTTATAGTCGATGCCGTAGCTCGACATGTAGCGTTCGGTGCTGCCCGGGAAGCCCCAGATCATGGTGAAGTCGTCCTTCTGCACGCCGTCGAGGCTGATGGGGAGGTGATGCTTGGGCGTCAGCGGCACATTGTCCTTGCTGTATTCGGCGGGCTGGCCGTCCTTGCCGCAATACACGCGGAAAATGCTGAAGTCGCCGGTGTGGCGGGGCCACATCCAGTTGTCGGTGTCGCCGCCGAACTTGCCAATCGAAGAGTTGGCCACGCCCACGAGGCGCACGTCGGGGAATACCTGATAGACAAACATGTAGTACTCGTTGCCCTCAAAGAAGCCCTTGATGACAGCGTTGTACTTGCCGTTTTCCGAAGCAACGTCCTCCAATGCCTTGATTCTTGCACGGATAGCGGATTGTTGGTCCTGATAGTCCATGTCGTCGGTGACAACGCCGAGGATGTCCTTGGTGACGTCTTCCATGCGGATGAGGAAGCTAGCGGTCATTTCGGGGGCGGGCAGTTCCTCGCCGTAGTTCTTGGCCCAGAAGCCGTCGCGGAGATAGTCGTGCTCATCGGAGCTGAGCTTTTGGACGGCGCTGTAGCCGCAGTGGTGGTTGGTGAACAGCAAGCCGTGTTCGCTCACGATTTCACCGGTGCAGAAGAAGCCGCGCGGCAGTTGATGCTGTAAAGCTCTTCAGGGGTCAGTTGCAGCCCCATCTTCTGCATGTCAACATAGTTCAGGCGCTCGACAAACATCGGGAGCCACATGCCTTCGTCGGCATACACGCGACCCACCGAAACCATGATGGCCATCGCGATGATTCCTAATACTTTTTTCATTGATTGGAGTTTAAGTTATTGTTAATCAAAAATTTGTTATAAACAAGAAACATTTTGAGGCTGCAAAGTTAGGAAAAAAGTCTCATACTCCGTTCACTTCATCCGTTTCTATTCTGAATTATCCGTTTTGAAGAGTTCTGCTTGATAGTGTGAGATTCTATCCTTTTGCTGCGTAAGGCCGCCGTGCAGGGGAATGGCTTCAATAATTCATCCCAAAATGCCACAGCGGAATGTTATTCTCATAGCCATACTCAATGTCGTCTTTCACGACAAAAGCATTCTTGACCTCGGCGATTTGCTTCTTGCCTTTGTTCTTGCTGCCTTTTCTCAAAATCGCGGAATTTTTTCCTCGATTTACAATAAAAATGCGGTTTTAATTCCCCGATACTGCCAAAAATCGCGGATTTTGATAATCATAGAGTCAGCCTGCATAGGCTGACTTTGTTCCGTTAGGTATATATGGTTCACATTTTTTTTCAGCCTTTAGGTTGAAAAAGTGTATTTTTGCTCTATAGAACAATAGAACCCCAAAAAACAAACCATGAAGATACTACATACCAGCGACTGGCACCTGGGACACGTGCTGTATGACAATGACCGCACGGATGAACAACTGTCTATGCTTAGGCAAATGGTGGAGATTGCCGAAGAGGCCAAGCCCGACTTGTTTCTCGTCTCGGGCGACTTGTACCACACCACCGATCCGAAACCTGCCGTCCAGAAAATGTTCAACAAGGCCATAGCGACCCTATGCAAGAAATGCCCTGAAATGACCGTTGTCGTGACCGCCGGCAACCACGACAGCGGCACAAAGCACGAGATCTTCAAGACGCCCTGGGAGGCACTCAACGTTTATATGGTGGGCAAGCTTGATAAGGACAACCTGGAGTCCCACATCATCGAAATCCCCGGCAAGGGCTTCGTCATCGCTCTGCCGTTCATCAACGACCGTTTCTTGCCGGAAAACATCTACCAGCAGCTGCTCGATCTGGTTGGTCAAAGGAACACCGACAACCTGCCCGTGATCCTTAGCGCTCATAAGGCCATCGCGGGGGTTGATTATACGGGACACGAGGAAGGGAACGACAAGCGCGTAGGTGGCGTTGACATGGTTGATGTCGGTTCCATCGGCACGGGATACGACTATCTGGCATTGGGACACATCCATAAGCCGCAGTTCGTGCATGCGGGCAAACATAACGTGCGCTATAGCGGCTCGCCCTTGCCCGTCAGCTTCGATGAAGCTTATCCGCATTCGGTAACTATTGTGGACATTCCTCAGCACAACGCAGCGCTTACCGATGACAATTATACCTTCGTGGAAATCAAAAACCCACGTCCTTTGCTTACGCTGCCGGTTCCTAAAGACACGAATGTGTTTGGCCAATGGGATGACGTGTGGGCGCAGTATGAGAATCATCCGGCTGATGACAAGGCATACATACGCCTCAATATCATTGACCCCGAAAACATACCGACGAATGCATACGACAAAGGCAGAGCGTATGCCAAAGACAAGGCATACATCTTCTCGTATATCAATTACAAGCGCAGGGCAATAGACTACGGCAGTGGCGACCAGAAGGAAATGACCGTGGAGGAATTCCAGGCCACCGACCCCTGGGATGTGGTGAAGATGTTTGCCGCCGACACCCACAATGACGCGTTTGACGAACAGGACATGAAACCGTTGTTTGAAGAGGTATTGAACAAACTAAGAAACCAGGAGGACCAAACATGAAACTGAAAAAGCTGGAAATCCACAATATTGCATCCATTGAGGATGCCGTCATCGATTTTGAGTCCAAGCCGCTGTCGGATAGCGACGTTATCCTCATCACGGGCGAAACGGGAGCCGGCAAATCCACCATCTTGGATTCCATCTGTCTGGCCCTTTATGCCACCACGCCACGCATGAACGACACGGAGATGGATGGCAAATGGCAGGAAAACGAAGCCGACACGTTGGATATCACAGACACGATGCAGCTGATGCGAAAAAACACCACGAAGGCATACGTGAAACTGTCATTTTTGGGCAACGACGGCAACGCCTATACAGCCGAATGGTATGTGGAACGCAAGAAAAAGAACCTGGACCGCACCTGGTCGCTGAAAAACGAGACCCATCCCGAAGCCTCTCCTCAGCCTGGTAATGGCAAAGGCAGCACCAAGGACAAAGAAATGACAGAGGCCATCCAAACGGCCGTGGGGCTGACCTTCGACCAGTTCTGCCGCACCACCATGCTGGCTCAGGGCGAATTTACCCGTTTCCTCAAGTGCAGCAACAAAGAGAAGGCGGCCATCCTCGAAAAGATCACCAACACCGAACAGTATGCCCAGATTGGCGCAAAGGTATATGACCTGACGCACCACAAGTATAAGGAGGCGATGGATGAGGTAGACCCAGAGAAAAAAGAGAAGCCCTTGCCGAAAGAAGAAAGGGCGGCATTGGAGGAAAGCCTCAAAAACATTGGAGTGCAGCTCGGGTCGTTGAACACCCAGCTTGAGGCAGAGCAAAAGAAAGTCAACTGGCTGACAACGGAGAAAACCCTTGGCGACAGCCGAACGAAGGCCCAGGGGGCATTGGCGCAAGCCAAGGCGGCTATGGAGACGGAAACCTATAAAGCCGCGCAGCAGAACGTGCAGGACTGGGACCGCACAGCCGATGCCCGCATCTGGCTGACCGGCATCAACGAGGCAAAAACCACCATAAACCAAGCCGACCAGACGATTCAACGGCTGAAGTCGCGATACGTCACCTTGCTCAACGGTCAGGAATTCATCCGCGAGAGAATTAAGTCAATCACCACTCAGGTGAAGACCATCGACGATGAAATCCAAGCCGAGGGCGGTCAACCAGTTTCTGCAAATGAGCTGGGCGACCAAAAAGGAGAGGTTCTGGCGCTTATAGGCCATATCCGTGTGGCTCAGTCGGAAGTCAAAGCTTATTTTGACAAACAGAATGACCGGAAGAACACACAGCAAAAACTCGAGGAGCAAGCCCTTGCCATTGCAGAGAACAACAAGCAACTTGAGCAGCTACGGCCCATGGTGGAAGAGGCAAACAAGCAGTACGAGGCCTTGGACAAGGAATATGAGCGCCTCAACTTGGCGGTCGGCACTTTGGCCGAAAAGCTGCGTGAAAACCTGCAGGTGAACCACAAATGCCCGATCTGCGGCCAAGCTGTGATGTCGCTTGACACCGTTCCGCACGAGGAGCAGCTGCAAGCCATTGTGGCACAAGCAAAAAAGAAACGCGATGACGCCAAAGAAACATTTGATGACTTTAACGGAAAGCAAAACAATGTCACGATTTGGCTGAAGCAAAACGTGCCGGCTTACGACAATGCGCTGAAGGTCTTCAAAGAAGACCAATCGCTCAACAAAGCCCAAGAGGCCGCCTTGCGCGCTTTGGAACAATGCCGCATCACGCAGTTGGATGAGCATACGGCTGAAGCCTTAATGCAAGCCGAACAAAAAGCGAAATACCAGAAAAACGACTTGGAAAAAAAGATCAGCCGTGCTATGGTCTGGGAAAAGCTGCAACGTGACCTTGAGGATTTGAAGAAAAACAAGGCCAGCGTACTGGAAGTGTCGTTCACACAATTGCTCGAGAATCTGCCCGAATGGAAGGCGGTAGGCCCTCAAAAAGCGGAAGAGCTGCCTAATATACTCGGAGAGATGCAGTCGCTTTCAAACCAAGTTGCGGCAGTTCTAACAACCAAAGAGAAGGCCGCGGAAAGCCAAAAAACCAACCGCAAGGCCTTGGATGACTTCTTAGGCAGCCACCCCGACATGACGGAGCCGCGCATAGAGCAACTGCTGCAACTCAAGAATCAGATTGGACAACAACGCCAGTCCGTTGAAGACAAGAAAAACACCTTGGCCAGTGCCCAAGGCGCGCTGACCACCGTTAACGAACAATGGGAAGAGCACCAGAAGGCCAAGCCGATGATTGCTGAGGGAGAAACCATTGCCTCGCTGAACGATACCATCACAGGACTGAAGGACCAGATCGCTCCTTTGGGGAGAGAATCAGGAGCCATAGAACAACAGTTGAAAGACGACGACAATCGGAAAAAGGAACAGGACCAATACAAAGCCGAGTACGACAAGCGAAAAGCAGTCTTTGACCGCTGGAACAAACTGGACCAGCTGATCGGAGACGCCAAGGGCGATAAGTTCCGTCTCATTGCGCAGAGTTATATCCTTGCCAACCTGGTCAAGGCCGCCAACGTCCACATGCGCACCCTCACCGACCGTTATACCCTCCATGCGGTGCCTGGACAAGAGCTGATCATCCTCGTTGAAGACGCCTATCAAGGCGGGGTGAAACGTCCGGCAAGCACCATCTCGGGCGGCGAGAGCTTCCTGGTCTCGTTGGCCCTGGCTTTGGCTTTGAGCGAGATAGGCCAAAGCCTTAAGGTGGAGACCTTATTCATCGACGAGGGCTTTGGCACACTTAGTGGCGAGCCTTTGCATAAGGCTATCGAGACGCTCGAGTCGCTGCATGCCAGCAACAACCGCCAGGTGTGCGCCATCAGCCACCGGGAAGAGGTGAAAGACAAGATACCCGTGCAGATTCAGGTCAACCACAACCCGCAGTCCTCCAGTAGCACAATCGACATCGTGCCGCATTTGTAACGGCCTTTGTAATTTTATTTCTGTCCTCAGGTTGAAAACCCTGCCCTTGGGTTCTATATATAATATGTGGCAGGGTGCCACAGGGTTTTTCCCATCCACTTCATCCATTTTCATCCCGAATTATCCATTTTGGATACATTTTCTGTATCTGATTTGGATAATTAAAGTATTGATAGTCAGATAATTAATTTGTTTGTATTGTTTTTTGTTGTATATTTGCAGCGAGAAAACACAAATAAATTAAACTAAAAATGGAAACAATTACGATTATTTCAACTATCGCGACTGCCATTATGGCGGTGGTTGCTGTTTGGTCTTTGATTCGAACCTTCAAAATTGAAAAAACGAATCGCAAAATTACTGAAAAACAGCAAAAACTGTCATTGAGGCAATTGCATTCCTCTGTGTTTTTGGATATTGGTAGTCGGTATCAAGAGGTCACTAAGGGTCTTCAAGATGAAGCCAACAAAAGATGGTATCAACAGTGCTTTTTTGACTTATGCAGAGACGCTTTTGTTCAAAACAAACAGGGAAATTTGCCGAGAGAGGTCTGGGATGACTTTGTGCAAAAATGGATACTTACAATAAAAAGCGACAGATCTTTTCTAACTGTATGGAAAAGCTATGCGCAAATCTATGATGACCACAACTTCGTTACTTTCTTTGATAATGAAATTTTTAGGAAAGCAGGATTGATTTAAAAAGTTGAAATTTATGAAAAACCATTTACAAAACAAAAGCATCCTCCGCTCCGCCGTTCTCTTTATGGTTCTGAGCATATTGGGGATATCAAACGCCTTCGCAGACGATTATGACTTCTCCGCCGTGGCACCCAGCGGGCAAACGTTGTACTATAAAATCACTGATTTCAGTTCACGAGAAGTAACGTTGACATACCCCTGTTATTATAGTCACCAATTTAATGTAAACTATATTGACCATTACTATTGGTTTGGTTATTCTAAACCTGTCGGAGATATTGTAATTCCTGCAAAGGTGGAATTTAATGGCGATAGTTATTCGGTGACTTCAATTAGAGAACACGCTTTTGGAGACCATCGGAATAATACCTCACCTTCGCAATACAATAACTATTATGAGTTTTATGATGGTGGTTGTGAAGGCATCACTTCAATTGTTATCCCTTCAACAGTCAGTAATATTGGCGCTGATGCATTCGCTAAATGTAACGGCTTGACTTCGATAACTATTCCTGGTTCTGTAACCTCTATAGGAACCTATGCGTTTAATGGCTGTAATAGTCTGATCTCAATAACTATTCCTGGTTCTGTAACCTCTATTAGTTCTTATGCGTTTAGTGACTGTACTGGTCTGACCTCGATAACTATCCCTAGTTCTGTAACCTCTATAGGAACCTATGCGTTTAGTGGCTGTAATAGTCTGACCTCGATAACTATCCCTAGTTCTGTAACCTCTATAGGAACCTATGCTTTCAATTGTAATGGTTTGACAGAAATCACCTCTCTTAATTCAGAACCTCCAACTATCAACAACACGCATGTTTTCAATAATGTTAGTAAAACCATCCCAGTGTATATTCCTATAGGCAGTTCAAGTGCTTATCAAAACGCTTTTGGATGGAAGGAATTCTCTAATTTTATTGAAGTGCCTTCCCGCTTTTTTAGTAACTGTTCTTCTGGACAAACACTTTACTTTGCTGTTACTGATTTGGCTAACAATTATGTTGAAATTATTTATCCCAACACCAGTTCGGCACCTTGGGAAGGCTACGACCAACCCACAGGAAATGTGGTCATACCAGAAACTGTGGAATACCAAGGTATAACCTATGTTGTAAAAGGTATTCAAAAACAAGCTTTCTATGGCTGTACAGGAATGACCAAAGTCACCATTAGTGAGAATATTGATTATGTTTTTGAAAAAGCTTTTTGGAACTGCCCGAATTTGGAAACGGTGAACTTCAATGCAGAAGAATGTGCTATTATGCAAACCCGAACAGGATCGGGGACAAATTCAGATCCTTACAATTATTATTCTGTGTTTTCCTCCAATGAAACAGGGAACGCTCCAAATATTACACGTATTGTAATAGGTAATAGTGTCCAACACATTCCAGACTATGCGTTCAAGAACGCAGAAGATGTTTACCAGCGTTTGGTTATCCCAGCTTCTGTGACCGATATCGGCAATTACGCCTTCTATGGTTGCAACAGCATGGTGCAAATGGTTATTCAGGGCAATGGCTTGCTGACCATTGGCAACTATGCTTTCTATGGTTGCTCGGCACTCCAAACAGCTTTGAATCTTCCCAATTCGGTGGTTTCGACAGGGATATACTCTTTTTATGGATGCTCACACATTCCATCGCTTTCAATAGGAGAAGGAATGTCACAGATAGGTGCGTACACCTTTTGGAATTGTCCTGCCATAATCATGGTCAATTTTAACGCAGTGAATTGTATTGCTATGAAAACTCGGAGGGGGGCAGGTACGAATACCAATCCTTATGTAGATTACTCCGTTTTCAATAGCGGTACCGGAACGGGTGGGGCAACGCCCATCACAACCCTGAACATCGGAGCCAATGTGACCAATATTCCGGATTTTGCTTTCAGGAACAGCCCTAATGTCACCAACAACCTTGTATTGCCCGAAGGCTTGTTGAACATTGGACAGTATGCCTTCCACAACGGAGGTTTCACTGGTAACCTAACCATCCCGAACACAACGCAAACCATCGGACAATATGCATTTTATGGCTGCGGTGACCTTACAGCATTGACAATTGGCGAAGGCGTAGAATCCATCGGTGGCTATGCCTATTGGAACTGTCCACAGATTCAAACCGTCAATTTCAATGCGGTGAATTGCACTACGATGAACACCGATGGCGCTTATTCCGTCTTCAACAGCGGCACCAGCATTGGTGGGGAAACACCTATTAATAATATAACCATAGGTAACAACGTGACCAACATTCCAGATTATGCCTTCTATAATAGCCCCAATGCCACCAACACCTTGCCACTTCCTGATGGCTTGCTCAATATTGGAGCATACGCCTTCTACAATTGTAGCGGGATGACTGGCGCCTTGTCGATTCCCAACACGGTGGCTTCCATTGGTCAATACGGATTCTATCATTGTAGCGGCTTCGATGAATCATTAACCCTAAGTAATGCTTTGACTACCATCAACGCTTATACTTTCAGTGGCTGTAATGGCTTCACGGGCACTTTGACAATTCCCAGCTCCGTGCTGACCATTGCCGAACACGCTTTTGAGGATTGCAGTAGTTTCACGGGTTCCTTGGCAATTCACGATGCCTTGACCAGCATTGGCGAATCGGCGTTTTATGGCTGCAGCAACATCGCTGAACTGACTTTGGGCGAAGGTGTGGAAACGATTGGTGGAAGTGCCTTCTGGAACTGTCCGGAGCTGCATACTGTGCACTTCAATTCGGTGAACTGCACTTCGATGAATACAAGTTCGCAGTATTCCGTCTTCAACGTGGGAACCACAAGCGGCGGAGCCACGCCCATCGTCACTTTATCCATCGGCGAGAATGTGACAAGGATTCCTGACTATGCGTTCCGCAACAGTGTCAGTGCGACGAGCAAGATTGTCATTCCTAATGCCACCACCTATATTGGAACCTATTCATTCTTTGGCTTTAGGAGCAATGAGCTGACCATTGGTGAAGGCGTGGTTGAAATTGGAGGATATGCCTTCTGGTATTGTCCCAGCCTGCAAACGGTGCATTTCAATGCAATTAATTGCACCAACATGAAAACCCAAACGGGCAGCGGAAACAACATTGTTTATTATTCGGTATTCAACGGAGGCATAAATACGACGAGTTCGCCTTCGCTCGTCCTGCTCACCATTGGCAAAAAAGTACAGACCATCCCCGATTATGCGTTCAAGAACTGCTCAAGTGCCAATTGCAAGTTGTTGTTCCCCAATACATTAATGTCTGTTGGTGTACAAGCGTTTTATGAAGGCAATAGTTTCATAGGCGACTTGGTGCTTCCAAATCCCGTGACATCATTGGGAGAATATGCTTTTTACAATTGCCACAGTTTCGACGGGTCATTGATTATTGGTAGCGGTATCCAAACCATCAACCAATACACTTTTGCCGATTGCGATGGGTTTACAGGTGCATTAATCATAGGCCGTTCGGTGGAATCCATAGGCGATTATTCGTTCAGAAATTGCAGCGGTTTCTCAACGGTGATTTCCGAGCACCCCACACCGCCGACAGCGTTGAACACTTCGTTCAATAATATGACTTATTCCATTTCCATACACGTTCCGTATGCTATGGTTCCCGCATATCAGGCGGCTACGGGCTGGAGCTCGTTCACCAATTACAGGGAGCAGTTTGTGTTTGACCAATTGGACAATGACTTGTGGTCGGATACGCAAAACTGGTATTCCTTTGCGTTGCCCACAGCCAACGATGTAGTATGCGTCAACAGCAACTGCCAAATGGATATGGATGCCGAGGTGCTGCATCTCTATGTGTTGAATCTCAATGATGTGATGACGATTAATAACGGAGAGACGCTTTCTGTCACCTATGGCATTGGCACCTTGCAGCCTTCACAGCTTGTGATAGCCGATGGAGGTCAGTTAGTGAATCCCGTTAGTAACGCTTTTGGAACTGTTCAGCGCAACATCAGTGGCTATGGATCGGGCACTGAAGGCTGGTTTACAGTAGCCACGCCGATTTACGAGGGCACGGAAACCGATGTTCTCACCACGGGTACCTACGACCTGTTTTACTATGATGAGCCCACCCACCATTGGATGAACAAAAAAGTGGCTGAAAACAACTTTGCGTCATTAGAACCGGCACAAGGTTATCTCTATGCCAACCAAGCCCAGAAAACCCTCTCGTTTGCGGGTCAAATCAACGCTTCAAATGCAGATTTCAGTTTGCCGGTCACTTGCAACGGAAACGCGCTGTCGGGATTTACTTTGGTGGGCAATCCTTATACCAACAACATCAGCATCAGTAGCCTAAGGATTAATGGCACCGCTCCCACCTTATATTATAAGGCGATAGGTGGCGGCAATTTTGTGGCTTATACGGATGCCGACAACGAACCCATCAAACCAGGAGAAGGTTTCATGGTGCAGGCGGCGGCGGAAGGCGTTCTGACATTCAACAATGATACCCATGCAGAGTCTGGTAATGGCTATGTGCGTCTTGTTTTGAAAAAGGACAACGAAATGATAGACCGCGCATATCTGCGTATGGGCGACGGCGAAACCCTTAAAAAGCTACAGTCCACTCATGCCGTCGATGCCTTGTATTTCAAGCAAGATGGAGAGAACAGGGCTGTGGCTGCCTTCGATGGAGCAATGATGCTTTGCTTTGAATCTGTCGAGGCAGGTATCTATACCCTTGAAGCCTCGCTACTCAACGTTGGATGCAGGTATTTGCATCTCATTGACCGTCAAACAGGAAACGATATTGATTTATTGTCAGCCTCCGGCTATACGTTTGTTGCTGGCGTTCAGGATGAAGCAGACCGTTTCGAACTGGTGCTTAATCCCCAGAGCCGAGTTGATGAAAACGAGAGGGGCAACCGCGACGAGTATTTCGTAATGCCAACTCATACCCAAACTGACAACCAAGATGCCTTTTCTGGCACAGTGAATTACACCATTACTGCCTCAGCCAATCCGTCGGAAGGTGGCACGGTGAGCGGTGGCGGCTCTTATGCCCAGGGAGCGAACTGCACATTGACGGCTACAGCCAATACAGGCTACTCTTTCGTCAACTGGACAGAAGGAGGGACACAAGTTTCAACAGAAGCCAATTATTCGTTCGCTGTCAACGGAAACAGAACTTTGGTGGCCAACTTTGTTGTCAACCAACCAAATAACTACATTATCACAGCTACAGCCAATCCTGCAGCGGGTGGCACAGTGAGCGGTGGCGGTTCTTATGCACAAGGCGCGAATTGCACGCTGACTGCAACACCCAACACGGGTTACGCTTTTGTCAATTGGACGAAGAATAGCGTGGTGGTTTCAACTAACGCTTCTTATAGCTTTACGGTTTCCGAGGCTGCCACCTATGTGGCCAACTTTGAATTGCAAGGCCAAATCACCAACCACTGGACACCGATAGGAGGCACACAGTACAACATGACAATAAACGGTGTTATATACATAAACAACGTGGAACAAACAGTCACTACTTTAGAAGTGGGTGCTTTCTGCGGTGAAGAATGCCGAGGTAGCATGTTGCCAGAATTCTTCCCTCCTTCAAGCCAATATGTTGTATCGCTTACTGTTGTTAGCAACCAACAGAACGGTGAAACCATCACTTTTAAGCTTTACGATCATTCATCTGGGCAGGAATTGAATCTTCAATGTGTCAATGACATTACATTTGCGAGCAATGAAATCGTTGGCACCATGGGCAACTGGTTCCAATTCGCTTTCAATAGCGAGGTAAGCGTGTCAGCAACAGTGGATCCAGTGGGTGCAGGCAATGTAACGGGCACAGGCAACTATGTACCAGGTACCACGGCTACATTGACTGCAACCGCCAACGAAGGTTATGTTTTCAACAACTGGTCAATTGGTGGGGCAACAGTTTCTACAGACAACCCATATACTTTCACTGTCACGGGAGCCACTGCACTTGTCGCTCAGTTCAATTGCCAACAGCAGACTAACCTTTCAATGGGTTGGAACTGGTGGAGCACCTACATCGAACAGGATGGCATCGATGGACTGACGATGCTGGAGGAGAGCCTCGGGCACAACGGCCTGATGATTAAAACACAGATTCCATATGTACAGAATTACTATCCGCAGACGGGCTATGACTATTGGTTCGGCTCGTTAACCAACGTGGGCCTCAATAATGAGACAGGCTACCAGATTAGTGTATCGGCTAACTGCGACGCAGTGATGACTGGAGCCGTTGCCAACCCTGCCGACCACTCCATCACTCTGCAAACGGGTTGGAATTGGATTGGCTATCCCGTGAATACTCAACAGAGTCTTTCGTCGGCCCTCTCGGGCTTTACGCCCACGGCCAACGATTTGATTAAGGGACAGAGTACCTCGTCAACGTACTACGCTGGTTATGGTTGGTTCCCGACATCGTTCACCTTGACCCCTGGCCAAGGCTATATGTACTACTCCAACGCGGCGGAAAACCAGACATTGACATACAATGTTGGAAGAGGAGAAGATGCACAAGAAAGTCCGCAACATGTTTGGACAAATGATATCCATGCCCACGCAAGCAATATTGTCATTATGGCCATTGTAACAATAGATGGCGAAGAGCAGCAATCCGACAATTTGGAATTGGGGGCGTTTGTCAATGGCGAATGCCGAGGCAGCGCAGTTTTGCAATACTTTGAGCCTACGAATCGTTGGTACGCAATGCTGACGGTATCGGGCGAGGAAGGTGAGTCGCTGACATTTGCTGCTATTGACAGGTGCAATGGTACTATCAAGGCGAATAGTTCAGAACGCTTGACTTATTATGACAACGCTATAGTGGGAAATCTTGACAAACCTTATGAAGTGCATTTCGGCTCATCTGAGGTTCTGACCATCTATCCGAACCCCGTGGAGCACAACACGGCCTTCTCGCTTGACATTCCTTCTGATGAAACCATAGCAGAAGTACTAATAATCAATGCCTTGGGTGAAGCCGTCAAGCACGAAACAGGCTCAGCCGATAGACAAATGCCTGGTATAAATGGTTCTGGTATCTATTTAGTGAAAATCGTCTGCTGTTCGGGCAACGTCTATGTTGGACGTCTGATCGTTAGATAAAAAGCGAATATTAATTATCAATAAAAAAGTATAAGCAAAATGAAAAAAGTATTATTGACCATGGCCTGCATGATTGTAGCAGGTTTGACATTTGCAAATCACTGGACTCCGATTTCGGGGACTCAGTACAACATGACATTGAACGGCATCATCCTCATCGATGGCGTCGAGCAAACGACAACAACGCTTGAAGTGGGTGCTTTTTGTGGCGAAGAGTGCCGAGGCAGTATGATGCCCGAGTATTTCCCGCCCTCAAGCCAATATGTAGTGGCCCTGACCGTCGTCAGCAATGTATTGAGCGGTGAGACTATCACTTTCCGTTTATATGACCATTCATCAGGTCAAGAACTCAATTTAACGAGTACAAATGACATTACTTTTGAGAACAATACCATGATTGGTACTATGGGAAATTGGTACGAGTTCTCATTTACAACGCCTTCATCGTCCCAAAATTTCAACTTACAAGTCACTGGTTATGGTTCTGCCACCACAGGCAACTACAAGCTCATAGCTTCACCAATAGGAGAGGTGAATCCTACCGCAGTGACGAACATGTTGAACAACAACTACGACCTTTACTACTTCGACCAAACAAGTGACCTAGAATGGATCAATTATGAGTCTGGTGCTTTCAACCTCATGCCTGGCAAGGGTTATCTTTACGCCAACAGCGAGAATGTGACACTTACTTTTACTGGCACACCTTATAGTGGCAGTGGTACGGTCAGCTTGGTAAAATCTTCTGGTGTCGAATTTGAAGGCTGGAATCTTGTAGGCAACCCATTTGGCACAAGCGCAACGGTTCCTGTTGATTTTTACAGAATGAATTCCACAGGTACTGCAATTATTGCCTCTGACAACAATTCTGTCGATGTGATGGAAGGCATCTTCGTGGAGGCCATTTCTGACGGAGCCACTTTGACATTCACCCCCTCTGCCAAAGGCGTTTCTACATACGGAACGCAATTGGTCCTCAATGTCAGCCAAGAGAACAGCGAGGCTGTCATGGACCGCATCATCGTCCGTTTTGGCGATGGCAATGCCATGCGTAAGCTTCGCCTTATTGACGGTGGTGCAGAGATTTACATTCCCAAGAACGGAACGGACTATGCCATAGCTACAAGCGACGGCATCGGTGAAATACCAATCAATTTCAAAGTTACGCAGAACGGAACTTACACCCTTAATGCAGATTTTCAGAGCCGGGAGACAAACAACATCCGTCTCATTGACAATAAAACGGGTGCCAACATTGACCTTTTGGACTCACCAAGTTATACTTTTGTCGGCAACTCCTCGGACATTGTCTCGCGCTTTAAATTGGTGTTTAACATCAATGGCATTGAAGAAGGCTCTTCAATGGGCACAGGGATTTTTGCTTTCATCAATGGCAAGGAAATCATTGTCGCTGATGCAGATGCCAACGCTACATTGCAGATTGTGGATATGACGGGGCGCGTTATCCTTTGTAGTGATGCGGCGCGCCACATCTCTACAATTGGTATCCCAACAGGTGTGTATGTTCTGCGATTAATCAACGAAAATGATGTCATGACGCAGAAAATGGTGATTGAATAACAAACAAAAAACGAAATACAATGAAAAAGACCATGACAACCTTAACTCTCGTCCTCGCCCTATCTGTAAGTGCGGTAGCGCAACAAGGCGGCGGCCTGTTTCAGCGCGGTGCCGTTTCCGATGAAACTTACTACGGTTACTATACCAATGATTGTAAAACTGGTGCAGCGACCCCAGGCCTCCCGAACCACGGCGAAACTGACAACCAAGACGCACCCTTGAGTAGCGGTATCGCCGTGCTAGTAACTCTTGGTGCGGCATACGCTTTCTCAAAATCAAACAGACGCAAATAAAGGCCTATATCATTCCCTGTCAGAGCCCAGTGAAATCCCGAGAAAAATCCAGATTTCGCTGGGTTTTGGCATAAAGTCTATTTCATTCTTCACCCATCCTTTCTTTCATTTCCTCCGCCACTTCTGCCGAATAATATCGGAAGAAATTGAAGTGCATGGCCTTGGAGATTCTGAGGAGCAGGTTGCTGTCAAGGGAAGGCTTGTTGAAGATTTTATAGACATGGTTGCGGGTGCAATGGATTTCACGCGCCAGCCAGCTTGCGCCGCGCTGGTCTTTGCGTAACTGCTCGCGGATAAGGTGCCCAATGTGGATATTGCTTTTTTCGGTTTCCATTGCCTTGCTTTTTACTTGGGCTTCGGCACTTTTTCCATGAAAAAGCGTGAAGCTATCATCACTATATGTCCGTAGTAGGCTCTGGAATGCCTTTCACACCATAAGCGACTAAGATTCACGCTAAATAGCATGAACCTTTGCCCACTTATCCCTTTGTGAGAAATTTTCCAGATTTACTACGGAAGGAATAAGAGCAAAAGCTCAAATTATACTATCTATGTTGTTGTTATACTTTCTTTCCTTTGTTCTTTGTTTTGAAATTCGGGGTCAAAGGTAGGGAAAAATTTTGTTGAAGTGCTTGCGGAATGAAAATTAGTTTTGGCTGAAAATGAACTTGTTTTGATTTAAAGTGCTAAAAATTTCGGGGTCAGCGGATATTTCTGATAACAAAATTTCGGGGTCAGCGGATAAATTGATGAAATTAATTTGCGGGTCAGCGGATTTGTTTGTATTTTTGCAGCGGATTATCAAATAGTTAATGCATGGAAAAAGTGTTTAAGCGCAAATTGTATGACGAATTGCTGACATGGAAAAATGAGAGCAAGGGAAGAAGCGCTGTTTTGGTGGAAGGTGCCCGGCGTGTCGGCAAATCAACCTTGGTTGAACATTTTGCCCAACAAGAATATGATACCTACATACTTATCGATTTCAACAAGGTACCGAAACGCATCAAAGACTTGTTTGAAGATTTGACAGACCTCGACAGAATCTTTTTGAGCCTACAACAACACTATCAGGTTGTGCTGAAACCGAGAAAGTCACTGATTATATTCGACGAGGTGCAAAAATGTCCGTTGGCACGGCAGGCCATCAAGTACCTTGTCCAAGATGGCAGGTACGACTACATTGAAACAGGTTCCCTAATCAGCATCAGAAAGAACACAAAAGACATCACCATTCCAAGCGAGGAAGACAGAATTACCATGTATCCGATGGACTTCGAGGAATTCCGTTGGGCACTGGGCGACGAGGTTTCGATTCCGTTGTTGAGGCAGTGGTATGATGCCAAAATGGCTTTGGGACCGTCGCATAGAAAGGCAATGTTCGATTTGCGTCTGTTTATGCTTGTAGGCGGGATGCCTCAGGCGGTGAATACTTACCTTGAAACGAACAACCTCAGCCTTGTTGACAAGACCAAGCGAAAAATCATCAGCTTGTATTTGGAGGATTTCCAAAAACTGGACCCAACCGGCAAGGCGGAGCGTCTGTTTCAGAACATTCCTGCCCAACTTAGTGGAAACCAATCCCGTTATCAGCCCTACGCGGTCATTGGTGATCAGTCGGAGAACAAAATGACGGAATTGTTGCAGGCTTTGTCGGAAAGCAAGACCACCCTGTTTTCCTATCATTGCACCGACCCGAATGTGGGCATGTCGCTTAACAAAGATTTGGGACGCTTTAAGATATTTCTTGCCGACACTGGCCTTTTTGTGACACTTTGTTTTTGGGACAAGGCTTTTACGGAGAATACCATTTATCAGCAATTGTTGGGCGACAAGCTGAAAGCCAACTTAGGCTATGTGTATGAAAATCTTGTCGCACAGATGCTGGCAAGTGCTGGAAACCAATTGTTTTATTACACTTTTCTGAAAGACGAGAAACACAACTACGAGGTTGATTTCCTGCTTTCTCGCGGCAACAAACTTGTGCCTATCGAAGTTAAGTCGTCAAGCTACAAGACGCACAAATCACTTGACGCTTTCTGTGAGAAGTTCACCTCACGCATAGACAAACGGATTTTGCTTTACACGAAAGACTATCAGAAAGATGGAGCAACAAGTTGCCTGCCTGTATATTTTACGCCTTTTCTATAAATTCTGTCGGGTTTTGGCTAAAAATGAAGACTTTTGTTCTCTTTTTCCACCCAAAACTGTATACGTTTTACACCGTCTCCTTCGTTGAAAGCAGCCCGCAGGCCGCGTCAATGTCCTGCCCGCGCGAGGCGCGGATGGTGGCGATGATGCCTTTGTCGTTCAGCGCGTCGCGGAACCAAGTCATGGTGGCCATGTCGGGGCTCTTCAGCGGGATGCCGGGCACGGCGTGATACCTTATTAAATTAATGCGGCACCGCGTGCTGCCCAACAGTCGCGCGATTTCCTTGATGTGTTCCTTGCTGTGGTTCAGATCCTTGAAGACGATGTACTCGAATGAGAGACGGCGTTGCCCGTGCCAGTCGTGCTGCCTGACGGCGTGAATCACCTCCTTGATGGGATAACTTTTTTCCACGGGCATCAATTTGAGGCGCTCGTCATGGAAGGGGCTGTGCATCGAGATGGCGAGGTTGCACTTGGACTCTTCCAAGAAACGTTTCAGGTTGGGAATCAGGCCGCAAGTCGAGACGGTGATGCGGGTCGGACTCCAACCCAAGGCCCATTCCTCGGTGAGGATGTCCAAAGCGCGCATGAGATTGTCATAGTTGGCCAAAGGCTCGCCCATGCCCATGAAGACGATGTTGGTCAGCGTGTCAAACTCGGGCAGGCTGAGGATTTGGTTCATGATCTCGGCCGCCGTGAGGTTCTTCTGGAAGCCCTGTTTGCCCGTGGCGCAGAAGAGGCAGTCCATCTGGCAGCCCACCTGCGTGGAAACGCACAAGGTGGCGCGCTCGCGGTCGGGGATATAGGCCGCCTCGACAAAATGCCCGCCGGCAGGGAAAAGGTACTTTTTCGTGCCGTCTGTCGAGGTTTGCTCTTTCAGCGGAGCCTTCAATCCTGTTTCGTATTGTTCTGACAATAAAGCTCTTGTGTTCTTGCTGAGGTTGGTCATCTCCTCAATCGAAGCGCAACGCTTGTTGTAAATCCAGTCCACCAACTGCTTGCCCGTGAACTTGGGCAGTTCCAGTTTCGCGACCACTTCCTGAATCTCGGCAGGGGTCTTTCCCAAAAGTGTTTCTTTTTCCATGCGGCAAAAATAGTGAAAATCGGCGGATGTCCGAAAAAATGCCGAAAACAATATTTTCGCGGCGGTCGCGTTTTCAAGGCATGAAAAAATGGATGATTACCGGGCTTTTGTCCCTGTTTTTCTTTGTGGCCCAAGCCCAAAACGTGATTCTCACTGGGCGGAGCAACCAAAAAGAGGCCTTGATGCGGCTTTTTGTGTATGAAGACCTTATCACCGAAAGCGGCATTCAAATCGCTGAAAGCCAAACGGATGAAAAAGGCAACTTCATTCTCGAAGGCAACGTCAAGCAAGTGCTTCCGGCGCGCATTTACGTGGGTTTGGAGTACGTCGACCTTGTTTTGACGCCCAACGCCACCTATGACATCGAAATCCTTGTGCCCGAACCAAAAGAGAATGTCTCGTATTTCGAGAAAGAGTTGCCCACGATCCGTGTGAAACGCGCCACCGACAAGGGACTCTATCGCCAAATGGTGCTTTCGGAAGAAATCATCAACGGTTATCTCATCGAGCATTTCAACCAGATTTACCGTGGGCGGCAGGTACGTTATATCGACTCCATCGAAAACGCCATCAGCCGCGAGTTGCCCGACATCCAATCGGACTACGTGAAGAACCATATCCAGTACAAAATTGCGGCTATTCGTTTGGGAATCAGCACTGATGGCGGAAAGAAAGTCGTCACTGAATACTTCGACGACAAGCCCGTGCTTTACACGCAATCGGCTTACATCGACCTGTTCAAGGAACTGTTTGACGGTTATTTCAACAGAGCCACATACGACACTCACCTGCTCAACGACGCTTTCATGGAAGGTCCGGTAGCGTTCAAAAAATATCTTGACACCGAACCGCTCATGTCAAAGAATCCGCAATTGGCCGAGCTCATCACCATCTGCAACCTGCAAAAGCTCTGCTATGGCGAACCAAAGACACGCAAGTTAGCCATCGACCACCTTAATTATATTAAAAGCCAAACGAAATACGCTGAGCATAAGGTAATCATCGTCAATTTCTTCGAGAAATTCAACCGCCTTGCACCCGATGCCGCCGCCACCGACTTCACGCTGAAAGACAGCGATGGAAACGATGTCAGCCTCTCCGATTTCAAAGACAACCTTGTTCTGCTGCAATTCGTTGACGGACAGTCACCTATCTGCGAGCGACAGTTTTCCGAATTAAAAGCACTTCACTATCAATGGCAGGACACGGTGCAAATCCTCACCATCGCCACTCGCGACAAAATGGAGCTTTACAAAAAGCAATTCGGCGAGAAACAATATGGCTGGCCATTGCTCAATTTGGGCAGCAACATCCTTCTTTTGGAGGCTTATAATGTGCGCACTTTCCCTGAATACATCCTCATCAAACCTGGTATGAAAATCGGCGCGGCACCCGCTCCAGCTCCCGACGGCAACCTTGAGGTCACTGTCAGGAAAATGGCTCGAAAAAAGGCTGCGAAAAGATAAATAGCGTATCTTTGCCTCGTAAACCATCAGCACAATGAACGACCCGACAAGACCGCAACGCATAGCCGTCCTGATTCCCTGTTACAACGAGGCGCAGTCCATCGGCAAGGTGGTGGCCGACTTCAAGGCCGCCCTTCCCGAAGCCGTCGTCTATGTTTACGACAACAACTCGACCGACGGCACCGCCCAAATCGCTGCCGAAGCTGGTGCCGTGGTCAGGCATGAGCCGCGACAGGGCAAAGGCAACGTGGTGCGGCGTATGTTTCGCGAAATCGAGGCCGACTGCTATCTCATGGCCGACGGCGACGGCACCTATCCCGCCCAAGCCGCTGCGGAGATGGTCAAACCTGTGATAGACAACGGCATCGACATGGTCATCGGCGACCGCCTCTCGACCACCTATTTTTCGGAGAACAAACGCCCGCTCCACAACTCGGGAAACAAACTTGTGCGAGGTCTCATCAACCGCCTCTGGAACGTTGATATTCACGATATCATGACCGGTTACCGTGCTTTCAGCCGCAGGTTCGTCAAACTGTTTCCCGTCATGTCGGAAGGCTTCGAGATCGAGACTGAAATGACCATCCACGCCTTGGACAAGCGCTTTGACATCGTGGAAAAACCCATCGCATACAGCGACCGCAAGGAGGGAAACTCCAAGCTTAACACCGTGAAAGACGGCCTTAAAATCCTGAAAATCATCTTCTCGCTGTTCAAGAACTACCGCCCGATGCTGTTTTTCGGCACTTTGGCGGTGGTGCTTTTGGCGGTGGCTGTCGGGCTGTTCATCCCCGTGCTGACCGAATACCTGAAAATCGGCCTCGTGCCGCGTTTCCCCACTTTGATTACTTCGGGTTTCTTAGCCTTGGCCGGACTGCTGTCACTCTTCACGGGTCTTTGTCTCGATGTCATCATCAGCCACAACCGCAAAGCCTTTGAACTTCAACTGATTGCCTTTGAAAATGAATAAGTTCGCCCTCTTTTGTAAGACTTTCGCCATCCTCATCGCGGCCTATTTTGTTTTTGCGGTTTTGTCGTGCCTGCTGCCCGACAAAGGCATCAAGGCGCACATTGCCGAATCGGCGCCAATAATGGTGGAAGAGGGGCTGTATCCGAAAGCCATTATAAATAAGGAGCAATGCCAGATGGACAACTTCACGGACGCGCTGATTATGAACCAAATATACAGCATTGACCGCAAGCAGCCCGTCAAATCCGCTATGCTGATGATTCGCATGAGCGAAAAGGGACGCGACTGGGACCAAACAGATCTTTTACTCCGCACGGTAAATGGTGAAACCCTTGAAGAACAGCATTATGCGCGTTATTGGCACGGTAGTACCTTCTTGTTCCGTCCGCTGTTCCTTGTGATGGATTTCGTGACTTTACGGCATGTCTTGTTCATTGTCAGCTCCATACTCATCGTGATACTGCTTTGTGCTTATTACCCCAAGGCTGGCCTAATGAAAACCCTCGCCTTGGCAATGGGTTTCTTGGTCACTTACGGCTTCGTGATGCAGTTTTCGATGCAGTTTTTCCCGGTTTTGGCGCTCACAATCATAGGCAGTTTGCTTGTTATAAGACGCGAAAAATCAGCGAATTTCGGGCTTTTGTTTTTCGTCATCGGCTCCTTGACTTGCTATTTCGACCTGCTCACCACCCCTTTACTGACATTGGGCATTCCCTTGGCCGTCATGCTCTCGCTGAAGCGCGACGATGAGCTTCAAATTAAAGATAACTTAATCGAAATCAGCAAAATAATCCTGCTTTGGGGCTTAGGCTTTGCCCTCACTTTTGTCACGAAATGGGCCATGGCGAGCCTCATTTTGGGCCAAAACATCTTCGCCGACGCTTACGAGGTAAGCCTTTATCGCATGGAGGCCGAGGAATTTACCCGCTGGGATGCCTTGACGAAGAATTTCAGAATGTTCAACCTTTGGATAATCGGTATTGCAGCCGTGGTTTTGCTTCTTTTCAGTTTTGCTAACCGTGTGAAAATCAGCTATAAGAAAGTCGTTTTGTTCTTGCTTGTCGGTCTGATGCCTTACGTTTGGTACCTCCTTTTGGCCAACCACAGCTATCTGCATTGGTGGTTCACATACCGACTGCAAGCTATTGCGGTGGTTTGTCTGCTCTTCATCCTATGTGGCGAAGTTCCAGAAAATAGCCGTTTATAAAAGGCAGGCCGTAGCGCTGCGTACTTTTAAATCCTCTCCCTCAGCATCTGCATTGCCTTAGGCAGTCCATCGGCGTTGCGACCGCCGGCCACGCAAAGGGTCTTCTGTCCGCCACCACCGCCTTGGATTTCCTTGGCCACTTCGCGGATGAGCTTGGTGGCATCGAGACCTTTGGCATCGGCAAAGGCTTCGGGCAAAAGGAGGCAGAGCGAAGGCTTGCCGTCGGTAACAGAGCCTAAGATGGCAATGGTGCTCTCGTTCATTTGCTTGAGCAGCAGGGCGATATTGCGCAATTGGTCGCCGCTGCAAGGCAGAGTATCCATGATAAGTTTGAAGCCCTCGTGGTCGATGGCTTTCTCATGCAGCTTTTCGGCCGTGGCTTGGGCTTTCTCTTGCATCAGGTGTTCAACCTCTTTCTTCAAGGCGGAATTTTGCTCGCTGAGCGAAGTGACACCTTTCACCAAATCGGGGCTCTTGACCGTTTCCTTGATTTGTCCAATGAGGTCGAGTTGCTCGTCGAGATATTGCTCCACGGCCTCGCCCGTGATGGCCTCGATACGGCGGATGCCCGCTGCAATGGCACCTTCACTCACAATCTTGAACATTCCGATATTACCCGTGGCGGAGGTGTGGCAGCCGCCGCAGAGTTCCATGGAGAAGTCCTTGTCGAAGACCACCACGCGCACCTTGTCGCCGTATTTCTCGCCAAACAAGGCTGTTGCGCCCATGGCCTTGGCCTCGTCAATCGGGAGTTCGGCGTAGGTGACGTTGGGGATGTTCTCGCGGATTTTGCGGTTCACGATTTTCTCCACTTGGCGGAGCTCTTCAGTCGTCATCTTGGCGAAGTGGCTGAAGTCGAAGCGCAGGCGTTGGTCGTCGACCAACGAGCCCTTTTGCTCGACATGGCTGCCCAAAACCTGACGCAAAGCGGCGTGCATCAGGTGCGTCGCGCTGTGGTTGTTGGCGATGCGCTGACGGCGTTGTGCGTCGACGGTGGCGATAAACGATGCCTCGGGGTTCTGCGGCAACTGTTCGGTGATGTGGATGACGAGGTTGTTCTCCTTCACCGTATTAATAATGTTGATGGTCTCGTTTTCGGAGGTCAAGGTGCCGGTGTCGCCGACCTCGCCGCCCATTTCGGCATAGAACGGAGTCTTGTCCAGCACGATTTCAAAGTGTTTCTGCTTCTTGGCCACCACCTCGCGGAAGCGCAGAATATGGCTCTCGCAAATCAGGCCGGCATAGCCGACGAACTCAGTGGGTTGTTCGCTTTCGTTCACGATGACCCAGTCGCCATTGGCTTTCTCGGCGGCCTTGCGCGAGCGGTTTTTCTGCTCTTCGAGGTTGGCCTTGAAGCCGTCCATGTCCACGTTAATGCCCTTCTCAGTAGCCATCAGCTGCGTGAGGTCGATGGGGAAACCGAAAGTGTCGAACAGCTCGAAGGCGAAATTGCCGTCTATGTTCTGCTTCGGGTGCTGTTCCACATAGCCCTCGAAGCGCTTGATACCTTGCGCCAAAGTGCGCAGGAACGCGGCTTCCTCCTCGCGGATGACCTTCCCGACCAACTCCTCTTGCGCCTTGATTTCGGGGAAGTTATGCGCCATCTGTTGCACCAAAACGGGCAGCAACTGGCACACAAACGGCTCGTCAAAACCAAGGAAAGTGAAGCCGTAGCGTACGGCGCGACGCAACACGCGGCGGATGACATAACCAGCGCCGTTATTGGACGGCAGCTGTCCGTCAGCGATGGCGAAACTCACGGCGCGGCAGTGGTCGGCGATGACGCGCATGGCCACGTCGGTCTTCTCGGCCTTGCCGTAGGCCACGCCCGACATCTTCGCAATCTCCTGAATCAGCGGCTGGAAGACGTCGGTGTCGTAGTTGGAGGTCTTGCCTTGCAGCACACGCACCAATCTTTCAAAGCCCATGCCCGTATCGACGTGCTTGGCGGGCAGTTCCACCAAGTGGCCGTCGGCCATGCGGTTGTATTGCATGAACACAAGGTTCCAGATTTCAATCACTTGCGGGTCGTCCATGTTCACCAAGTCGCGGCCGGCGATTTGCTTGCGGGCTTTGTCGTCGCGCAGGTCGATATGGATTTCGGAGCAGGGGCCGCAAGGACCGGCTTCGCCCATTTCCCAGAAGTTGTCCTTCTTGTTGCCGTAGATGATACGGTCCTCGCTGACATGCTCTTTCCAGTAGCCAAATGCCTCCATGTCAGCAGGTTGTCCGTCCTTTTCGTCGCCGCCGAAGACCGTAACATACAATCTGTCCTTGTCGATTTTCACCACTTCGGTGAGGTATTCCCAAGCGTAGGCGATGGCCTCTTTCTTGAAGTAGTCGCCGAAACTCCAGTTGCCGAGCATCTCGAACATGGTGTGGTGGTAGGTGTCGTGGCCGACTTCCTCCAAATCATTGTGTTTGCCCGAGACGCGAAGGCATTTTTGCGTGTCGGCGGCGCGTTTCCACTTGGTGGGCTGGTTGCCGAGGAAAATGTCCTTGAACTGGTTCATGCCGGCGTTGGTGAACATCAGCGTGGGGTCGTTCTTGACGACGATGGGTGCCGAGGGCACTATTTCATGGCCTTTGGAGCGAAAGAAGTCCAAAAAGCTGTTTCTGATTTCGTATGCGTTCATATTCAATTGATTATGTATTTCTATTTCAAAAAATGCTTCAAAAAAACGTGCAAAGTTACGCAAAATCCGTAATTTTGCGCAATAGAAATCGAGGAGAATCGTTTCTAAAAGTTAAAAAATCGATTTTCATGGCGAAACAGAAATATATTTTCAACCATAAAACCCTGAAGTTCGAGAAGTTCAAGCTGTCGCTTCCCCGGCGCATCGGCAGGGCATTTTTGCTCCTGTTGGCTATCGCTGGAGGCACGTTTCTATTTGCGCTTTTGCTGTACACGTTTTTCCAGTCGCCAAAGGAAAAAATGCAGGCACGTGAGTTGGAATACATGAAGTTACAATATGACATTTTGAGCGACCGATTGGACAATATGGAGATATTAGTGGCCGACATGGAACAGCGCGACAACGACTTGTACCGCGTCATGTTTGAGGCCGACCCGATTCCGAGCAACACACGCAAGTCGGGATTCATGAACATGAACCGTTATGCAGAGTTGTATGGCTACCGCAACTCGGATCAGGTGGTGGACGTGGCGATGAAATTGGATATTCTCGCCAGCCAGCTTTATCATCAGTCGCTTTCTTACGACGAGCTGTTTGAGATGGCTCGCAACAAGGAGCAGATGTTGGCCTGCATACCCGCCATTTTCCCGCTTAAAGAGGTGGAAATCAAGTACATTTCGTCCTACTTTGGCTATCGTCCCGACCCGATTTACAAGGTGGAAAAGTTCCACAGCGGCATGGACTTCTCGGCGCAGATGGGCACCGAGGCCTATGCCACGGGCGACGGCGTGGTGGAAGAGGTGGAAAACGGGCATTGGGGCTACGGCAACATGGTCACCATCAATCACGGCTTTGGCTACAAGACACGTTATGCGCATTTGCAGAAGGCGGCTGTGCGCCGAGGCCAGAAAGTGAAGCGCGGACAGCTCATCGGCTATATCGGCAACACGGGCAAGACGACGGGTGTCCACCTGCACTACGAGGTGTTGAAAAACGGCACTCCCATTGACCCGATCAATTTTTTGTACAATGATCTTACCCCCAACGAATACAATCAAATTTTGGAACAGTCGACCTTGCCGACACAAACGTTAGATTAGTTTTCAGTTGTTCAGTTAGGAGTGTGGAGTGTGGAGTTGGCAGTTGACTGAAGTTTTCGAATTTTGAATCTTTGAATCTTTAAATTTTGAATCTTTGAATTTTTGAATACGATGGAACCCACCGGAAAATATTATTACAGCATCGGCGAGGTGGCCGACATGTTCGGCGTCAACACCTCGATGATACGCTATTGGGAAAAGGAATTCGACGTGCTGCGCCCCCGCAAGAACAAGAAGGGCAACCGCCTCTTCACCGAGCGTGATGTGCGTTATGTCCATGTCATTTATCAGTTGCTCAAGGTGAAAGGCTACACCTTGGCCGGTGCCAAAGCCGCCTTGAAAGAGCGCTTCAGCGATTATGAGGAGCGCATCATCCTGTTGGAGACCTTGGACAAAACCCGCAATTTCCTCCTCAGCCTCGACAAGTCACTGGCTGAAAAACAAAAAGCCAAAGCCCTATGACCATCGCCCTGTTCGGAAAAAATTTCGCGCCCGAGAACGCCGATTATCTGCGCCAACTGCTGAATGAACTGGCTGAAAATCAGGCTAAAATTGCGATTTACAAGCCTTTCGCCGATATCATTGCCGCCTTTATTCCTGAAGGCATAAACTACACGGTTTTCCACTCCCACGCCGACTTGAAAGCCGATTTGTTGTTCTCCATCGGCGGCGACGGCACCATCCTGGACGCGGTGCCCCTTGTCCTCGATTCGGGAATGCCCGTGGCGGGCATCAACATGGGGCGTTTGGGCTTCCTTTCCAGCATCTCGAAGACGGAAATTAGCAAGGCGGTGGAGAGCGTGCTGTCAGGCGAATACGGCGTGGAGCAACGTACTTTGCTCGAATTGGTCGCGCCGGAGAACGTTTTCGGCGACGTGCGCTATGCCCTCAACGAGCTGAACGTGATCCGCAACCCTGAGCATAGCTTGCTGGCTATCAAGGTGTTTGTCGATGATGTTTATCTCAACACCTATTGGGGCGACGGTATCCTCTTGGCCACCCCGACCGGCTCGACGGCTTACTCGCTGAGCGCAGGCGGACCCATCATCGCGCCGAATGCGAAAAACTTCGTCATCACGCCCATCGCGGCGCACAACTTGACGGTGCGACCCATCGTCATTCCTGACGACAGCGAAATCCGCATTCAGGTGGAAGGACGCGAGAAGAAATTTGTCTTCAGTATGGATTCAAGAACCTGTGCCTTAGACACTTCCGTGCAGCTAAAAGTGCGCAAGGCCGACTTTTGCATCCACTTGGTCAGGATGAAGGATGAGGACTTTTTTGGCACCATCCGCAACAAATTGATGTGGGGAAAAGACAATAGAAACTGATTTCTGGCGTTTTTATTGAAAAATTTTCTAAATTTGCACGCTCAAACTATGGATAGAAAAATTTGTTTCTTATTGATACTGTGTTGCTTGGCGTTTTTTCATCAAGCCAATGCCCAATTTGACGACCCCAAGACCATCGAGGTGGGGCCGCATGTAGGGCTAAGCTATTATATGGGTGATATCAATCCGACGATTCCCTTTGCCCAGGCGCAGTTGCAGTATGGCGGTGTGGTGCGTTTGAACTGGAACCAACGCTGGACTTTCCGCTTCGACTACAGCCATGCCACGGTGACGGCCTCCGACGAAGTCACCAATTGGCGTCCTGAGCGAGGCTTGAGTTTTATCACCAAAATCAACGATTTCAGCCTTGAAGCCGAATTTAATTTCCTCGAGTATTACACTGGCAACCCGAAACGGAACATTTCACCTTATATTTTCGGTGGCATTTCGGTGTTTCAATACACACCCTGTACTGAAATAGGAGGTGCTTTGGTGAACTTGCGTGATTACAACACAGAGGCACCGTTAGGGGATGATGCCAAATGGTACGAGAAATTGTTTAACAAGTCGATGCCGATTGGCGTATCCATACCGTTCGGCATTGGCGTGAAGCTGGCCTTGTCGCGTCACATGGCGGCCACGGTGGAATGGAGAATGCAAAAGACTTTCACGGACTATTTGGACGATGTGAAAGGTGTGTATCCAGCGGATAATCAACATGCCATATATCAGGCCGAAGATGGGTTGACCTACGACCTGACCGACCCGACGGGCAATTTTAAAGAAGACCAGCAGCGCGGCAATTCATCATACAACGATTGGTTTGGTATGGCGCGCGTTTCGCTGACCTGGAAATTCAATCTGCCCGACGGAAGGGGCTGTAACCTAAGCAAATTCTGACTATGGAACTGAAAGAGCAACTCAAGCAACAAATTGATATAGAAAGGCTTCCGCAGCATATAGCCATCATCATGGACGGCAACGGACGCTGGGCCAAGGAACGCGGCAAACAACGTATTTTCGGGCACCAGAGCGCGGTACAATCGGTACGCGAGGTTTCCGAAGCCTCGGCTGAACTTGGTGTGAAGTACTTGACGTTGTACGCTTTCTCTACCGAAAACTGGAACCGCCCCTTAGCTGAAGTCAGCGGACTGATGACTTTGTTGGCGCAAACCATTAAGGCTGAGGTGATTACAATGAACAAAAACAGCATCAAGCTGAATGCCATTGGCGACTTGAAAAGTCTGCCCAAGTCGAACTACGACCAGCTGATGCAGGCCATTGCTGACACGAGCCACAACACGCGCATGATGCTCACCCTTGCTTTGAGCTATTCGGGCCGTTGGGACTTGACGCAGGCCTCGCGCCGCATGGCACAGGACGTGGCCGACGGCAAGCTGAAGTCCGAGGAAATTACCGACAAGACCGTTCCCAACTACCTTTCGACCGCAGGGATGCCCGACCCTGAGCTGCTCATCCGCACCAGCGGCGAGGAACGCATCAGCAACTTTTTGCTTTGGCAATTGGCCTATTCCGAGCTGTATTTCACGCCTAAGTATTGGCCCGATTTCCGCAAGGCCGACCTCTACGAGGCCATCCTGAACTACCAACACCGCGAGCGCAGGTTCGGCAAGACCAGTGAACAAGTCGCAAAGTAACGATTGATAATGACAAGAATATGAGAAACAGATATTTACGATTGATAGTATTCCTTTTAGCCTTTCTTGTTTCGGGCCACGGTTTGATGGCCCAAATCCAGATTGGTGACGACTTGTCGGAGGTGGACTATTCCCGGCCCAAGGAGTACGAGATCGGCGGTATCATCGTGGAAGGCGCAAAATATGTCGACGCATCCATGTTGAGCATGTTGGCCGGTTTGAGAGTGGGGAATAAGATTACCATTCCCAGCGACGACATCGCCACGGCCATCCGCAAGATTTGGGAACAGGGCATGTTTGAGGACGTGGCCATCAATGCCACCGACTTCGTGGGCGACAAGGTGTTCCTACAGATCGTGGTCAAGGAAAAGGCGAGGGTATCTCGTTTCTCGTTCAAAGGCATCAAGAAAAGCGAAGCCGACGAAATCCGCAACAAAATCAACCTGTCGCGCGGTGACATTGCCACTGAGCACCTGCTCACCAAGACGCAGCGCATCATCGAGAACTATTATTACGACAAAGGCTATCTCAACGTGGACATCGACATTGAGCAGGTGGCCGACACCACCCGCGAGAATTATGTCGACATGGTCATCAACATTGACAAAGGTCCAAAAGTGAAAATCGGGGAAATCAACATCGTCGGAAATGAGAACCTGTCTGACGGTCAGATACTTGCTGCCATGAAGGAAACCAAACAGCGCGGACATTTCGACCCGCTCAACCCATTGGGTCCACTCGTGGTGAATACCGTCGGTTATGTGTTCACATTGAAGCCCCTGAAGGCCATCACGGGCGTTGAAGAGTATTTTTATGAAAACTACCGACCACGCATCTTTAAAGCTTCGCGCTATAAGGAGAGTGATTTTGAGGACGACAAACAGAAAATTATCGACAAGTACAACTCGAAGGGCTACCGCGATGCCATCATTGTCAGCGACTCGGTCTATCGGATCGACGACCGCAACATGGGCATCGACCTTGTCATCGCCGAAGGCGACAAGTATTATTACCGCAACATCACGTGGACGGGCAACACCAAGTACAGCAGCGAGACGCTAAGCAGCATCCTTGGCATCAAGAAGGGCGACGTATATAATAAGGAGTTGCTCGAAAAGAATTTGACCTATAGCGAGACTTCGATGGATATCAGCTCGTTGTATATGGACGACGGCTATTTGTTTTTCCGTGTCGACCCCGTCGAGGTGAACGTCGAAAACGACTCCATTGACTTGGAGATTCGTCTTAGCGAAGGCAAACAGGCCCGCATCAGCAACGTGACGCTTGCGGGCAACTCGAAGACCTACGATCATGTGGTGCTTCGTGAGTTGTATACGCGTCCTGGCCAGCTATACAGCCGTAGCGATGTGGTGCGTTCTGTCCGTGAGTTGGCCACCTTGGGCTTTTTCAACCAAGAGAACATCAATCCGGACATCAAGCCTAATTTCAGTGACAACACGGTCGACATCGAGTATTCCGTCGAGGAGGCCGCTGCCGACCAAATCAGCTTCTCGGGCGGTTATGCCGCTGGTTACCTGATGCTTCAAGCGGGTTTGTCGTTCTCCAACTTCTCCATGCGCAATCTTTTTAAGAAAGACGCTTGGCGCCCGATTCCCGCTGGCGACGGGCAGAAACTCTCGCTGAACGTGGCTACCTACGGCCTGCAGTACATTTATTACGGTTTGACGTTCACTGAGCCTTGGCTCGGAGGCCGCAAGCCCAACGCGCTCACGACATCGGTGTTCCAGACGTTCCAGACCACGACGCCCGACAGGAAATCCGTAAACTATGGCTGGTTCTTGCGTACGGGTGTGACAGTTGGCTTGGGTCGCCGCTTGACTTGGCCTGACGACTATTTCTCTTTGTACCAGGGCATTAATGTGATGCGTTATAACCTGAACAATTATTCGACCCAATACCTGAACGTGGGCGACGGCAACGGTAAGTTCAACCTGATTAGCTACAGTATCGTTTGGAGCCGCAATTCGGTAAGCCAGCCGCTTTATCCGCGCAGTGGTTCCGAATTCCAGATCGGGCTTGAAATCACGCCGCCTTATTCGCTGTTCTCGCCCGACAAGGACTATGCCCACATGTCGGAAAACGAGAAGTACAAATGGGTGGAGATGCACCGTTGGAACTTCAAGGCGGCTTGGTACACGGAGCTGTACGACAAGCTTGTGTTGATGACGAAAGTGCGTTTTGGCTACTTGGGCCATTACAATGACGATATCGGTCCCACGCCGTTCCACAGGTATTACCTAGGCGGCTCCGGCCTGAACACTTATTCCGTGGACAACCGTGAGATTGTCGGTATGCGTGGTTATGCCGACAACTCGTTGACACCGGGCTACAACACCACTTCCAAGGGTGGCGACATGTTGACCCGATACACTTTGGAACTTCGTTATCCTTTGTCGCTCAATCCTCAGGCCACCATTTATGCGCTGACCTTCCTTGAAGCGGGTAACTGCTGGCTTGGTTTTGAGAACTTCGACCCCTTTGATGTGAAGCGCTCGGCGGGTCTTGGTGTGCGCATCTATTTGCCCATGTTCGGCTTGCTTGGCCTCGACTGGGGCTACGGATTTGATGACGTTGTCGGTGCTCCGGGCAGCAACCACAGCCAATTCCACTTCTCCATCGGAGGTTCAATTGATTAAATGCGGAATTATGAATGCGGAATTATGAATATACGGGATTATGAGGAACATGGTGCGGCTTTGCCTTATTCCGCATTTCGCATTCCGAATTATTTTGGAACGGTTTTTGATAAAAGACAAACAAACAGATTAAATACAGAAAAAATGAAAGCATTTAGAACATTAGTTTTGACCGCCGCCTTGGTTTTGGGTGGCGTCGTGTGTGCCCACGCCCAACTTGGCGGAGGCCAGAAAATTGTCTATGTCGATTCGGAGTACATCATGTCAAACATTCCTGAATACGGTGACGCGCAATCAGAACTTGAAGCCCTGTCGACCAAGTGGCAGAAGGAAGTGAAGGCCGCCTACGACAAGGTGGATGAGATGTACAAAAAGTACCAATCCGAGAAGTTGCTCCTCTCCGAAGACCAAAAGCAATCCCGCGAGCAGGACATCATCAAAAAAGAACAGGAAGCTAAGAACTTGCAGATGCAGTATTTTGGCGCTGAAGGCCAGTTGTTCCAAAAGCGTACCGAACTGGTGCAGCCTATCCAGGAGAAGATTTATACCGCCATGCAAGAGGTGGCACAGCAGAAGAACTATGCCTTCGTCCTTGACTTGGCCTCGGGTACTTCCATTCTCTATGCCAACGACAAGAACGACATCAGCGACGACGTGCTCGACCAATTGGGCAACGTCATGCAAACTGTGCGCCGTGAAGACCGTCGCAAAGCGAGCGGAAATGGCGGAAAATAATGTGGGTTTGGAGGCAGCAAAAGAATTATTCCTTATCTTTGCACCCTGAAACGGAGTTAAACTTGAGTTAAATCATTAAAAATCAATAAAATGAAGAATTTGTTTAAAGTTTTGTTCTTAGGTGTCGCTCTCTTCGTGATGAGTGGAGTGGCCAATGCGCAGGTGAAAATCGCCCATGTCAACACGGCTGAAATCTTGGATGCCATGCCCGACAAGGCTACGGCTGAGAAGGCGATGGAAAAGTATTATAACGAGCTTCAGGCTCAACTTCAGACCATGGCCACTGAGTATCAAACCAAGATGCAGGATTATGAGGCCAATGTGGCGACTATGTCCAACTTGGTGAAACAATCGAAGGAAAAGGAAATTATTGACATTCAGAACCGTATCCAGCAGTTTCAGGCCAATGCTGAACAGGAATTTGAAGCCAAGCGCTCCGAATTGCTGAAACCCATTCTCGACAAGATTCAGAACGCCATCAACACGGTGGGCAAGGAGAAGGGTTATACCTATGTGCTTGACCTCGCCACGGGTGCTGCCGTTTATGTGGGCACGGATGCCGTTGACTGCACTAATGACGTGAAGGCCAAGTTGGGTGTCAAGTAAGACAAAGTGGAATTTGTATCAAGGATAGCGCTATAAGCGCGGAACAGCCGACCCAAGCGGGTCGGCTGTTTTATTATGCTTGCCGGGATGTTGCCATAGGTTACGGGAAGTCCCATCCAGTCGGGTACTACTTGATACTCTCACGCTTCACTTTGGCGAAACGGAGTAGTTTCAAAATGCCCAAGGGCTTGCGGTCGTCCTTGTTGGCAAGGTTGAGGTAAAGCCCGAACTTCTTGGCAATCGGGATCTTGTAGGTCTCGACGAACTCGATGAGCGTGCCGTCAGGGTCTTCCACGTAGGTGAAGTGGCCGTTGGCATCGCCCATGCCAAAGTCTGCGCCGCTGTCGCATACGAAAGGATGTCCCGTCGATTCAGCTTGAACTTTCACGGCCTCCATATTGCGCACATCGAAGCAGAGGTGGATGAAGCCTGGGTCGCCCCAGAAGCGGTTTTCGTAGAGTTTCTTGCCCGCGCCGTCCATGCTTTGAATCAACTCAAGGTGCGAAGTGCCCATAATTTTGCACAGTGGCCCCTCGATGGGTTTGCTGCGTTCCAAGATGACGCGGCGCAATTTGCATTCGCTGTTGGGTAGCGATTTCAAATCCTCGAAAACGGCGGTTTGGTCAAAGACAATTTTGTCGTAGTCAAGGAGTTGGGTGTAGAAGGGCAGGGAACGGTCGATGTCGCTCACGCCGAGGATAACACCATTGGCGCCGCCCGTGGTCTTCTTTTCGTTGATGAAAACGTAATCGTCTTGTTCGAGCTGGAATAGGTTGCCGTAGGGGTCTTTCATGAAGAAGTGCTTTTGCCCAATCGGCGATGTGGTGATTTCGCTGATGACATCAAGGCCCTTATTAATAAAGGTGTTGTAGGCCGCCTCAATGTCAGCCGTTTTCACTTTGGCGATAAGGATGCCCAAGTCGCCGAGTTTCACGGGTTCTTTCAAGTAATTGAGCGGGCGGCCTTTCGGCTCCCAGATTTCGAAGCCGCCGCCGCCGCGGATGTTCACCGCAATGCCCGAGCGGCGCGGTTGGGGCTTGCCGCCCGTGTAGGGCAGCATTCGCTCCGCAACGCCTTCATCGTCAACGATTTTGATTTCAAAGCCGAAGTTGTCGTAGTACCATTTCCAAGCCTCGACGAAGTTAGGGACTCCGATGCCCACTTGCTGTATGCCGCAGATGATTTTCTCTTTCATGGTTGTTCCTTTTTGTCGGCGTTTAACTACGTTGAATGCGTAGCATTTCGACAGGCTCAACGACCTTAGGCCCCTGAGCCTGTCGAAGGGCCGTGTTTTTATGTAGCTGATATTTTTCTCGATAGTTTATAATACAAAGGTAAGCAATATTTATGAATATACGCCATCAAAAGCTCGGAACGCCCGATTAACTTCCTGTGTTTCTGTCGCTTGATGGCGCGGACGGCGATTTTGCCGCATTTGTCCACATCAAGGCCGTTGGCTTGTCCGGCATCCATCTTGGCGTGGGCCGTGCCGTCGCCGTGGAGGGCGCTCTTGCTGATTTGCGTGTTGATGCGCCCAGGGATGAGGAACGTTACATTGATGTTGTCGTATTCCAGTTCCAACGACTCATAAAACCCGAACAAGGCGTGTTTCGCCGCGCAATAAGCTGAGCGCAATGGGAAGCCGAATAATCCTGATAGGGAAGTCGTTACACTGAACTGCACATGTTCCTTCGCCTGAATCATCTCCTTGAACTTTTTGACGAGATACACCCCGCTGAGGAAGTCGATTTTCATGATTTTCTCATCCACGCTGATATCGGTGTCCAAGGCCTTTTCGCGCTGCGAGATGCCCGCGTTGAGCACGAAAAGGTCGATGCTCAAACCGTTAGAAATCACATAGTCATGGAGCCGGTCGATGGAGGCGTAGTCGTCCAATTGTGTTTCAGTGGCGTAAGCTTTCACGCCGTATTGCTCGCACTCTGCTTTGACGGCTTCCAAGTCGCTGAGGCCCAGTCCAGTAAGCACGAGGTGGCAGCCTTCCTGCGCCAAGTGCAGCGCGATGCTGCGCCCGATACCGGTGCCGCCGCCTGTGACGAGGGCGGTTTTGTTTTTGAGGTCTAACATATCGTTGGTTTTTCCGCCCGCAAAATTAAAAATAAAACCTTTACGTTGGGATAATCAATATATTTACTATTTTTGTGCCTCAGAATTTGGGCGGACACATAGGTCCGCCCCTACGATTAACAATACACCACATAAAATGGACATTTTTGAAAGAATATCAAAGGATTCCGGTGGCCCGATTGGGCAATACCGCGAACGCGCCGACGGTTATTTCGCTTTCCCGCGCTTGGAAGGCGAGATGGGGCCGCGCATGACCTTCAACGGCAGGGAAGTGCTCTGCTGGAGTTTGAACAATTATTTGGGCTTGGCCAACCACCCCGAGATTCGCCGCGTGGATGCCGAAGCCGCCGCCAAATACGGCCTCGCCGCCCCAATGGGTGCCCGCATGATGACGGGTCACACGAGGATGCACGAGCATTTCGAGCATGAGTTGGCCGACTTTGAGAAAAAAGAAGCCGCCTACCTCTTTAACTTTGGCTATCAAGGCATTGTATCAACCATCGACACGCTGACCACCATGCACGATGTGATTGTCTATGACAATGAGGCTCATGCTTGCCTGCTCGACGGCATTCGTCTGCATATCGGCAACAAGTACAAGTACCGTCACAACAACATGGAAGACCTTGAGAAGAAACTGAAGGTCGCGACGGAAGTGGTGGCCAAGACGGGTGGCGGCATCCTCGTCATCACCGAGGGCGTGTACGGAATGACGGGCGCGTTGGGCGACCTTGCCGGCATCGTGGCCCTAAAGAAGAAGTACAACTTCCGCATCCTCATTGACGACGCCCACGGCTTCGGCGTGATGGGTCCCAACGGTCGCGGCACGTCGGAGCATTTCGGCGTGATGGACGACATTGACATCTACATTGGAGCTTACGCCAAGGCCATGGCCATCATCGGTGGATTCGTGGCTGGGCCGAAGTATGTGATTGAGTTTCTGCGTTATAACATGCGCTCTCAGATGTACGCTAAGAGTCTGCCGTTGGCCATTGTGGAAGGTTGCGAGAAACGCCTCGAAATCATACGCAGCGCAGAAGGTGATGCCTTGCGTGCCCAACTTTGGAAGGTGACACGTTCCTTGCAGAAAGGCTTCCGTGACTTGGGCTTCGACATCGGGCCCGCCGAGGCTTGCGTGACACCGGTGCATGTGCAGGGCGACGTGGTGCAGGCCACCAACATCGCCATGGACCTGCGCGAAAACTACCGCATCTTCTGCTCGGTCATCACCTATCCGGTCATCCCCAAGGGCATGATCATCTTCCGCATCATCCCGACGGCGGCCCACACAATGGACGACGTGAACTACACGCTGAACGCCTTCAAGGAAGTGCGCGAGAAACTCGATCGAGGCTTTTATGACGGCACGGAGATTCCGAATATGAGGATTGAGTGATTAAAAACAAGAGCGGCAATCTGCCGCTCTTGTTTTTTTCAAATATTATCCCTATCTTTGCACTTTCATAAAGCAAGATAATCATAAAAATAGGATAATATGATACTCATAAAACAAGCTGGAGTCTATGTCAACATACTGAATTGCAGGCTGAAAAAGCACCTCGCCGAAGTGTTCAAGAAGAACGACGTCAACCTGACGGCGGAGCAGTATTTGGTGATGGACACACTTTGGAACGAAGGCACACTCACCCAGCAGGCCATCGCCTTCATCATCCAGAAAGACAAAAACTCAGTGACGCAATTCATTGACAATTTAGAGAAAAAAGGTCTCGTGACGCGCTCGGTGGCTAAGGAGGATCGCCGCGTGAACAACATCGTGGTGACTGCCGAAGGCATGGCACTCAAGGACTCCACCAAGCAATTGGCTATCGACACGATGAACGAGGCACTCAAAGGCATTCCCGAGGCGGACTTGCAGACCTTTGTCGGCGTGCTGAAAAAGGTGTGCGGCAACATCAGCGATTTCGGGAAACAGGCAGAAGAAATTGAACTTTGAAGCTGATTTTTCGCTGGTTGGCATAATAATTGGTTGTTTTTTCCGTACAGAGTTATGGAATTTTTATTTTTGCACCCCAAAATTCGATGAATATGAAGAAAACCATCAAATTGTTGTTGTTTCTTGTCGCAATGGCGCTGTTGCCGGCCTGCAATAAGGGCGAAGGCAAAGGCGGCACGGGAACCATCCAAGGCTATGTGAAGCTGGTGCACCATCCTGATGATGACTTCGGGCTGAATGTCGACACGATAGCTGCTGCCAAGACTGATGTTTTCATTGTTTACGGCGACGAGCCTTTTTACGGCGACGACATTGAAACCGACCCCAACGGGATGTACCAATTTGAGTATCTGACGCCTGGAAAATACACGATTTACGCCTATTCCACTTTGCCGACGGGCGAGAAAGTCCCTGTGAGTCAGACGGTTGAATTGGCGCGTGGTGCCGTGGCGCAAGTCCCGACGATTTATATCCACGACGGCAAGGCATACGGCACGTCCATCGTGAAAGGGCAGGTGATTGCCGCGTTTTATGTCAAGGACGACGGCGTTTGGCAATTCCATGCCGAAGGGCCGGCTTATGAGCACCGTGTCTATATCCGTAGGGCGGGAGAGGAGCTGCATTTCGACGATGTCCGCACGGGCGTTGACGGCAGATTTGCGTTCCAGAAGCTTCAGCCTGGCAACTATGAAATCTTCACCGTGACCGAAGATGCAGAAGAGTTTCCGTCGCTGCTGTTCCAAAATGTCACCGTGAGCGAGGCGGGACGGATTTATGAACTTGAAGAACCTTTTGTTATTAGAATTAACCTTTAATTTTCAGAAAATGAAACGATTAGCAATAATTTTGGCCTTTGTCGCCATCGGCTTGGGCGGCTTCGCGCAGACGGTGTCGGAGCACACGGTCATCAAGCGCGAGAACCGCAAGGGCATGACCGTCAAGGAATGGAACACGCAAGCGGGCAGCAAACGCGCCTTCCTCGACCATGTGACGACCTACGACGAGTTGGGTCGCAAAATTGAGGAAATCGAATACGCCAGCTATGGGCAGAAGTCGCGCGTGGTGAGCGAATACCCCGAAGGCAGTGGCGTGGAAGCTAAGGTGGTGCGCGAAATTGAGTATAATGATCGTGACAAGGTAGTGAGAATCAGGAAGTTCGAGTATAATGAGGACGGCTCGAAAAAACGCCAACTCAACTACTACCCGAACGGAAAGCTGGAATCCGTGAAGACCTTCGAGGTCGTCTACAAGGACTGATGGAGGTGATTCTCGACATAGTGCGCGGCATGAAGCCGATTACGCTTGACGAGATGAGCGGCGTGAAGCTGATGAACCGCATCGACACCAAGTATTTGGTGACGGAGGCGCAGTTGCATGAGATTTTATGCCGCATCCGTGACGGTTACTTCGCCCAAGAGGTGGAAGGAAACCGCTTATCGCCTTATAGCACAGTCTATTACGATACCCCTAAGCTGACCATGTACCTTATCCACCACGACCGCCACTTGGTGCGCGACAAGGTGAGGGTACGCACTTACGTCGACTCGCATCTGACCTTTTGCGAGGTGAAACACAAGAACAACAAGGGTCGCACGAAGAAGAAACGCATTGCCGTTGAGCCGATTCCGAACATTTTGGACAACCCAGAGGCGGCGGCGTTTTTGGCTGAGAGGCAGCCCTACGAGGTCAGTTCGCTCAGTCCGCACTTGGTGACGGTTTTCGATCGCATTACTTTGGTGAATTATGGCAAGACCGAGCGTCTCACCATTGACTGTAACCTGCGTTTCGAGAACCTGCGTACCGGTGCAACAGCCTCGATGTCGCCCTTGGTGGTGATGGAACTGAAGCAGGACGGTCGCGCCCACTCACTGCTGAAAGACGTGCTTTTCGACTTGAGAATCAGGCCCTTCAAGGTCAGCAAATACTGCATCGGCACCTGCCTCACTCGCCCTGATGTGAAACAGAACCGGTTTAAGAAAAAATTGAGACATATCGAAAAAATGCGTAGGGGCGAACCTGTGTGTTCGCCTGTGTCAAATTGCGAACCCGTTTTTTCGCCCAACGAACCATAAGAAATGGGCAGACACGTGGGTCTGCCCCTACGAATGACAAACAATTAAAAATCTACAATATGTTATTATTACAATCCCTATTACCTGGACAAGAATTTGACGATGAAATCGCGCGTGAATTTGGCGGCGGTGCCACGGGTATGGACTTCCTCGGCGTGCCGTTTTTTGACCCGCAAAGCTTTTGGACGACGCTTATCCGCTTCGTTTTCAACTTCTTGGTGTGCTGGGTCATCATCCACTGCTTCTACTACAAAAAGGCCAACCGCAAAGATTATTACTTCACCTTCCTCATGTTTGCCGTGGTCATCTTCCTCATCATTTCGCTGATGGAAAACATGAAGATGAACATCGCCTACGCCCTTGGCCTGTTTGCCATTTTCGGCATGATACGCTACCGGACGGAGACCATCAAAATCCGTGAGATGACTTATCTCTTCGTGGTGATGGGCTTAAGTATTGTGAATGGCATGGCACTCTCGACGAGCTACCTCGAGCTTATTCTCATCAACCTGCTCGTCGTGGCCATCATTTGGGTTCTAGACGGCACGAGGATACTGAAGCACACTGCGATGAAAATTGTGCTATACGACCGCATCGAGAATACCAAGCACGGCAAGGAGGACGACTTGAAAGCTGACCTTGTGGAACGCACGGGCCTCAAAATCAAGAAGGTGGAGGTGGGGCATATCGACTACCTGCGTGACGTGGCCTACGTGAAGGTGTATTACGAGCCCATTGACGGCGAGGTGAACACGATTGACACGATAACTAAATTGAAAGATTTTAGCGAATGAATTAATCACAAAACTTGCGAAACAATGCAAAACCCCAATAGTACGAATGTCGGTTCCACAACCGTGTCCCCGACAGTTGGCAGGCTTTCCTTTCCGAAAAGGCTTTGGTGAGTTTTGAAGGTTTTGTGAGAAAAAGGAAATGAAAAAGTTACTAACCATAGTGATCTTGCTGTTCTCGGCCAGGGTTTTCGCGCAGAGCGAGCGCACGACTGATTTCGGTGCCATCGTTTCCGGCGAGTTCTCGGCTGCTGTCGGGCGGAGTTTCGACCTATCGTTGGAAGAGGAGCTGCGTTTTGACCAAAACTGCACCCAGTTCGACCGCTGGCTCAATTCCGTGGGCGTGGACTACTCCTTTCCGCGCAACCGCTTGAAAGTGGGTCTCAATGCCGACTACATCCGCCGTCACAACGACGAGGATTACTATGAAAACCGTTGGCGTATCGGTGTGCAAATGACCTATACCGAGAGCCTTTACCATTTTCGGATTTCGGGTCGCAGCAAGTTTTTGGCCACTTTTTACGATGAGCTGACGGGTGAGCATCGCGTGAATCCCAAGCTGTATTGGCGCAACCGACTGCAAGTCAGCTACCAGCAGCCCAACAGCCGCTTCAAATACGCCCTCTCCGCCGAGCTGTTTTGGCTTCTCAACGACCCGAAAGGTAGTTATATCGACAACTTGCGCACCGTGGCTTCAGTGGAATACCGCCTCACGCGGCGGCACTATCTCTCTCTCTTCGCCCGAATGGACAACGACTTGCAGGTGAAGGAACCCGTCGATAGGTTTTATCTTGGCCTGAATTTCGAGATGAAATATTGATTTTTCTTGTAACTTTGCCGCCATGAAGCGACATTGTTTGTGGATAGGAATGGTTCTGCTGCTGGTTTTTCCCGCCTGCCACAGCCCGCAGCGCGAGGCGCGCCGCTTGGTGTCTCGCGCCGAAAGGCTGTTCGATACCCTGCCCGACAGCACGGCGAGCCTGATTGACAGCGTGTTGCGTATGCCCGTCTATTTCAACGAGAAGCGCCGCATGGACATGGCGCTCTTGCAGGCCGAGGCCCTCTTGGGCGACCGTGGGCAGGAAATCCCGCCCCTGATGGACGACGACTTCTTCGACGACAAGCCCTTCTTCAGCACCAGCCCCGAGCTGGAGCGCGCTGCCGAATATTATGCCAAGAAAAAGAAATACGCCAAGGCCGCCCACGCCGCACTCTACAGCGGCTTCGTGCAACAACACTACAACGACAAGTCCGCCGCCATGCTGTCGTTTAAGGAGGCGGAACATTACGGCAAGATGGTGAAGGACAGTCTTACTGTGGCGCGGGCGGAGTATAAAATTGGGCGATTGTTGTATTATGATGGCATGAATCAAGAAGCGCTCACTACACTTAAAGAATCAGCGCTTGGCTTTGGTAATCATCTGGCCGAAAAGGCTTTGGTAGAAAACATGATGGCTGCGTGCCATTTAATGCTTGGTAATTTTGATAATGCAGAAATCGGTATGCAACAAAGTTTGTCGTATGCAAGACAAAGCCATGCGGACAAAGTGAAGCGAAAAGCTTTGAACAATTATGCCGTACTATTCCAATTACAAGGAAAATATGACCAAGCCATTGACTGCCTACGACAAATAAATAAAGAATCTAACCTTGACGATACGGAATTGTTGTTACTCAACCTCAATTTAGGAGATGTGTTTTTCGATGAGGGAACTCTGGATTCTGCTGCTTACTATTATAAATATGTTGATTCCTTATTACCTGATGCCAATGTAAAAAAGGAAACTAAAGCTTCTGCATACAATTCACTCTCTCAGTTTGCAGAAAGCCAATATGACAATGCCATGGCATTTTACTATTGGAAGCAACGCGACAAATGGATTAATGAAATAAGAGATCAACAAAAGCAAAGTAATGTTTATGGTGTCCAGCAGAAATATGATTATGGGAATTTGCAAAACACGATGAACCAAAAGATCATCCAAAGGCATCGCATCATATTATTTATCAGCTTGTTATTATTCGCCGCAGCTGTCATCATCATAGTTTTGCAATACAGGCATAAGCAGACGATGGAAACTTATCACCAGCTGCAAACCGAGTTTGAGGCAGCCTCGCAACAGGCACAGCAGGCTCATCAGGTGCTTCAACAGCGCGTAATGGAGCTTTACCGCTCTGGGCAAGAAGACCGCTTGGAGCGTATTCTCGCCGAGTTTGCAACCTCCTATCCGCAAGGCAAGGAAAAGCTGCAAGCCAACCATCCCGACCTGAATGAAACAGAGTGCAACATCGTGGTGCTGTCGTTCCTCGGATTACGCATTAAGGAAGAGGCCGAAATTCTGAATTTGAGCACAAACACGGTAGCAAAATACCGCACCAACATCCGAAAAAAGGTAGGTTCCGACCCTGTTTCCAACCTCTTCAGGTAAGAAAAATCGGTACTTTTTGGTTTTTCATATCATTGTTTTACAACGAATTAAATTTTTCGAAGCAACAAAAATCTGTACTTTTGCCCAAGCCTTGAAAAATTCGCGAATTTTTTATATACTTTTGCGGTGATAACCTCTAAAAACTAACATCATGAAAAAAATTACAGTGATTTTCGCCCTTTTGTTGGCGACGGGCTTTGCGGAAGCCCAAAGCTATACAGCCCTTGAAAACTACAGTTTTGGGTGGTATATCCAGTATATGGAAAACCTCGTGGAGTTGCAAAACGGGGATATTTTGACAAGCACAAGACTGTTCAACATGGATTCGAATGGGCATTTTACCAACGAATACGGCTATTGCTTCCTCAAACTAAGCCGCGACGACGCTTCCATCTTGGACTCCGTATTCTTGCCTGACAATTACACGAACTTTCATCTTTTGGAACCTCACCCGTCAGGCGACGGCTACCTTTTCATCAATCAGGTGTATGATTCCCTGACGGGCAGCAACTTCATGAAAATCCGTCATTTCCACGATGACCTCGCCTTTGATGATGAAATTCGAGTTCCGCTTACTGACACGGTATATGGCGGGATGGATCTTTTCCTGCTTGAAGAGGAAAGTTTCCTTATGGTAAGCTACGATGGTCACGGCTCGCACACTATCCAGCGCTGATTTAAACTTCGAAGTATCATTAGGCATTAAAATTTGGAGCAGGTCGCACAGGGAATATGTATTGTGGGGCTATACGCCAGGTTCGAATCCCAGTTTTTGTTATAATGTGCTGGATTCGCTGCTGAACATTAAGGAAACCATAGCATTGGAACAGACCCCCCAATACCCCAACATCTGGTTCGAGCACCGTAATCGCAATACCGTGGAAAGTCTGGACGAGACCACCTATCTTTTGGCCACTCCATACAAAAAGACCCTCGTGGATGGAAGCCAACAATTCGGTGTGCAAGTCACCGAACGTGACAAAGCCACACATACCAATCAGAAAACAGTCTTTTTCCCATTAAAAGTCCAAACAAGCGGGAACAGCTCTTACGTTATTGATGTAAAACAAACAGAAGAAGGTAATATATATTTGGCCTATGGTGACCTGTCGGGAGCCAACAAACTTTCCGTAGTTTTGATGGATGCAGAACTGAACACGTTATGGCAGCAGTACTATCTCAACCTTGACGAATGGGATTCTGCAAATTGCATGAAACTGCTGAATGATGAAAGCGTAGGAATCGTAGGAGATAATAATTCGATGCCGAAAGTTTTCGCCCTATTTGTAAACAACGACTACGACACTTTAGAAGAGCAAGGCTTCATCGTCCGCCCCTACATTTATTATCCCAACCCCGTCCAAGACGAACTGCATCTGCAATTCTCTCCCGACGTAACGCCCACGCAAATCGAGCTTTACGATATGCAAGGGCGGCTGGTAAAAACGCAGCGCAATGGCTTGGAGAACCTCAATTTGGAAGAGCTTTCAGCTGGGGCTTACACGATGCGGGTCACGTTGGAGGACGGCAAGGTGTTTTCGGATAAGGTAGTGAAGGAATAAATTCCTCAAATCAAGTAGTAATTCTTAAAATGTTTAGAATGCACTTTATCAATCTATTACAATAACCAACAAAAAAATAGGAAAAATGAACACAAAGAAACTTCATTTCAAAAAAGTCCTAATCCTCATGCTGCTGGCAATTGGAGGATTAGGCTCTACAAGTTGCACGAAACAAAGCGGTTGCGAATTTGTGGAAGGAGACACTTATACAGGTAGATTCCAATACCATAGAGAGGCTCTTACTAAAATAGGGAATAATGTGCATGCAGAATTGGAATTTGATTATAATGAAGGAGTATTGGGGGTTGTTTATTTCGATGGATTTATTCCTAAAGAGTTTCGTACCGATCAAGCCCTTCAAGTAACTTTAGTTGGGGAACCTATTGGAAATTTTCAATATTACCCAATTTATCATAGAATTAGATGTATCGAAAAAATTGATTGACCATGAAAAAGCAGTTTATAATACTATTGACATTATCATTAGTGTGTTTATACACATATTCCCCGATGTAACGCCCACGCAAGTAGGGCTTTACGACCTGCAAGGGCGCATGGTGAGAAGCCAAAGGAACGACCTCGAGAACCTTAATCTGCAAGGCTTGTCTTCGGGCACCTACACGATGCATGTCACGTTGGAAAACGGGAAAGTGTTTTCGGACAAGGTGGTGAAAAACTGAACGTAGGGTCTTGTAGGGCTGTCACACCGTGGCAGCCGGAAACGTAACGCGGCTGCCGTGGTACGACAGCCCTACACGATGCGTGTCACGCTGGAAGGCGGGAAGGTGTTTTCGGACAAGGTGGTGAAGGAATAGCCAATAAACGATAAGTCCTAAAGAAACATAGTCCGGCGGAGCAAAAACACTCCACCGATTTTTTTGTTTTTTTTGATGCCCCGTGTCATACAGTTTCCTATATTTGTAGGCTTGAACACAATCAAAACTTTTACGATATGAATTACAAATCAAATTGGAGAAAAATCGGCGGCATCAGCTTGATTGCCATGCTGTTGCTGCTTGCCTTCATGCCCTCTTGCGGCAAGAAGGGAACCACTACGACCACCACACCAAAGGTGATTGTGGAACAAATCAAACCCGTCAGCGAGGCCTTGTTGCCTTTGCTCGACAGCTACACTTCGGGTGTCATCAGTGAAGGCGAACCCATTGTGGTGCGCTTTAAGGACCCTGCCATGCTGAAAGTGACTAACGGCGAGGCCATTCCCGCCAAAGCCTTCAGCTTCAAGCCGGAATTGAAAGGTAAGGCCGTTTGGTTGGACGAAAACACCGTTGCCTTCCAGTACGACAAAATCGACGACACCAAGCAGTATGTCTGTGACTTCAAGATTTCAGAGTTCATTGACCTGCCGAATGATGAGCCGCTACAATTTGGCTTCGGCGTGCGCCGTCAGAACTTCAGTCTGGCCGAAGTCATTCCGATTTGCACCTCGAAAGACGAGATGAGCTATCAGCTTTGCGTGGTGTTCTCAACGCCCATCGATGTCGAGGACGCCATCAAGATTTTTGACGATGCGTTCGTCAAGAAGTACGACATGCAGGCCAACAATTTGGGCAACAATGCTTTCAGCTTTGAGGTGAAGAACCTTAAGCGCAAGGACCAGGATTACCAGTTTGCCGTCGACATGAGCGGCAACGCCCTGAAATCGCCAACTCAAATCCACCGCGACCTGACCGTCCACGCCAAAGGCAAGTTTGAGCCCATCGGCTTTGAGGTGGAGAATTCCTCGGGTCAAGCCACTTTGTTCTTCTCGCAACCGCTGAAGCAAGGCCAAAACATCAACGGCATCATCACCTTCGACCAGAGCAAGTTGGCCTATAAGTCCGACATCGTGGATAACAGAATCGACTTCTACTTCGACAAGTCGAGCCTCTACCGCTACCAGATGGAAGACATCAACATGGAAGTTGGCGGCGGCATCCGTAGCGCGTCCAACGAGGTCATGCAAGGCGATTACAGCTACAACTTCAACCTCACCGACTATGAACCTAAGGTGCGCTGGACCGACGAAGGCGTCATCATCCCCGACATCAAGGAAACTACCGTGTATTTCGATGCCATGTGCCTTAACGCTGTGACACTGAGAATTATACGTATCTACGACGACAACATCCTTTCCTTCTTGCAGGACAACGAACTGACCGAAACTTACGGTGTGCGCAAGGTGGGTCGCTTGGAGAAGAAAGTCAAGTTGCAGCTTGACAACCCCTATCCGACGCAATGGAAAACCTTCCCCATTGTGCTTTCCGACTATGTGAAGGTAGAACCCGGCGCGATGTACCAGCTGAGCCTCAACTTCGGTCCTGCCGACTACACCTTTGCCTCTGAGGAGATGAAGGGTGACGTGATGGAGAACGCCCAGCGCGAGGCCGACTATTGGGACGGCGAGGGCTACGACTACAAGGAATACCGCTATGATGGCGAATGGGGCGACCCCAACGGCTACTATTTTTATAACTATGTGGAGCAACTGAAGAACATAGTCGTCAGCGATCTCGCCGTGACCGCTAAGATGGGTCGTAACGACGTGGTGGACGCTTACGTTTTCCAGATCTCCGATGCCACGCCCGCCTCGGGCGCCGAGGTGACGGCTTTCAACTTCCAGAGACAACAGCTCGCCAAAGCCTCTGCCGACAGCAAGGGCCATGTGCAGCTGAAATGCGCCAACCGTCCGGCCTTTATCGTGGCCACGGACCGCAAAGGCAGCAAGTCGGTGATTAAGTTGAGCGACGGCAACGCGCTGTCGTATAGTCGCTTCAACGTGGATGGTGAGCCTGTCGAGAAGGGCGTTATCGGCTTTGCCTACTCCAACCGTGGCGTGTGGCGTCCGGGCGACGAGCTGCAACTCAACCTTATGCTCAGTGACGTGGATTCGCAACTGCCTGCAGGCTATCCCGTCGTTCTTGAAGTGACGGATGCCGCTGGTCGTTTGTATGCCAAACAGGTGAACACCAAGCCTGTGAACGGCCTGTATTGCTACACCGTGCCGACCAATGTCAGCGACGAAACCGGTCTGTGGATTGCCCGTTTCAAAGTGGGCACCACGACCATCACGAAGAACCTCCGTGTGGAGACCGTGAAACCCAACCGCTTGGAAATCAACTTCGACCTGCCCGAGGTCATTAGCCTGACCAATCCTGAACGCGTGACTTTGTCATCGAAATGGCTCAACGGCTTGAAAACCACCGGTTTGAAGGCTGAAGTGGATGTGAAAGTGCGCGGCGGCAACACCGAGTTCGCGAAGTTCAAGAGCTACTGCTTCGACAACGAAACCGAGTATTTCGACCCCGAAGAACTGTCGGTGTTCAGCGGTCCGCTCAACAGCGAGGGTGCGGCCAATATCGGCTTTGGCCCGCTGCAAGACCTCTCGTCGCAACAGATGATAAACGCCGTGTTTACGGTCAAGGTCTTTGAGCAGGGTGGCGACTTCAGCATCGCTTCCTATCAGGCCAAGCTGTCGCCTTACAGCCGTTACGTCGGCGTGGAGTTGCCCGAAACCACCTCGAAATACGGCAGTTACTACGATACCAACAAGGACTGGAAGTTCAACATCACCGTGGTGAACGAGAACGGCCAACAGAGCAACGCCTCCGTCGCCCTCGACTACGCCCTCTATAAGATGGATTCCTATTGGTGGTGGTCGAGCGAGGAACTTTATACCTTACAGCGTTATGCCTCAGGTGCTTACAAGCGTCCCGTGCAGAACGGCGCTTTGACCTGCAACGGCAAGACCTCCGTGACCTTCAACATCCCTGACGACAAGTGGGGCAGCTATTTGCTCGTCGTCAATGACAAGCAAGGCGGCCATACCTTCGCCAAAGTCATTTACTTTGACTGGGGCTATGGCCACAGCAGCTCGGCTACGGGTGCTCCCGCACAACTATCGCTGAAAGCCTCCGCTGACAGCTACCAAGTGGGCGAAAAGATCGTCGTCACCTTCCCCGCCAACGAACAGGCCAAGGCGCTTGTTACCGTTGAGGCCAACGACAAAGTCATGCAGACCATGCTGGTCGAGAACCTCGGCAAGGAGGGCAAGGTGGAAATCACCGCCACGGAGGAAATGATTCCGAATATTTATGTCTATGTCGCTCTGATTCAGCCGCATAACGCCGCCAACGACCTGCCCATCCGCCTCTATGGCGTTATTCCTGTGAAGGTCGAAGACCAGAAGATGCGTCTGCAACCTGTCATCACCGCTCCTGAGACGGCCAACACGAAGAAAAAGGTTGAGGTGAAGGTGAGCGAAGCCAACAAGCAAACCATGACTTACACTTTGGCCATCGTCGATGAAGGCATTCTCGGTCTGACCAACTTCGCCACACCGAATCCTTACGGCTACTTCAACAGCAAGCAGTCGTTGTTGGTGCGCACTTGGGACAACTACAACAACGTCATCGACGCGTTCAGCGGCGAGCTGGGCTCAGTCTATGCCATCGGTGGTGACGGCATCCTCAACCAAGAAATCACTCTTGACAACCGCTTCAAGGCCTACGCCGTCACTTTGGGACCCTTCGAGTTGAAGGCTGGCGGTAGCAATACGCACGAACTTGAAGTCCCGCAATGTTCTGGTGCACTGCGCTTTATGGTGGTGGCCAAGGGCGACAAGAAAGCCTTCGGCAGCGCCGAGAAGAAGATGACCGTTGTCGATCCGATTACGCTCTACGCCTCCGCGCCGCGTGTGGTGGCTCCCGGCGATGAGCTGACGATGAAAGTGCAGGTATTGTCGCCCACGATGAAGGGCAAGAGCCTGTCGGTGAAGTTTGATAATCAGAATCTTAACGCTATTGGCACGCTGCCCACTTCGGTCTGCATCGACCAAAACGGCGAGGGCATGATTGTGGTGAATACCAAGGTGCCGGAAACCACTGGCAACGCCACGCTGAAGGTGCAAGTGAGCGATGGCAACTACACTGCTGAGTCCTCGACAACGATGCCCATCCGTATGCCTTACGCCGAGCGTCGCAACACCATCACGAAGGAAGTCGAAGGCGGACAAAGCCTGACGATTCCGTTCAACCTCGCGGGCATGACGGGAACGCAATCCGGCAAGGTGATGGTGTCGTCGCTGCTGCCTGTCGATTTGTTCAGCCGCCTTGATTACCTCACCGACTATCCGCACGGCTGCCTCGAACAACTCACCTCGAAAGCCTTCCCGCAGCTCTATCTGAACTACCTCATCCAGCAGGACGATAACGACAAGTCCACCATGAAGTACAACGTCGAATCGGCCATCGCCGACCTGAAGTCGTACCAGAAAGCCGACAACTCCATGACCAACTGGAAGGGCGGCACCTACAGCGATCCGTGGACCGAGATTTACGCGCTCCATTTCCTCGTTGAGGCCCAGAAACAAGGCTTCGACGTGCCGCAATACTTCATCGACGGCCTGAAGAGCTACCAAGCCAACAAGGCCAAGCAGTGGAAGAACAACCCCGACTTCAAGCAAGGCGAGACCATCCAAGCCTATCGTCTGTTTGTGTTGGCTCTGGCCGACGCCGCTGAGATGGGCGCCATGAACCGCTTCAAGGAACTTGAAATGAACTACTCGCTGACCAAAGCCCTTGCTGCTGCCGCCTTCGCGCAAACGGGCAAGACGACCGTCGCGCAGAACCTCATGCCGATGGTGAGCGACGGTGAAAGGATGTCGGACTACTACACCTCGTTCGGCTCCACCACCCGCGACCTCGCCTTCCTGACCTACGCCCAGATGCTTTGCGGCATCAATGCCGAAACGGTGAAGAGCAACATCAACACGCTGTGTGGCATCCTGAACAGCGGTCGCTGGTTGGACACCCAATCGACGGCCTTCGCCTTGTTCACTTTGGGTAAATACGCTGAGCAACAGGGCGTTTCGGGCGAGAACCTCTCTGCCGCCATCAAGGTTAATGGCGAGGACCACACCTTAAACACCAACATGAGTTCGGCGGTCCTCAGCTTCGTGCCGAAATTGGGCAATAACTCCGTGGAAATCAAGAACAACGGTAGCCAGAAGTTGGTCGCCAACATCTTCACCAAGACCGCCGTGGCCGAATACGCCATGGACGAGGACGGCAACTTCATCCGCATGGCGGTGAACTACTATGACAAGAACGGCAGTCCGCTGAATGTGAACAATGTGACCGTTGGAACCGACGTGAAAGTCCAAATCACGGTGCAGAACCCGAGCGACTACCGCGTGACCGAGTTGGCCCTGTCGTACTACCTGCCTTCGGGTTGGGAGCTGGTGAACGACCGCTTGTCGGGCGGCGGCGACAGCAACAGCGGAGCCAAGCACATCGACTACCGCGACGACCGCGCCTACTTCTACTTCGACCTCGAATCCAATACGCGCAAGACCTTCACCGTGAAGGCCAACGCCACCTACGAAGGCAACTACATGATTCCCGCCGTCCGTTGCGAGGACATGTACAACAACGAGATCTTCTATCAGATTCCCGCCCGTGGGTGCGTAGTGAAGTGAGTTGTGTAATGATGTGAAAAAGAGAGGGCGACTATTCTTTAGTCGCCCTCTCTTTTTGCTTTGCGGATCAATGCACCCGCTTATTTGACCATGATCTTCTGCGTCCTAACGTCATTGCCGTCAATCAACCGCAGCACATACACGCCAGCAGGCATGTTGGCGGTAGAAAAGGCGTGCACATCGGTTGTACTACGGATGACACGCCCCAGAACGTCAATCACCTGTAGAGATGCGCCATGGCACGTCTCTACAACGAGGTGAATTTCCCCGTTGTTAACGTAGGCAAACGGAACACTATGGTTGTCGTCGTTCTCAAAGACGGAATTGGCAGTGAATACCAAGCGGAATCTCGAAGCATATTCGCCTGCATTGACAGTGAACCTGTAAACGTGTGCGGTCAAAAGGTCGACATCCGTACCCATCTGGTTGTCAATCAGGTGCAGGTATTCCATCTGCGCGATGACGGGATCGGCGGAAATGGTATATTCACCATCGTAGACCGCCTTGAAACTCAGTGGCATCTCACCTGTCTTTTCAGAACAAGCGATGGCATAATCCTTGCCATTCTGCGGAATGAAGATTTTCGCGTGCTCTTCGTTGAAGATGAACTTTCCCAATTGGATGTTTTCGTTAAAGCTCACGATGGCTCTATCTTGCTCTACCTCGCCGCAGGTATCGATTTTCGTCAAGGTCAGCAGCAGGCCACCTTCACCAATCGGTCTCGGTGCCGTTTTGCTGAAGGTGACTTTGTTGTCCTCTGCATTTTCGGCCTGGACCATCACCCCCATGCAAGCCGGAATGTCAAAAAGCCAAAATCTTTCAATGGGTATAATATCCGAACCGTCAAGATTCATCCTATAATAAGACCTGTTGATGTAGGCATTCGTCGGGAAGGGGTTGCCTACAAGATTCCAGCCGGAGAGGTCGGCATTAGCGTCGTAAACGAGATCCACGTCCTGATTTTCCTTTGTAATAAAATCCCCGGCAAACGTAATATTCGTATCGAACAAACTGGCATACAGATATCCTTGACCGTTGGTGATGGCAAAATCGTTGCTGTGCTGCGCATAGTTTTGCCATTCCAAATCGGCACTCTGGTTGAAGCGATAGAGGTCGTATTGTGATGGATTACCAATAAGGCCGGGAATCGTTGTGGGGTTAACGCTGCCTTTTATCGGAGAGGCAATGAAGTGCCAGCCACCCGAACTGGTGTTGTTGCCATGGCCTGCAATATGAAGCGGGCCCTGCTCCACATAAACCGTCACGCCTTTGACCGTTACGGTTTTGTAAATGATGTCCGTTGGAGCGGTGGCACTGGCTTTCGTGCCTGCTTCGGCAATATAATCAGTGTTGGTCAGCGTCGGGTCTGCGGTATAATAACAACCGTCGGCAACAAGCGTTACAGCCGAGCCGGCGTTCTTGATGGCCACCGGATGGAAACCGCCTTGGCCGCTTCCCACATAGGTGGCTGTCGAGATGCAGTTCTCGATGGTCAGCGTGTTGCTGTCGCTCCAGCCTTGCAAGCCGCCGGCGTAGCTGCCCGTGTTCGACAAAGTGCCGTCAAACACGCTGTTTTTGATGGTGAGCTTGGAGGCCATGCCATGACCTACAATGCCTCCAATATGGCGGCTGCCGCTTTCTGACGGGTTGACGACATGAACACTGACACGACAATTGTCGATTGTGTTGCCCTCAGCAGCCCAATGCGACATTCCCACAAGTCCCGCCGCATGGGTTGTCCCCCTAACGGCACCTTCAACGGTCAGGTTCTTGATGGTGGCACCTTGTATCTCGCAGAAAGGAGCCGTGCCACGGCACTTGGTGTCGGCAATATTGATTTTTAGGGTGTGGTCGTTACCGTCAAACGTGCCGTTGAAAGGATAAAACTCCGACCCTACCATGGTTGTTATATTGTCAATATCCTGAGTCAACTTATAATAATAGCCAACGGCGCCCTTCTTGCTCCAGTTCGACAAGACTTCCCAATCCAATATATTCTGAAGTAAAAAGGGGTCATCCTCGGTGCCATACTGTCCCGAAAAACCAAAAGCCCAAGCGCCGCCTGGTTCCACTTTGCCTCCATAAATCCCCCAATACGTCACATAATGTCCGGGATTGAATGGTTCTTCTTCGGAGAAAGCATATAACAATGATTCATCGTCATCGGCCTGTTCTCCCTGGTCGTTTGTGCCAAATTTGCGGAAATAATAGCATTTGCGCATCGCATCCTCATTGTAGTTTTGACGGATGAAGTTATACGTGTCACCGCTGATTTCCGTCTCGCCGCTTAATATGGTGGCAGGTGCATAAAGACAACGGTCCAGATAAATACTACGGCCTGTTCCGGTTTGATTCCATCCCACAAAACCACCGCATTTTGTAGTGCCATTGGTGGTAAGCAGCTTGCCGTCGAAGCGGCAATCACTTAATTTGAGCCATTCACTTGCGTTTTGCGCCACAAAGCCACCGTGCGTACCGTCACCATTTACGCTTGAGTGTATGACGACGCTACTGACACAATCATGAATAGTGCAAATCGATTCATGGCCAAAGTCACTGCTTATCTGTGCCACCAAGCCGGCGGCATATTTGCTGGAAGTGTAAATATAACCGACAACGGTAAGACCCTCTATAAAGGTTTCATGCCCCTCTGTGGAAGAAACATACCTGAACGGGGCCACGTATTCCTCCGTTAACGGCAATGCTTCCGAGCCGAATCTAATGGTCAGCACGCGGCCTCCGCCATAAAACTGGCCACAAAATGGATGGTCGGCAGTGCCCACCATGGTTGAAATGTCGAGGTCGGCATACAAAAGCACTCGCCGGTCATAGAAAGTGGTGCCATTTGCCACGGCTGTGGCAAAAGCGTTCCAATCTTCTTCGGTATAAATAAACAAATCCTCATCGCTTTCGCCATGGGTGTTCGAATGATTACGAACTTCGTTTTGTGCCCACGCCATCGAGGTCGTGAACAAAGCAAAAAGCAGCATCAAAGCTGCTCTTCGCAAGTACAATATCATTTGCTTGCTCATTTTTGTATTTTTTTTCTGTTACAAAATTCTATTTCAAAGCCTCAATAATCGCCTCAATTGAAACGCCTTCGGCCTCGGCAGTGTAGTTGCGGATGATACGGTGGCGCAAAATCGGGATTGCCACGCGCTGCACGTCCTCGATGTCGGGCGAGTATTTTCCAGTCAGCAAGGCGTTGGCCTTGGCACCGATGATGAGGTATTGCGAGGCACGCGGTCCGGCACCCCAACTGAGGTAACGGTTGGCCCAGTCGTGCGGCTTGGGGGTATGTGGGCGGGTTTTGGCCACCAAATTCACTGCGTAGTCATAGACATTGTCGGGTACAGGCACACGGCGCACAAGCTGCTGGAAATAAATGATTTCCTCGGGCGAGAGCACGGCGTTTACGCTTGCTTCCTTTCCTACCGTGGTGTTCTTCACGATGTCGATTTCCTCCTCGTAAGAAGGATAGTCGAGCAGGAGGTTGAACATGAAGCGGTCCAGTTGTGCCTCAGGCAGGGGATAGGTGCCTTCTTGCTCGATGGGGTTCTGCGTGGCCAGTACGAAGAACGGCTCTTGCAGCTTGTAGGTCTTTCCTGAAACGGTGATGCTCTTTTCCTGCATGGCTTCCAGCAGGGCAGCCTGCGTCTTGGGCGGTGTACGGTTGATTTCGTCGGCGAGGATGATGTTGGCGAAAACCGGTCCCTTGATGAACTTGAACTGCCGCGACTCGTCCAAGATCTCTGTGCCCACGATGTCGGAAGGCATCAGGTCGGGGGTGAACTGGATACGGCTAAAACTTAGGCCTAAAGCCTTGCCTATTGTGTTCACTAATAAGGTCTTGGCCAAGCCTGGCACGCCTACCAGCAGCACGTGTCCCTGACAGAAAATCGACAAAATCGTGTCGTGAATGATATCCTGTTGTCCAACGATGACCTTTCCGATTTCCTTGCGGAGAGCGTCGTACTTCTCCACCAAGGCCTTGGCACCGTCAATGTCTGAATTAAAGTTTGTCATTTGATGTTCCAATTGTAATAAAAGTCACAGTCGGCGTAGTTTTCGTCAAGGCGGATGTAGGCCTTCGCGGCCTTGTCAGCCACCCACTTGCCGATTGCTTCCTGTTGTTTTGCATTCAAGGCCCAACCTTGAATCAGATTGTAGTCGTCTTTGATGTTAGCCTTATGAGGTTCTATTTTCTTCTTCACTAAAACGAGGCGGAAAGCGTCCTTGTTTTCGTTGGTTGTCATGGGCACGGGATCGCTGACCTCGCCCACAGCCAAACGGCTGATGACGAATCCAAGGTTCTTGAACTCAGGGAAATACGATTCCAATTCCTGCAAGTCCGTCTGGCTGATGCGGTTGCTGCCTGTAGAGGGATTGGTTATGTAGCCTCCGTTGCTCTTCGAGTCTTCGTCGCTGAATTTCTTGCAGGCATCCTCGAAGGTCATGTCGCCGTTGCGGATGAGCTGTGCCACCGAATCCAACTCGTTTTGGGCCTTTTCCAAAGCCTCGACAGGCACTTTGGCCGAGAGCAGAATGTGACGGCAATTGACCATGTTGTCACGTTTCTCGATAAGTTGGATGATATGGAAGCCAAACTCCGTTTCGATGACATCGGAGATTTCGCCGTCGCGGAGGTTGAAAGCGGCGGCCTCAAACTCAGAGGCGAACACACCCTTGCCGGTGAAGCCCAGTTCGCCGCCTTGTCGGGCCGACCCCGGGTCTTCGGAATAAAGCACAGCCAGGGTAGAGAAACTTTCGCCTTCCAAAATGCGCTTGCGAATCTGATAGAGGCGGTCTTTCACGCGCAGTTTCTCATCGAGACTGACGGGCGGGCGCTTCACAATCTGACAAATCTCATACTGAGTGCCCACCATAGGCAAGCTGTCTTGCGGCAATTTGTTATAAAAAGCCTTGACCTCGCTCGGGGTGACAACGACATGCTCCATGATTTGGCTCTGTACCTGTTGTTGCAACAGGTTTTCCCTTGCGGCACGGCGCACTTCGTCCTTGATTTCGGAAATCGACTTGTTGAAATACTCCTCCAACTTTTCCTGCGAACCCATCCTGCTGACAAAATACTGAATCCTGCGGTCTAACTCAGTCTCTACCTGATCGTCGGTGACGGTGATACTGTCCATTTCCGCTTGGTTGAGCATCAGTTTCTGGAGCAGCAGGTCCTCAAGAATGTCGCAACGCAACGCGTGGCCTGTTCCTGAAGCATCGCCCTCAAGCCGTTGCTGAAAATACTGTGCCTCAATGTCGGACTGCAAAACGATGTTCTTTCCGACCACAGCTACAATCTTGTCAATCACTTGATAATGATTGTTTTGCGAAAACGCTGGAACGACCAGCATCATCAAGGCGAATAGTATTGAATTTCTTTTCATTGCCTTCTGTTTTACTCATTATTGTTTGAATTGCCTATGGAAGGTGCTCCCACATACACCTCGAAATCCCTGTTTTTCAACGCGGTTTCATAGAGCGAGGTTTTCATTCTACTCAATAGTTCCTTTTTCCTGCGGGTGAGAATGACTTCGCGGATGTCGTCGTGAACCATATCGAGGGGCGAAAGGCTTTCTTCCAAAAGGTAGTCCTCGAAACGCACCATGCAGATGTAGTTGTCCCAGTCGAAGCGGACGAAGCGGTTCTTTTTCAAGAAGCTCTCCACGTTGTAGATTTCTATCGGCACGGCATTGGTCAGCTCGTCTAAGCGAATCCAGTTGTCGACATCGAGATAGCTCGTCACCGCGTAGTAGTTGGCCATCACGTCGAGGTTTTGAAGCAACAGCGTGTCTCGGTCGTTCATCAGCTTTTGGAACATGTCCTTCTGCTTGCAGTCCTCATCGAGAATCACGTAGGCCGCCTTCACCATGGTGGTGTGCAGCTGGAAGTTGTCTTTGTTTGCCTCATAATAGGCCTCAATCTCCTCCTCGCTGACCATGGTATCGAGCTTTTGGTCAATCAGTTGGGTCTCGTACTTATAGATAATCAACGAGTTGCGGTATTCCTCCAATTCTTTTTCAATGTCAAGTTCCTCTTTGCTCAGGTTGCTTTCGGCCTGATGGAGCAGCACTTGACGCTGAATCCAAGAATCGATGAAGGCATTGACGCGATAGATGCTGTCCATGATATTGGTGTTTTCAGGGACAATACCTTGAAGATCAGATACAAAGAGGTACTTGCCGTAACACTCGGCCACGACAGCCTCTTGAGGATGCTTCTTGAAAAAGTCGCAGCCCTGAAACAGCACCAAAATCCCGATGAGAACAGCTAACTTTCTCATTGATAGAGTTTCCTGACTTTATCCAACACTTTTTCGTCGATGGTGACAGGATATTTCTTGTGAAGGGCTTCCATCCAGTTTTTCTCTAACTCTGCCTGATAGTCGGAGGTGACGAGGCCCTTGGCTTCTTTCAGAGTCTTCTGTTCGGGCTTGCGCACTTCGCGAATAAAGACGATAGTGGTGGTTTGGTCGACAGTGGAGGGGATTTCGTTCATTACGCCGACCTTCCATTCGGTTTGGTCAACGTATTGGTTGTCACCCCTTTGGTAGAATCCTTTGCGCACAAAGGCATAGCTGATGGAGTCGCGTTGCATCACACTGCGGAGGCTGTCCAACGGCGTGCCATTTTCAATGAGGGCCTTCACCTTGGGTAACGATTCGGGTCGCGTCACCGTGACGATGGTGGCCAGCACGCGGTCGTCCCACATGTATTTCTCGGCGTTGCGGGCATGGAATTCCTGCAGGCCAAGCGTGTCTTTCACGGCTTTGTCCCACACCTCGCGGTCCATGAGGTCGAAGAGGAGGATACCGTCGCGATATTCCTGCACCATGGCTTTGAACTCGGGATATTTCTCCTCAAGGTGAGCGTCAGCATAGTCAAGCATGGTTTCATTGGAATAGTTCTCATAAAGCTGGTAAGCATAAGTGGCCGGCGTGACGTATTTCTGAGGCTTCTGTTTCTCTTGGATATAAGCCACGAAGTCTTTCACCTTGAAGGCGTTGCCGTCGATGGTGAACAAGGTGGCTTCCATGTCGGCGTTGGTGGCAGGCACGTAGGCAGCGTTCAAAATGGTGCTGTCGATGGTGGCCATGAAAGCCTCCAGATTCTTGTCGTTGGTCTTGAAATTGTATTCCTTTTTCACCTGATGGAGCACGACTTCCTCCGATTTTTTGGAGCGCATGTCCTTCTCGATGCGTTCTGAAATGTTCTTGCTTTCTTTCTCAAAGGACCCGACGCCTGACTTGCTAATCAGCTTGATGATGTGGTAGCCGTACATGGTGCGCACGGGCTGCGCTATCTCGTTTGGCTCGATCGACTTGCAGGCCTCGATAAACTCAGGCACGATGCGGCTCACGGTGAAAGAACTCAGAGCGCCGCCGCGCGAAATGGTGCCACGGTCGTCAGTGTAAGTGTTGACGGCCTCATTCCAGTTTTTGCCGTCCTTCTCTTTTAATTCCTTGTAAATATTGTCGGCTTTCTGCTTCATGGCCGCTTCGTCCTCGGCAGAGGCATCGAAGGGCAGTTGCAGGAAGATATGTGCCGCTTGAATGGTGCCCATGGCGTCGGTCACGCTCTGCACCTTAATAATATGGTAGCCGAAATCGCTGCGCACGGGCATTGAAATCTCACCTTCCTTGGTGTTGTAGGCACCTGTCTCGAAGGGATACACCATGTCGAAGACGGTGAAATAGCCCAAGTCGCCACGGTTGCCCTTGCGTGCTGGTGTTTCAGCGGTGGCTGGCATATCTTTGGCTGAGGGGTCATCGGAATAGCGCACGGCCAAGTCGCCAAAGTCTTCGCCCTTTAAGGCTTTCTTGCGGATGTCAAGCGCCTTGTTGTAGGCTTTCAACGTGTCTGACGGCAGGGCGTGCTTGTCGCAGCGGATGAGGATGTGCGAGGCGCGGATGTCCTTCAGCTTGCGCTGGTAAGCCTCTTGCAGCAGCTCGTCGCTGATGTCGTCGCTGCTCATGAAAGGTTTGGCCAATTGTTTGCGATAACCGGCCAATTCACGCTGGAACTTCTTCGAAGTGTCGAGCTTTTGGGCTTCGGCTTCCATCACTTTCATGCGGAAATTGACGAAAAGGTCAAGATAATCGTCTACCGATTTCTTCTCGATGACTTCGCTCTTGAGGTTGTTTTTGTAATACACGTCCGTAAATTCTTTCACGGTGATTTTCTCGTCGCCGATGGTCATCAGGACTTCCTTGTCGATTTTCGACTGGGCGTTGACCAATAAAGCTGGCATCATCAATGATGCCAACACAAACATTTTCAAAAAGTTACAATTCTTCATTTCTGATATGGGTTGTCTACTTATTGTTTCTATAACGCGATGGGTCGGTTTTTATTTCAACCCGCCTTCTACTTCCAACCCGCCGCCGAGGACATGGATGTCGTCGACTCTGATGGCGTCAAAGACGGATTTTACTTGTTCGATTTGTCCGAGATGGACCAACAAATGGCTGTCAGGACGTTTCTCTATCATGCCTTCCGGGAGCTTGTTCCACAAAATGCCGAGTGCAGTGTTGAGCAGGGTTTCGGTGCCGCGACCGGCGTCCACATGCACGAGCAGGTCGCTGCCATCCATGTCGACAATGGTGAGGTCGGCAGTGACGTCCTTCTTGATGAAGCCCAAATTGAGCGGGTAAGTCACACTGATGGTCTTATCGTTGACAAAGCCGAATGAGAGGGGCGTACTGGCCTTCTCAAGCAAAAGATTCTGTAACTCAGGGAAAGAAATGGATGCTTTCATTTTTATCTTGTTTTTATGGTTTAACTTCTCTTACTGTAATTCGGGGCTTCCTGCGTGATGGTCACATCGTGCGGATGGCTTTCGAGGATGCCTGAGTTGGTGATGCGGATGAACTTGGCTTTCTTCAGGTCCTCGATGGTGCGCGAGCCGGTGTAGCCCATGCCCGAGCGCAGTCCGCCAACCATTTGGTAAACCACCTCGGAAAGCGTGCCTTTGTAAGGAACACGACCGGCGATGCCTTCGGGGACGAGTTTCTTCACGTCTTCCACATTGTCCTGGAAATAGCGGTCCTTCGAGCCTTGTTGCATAGCTTCGAGTGAGCCCATTCCCCTGTAAGTCTTGAACTTACGGCCTTCGTAGATAATCGTGTCGCCCGGCGACTCGTCCACGCCCGCGAAGAGCGAACCTGCCATAATGGAGGAGGCACCTGCGGCTAAGGCCTTCACAATGTCGCCTGTGTAACGAATGCCACCGTCGGCGATGACTGGGATGCCTGTGCCTTCCAAGGCTTTGCAAACGTCCATGACGGCCGTCAGCTGCGGTACGCCGATGCCAGCCACCACACGCGTCGTGCAGATGGAGCCAGGGCCAATGCCCACCTTGATGGCGTCGGCACCCGCTTCGGCTAGGGCTTTGGCGGCTTCGGCGGTGGCGATGTTGCCCGCCACGATGTCGATTTCGGGATAGTTGTTTTTCAGGTTGCGCACCATGTCGATGACACCTTGGGAATGACCGTGAGCCGTATCGACGACCAAAGCATCCACGCCAGCATCGACCAAGGCAGCGGCGCGTTCAAGCGTGTTGGCGGCGATGCCCACGGCGGCGGCCACGCGCAGACGACCGCGCGAGTCCTTGCAGGCATTGGGGCGAGCCTTCACCTTGATGATATCCTTATAGGTGATGAGGCCGATAAGGTGGTTGTCTTTATCGACGACAGGCAGTTTCTCAATTTTGTGTTCTTGCAGGATGTCGGCGGCCTTCTCAAACGACACCTCCATCGTGGTGATGAGGTCCTTGTTTGTCATCACCTCGGCGATGGGGCGGTCGAGGCCACGCTCGAAGCGCAGGTCGCGGTTGGTGACGATGCCGACCAGCACATTGTTGCTGTCCACCACGGGAATACCGCCGATGCGGTACTCACTCATCAGGTCAAGGGCGTCTTTCACGGTGGCGTCCACATGGATGGTCACGGGGTCGCTGATCATGCCGTTTTCGGCGCGTTTCACCTTGCGCACTTCGGCGGCCTGCTTGCCGATAGTCATGTTCTTGTGTAAAACGCCGATGCCGCCTTCTTGCGCGATAGCGATGGCCATGCGGCTTTCGGTGACGGTGTCCATACCGGCGGAGACCACGGGAATGTTCAGGTCGATGTTGCGCGAGAACTTGGTTTTCAGGCTGGTTTCGCGAGGCAGCACGTTGCTATAGGAAGGCACAAGGAGAACGTCGTCGTAAGTCAGGCCTTCTCCAACAAATTTTTCGTTATCGAGATTCATAGGGTTTGAAATTTATTAATCGGCAAAGGTACGAAAAATTCTAATTGCGGTATGTGGAAAGCGGAATATTTTTGTAGATGGGCTTAATAACGAAAAAGCGAAGCCTCCCAGAGAGCAAGTTTCCCTGGATGGCTTCGCTTCGCTCGCGATGACGCGAAACGGGGATTATTCCTCCTTGCGTCGCTTGGCAAAGGCGTAAGCTGCGCTGAGGCCGACTAACATGACGATGCCGCTGCCCAAGGGGGTGCCGTTTTGGTCGTCAGTTTCGCCGTGGCCATTAGGCAAAACGATAAGGCCCTCACCTGTGCGGTTGCCATAGTAGTCGTTGCCAGCGCCGAAATACACCTCGTCGGAGACATATCCGCGTTCAAAGAGTCCTCCGCCATATTGTTGAGCTTTGACACCGATGGTCATTCCGAGGACGATGGCGAGGGTTGTTAAGGTCTTTTTCATCGTATTACGTAATTCAATTTATTTGTTGTTTGTTGTTTATTTTTTTTGTTGCTGTAGGGGCGAACCCACGTGTTCGCCCTGTTTTTTTGTTGTTTGTCCTGTTTATTGTGTTGTTTGTCCTGTTTATTGTGTTGTTCGCCCTGATTATTAGGTTATTTGTCCTATCGTGGGGGCGAACACACAGGTTCGCCCCTACGACGAAACGTATTATTGAATAATGATTTTCTGCGTTCTAACCTCATTGCCATTGATTAATCGTAAAACATAAACCCCTGGCACCATCCCCTTTGTGGAGAGGCGTTGGATGTTTCCGCTGCGCGAGACGATCACGCGTCCCATCATGTCGATGACCTGCAGGATGACCTTGCCTTCGGTCTCTTCGAACAGACGAATCTCGCCGTCAGCGTAGTAGGCAAAGGTCGGGGAGACGGTCTCCGTGATTTCTGGGACATCATGGGCGCTGAACACCAAACGGAAGCGCGAGACTTCGTCCGTCGTCAAGGCGTTGAAGCTGTATTCAAGCGTGGCCATCAGGTCGATGTCTGCACCTGTCTTGTTGTCGATGAGGTGCAGGTAGCTCATATCCACCTTTTTGGGAAGGATGGACAGCGTGTAGGCACCGTCCTTTGCGGCTTTGAAGTTGAGCGCGACTTCGCCCTCCTGCTCGCTGTAGGCAATGGTGTAGTCGATGCCGTCTTGCCTGATGTATAGCTTGGCGTTATCTTCGTTGAAGATGAATTTGCGGAGCTGCTCGCCTTCGTTGAAGCTCACGACAGCCTTGTCGACCAAGGTCGTTGGGCTCGTTGAAACGCTGGCATCATTGACCTCGATGACCAGGTATCCGTTGTCGTCGGATTGTCCTTGGTATTTCGGGGTGCTTGTGAAGGTGACCTTCTCGCCTTCGCCATCGGCCTGAACCATGATACCCGTGCAAGCTTCAATCGGGGTGGAAGTATAATCAATGACCACCTCAAGGTCGTCGCCGTTGGCATTCATTTTCAGGTAAGGTCTGTCAACGTATGCCTTCAACGGGAAGGGGTTGCCCACGAGGTTCCAGCCCTTGGCGTCGGCGTTCTCGTCGTAGTCAAGGTCGATTTCCTGTGCGACGCCCCACTTGAAGGGACTCGTGAAGGTCAACGTGCAGGTCTCCTTTCTGGCGTAGAGGTAGCCGCGGCCGTTGGTCAGCGTCCTGAAAGTGCCATCGTAATAGTGGATCTTGAAGTTCTCCCATTCCATCTCTGCGCTTTGGTTGAAGCGGTAGAGGTCGTAGTCCGATTCGGGTACGACGATGAATTGGTTGTCAAGGCTTGGGGTGATGTCTGCCGTCGTCGGAGTGGCGAGGAAAACCCAATTGCCGGCACCTTCGCCGTAGCCTTCCACAGTGAAGTGCAGGTTCATCGTCGCCGTGACGGTCACATCGTCGGTAGGCATGGTGAACCAATAGGTGCCGTCACCAATAGGATTGGCAGGCCAGCTGATGTCTTCGCCATAATGCACCGTGGCATTGGTGATGGAGAAGTTTGTCTTGGGTGCCAAGAAGACGGAGGGGCCGCCGTTGTAGCTGATATAGTACGGGCAGTCGTCCAAATTGAAGCCGTCAGTGTAAAGGATGGCGATGCCGTTGCCGATGGTCGGGCCAGTGTCGCGTAACGTGGTGATGCCGATGGGCAGGTTGACACGATAGGTCTTGGTGCCTTGAGCGGTGCCCATGGCGGTGTAGTAGTAGTTGTTGCCACTAAACGAAGGGGTGCTGCTGTTGTGGTGGCGGCAGTAAGTATAGTGTTCGCCATCTTGGATGCCGAGTCCCGTTGCGTCGCCGGCCATGACGCAGTTGGTGAAGGTGGTGCTGTTGTGGCTCGACAGGAAGCCTACCATTCCGCTGAAGCGCGTGCCTTTGTCGCTGATGAAGGCGCCGTCGAAGACGCATTTGCTCAGCGTCAGGTCGATGTACTCTTTCGCGAGGCCGATGAAACCGCCAGTAGTGTTGTCGCCCTCATGCGTTGAGGTAATCTCGACGCTCGAGTGGCAGTTGGTCAGTGTGACGGTCTTTCTGCTGCTTTCTTCGCCGGGTTTGATGTAGGCGATGAAACCGGCCGCAAACTTGTTGGCGGTGCTGATGGTGCCCTCCACGGTGAGGTTTTGGATGAGGCAATTGTCGCCTACATAGTGGAATAGGGCCGTGCCTTGTTCGGCCTCATCCTCGCCGACGAAAGCGTTTTCGTTGGTCAGCGCCACGTTGATGGTGTGACCGTCGCCGTCGAAGATGCCACTGAAGGGGTGCTCGACATTGTCGCCGATTACCTTTCTGAACGGTTTGCTCTCGGTACCGATGTCATGGGTGAGCTTGAAGTATGTGCCCGCAAAGTCATCCGACTCCGAGAGGGCAGCCAGGGTCTGCAAGCCGTCCAAGTTGCTGATTTCGTACGGATGTTCGGCCGAGCCGTCGGTTCCTTCGCCCCAGGTGTTGGGCTTGTATACCGTGACAGTGAGGTCGAAGCCGGAATGTCCTGAATTTGTATTGTGGAATTGAAGCTGCATCTGGTTGCCGACTGAGGTTAAAGGTCCGATGACCACGTGATTGCCTCCTTCATAAATTGTCCATTCATTTCCATCAAAGATCTTCAAAGTCTCGTTGAATCCAATGGATCCAATATTCCCTGTTCCTTCGACTCTGAGCACATAGCCTTTGGGGGCGTTGAGCACCATGGCGTCGTTGCAGGGAACGTGATAGTTACCGTCCTTGCCGCCGTTGTCGTAAACCTTGAAGGAGGACACTCCTTCCGGGATGTTGACCGTCTGAGGATGGAAGGTTGACATATCGATGTTTCTTGTCATGTTGACGTACAAACCACCGAGGGAGGACAGCCTGTGGGTTGCGACGGGCGTCACGGTGACTTCGCTGCCCGGCATGGTGAAGGTGCTGTTGTCGTACCAGCTACCCGCCACGTCCAAATCGTGGTCGTAGGTGTCCTTGGCGATGAAGTCGTAAATCAGGTAGCCCGGGTTGGAGCTCGGTGTCAGCGCAACGATGCCGCCGACACTGGCGGGATTCGGGGTGGCTATGGCCGTACCGCTCACGACATAGTCGAAGCTGATGGCATGGGTTTCGGTGGTGCTGATGATGGACAGGGTCAGGTTGAGGCCGCTGCATGTGTGGGAATAGGAAGAGTAGAAATGGAGCAGCATGTCTCGACCCGTAGTGATTAGGGTGCCGATGTCCTCACCGTCTTCGCTGCCGAATGTTTCCTTGCCTAGAATCGGGTCATACGTAGTGCTGCCGTTATAAATTTTCAGATAGTCTGCGTTGAGGTCGCATGTTACGGTGCCTGTGAGCTGCAAGACGTAGCCTTCGGGGGCTTGCAGCAGCAGGTCGCCGTTGCATTCATTGCTGTAGTTGTCACTACTTCCGCCGTCGTCATAAATCTTGATGCTCGTGGTGAAGCCTTCAGGATGGCTGAGGTCGATGGTCTTGGTTCCCGTTTTGGGCATGGTCACGTAGTAGTAGCCCAGTTGGGTCGGCGATTCATAGACGTTGTCCACTTCCACGCCCAAGGGATAGTCTATCACCTTGAAGCTGAGGCTTTGGTTGCCGGTGAAGCCGCTGCCGTCCTTGGCGCTGATGGTCAATTCGTAGTCGGCAGGTGCCTGCACAGGATAGGGCTCGATGGCACCGAGATAATCCGTGCCGGCGGTCAGCGTGTCTCCGTTGACGTTGGTCACGACATAATTAATATCAAAGTTGTTGCCTGTATATACATAGATAGGCTCCACGCCGTTGATGGTGGCGAAGCTCAGGTCGTTCTGGACTTCAGAGGCTTTGTAGCCTTTGAAGTACAATTCGTTCAGCTCCATGACATAGTCGTCCCAGAACTCGTTTGAACCAGGTTCATGACCTTGCACTTCTTTGACTTCAAAACGATAATATTGGAAGGCTTGGTGGTTCTCTTCCAAGGAGAACTCGACGGCGTAATCGTTTATCGGAAGAAGGTGTTCGTCATCCTCCACGGTGGTGATGGTGGTCCATTCGTCCGTTTCGTGCAGCTTGCCTTTCAGTATCCAGCTCTTGGGGAGACGGCCGGGATGGTTCTTCGTTTGGTTGCCAGTGACGAGGAAGTATTTCTTGGGGACGATAGGCTCGGTGTGGTGGAACTCAACCCAGCAGGTGCGGAAGCCGACACCGGTATCATTGTGAGTGCGCCATACGGTATGTGTGGTGTTGTCCACCAAGCTTGGCCAGCTCTCGTTTTCAGCACTGGGGTCGTAACCGTCTTGTCCCGCCGTAGCCGTGAAGCCGCTGAAGGTGAGGTAAGGGCTCGGTAACGTCACGGTCTCGACTTTCAGGTCCAAGCCATAGTCTAAGGAAAATACGTTCCAGTTGTTCGACTGGAAGTGGAGCAACAGACTTTGGCCCGAAGAGTAAATCGTACCGATGTCTTCGCTTGTATTAAACATACTATAGCCATACTTACCTATGAGTTGCTCTGTCGTGTTGCCGTCGTAGACTTCCAAATAATCTTTGCTTTGTTCACACTGCACAGTGCCCGTGAGCTTGATCCTGAATCCCTCAGCAGCAGTCAGAATCATGTAGCCGTCGCAGAAATCGCTGAAAATGTTGTCTGGGCCGCCATCGTCATAGACCTTGAAAGAGCTGACACCGATGGGGATGTCCACCATCCTCGACGTGGCGTAAGTGTTCTTCTTCGGCATGTTGACGTACAGCCCATCTTCGGCAGAGGTAGCAGTGGTGTAGTTGGGAGTGACGATGACAGGGCCGGCGGGCATGGGGAAGGTCATCACATTGTTGCTATACCAGCCACCATCCACGAGGACGGAGGGGTAATTCGTCACGAAGTCCATGGGCCTATAACCTGTGAAGCCCTCATTGGGCGTGAAGGTCAGCGTGACGGTGGAGCTTACCGAAGCATTGCCTGTGGCCGGGTCGATGGCGACGGTACCATGTTCGGTGGAGGTCACCGAGATGGAGAATTCATCAGTTATGTCATAGACTCTCGCAATAAGATTCAGACCATCATCGGTATCGTAATAGGAGCCGTTGCAGATGAAATGGAGCAGCATTTGGTTTCCAGTCGTGGTCAAGATACCAAGGTCGTCATTGAAGCTGTAGGGCCCGCCCAAGGGATAGTCTGTCGTGTTGCCGTCAAAGACCTCTAAGTAGTCATCGACCATGACATTGTACATGGTGACGGCAGTGAGTTGGATCACCTTGTTTTCGGGGGCGACGAGCAGGAGGTAGCCGTTGCTGCTGAAGCTGTAGTTGTTGTTTGGTCCGCCGTTGTCATAGATTTTGAAGCATTCCACGCTTTCGGGGACGGTGGCCACCAAGGCGTCAGATGGACCGCTACTGTATCTTGGCATGTTGATGGAAAGCTCGATGGGCGTGATGATGGCAGGGACGAAATTCGGGTAGACGGTGACTTCGCTGCCGGGCATGATGAAAGTGCCGGTGTTGTCGGTGTACCAAGCGCCTTCCACCGTTACGGGATTGCCTTGAGCGTCAGTCACGCTGAAGTCGTTGAGCAGATAACCCTCAGCGGGTATGGCCGTCAAGGTGACGAGGTCGTTTACCGTTGCCGAAGTCACAGCGGAGCCTGAAACGGAAGCCGTAACGCTGCCAAGACTAGGATCGGGATTGCTGATGGTGATTGCGCTGTTTGTGTTGGCGGGGACGGGCATCACCGTCAGGTCGAGGCCACTGAAGCTTGTGGTGGTACTGGTGTTGTATTTGATGGCCAACTGAGGGCCTGTGGTGATGAGTACACCGATGTTTTCGCCTATGCATCTGTTAAAGTTGCCAGCCATAAGGGTTTCACCCCACGTACCGTCGTAGAATTCCAACAAGGTTTCATCTCCCAAATCTATGGTACCGCTCACCTGAAGCACATAGTCCTCGGGGGCAGTCACCAAGAGGTCTTCTGAGCAGCCTGTGGTGAAATTGTGGTTCTTTCCCCTGTCGTCATACACTTTGAAAGGCGTGGTGAAGGGGGGTGTCAAGGTGTTAAGGTCGATGGTGGTCTGCCTGTTTTGCGGCAAGTTGATGTAATAGTGGCCTATGGTGCCTTCAGGGATGGTGTAGTCCACGGAGAGGCCAGTGGGATTGTCGGTGACGTTGAAGCCGACGGATTGGGTGCCGAAGTAGCCCTGGTCCTCATTGCCCGTTCCAGTGATGTTCAGTGTGTAGTTGCCGGGTTCGGTGACTGGGGACACCACCTCGTTGTCGAGATTTCTGATAAGTTTGATATAGTCGATGCCTTCGGTCAGCACGGTGCCGTCATAGTCCGTCACGGTGCAGTTCACCTCGATGGGGTTGCCGTTGTTCCACATATATTGGGTTTCTACACCAGAGATGCAGGCATTGGCCAAGTCATGGCTGTTCATAAGTCCAAACATTTGAAGCTCAGCCATTTCGAAGCGCTTGAAGCCTTGGTTGTCATCTCCACTTACCCTAATGATTTCAAATTGGAATTGTTGGTAGGTATTGGTGTTGTCGGTTAAGACATAAACCTTTTCCGCCGAGTTCATGGCTGGCAGATTCTCATCACAATAATACTCATAATGATTGTCTACCTGCCACCCGCCTCGGTGTTCGATTTCGTCCCACTCGCCATTGGCATTCATTCCGCGCAGATACCACTCTACAGGGTTATGTCTAGGATTGTCCTGGATGTCGGGGGCCATGGTGAGCACATAGCCTTTGAGCACAAAGGGCGTTTCCGATTGGAAATTGATGGAGATGGGGGTCCAATCTGAAGGCCAGACCTCCCAATAAGTGTTCTTGTTGCCGTCCACCAATTTGGCGTAACCGTTGGAGCCTTGGTCGAGGAGGATATTCTGGGGAACATTGTAATCGGTGGCAGTGTAGTGGTCAATCAGTGTATAGTTGTAGCTGATAGCATAAGGGAGGACTTCGTCGTCCTGCACCAACCATGCTGCGCCCAAGGTGTTCTTCAGGTCGTCGTTGCTCATGTCGCCCACGGAGTTGCCCTGCTCGGTGCCGATGGCAGTGTAATAGTAGCTGTTGATCATGCCGAAGCTTTCTCCGCCGCAGCGGCAGTAGGTGTAGTGGTTGCCGTCAGGGGCGGTGAGGTTCATGCCTGCTCCGGGCTTCACGAGACAATTGAGTGTGTTGGCGTGACCCGAACCATCCTGCCAGCCCACCATGCCGCAGAATTGTGTGGCGGTGCTGCTGACGAAGGCGCCGTCGAAGCGGCAGTTGTTCAGCACTAGGTTGACGTATTTCTTCGAGGCACCGACAAAGCCCGCGCTGGTGGCGTCGCCCTCGACGGTTGAAGTGATGAGGACACTCGAACGGCAGCGGCTAATCGAGACGATTTTGGGATTGTTCGAGCTTGATCCGTTCGAGATGTAGGCGATGAAGCCAGCTCCAAACTTGCCGCAGGTGTTGATGGTGCCCGCCACGTGCAGGTCGTGGATGTTGCAGCCGCTGCCCACGTAGTGGAACAGGGCAAGGCCTTGAAGGTGTTCATCGCCGTCGGGGATGGTGGTGCGGGTCAGCGCCACCGTGATGGTGTGCCCGTTGCCGTTGAAATTGCCGCAGAACGGGTTGTAGTAGTACTCGGAGGCAGCCAGCGTGACGGGGTTCTCCGTCGTGCCGATGTCAGCGACGAGCTTGTAGTATTTGTCGGCGTAATCGGCGGCAGTGAGGCCATCATTGAGCCATCCGGCAAAGGTGTTCCAGTCGGCGAGGTCGCTGATGATGTAAGGGTTCAAACTCGTGCCGTTTCCGGTGAGCGTTCCTCCTGTGGCCCAGGCCTTTGAGCCTGTGAGCACCGCAAGGAGGAGGGTCAGTGTTAAGGTCAGTTTTTTCATTTTATTGATGTTTTATTGTTTATATTTATTGTTTATTCAATTACAATCTTCTGTGTTCTAACCTCATTTCCATTAATCAATCGCAAAACATACACGCCAGGCGTCATCCTGTTGGTAGGGACGCATTGAATGTGTCCGCTATGCGAAACGATGACACGACCCATCATGTCAATCACCTGCAAGATGAAGGTCCCTGAGGTCCCTGAGCCTGTCGAAGGAGTCGAAGGGCCGTCTGTGATGACAATGTTGCCGTTCGCATCGACAAAGGCAAAAGTCGTTGAGCCTGTCGAAGCGCCGTTTTCATCGTCGGCATTGAACACCAGCTTGAAGCGCGAGGCGTAGTCGGTGGTTTTAGCGGTGAAGGTGTAGGAGGGCGTCTGAAGCAGGTCCACATGGTTTCCAGTAAGGTTGTCAATAAGGTGGAGATAGTTCATCTTCAAGCCTTCGGTATTGACCGAAATCGTGTACTCACCGTTTTTGTGAGCCTTGAAGTTCAAGGGCATCTCGCCTTGGCCTTCGCTGTAGGCGATGGCGTAGTCCTCGCCGCCCTGCGGGATGTAGATGTTGGCATCCTGCTCGCCGAAGTAGAACTTACCCAGTTCGCCGCCTTCGTCGAAGGTGATGATGGCGTTGTCGAGGATCTTCAAAGCGTTGCCGTCGCGGGTGGCGACAGTTTGGGCCAAGGTCATTTCCAGACTTCCGTTATTGGAATTCGTGAATGGTTCCGTTGTGCGGAAGACGATGTCTTCGTTGTTTTCCACTTTGACAATGACACCATAGCAGGGTTGGATGGGTGTTGCTTTATCGACAGGATTAGCCACGATGATGGCACCGTTGTCATCCAATGTGTAATAAGGCTTGTTGACGTAAGCCTCAATACAGAACGGGTTGCCCACGAGGTTGTAGCCATTCGGAAGCTCCTCAATGGTCTTCTCGCCGCCCATGTTGAGCGTGCCGGTGAAGGTCACGATCCTGTTATACTTGGTGGCGTAAAGGTAACCCCTGCCATTGATGAAGTTGAAGTTTGATGCGGCATTGCCCTCATGCGCCTTCCAGTTCTCCCACCTCGTGTTGCTCGGATTGAGGCGGTAAAGGTCATAGTACGCTTCGTTGTTGTCCAAAAGGTTGTTAACATCATTGGGGGAAATGTTATCTTCAAGAGGCGAAGCAATGAATGCCCAGTGGTCGTTGTTGTCGCCATAGCCGATGAATTGACGCTTGATGGCGTTAGAAGGGGCGTTGATATAATGGTAGAAGGTTCCGTCGCTGTCTTTCACGCCGTTGTCATAGAACTTCAGACCGCTGACGTTGTATAAGGTGTAGCTGCCAATAGGTAAAGCGCCATCGTTTTCAACACGCTTACCCTGAACATCGCCGATAGCCTGGGTGAAATAGCCGTTGTTGAGATGAAGCGATTGGCCCTCGTCGTTGCAACGGGCGAATGTCTTGCTGCCCGATGAGATGCAGCTTGCAGAAGGATTTATGAAACAGTCATTGAAAAAGAGGCGACAATGGCCGTTGTCGGGGCCATTACCCCAATCGCACCATCCCACAAAGCCGCCGACATTGGTTGTGTTGTTGGTGGTGGTGATGCTTCCAGTGAAAGCACAGCCCGTGAACGTGGTTTCGCAAAGTACTCCGTTGCTACCTTGCAGATGGGCAATGAAGCCGCCGTGGGTGCCATCGCCACTGATGCTGCTATGGATATTGACACTGACGATACAATTCTGTATCACATTGTCGCCGTCACCTGCCCTGCCAATGAGACCGCCTGCAAACTGTGTCCTTGTGTAGATGTCGCCAGCGACTTTCAGATTCTTGATTGTGGTGCCTGCCACATAGCGGAACGGGGCGCAAACATTGAAGCTGGTGTAATAACCCGAGGTTCCGAAATCATCGCCGTTGAGGGTGAGCGTATGACCGTCCCCGTCGAAGATGCCTTGGAAACTATTGATCTTGTTGTAGCCAACCACTTTAGAGATAGTCAAGTTTGCCATGAGCTTGAAGTGTTTGCCGCTATACGTGGTGCCATCATATACTCTGCTTGCCAATTTATTCCAGTCCTCTATCGATTCGATAAGGTAAGGATCGGAATCGGTGCCGCTGCCGTCGAAGCCGACGACCGAAAAGTAACGATATACGTTGCCGTAGTAGCCGTTGGCATTGACGCCTGCGGCGGTATACATGTAGTTGCCTCGGGCATTCACCTCTGTTGCAGGATTGCCATTGTAGGTCAGGCTGAGGGTGTAGCACGATGGATCGAGGGTATCGCCACCGAAGATGACCGTCGGGTTGATGTTGATGACAGCGCCTGTGTAGTCATAAACACCATTCACATTATCAATGAAAGTATTATCAGGGCTTGCATAGACGGTCTCACCGGCTATCGAAATCTGATGGCAAAGATTATCACTCACAGAGGTGTAAGCGATGGTGCCCTGCCAGCTTTCGCCCATCGGCTGGGTGTAGTAGCAGTCAGTGAGGCTATAAGTGCCCATCTCGGGGTTGATAAAATTATAATAATCATAATAGGAATACAATTGCTGGTTAGATGGTTCGTATATGCCACCGTTGATGTTGGTGGTGCCGTGGTTTAAGCCCACAAAACCGCAACACCGGCCACTATTATGATAAAAAACACTACCTTTGAATACGCAGTTAGTGATGTTGAGCGTTGATTCGCTTGCCACATGACCCACCAAGCCGCCGTTATAGGCAAAGCTATTGTGTGCTTCGCTGTTTATTTCAACATTGGAGACGCAGTTGTTGAGGATAGTTGTGCCTTCCGAGTAGGCAACGATACTGGCTGCGTATTGTGAATTATTACCAATTCGCATGTTTCCTCCCACAAAAAGGTCATGGATATTGGCGCCGCTGACATAGCGGAACGGAGCGGTGTAAATCACCTCAGTGTCAAATAAAAGATCCAATGTCAAAGTGGCGTTGTGGCTTCTGTTGCCGTCGAAGTTGCCGCTGAACGGATGCGCGCTGGTGCCTATCATGTTGCTCATGGTAATGTTGGCATTGTCGGCAAGTTTGAAGTAAACGCCGTTGAAGCTTTCGCCGTTGTTCACAAGTGTGGCAACCAGGTTAAATTGGGTGGTGCCTGAAATAATGTAAGGATTATTTGCTTCGCCGGTGCCTGGCAAATCTAACTTCACCGTGGCGCTCACGGTGGCGTCGGCGGCGGGCATGTCGAAGCTCCAGGTGCCGTCACCATTGTTAGTGGCGGCTTCGCCGTTCACGGTGACATTGGATATAGCATAGTACATCTCAGGGGTAAGGGTGACGCTTACGTTGGAGGCGTAGTAGAGCACGTGGTTGTAGGTCACCGTATCGGTGCTGGTGGCTGTTACGCGCTCAGGAATCGTTAGCGTGTGGATGCTGCGGGCACCGTCAACATCGCCATGATTGGTGCCGATGTTGGTGGTGTAGGTGTTACCGCCCCTGGTGACAGAGCAGTTGCGGTAGTGGTTGTTGGTGATTGAGGTAAAATCACTCTCAACTCCATATATAATACCTATATCATTAGTACCCGTATTTGTGGTAACACTGCTGTTCAAGACCAGGCAGCTCTGAATATTCCTATTACACTTACCTGCAAGGACACCGACATAAAACCGGCCCGTAATATTTGCCCCGTCAAGGATGAGATTCTTGATAGTTCCATAATCGGGTTTACCGAAAAAGCCAACATAGGTTTCATTGGGGCTATTAATGGTGACATTACTGATGGTCTTATTGTCGCCGTTGAAGTTGCCTTGGAACTCATTGGAGCCAGAACCATAGCCAATCCCCTCAAAGGCAATGCCGTCCATATCGATGTCGTTACCTAATTTGAAGAACTTGCCGTAGTACTCTTGGCCGCTGTTCACATCGTCAGCCAGCTTCAGAAGCTGTGAAGGATATATAATAAGGTAGGGGTCGTCCTGAGTGCCGCTGCCCGTCCAATTGATGATGCTCCACTGGGCGTAAAGCGTGGTGGCTTCAGTAATATCCCAGTTATGTGCGCTGGTGCCGTCGGCGTTGTAATACTGGGTGCCGCCGCCATTGGTCTCGGTGTAGTAGCCGCCAAAGGTGTAACCCGTTATGGTAGGTATGGTGATGTCGGGCATCGCAGCGTCGAAGGTAGCGGTGACGGAGGTGGTACCGCCGCTGCCGATCTGCTGGTCGAGCGTCACAGTGTACTGATTGGCCGTCCACTGGGCGTAGAGGTTAAAGGTGGCGCCGTTCTCAGGGGTGAGGTTGCTGACGTTCTGCTGGTCGGTATAGGAAGTGCCGTTACCGTCGGCCTGAGTGTTCCAGCCTGTAAAGGTGTAGCCCGTGCGCTCGAAGACGTTGGCGGTGAGAGCTTTTGCCTCGTCATAGGTGAAAACCTGGTTATCCATATTGCCTGTGGCATTGTCGGCGTTCTTGTTGAACTGCACGCTATAAGTATGAGCCGTCCAGGTGAAGTTATAGGTAATGGCCTTGCGCATGACTGCATTGCCTTGGGTGATGGTCTGGGGCAAGGTGACAGCGGTAGCGTTGGGGTGTTGGGCATCGGTATAGGTGACGCCATCGAGAGTATAGCCTGTGCGCGTGGGCTCAGTGACGTCAAAGGTGGCAGTGGTGACGTTGTAGGTGGTCGGGTTGGGGTTGGTCACGCCGTTCTCGCCATTGACGGCATCCGTATAGGTGATGCTGTAGGGACGCGGCGTGTCGCTATAGGTGATGGTAAGTTGGGCAAAAGTTTCCGAGAAGGGGATGCTGGCGTTGAATTCTCTGTAGTAGCTTAGGTTGTTGGGTTCGCTTTCGGTCACCATATCCACATCAACGTCAAGGAATTGGTTGCCCATCGTCCACGGACTGGTGTAGCCAATTATCGCGGCGCCGTCGTGGTCGGCCACCTTTATATGGGTCACGTAATAGTGGTAACTGTTGACGTAGATATGGGGATTCTGTTGGGATTGAAAGTTGAGGGTGAAGCCGATGTAGCCATTTTTGTTTTCCGTGGTGAGCCTCCCCCTATCGATTCTGAGATGGAGATTGATATAGTCGTCAAGCTCCACGTTGAACCCATCGGTGTTGGTAATGTTGCTGACGTAGGCCGTTTTCTGTCCGGTACTATATCCGAAGCTGGTGCCAGAGCGCACGAAGGTGAACGTATAGGCGTTGCCGTTGTGCGTTTCAGTAATGCGGTAGGTCACCGTGTGTTCGGTGGCCCAGGCCTGTAGCCCTGTCAGGCTGACGAGGGCGAGGAGGATGAATTTTAAGATTTTGTTCATTTTATTTTGATGTTTTTTATTCAATTACAATCTTCTGTGTTCTAACCTCATTTCCATTAATCAATCGCAAAACATACACGCCTGCGGGGAAGTTGGCAGTTGACAGTTGACAGTTGGCAGTTGACAGCTCCTTGGTGTAGCATTGGCGACCAAGAATGTCAATCACCTGCAGCGTGCAGGTCCCTGAGGTTCCTGAGCCTGTCGAAGGAGTCGAAGGGCCGTCCGTGATGATGATATTGCCCGAGGCATCAATATATGCGAAGGTCGCTGAGCCTGTCGTAGCGCCGTTCTCGTCGATGGAATAGGCGGAGAACATCAAGCGGAAACGTGAATCGAATTCGCCTGCATTAGCAGTGAAACTATAGACGGGGTTGGCCAAAAGGTCAACGTCCGCGCCGGTGAGGTTGTCAATCAGGTGCAGGTATTCCATCTGCGCAATCACGGGATTGACGGTGAGGGTATAGGCACCATCGTACACCGCCTTGAGACTCAGTGGCATCTCACCCGTCTTTTCGGAATAGGTGATGGCATAGTTTTTACCGTCCTTCGGGATGAAGACTTTCGCGTGCTCTTTGTTGAAGATGAACTTGCGGAGCTTCAAGCCTTCCCTGAAGGTCACGAAGGCCCTGTCATGCTCTTCCTCAGGGGTGTCGGTTTTCGTCAAGGTCACTAACAGTGCACCTTCACCCAGGGCTTTCGATGTCGGTTCAGTCTTGCTGAAAGAGACCGTTTCGTTTTCGTCGTCGGCGCACACGACAATGCCTGTGCACATTTGGACCGGCCACCTTGTATAATCATAAACGGGTTCAATATCTCTGCCATCGTCGCTCATCATATAATAAGGTCTGTTGACGTAGGCATTGAACAGCAACGGGTTTCCGACCAGGTTCACGCCAGGCACACCGGCATTGGCATCGTAGACGAGCGGCACCGTTATGGAATCTCCAATATTGACCTCACCGCCGAAGTGCAAGGTCTGTTGGTATCTGTTGGCATAAAGATAGCCACAGCCTCTGTTAAGTGTGAAGCTATTCATATGGGCTTTGTAGTTCTCCCATTCCAATTCCGCGCTTTGGTTGTAACGATACAAGTCGTAATTGTCCGACATCGGGTCAGGCTCGCCATTCGTTGTCGGGATTAGGTTCGTCACCTTCTCAGGGAATATATAGTATTTTGTCGGAGCCGAGATGAAGTCCCACGATCCAAAATCGGTGTTGGAGCCATAACCCTTGACAATTCTCGTTATCGGGTCGATAACCGTGGCAGTGAGGTCAAGACCCTCATAGTTGACCTGATAATCGGAATGGAAACGTATCAGCATCTGGTCGCTGAAGGTCACCAAACCGCTGATGTTTTCGCCGTTTTCGGAATTGTTTCCATAATGCAGGAGACCGATGCGCTTATCCGTAGTGCTGCCCTCGTAGGCTACCATGAAGTCTTTGCCACGCTCCGATTTCACAGTACCCGAGAGTTGCCACACTTTGCCGTCAGGAGCCGTAAGCAAAATATAACCATCACAATAGTTCGAATAGTTGTCATTGGCACCGCCATCATCGTAAATTTTGAACGAGGTGATTCCTTCTGGCAAAGTGATTTCCAAAGCAGTGCTATCGGTATTCATCTTAGGCATCTTTACATACTGTTCGCCTTTTTCAACAAATTCGTATGTTATGGTGAGATTTCTTCCTGGCATAGTGAAGGAGGCCTCGCTATTATTGCCGTTGTACCATGCCAAACCTTGCGACAACGCTATTTCATTGCCGTGGGGATCTTTCACCGAAAGGCCTTCAAACAGATGATTGTCATCGCACGCCACATCCACAGTGATGTTGTTGCCTACCCATGCCACATATTTACCATCATCATCAATATATTGATAACCTGAAATAGAGAGTCCACAACTATCTGGCACATTGGAATCGTCGAGTGTGATTTTGAAAGGAATCTCGTCGACAATTTCCACTGTTAGGTCGAGACCGCGCATGCTGTTGTTTTCCGAATGGAAATAGAGCATCATTGAGCGTCCGGTGCTGGTCAACGGACCGAAATCCAAGCCTGGATCGCTATATCCAAAACCATCAGGATTGCCAATCGGTGGCGCAGTGACAGTGTCGCCGTCATACACCTTCAGAAAGTCGTGATAAGTGCCCTTGTTCTGGCATGTCACATTGCCCGAAAGACTGAGCCTGTAGCCTATCGGGGCCGTCAAAACCATATAACCGTCGCAGTATGGACTGTAGTTGCCATCCTTGCCGCCGTTGTCGTAAACCTTAAACGAGGTAATATGGGTTGAAAGATTCACTTTCTTAGGTTCGTAAGAACGGTTATATTTCGGCATGTTGATGTACAAGCCATCGTCTCCAGACGTAAGGTTATCAGTAAAAGAAGGTGTTATTGCCACATTGTTGGCTGGCATCACAAACGACGCCTCTGTTGGATTTGTGTCGTGCCACAATCCGCCTGTGACAGCCATTTCATAGTCGTTGTCACCCATATGTTGTGTTACCTTCAACTCATTGAGCATGTAGCCGTTAGATGGTTCAATCTGCAAATTGACATTTTCACCAAACTTCGCTGTAGGCTTGTTTGGAGTAATAGTTCCTCCCGTAACAGTTATCGTCGGGATGGTGTAAAAAGCCTCAGGGTCAAGAGGTCGAACAGTGATGTCAATGCCACCTCCCCAATTATTCCAACTATCGCTGACAAAGAGCAGCAGAACCTGGTTCCCGCTTGAAACAAGCACTCCGATGTCCCTGTTGTCCATATCGCCATACCCCATTGAATTGTTCAGGTTGTTGCCGTCAAATACTTCTAAATAGTCGCCCTCATCCACATTGGTTATGCCTGAAATCTGCAATATTTTGCCTTCCGGAGCGTTCAACTGCAAATACGAAACCGTACACGTGTTATAACCGCCGTCTTTGCCATTAGAGTTATAAACATTGAAAGCAACAACCTCTTCCGGAATATACACCTGCATGGCATCAGTTGGGTCGTTAATATTATATGGCATATTAACTGACAACGAATCTGTTGCAGCAAAAATCGGGGTGATATTGACATCACTTCCTGGCATGGTGAAAGTGGCAGTCGCCGTTTCATCGTCCTGCGTATCCGGATCATTCAAATACCACAAACCGCCATCAACAGTCAGTTTTTTTGAATCAACCGTGGCAGTGATGCTTTGCAGCATATACCCATTATCTGGATTGATGTTCAACACGACATCAGTGTTTATCGGCACGTCCTCAGTCTGTGCTGTGGTGACTTCGCCATTATCAACATCTGGGATGATTATGTCATGTCCGTCTGCGGTACTGATTGGTGTCACCAACAATTGCATGCCAAAAGTGTTATACACATTGTTTGAGATAAAGTTCAGCAACATATCACGTCCCGTTGTGTTCAACAAAGGAACACTTTGTGTGGCTTTAGTTCCATAAGAATTATCGCCAAGTACAGCATCATCCACATCGTCACCGTCATAAATGACAAGATAATCACCCGGGTAGCCTTCACTACACACATGGCCTTCAACTTGAAGCACATAGCCTTCAGGCGCTATAATCACCAACTTGCCGTCACAGTTTGGGGAGTAATCCATATTAGGCCCGCCATCGTCAAAAACATAGAACGGCTCCGTAAACGGCCTCACATCAGAGGAAAGATCCAAGGTGTCACACCCCGTAGCCGGAATCTTGACATAATAATATGTATTATTACCATCATTTGTCCAAACCATCGGGTCAGGAAGACCAGGGTCAGTCACCACAAACGAAGTTGTTTGCGTGCCATGGAATGAGTGTTGTCCTGTGATAGTAAAGGTGTATTCGCCCGATCCTATCACTTCAGTGACATTCTCAGTCAAATCTCCATATTTTCTGGTTATCGTTTTTGTATAATGAGAACCTGGACCTTCTACCAACTCGTCGCCGTAGTAGTCAGTCACCATGTAGTGGAGCGGGATAGCACTGCCTGTGTGTTCATAGTAAGGCAACAACCCGCTGATGGCGCAGTTTGCCAAATCATGCTGGTCGTTTTCCGACAACACACCGAAAATCCTGATCTCGCTCAGCTCACACACGAAATCAGCTTCATTGGTCACCCAGCCACCACCAAAAAATCCATTCCAATACTCATCCTCTCTCTCAATCTCTTCAATCTTTAACCAGAAATAATTGTAGGCTCTGGTAATGTTCTCATAGTTGTTTAACAGAAAGGCCCTGTCAACCACGTTTTTTTTGGGCAACGAGCCACTTTTGCTGGTATGATGGTCGAGCAAATCCCAATCATTTGTTTCACCATTCCATCCATAAAGCTCCCATTCCTTCGGAAGACGGTCAGGATGAGCTTCCACGTCGTTGCCTGTGGTAACGATGTAGCCTTTCGGAATAAACCCCTTACCGTAATCAAAATAGACACTGATAGGTGTCCAGGAATTATGCCAGCTGTACGGATACATCACACACCATTTTGTCGCCTTGTTCCCATCAACAACCTTTCCATAGTCCTCATTAGTGTTACTGTAATTAGAGTTGTAAGGTATATTGCTATTATTTGCATAATAACCCGAGAACAACGAGCAGTGCTCCTCCACCATGTTGATGGTCATAGGGATAGGCTGTCCGTCCACGACAGTCCAGTTACCCAAGAGCGACACGACAACCTCAGGAGTTATGTAATCCAATATAGTGAGCTCGCCTTGCTCATCGCCGAACCCTGGATTCTCATAGAAAGAATCGTGGTAACTGTAGCATGGGATTCCACCAAGATCATAGCCGTAATTGCAGAAATTGTGATCATTGTCTGTATAATGGATATACAAACTTGTCGGATTAACATAGCAGTCCTCGAAATAGACCCATCCATCATTCGCCTGATATCCCACCATACCGCAGACACCTGAGACGCTTGCACCTCGGTAGGTACCACGGAAGAGACAGTCTTTAAAGTTCAAGAATACATAATGTCCTGAATATCCGACAAATCCGCCAGAGCAGGCATCGCCTTCGAATGTATCATAATACACGATATCAACGTATGTAGTGCAGCGGTCCACGCTGACATATTTGTTGTTATACGAGTCTCCTCCAGGAATATAGGAGATGAAGGCTGCCGCATATTTATAATTGGTAATAATTTCGCCCTTGATGATAAGGTCGTGTATCTCGCAGCCATGGTCCGCATAGTGGAAAAGTGCCACTCCCTGACTTGAATCGTCATTCGGGTTGACGTTGGAATCCGTCTGAACATATTTAATCCAGATGGTGTGTCCGTTGCCGTCGAAAGTGCCGCAGAACGGATATCTCGAATCGTTGGATGCCCATGTCGTTACCCTTTCACCCGGGTTGGTGCTCTCGCTGCCGATGTCAGCCCCCAACCTGAAATGCTTGTCACAATAATAAGGCGCATACACCGGGTCGTTGAGCAGATTTGCAAACATGTTCCAGTCAGCTATATCCTTGATCATATAAGGATTCGTACAGGAACCGTCGCCGATGAGCATTCCATTGTAAGCCCAAGCCTTTGATGCCGTGAGCATAGCAAGGAGGATTGTTAGTGTTAAGGTAAGTTTTTTCATTTTGTTTGATATTTAATTGTTTGATATTTATTTAATTACAATTTTCTGCGTCCGAACATCCGTTCTGAATTTTTGCACGCTTGTCGCGGTCGTGCCGGTTCAGTTTGTTCATGCCGTAAAAAACGGCCACGGCGCAAATGACCATGAAGATAAGCCCGATGATTTGGAAAGTTTTCATTGCTGAATTAATTTCGTTTGACTTTTTTTGAATTTTCGAAGGCAAAATTCCGAAATCAACCCTAAACAAGTTTTATTTTCAGGAAATAATGTTTTATTTTAGATAAAAACTTTATTGTTTTCCGTCAAAACCGCTTTATTCTCCGTCAATTGACGCAGAATAAAATTACTTAAAATCAGGAAATTACGATTTAAAACGAACTGTGTCAGGTCGGGATTATCCTAGAGGCGCTCGCTAACCTTCTTTATTATGCAAATATTCCGAAGGCGTGACACCCTTAAGGCGCTTGAAGACCTGCGAAAAAGCACTTCCCGAAGAAAAACCCGAGGCAAAGGCCACTTGCTCCAGTTTGATGCCGGGCTGCTCGTCGAGCATCTTGCAAGCGTGCTCCAAACGCATGGTATTGATGAGCTGGTAGAACGCCCCGTACTCGCTGCGGGCTATGGCTTCACTCAGGTAGGTCTTGTTGGTGAAAATGCGTTGTGCAAGGTCGTTCAGGGTCAGATGGTCTTCCAAATAGAGTTTCTCGTTTCGAATTAGGTCTATCAGCTTGGTTTCCAGCTCTTTTTGCATCTCGTCGGTAAGACGGTGCTTTTCTTCAAGCTCTGCTGCCTTTTCCTCAGAAGCCGTTTCTTCCTTCAAGGCTTCTGTCAGCTCTGGCCTGAGGCTGCGGTGCGGATTCAGGGTATAAAAGACAAACCACACGTTCATAACGATGAGAATGAGGTCGCGCACGAACTTGACGGTCGGGTTGTCCAAGATAAAACAAACATACATCACCAGGCAAATCAAGAGGGGCATCCATTCCACCTTCTTGGCGAACTGCAACGGGAAATCGCTCTCGTTGGAGTATTCGTCCTCTTCAAATTTGCGAATTTGACGGTGGAGTTGGTTGCGAAAGCGCACGAGAAGCCCGACATACACGGCTGACACCACGGCGACAATGCAGAACATCACCGTCTGGAAGTTTTCGGTAAAAGGCAGGATTCCAAACACGGGCAGCAGCAACAGAATGGCGCAAACGGCCACTGGTAACATAAACAGAAACAGCTGCTTAGGCTTCGGATACTCCATAAAGAAATACCCCTTGACCAGCACCATCATATAGGAAGCGAAAAACATCACCGCCGTGCCGTTCACGTAGAACAACGCCGCTGGTTGCCCTATATGAAAAAGGTAAGGCACCTCAAACAATTGCAGCAAATACAGCGTGGCCACCGAACGATGAACGGGATAAAGCTCTTCAAAATGCTCCTTCAGTGGCAATGGCACATAATACCGCTTCAGCAGCCAGCCGTAGAGATTGGTCGCGATGAAGACCAATGTGGCGGAGAAAAACAGAAGAGGTATATTGTAGAGCATAAATCCGTTTTTTGAAGGCGCAAAATTAGTTTTTTTTGAGAATTTCTCGCAAAAAAAAACCGCATTTTTCTGTGAAAGAAAACCTTACTGCACCACAAGCCGCCTATAAAGCTCCACGCCGTCCTCATCGACGCAGCGAAGCTCGTAGCTGCCTTTTTCCACATCGATGGGCATTTGGTGATTGAGGCGGGTTTGGCCTAAAAAGGTGTCGTTCAGCGTCCAGAAAATGGTCTTTTGCGGGTTGCGGTGTGCGATTTCGAAAATCACCTGCTGGCGGTCGCCGCGAATGCCGATGGGGATGGTCACCTTGGCGTCGCTCTTGGGATAGACGAAGGCCATCACGTCGTCGGGATGGGCCGCGCCGCAACCCGGATAGAAGGCAGGCAGCGGACGAAACAGCGGCGAGTGCTTCTTGTAGAACCACTCCATCACGGGCGGCAAAACATAATACACCTCGAAGCACTTCTGGTCCACGGGATAGCAGTCGGGCTGCACGCGATACTGGCGCGATTCGTCCAAAAACACCTTTTTATGATAAGGACATACGCCCGTGTGGTTCTCCACGTTGCAGGCGCGGATTTTCTTGGTGTTCGTGCAATACTCCGACTTTGGATAGCCCGACTCCGCGCAGACCTCAATCTCAATGCTTTCCGAGGTATTGGCCGGATAGCGGTAGCTGTCGTTGAGCTTCCCGATGACATCGAACAGCAAGGGAGCCGCCGCGCCCACGCCCGTCAGTCCCGGGCGACCCTCGCCGTCGGAGTTGCCCACCCACACGCCCACGGCGTAGCCGTCGGTGAGCCCCACCGCCCAAGCGTCCTTGAAACCGAAGCTAGTGCCCGTCTTCCAAGCCACCTGCTTCGACGAGGCAAAACCGCCCCACCCAATTTGGCTCACGGGGCGCGTCAGGCCGAGCATCACGTGGAAGGTCTCGGCAATGGCCTCCGCCGAAAAAGGTGACTCCTTCTCGTCAATCTTAACATTGTAGTTTTCATTGACATACGAGGCCAACTTGCGCCCCATTTTCGCGTAGGCGTTGGTGATGTCGAACAAAGAAGCCTCGCTGCCGCCCACGATGAGCGAAAGGCCGTAGTGGTCAGCGTCGAAAACGATGCCCCGCAGCGGCAACTGCTTCAGCAAGGCGTGGAATTTCTGTTGGCCAAACTCGCGCAGCAGGTGCACAAACGGCGCGTTGAGCGAGTTTTGCAGCGCTTTGTCGGCGGGCACCGCGCCCCAATACTCGCCGCTGTAGTTCTTCGGCGTGAAGCCGTAAAGGTTCATCGGCACGTCAGGCAAGACCATTTGGGGCAAGAGTGTGCCCTCGTCTAGCATGGCGGCAAACAAAAACGGTTTCAAAATGCTGCCCGTGGAGCGTTGCGCTTTCACCATATCGACCATCGCGGCATCTTCGGCATCGAGGTTGTTGCCCACGTAAGCAAGGATTTCATTATTCAGATAATCAACCACATACACCGCCGCATTATCAATGCTGTTCATCACGTTCACCTCGTGGTGGTGTTTCATGATGTCTATGACCGACTGCTGCAAGTTGAGGTCAATCGTCGAACTGATTTGCTCGCCGTGGTGCCGTTTGTCTTGATCGGCGAGGTAGTGATACGCCAGCATCGGCATCTCGAAAGGTCGCGCTGGAATGTCCTCCATCATGGCCAGTTCGGCATCCTCTTCAGAGAGTTTCGGCACATTGAACCGCTTGGGAATGAAAGCCTTGGAATGAGGCAACCGCTGAAGCAACTCATCGCGTTTTTGCTGCAAGCGCTCACGCGAGCGGCCCGGGTGAATCAGCGCAGGTGCGTTAGGCAAAACGGCCAAAGTTGCCGCCTCACCCCACGAGAGTTCGTCGGGCGTAGTGTGGAAATAACGCCATGCCGCCGCGTCGATGCCCACCACATTGCCCCCGAAAGGCGCGTTGGCCGCATACATATTCAGAATAGACTTTTTGGAATAGCGTAGTTCCAAACGCATGGCCAAGAAGACTTCCCAAAGCTTCTCACCGTAGGTTCGCGGCGGGTTGTCGCGCAACATCCGCACTACCTGCATGGAAATCGTGCTGCCGCCGCGCACCACCTCGCCAGCCTTCATGTTGTCGCGAAACGCCTTCACAAACGAAATCGGGTTGAAGCCTCCATGTAGGAAAAACCAGCGGTCCTCGTATTCCAGCAGGCAGGCCACATATTTCGGGGAATAGTTATTCGTGGCAGGGAAACGCCATTGCCCGTCATCCGCAATTTTTGCGCCGAGCAATTCGCCGTCACGGGCCGTCAAGACCGTGGAATAGGGCTTGTCGAATTTGGGCACGGGAATGCACAAAAAGGCAATGAAAAGGCTAAATAGAATTAAAAGGATGATTTTTAGGGGCTTATGCTTCTGAAGTGTCGGCATTTATGCTCATTTTACTCTTCATCCACCAAAAACACGGCCACCTGTCGAACACCATTCGCACCGATGACCAAAGTTTGCTCGATGTCGGAGCAGCGACTTGGTCCCGTGATGATGCTCAGTTGCGAGGGCTTGTTTCCCTTGTATTTCTTTTCCACGGTCAGGAAAGCGTCTTTTAGTCCGCCCACGATTTGCTCTGTGGTGGCAAACACCAAGAGGATGTCGGCCAAAGCGTATGCCTCGCGGGTTTTTGTCAGTGCATCGGAGAGGAGGATGCTGCCGGTTTTGGCGATGAGACACTCGCATTCGGTCAGGCTGACTAATTTCTGATTCGGTTCGCGCTCGGGCGAAGTCGAGTAGGGGATGCCATATTTGTCGAGCATGGCGCGCATGACGGGACTGGTGCACCACAGTGGTTCCCAGCCGTTTTCTGGAGCCAGTTGCTTGATACAGTCAGCAAACTCGCGCTCGCTCTCCAAATAGATGAAGATGCCGCTGTTGTCCGTGAAGTTTTGTGCGAAAGTGACGGCGGTGCCGTCTTCCTCTTTGATGGGCACCCAAGTCTCGGTGTGTTTGTCAACATCCTTGAACAGCGCTTCCTGCTTCTCAAGGAGAGCGTTGCGCACCTTGGCTAAAATCTGTTCCTTATAGGTCGTGTCGCGGTTGTCTGCTTTATTACCCCATGCCATGGCTTATGCGTTTTCAGGTTCTTGTTCGGGTTGGTTTTCTTTCTGGTTTTCAGCGGCTTTCAGGGCGGCGTTCTTCAGTTTTTCGTCTTCCGAATTGCCCCACGGACGCTTGCCGAAAATGCGTTCAAGGTCTTCGCCGAAGATGACTTCCTCCTCGATGAGCTTGTTGGCCAACTGGCTGAGGCCATCGCGGTGGTCTGTCAAAATGGCGATGGCTTCCTGATAGGCCTTCTCGACAATGACGCTCACGCGCTTGTCGATGGTCTCGGCGGTCTTTTCGCTGAAGGGCTTTGTCAGGCTATAGTCCTGCTGACCCGTTGAGTCATAGTAACTTAGGTTGCCGATTTCCTCGTCCAAACCGTAGTAGCTCACCATGGCAAAGGCCTGTTTGGTCACCTTTTCGAGGTCGGAGAGGGCACCTGTCGAAATCTGGCCGAAAACGACCTGTTCGGCAGCGCGGCCTCCGAGTGTGGCAATCATCTCGTGATACATCTGCTCCTTGGTCGTAATTTGCCGTTCTTCAGGCAGATACCAAGCTGCACCGAGTGAGTTTCCGCGTGGCACAATGGTCACCTTGACCAAAGGATGCGCGTATTGCAGCAGCCAGCTCGTCGTGGCGTGCCCCGCTTCATGGTAGGCAATGACCTTCTTTTCCTCGGCGGTAATGATCTTATTCTTCTTCTCCAAACCGCCGATAATGCGGTCGACGGCATCGAGGAAGTCCTGTTTCTCAATGATTTCCTTGCCTTTACGGGCAGCCATCAGCGCGGCTTCGTTGCACACGTTGGCGATGTCGGCACCCGAGAAACCAGGCGTTTGTTTGGCCAAAAACTCCTTGTCGACGTCGTTGCCGAGCTTCAGGCCGCGCATGTGTACCTCAAAGATTTCCTTACGCCCCACAATGTCAGGCAGTTCCACATAGATTTGACGGTCAAAACGGCCGGCGCGGAGCAAAGCCTTGTCAAGGATGTCGGCGCGGTTGGTGGCAGCCAAAACGATGACACCTGAATTGGTGCCAAAGCCGTCCATTTCGGTAAGTAGCTGGTTCAGTGTGCTTTCGCGCTCATCGTTACCACCCGTGATAGCACTCTTGCCACGGGCGCGACCGATGGCATCAATCTCGTCGATGAAGATGATGCAAGGAGCCTTGGCCTTGGCGTTATTGAACAGGTCGCGGACGCGCGAGGCACCTACGCCGACGAACATCTCCACGAAGTCGGAACCCGACAGGCTAAAGAACGGCACATTGGCCTCGCCTGCCACGGATTTGGCCAGCAGGGTCTTACCCGTTCCGGGAGGGCCGACGAGCAGCACGCCCTTCGGAATCTTGCCGCCCAATTTGGTGTATTTCTCTGGATTCTTCAGGAAATCAACGACTTCCATGATTTCCACTTTGGCTTCTTCCAAACCTGCCACGTCCTTGAAAGTGACGTTGACATTGGTGTTCTTGTCGTAAAGCTGCGCCCGAGACTTGCCGATGTTGAAAATCGAGCCTGCGCCGCCGCCCATGCCGCGCCCCATGCCACGGATGAGAATGATGTAGAAAACAAGGAGTAATGCCAACGGAATAATCCATTCCAAGATGCTGCCCATCCAGTTGTTGCGTCTTACATTGCTGATATACACAGGTTTGGCAACGTCTTGCTGGGCATTCTCCACCATTTCCTCAAAACGGTCGAGCGAACCGATTTTATAGGTGTAGTTGGGCGTTGTGGACTTGCCTTCCGAGTCGGTCTTGACTTCGGTGAGATTGTTGTAAGTCAGTCCTTTATGATTCAGGTAAATCTCAGCATCCTCACGGTTGATGAGTTCAATTTTGGCCACTTCCTCTTTCTTCAGCATTTCGATGAGTTGACCTTGGTCAATTTCTTTAGGTTGGGTGACAGGGTCTCTGCCAAAAAACTGCAAACCGATCAGCACGGCGAACAAAATGGCATAAATCCAGTAGAAACTGAACCGCCGTTTGTTGTTCGGGCGTTGGTTCGGTTGGTTGGGCTGAGGCGACTGGTTGGGTTGGTTGCCCGTGTCGTTGGTCTCTTTGTTCTTCATGTAAAGTGTTGGTTTTGATTTTGTTAGTCTTCGTTTTGCTTGACAATCCTTTCGGCGTCGGCCCAAAGTTCCTCCAATTTGTAGTAACCTCTCGCCGATTCGAGGAACACGTGGACGACCACGTCCACGAAGTCTATCAAAATCCATTCCGTATTTTCGCGGCCCTCAACGTGGTAGGGCTTGTTGTGTGTCTTTTCAAAAACCAACTCCTCCACCTTGTCGGCGATGGCGTCCACCTGCGTCTTCGAAGGTGCGTGGCAGATGACGAAATAGTCCGTCACGGCGGTGGTGATTTCGCGCAAGTCGAGGGTGACGATGTCTTTTCCTTTAACGGCTTCCATGGCCTCAACCGTTGCGGCCACAATCTCTTCAACGTTATCTGTTTGATGTCTGACTCTCATAAATTTATTGACTACGGGACGCGGGACTTGTTGACTTGGGACGGTCTCACAGTCTCGTGTCCCGAAGTCTCGCGTCAAAATTTGAAGTGCAAAATTAAGCATTTTTACATTATCAAGCCTCTTTTCGCGAAAAATACCTATTTTTGGCCAAAATTTCAGTCTTATGAGCAACCTGTTCCAACCTATTACCACCTTTATTTTCGATTACGACGGCGTGATGACCGACGGCAAGGTCTACTCCGACCACGACGGCCACCCGTGGCGCGCCACCAATGTGAAAGACGGCTATGCGCTGCAATTGGCCTCCAAATTAGGCTACAATGTGGCCGTCATTTCGGGCGCGATTTGTCCTTCGATGGAGGTCAGGATGAACAGCCTCGGCGTGACCGATGTGTTCACTGGCGTTCCCAACAAAGTGCTGAAACTCAACGAGTACATGGCCGCCAAAGGGCTCAAAAAAGAGGGAATCGTCTTCATGGGCGACGACATCCCCGACATCCGCGTGATGCAGAGTGTAGGTTTGGCGGCTTGTCCCGCCGATGCGGCCGATGAAGTGAAGGCCATCAGTGGCTATATCAGCCCGAAAGAGGGTGGAAAAGGCTGTGTCCGCGACCTCATCGAGCAGGTACTGAAGACGCATGGCAAGTGGATGAGTGCCGAAGCGTATTCCTGGTAAAACCCCCAAGTCGGCCCTTCGACAAGCTCAGGGACCTTCGGTTTCATGCCGTTGAGGGTGCCTGAGCCTGTCGAAGGCCCCGCCTATAAAAACAGAAACAATGCTTGATAATTTAAAGAAATACCAAGTCATCCTCGCCTCCAAGTCGCCGAGACGGCAGGAGCTGCTGCGCGGCATGGGCGTGGATTTTGCCGTGCAGACCAAGGAAACGCCTGAAAACTATCTCGCGACAATGCCCTTGGACGAGGTGCCTCAATACCTCAGCCTGCAAAAATCGCAAGCCTTTTTGGATAATGAGCTTCCCGCTGATTATCTGCTGATTACGGCCGATACGGTAGTGATTTGTGAAGGTGAGATTTTAGGCAAGCCAAAAAGTACTGAAGACGCTTTCAAGATGCTCTCGCAGCTTTCGGGCCGCACGCATCATGTGGTGACGGGCGTGACGGTGCGCTCGGCGGAGAAAACGGAGTCGTTTGCAGCCATCTCGATGGTGACTTTCGCGCCTTTGGAAAAGGACGAAATTGACTATTACATAGCGCATTGCCAACCTTTCGACAAGGCGGGTGCATACGGCATCCAGGAATGGATTGGCTATGTGGGCATCAGCGGGTTGGAAGGCTCTTTTTATAATGTGATGGGCCTTCCGACGCGGCGGCTGTATCAGGTTTTGAAAGGGTTTTAGGCCTTTTTCAGCAGAATGACGTAAACAGGGAAGTGGTCACTATAACCACCCATCCAGACGCCGCTGCCGAAGGTGCGGAAAGGATAGCCGTTGTACTTGCCGCCATGTTGTTTCAGAAACTCCTTGTTGTGCACCTTCGCGTTCTTGAATTGATAAGTGCTGTAATCGGTGGGCAGCAGGGCAGGGGTGAGGATGGTCTGGTCTAAAACGCCAGGCACGTCGCGGTAGTAATTGGTACCGTAGCCTTTCTTGTGCAGGTCGTACATGGGGTTGTAAAATTCGCCGTCGCGCAGGTCTTTCATGTCGCCCGAGGCGCGCAGATAGTGTGTGATGCTCTTGTTGTCGGGGTAGTCGTTGAAGTCGCCCATCATGATGATTTTGGCGTTTTGGTCCTCGCGCAGGATGCTGTCGGCGATGTGGCGGCACAGCGTGGCGGCAGCTGCACGGCCGGGCATCGAGCGTTTCTCGCCGCCGGCGCGCGAAGGCCAGTGCATGACGATGAAATGCATCATCTCGCCATCGAAGAGGCCGCTGACCAAAAGCTGGTCGCGAGTGATGAACTCAGGGTCGTTGGGGACGACGGTGCGGTAGGATTTGCTGCTCAATAGCTTGAAATACTTTGGATTATAAATCAAGCCCACATCCACGCCACGGCGGTCGGGCGAGTCATAATGCACAATTTGGTAGTGGCGGTCTTTCAGCTCAGGTTGGGCGACCAAATCCTCAAGCACGTGGCGGTTTTCCATTTCTGACATGCCCAAAACGGCCACACCGTCGGGCGACCAGTCCGTGCCGATGGTGGAGATGGCGTAGGCCATGTTGTGGAGCTTGTTGAGGTATTTTTCGCTGTTCCATTGGTTGACACCTTGGGGCAGAAACTCCTCGTCGTTTTTTTCTGGGTCGTTGATGGTATCGAACAGGTTTTCAAGGTTATAGAAGCCGACCAAGCCGATTTTGTAGGCTTGCTGTTCCTGTGCGTTGAGGCTCGTATAGCCGAGGGTGAAGGCCAGGATTGCTATTAATAATATAAGGTGTTTGTGCATGGTGAAGGAGTTGTTTACAAATAATATGGTGTCTATTTAATGAAGTCTTTCAGCAAGTCGTGCAGCATGTTGCTGACATCTTCGTTGTCTGTTGGGTGGGAGGCGAAGGTCGGGGTTTTCTTGGCGTAATAAACTAGGCGTTCCTCTTCTTTGTCAATGACCACGCATATCATTTCGTTACCGTAGGGGTCGCTTGGGGTGTAGTTGCGGGAAGGATTGGTAAGGCCTTGGATGCCGGTGAGCTTTTCCGCTACATCATCGATGGCTTTGCTGGTCGCTTTTTCGAGTTTCTCTTGTTCGTATGCCTCTTTGGTGGTGAGGTAGCCGTGGGTGTAGATGAATATGCCATAACGATCTTGGCTGTCTTTCAACAGTTTGATTAGAGATTTTGGCACCTTCATGCGATCAAGTTGCGAGCGTTTGATGTCCACAAGGATGTTAGCCCATGAGAGTGCATCGTTGTTCTCTCCTAGGTAGTCGGCGGGAATCATCTCCGAGAACGGGAAACGCTCGGAGTTGATGACGTTTTCGACCGTTTGTGCGGCCTTGTCCGTATAGTGTTGGCTGTAATAACCGCCATTGGTGTCGAACAAGTCCATGCGGGAACAAGGCTGAATGAAGGCAAATTCCCGAATATCAGCAATTTTGACACCTGTACTGTAGCGAGTTGTTCCACAGGATGCAAACGCGATGAGTGCCAATAAGAAAACGACGTGTTTGTTCATTTATCAGATAATTTGGATAACGCGGCAAAAGTAGCAAAAATTCGGTCTTTTTTCATTATTTGGGTGATTTTTCTTTAGAATTGGCAATATTAAATAACTAACACGAAAGGCGGCCTTCATTTTGAGGGTTGCCTTTTGTTGTAGCGTTTTTCGAAAGCATCGGGACTTTTTGTGTGGTCTCCGCCCGCTCTTCAGCCTTTTTTCCAAAAAATGACAAAAAAAGCTCTACCCCATTAAACTTTTTCCTATCTTTGTCCGCTTATAGAATTTTTAATACGTGATAATTATAACTAGCTCAATATGAAAAAATTACTACTTTTACTAATGATTCCTTTGCTGATGGTTTCGCGGCTTGCGGCGCAAGTCATTGACACCACCGACCTGAACCAAAACGAGTTGCCGACGGTGATTCTGATGGATTCCGACTTTGAGGAGTCGTCCACCTCGGTCAACGATGCCTCCACTTTGCTCAATTCGTCGCGCGACGTGTTCAACAGCATCGCGGCCTACAACTTCGGCGCGTTGCGTTATCGCATACGCGGCAACGACTCGAAATACAGCGAGGTGATGATCAACGGTATCTCGATGAACGACTCCGAGACGGGACGGCCGGTCTTCTCCAACTGGGGCGGATTGAACGACGCTTTCCGCAACTCGATTATCGTGGACGGTCTGGGCAGGACCGGTGCCGGATTCGGCGGTTTGGCCGGTCTGACGGCCTACTCGACGCGAGCCTCGCAATACCGCAAGCAGGTCTCGCTGAGCTATGCCTTCAGCAACCGCTCCTACCACCACCGTCTGATGGCCTCGGTGGCCACGGGCGAGATGGGCAAGGGCTGGTACCTGATGGCTTGTGCCAGCGGACGCTTGGCTTTGACGCAAGGCCCGAACAAGGCCGACGCCTTCTTCGAGCACCCCGAAGGCACGTCTTACGGTGCCTACAGCTATTTCCTTTCCGTGGAAAAGAAAATCAATGACAAGCACAGCCTCGACCTCACGGTGTTCTGTGCGCCATCGCAACGCGGCGGCTCGTCGCCGGTGGTGCAGGAAACTTACGACTTGACCGGCACCAACTACTACAACCCCAACTGGGGCTACCAGACGGACGGCACCACGGGCAAGCAGTTCATCCGCAACGCGCGAGTGAGTACCTACAGCCAGCCGTTCTTCAACCTCACTTGGGACTGGAAACCGAGCCGAAAGACGGAGTTCACCACCTCGGCCTATTTCTTCGGTGGCAGGGCAGGGCAGACTGGCCTCAACTGGGGCGAAGCCTCCGACCCTCGCCCCGACTACTACAAGAATCTTCCGAGCTATTATCTCACGCACGCCCACAGTTCTACGGAATATGAGGACCAACTCCTCGCTTGGACCACGCGCGACCCGGAAGTCACGCAAATCGACTGGGACAAACTCTACAACGCCAACCGCGACCACTTGTTCACGGTGCAACACGCTAACGGCGACTCAGCCCTGTCCATCACGGGAAAATATTCGAAATACATCCTTGGCGAGCGCCGTTACGACAAACGGCAGATGGGTTTCTCCACCTTCTTCAAGCATGAGTTTCTGCCCAATCTCATCATGACGGGCGGCCTGGCATCGAGCGCCTCAAGGACGCATTACTACGAGACCGTCAATGACCTCCTCGGCGGCGACTACTACTACGATATTAATAAGTATGCTGAGAATTTGGAAAACGAAGAATGCCAACCCAATTTGCTCAATCCAAACCATGTGGCTGAGGCCGGCGATACCATCAGTTACAACTACTACGCCAATCGCAACTACATTCGCGTTTGGGACCAGATAGACTGGATTGTCGGCAACTTCGACCTCTATTTGGGCTTGCAGGCTGAGTTTACGCAGATTTGGCGCAAGGGCCTATGGCTGAACGGTTCCTTCCCCGATAATTCCTACGGCAAAGACCATACGCACGACTTCTTCGACCCCAGCTTCAAGGCTGGTGTGACTTACGCCATCAATGGGCGCAATCACATTGTGCTCAACATGATGCTCATGACGCAAGCGCCTCAGTTCAGGGACATTTATGTGTCGCCGCGCACCCGCCACACCGTGGTGGAAGGCGACCTCAAGAGCGAGCAAATCCATGCCGTCGATTTGAGCTATCTCTACCGCTCGCCCACCTTTAAGTTCCGCATGACGGGGTATTATTATTACTATCGAAACCTTATCTGGAACCGCAGTTTCTATTGCGAGAATGTGTATTTGAACACTCAGACCAGTGCCAACTCCTACACCAGCGAGTTCGTCAACTTCATCATGACCGACATCAACCAGAAAAGCATCGGCATGGAGATGGGCGCGGAATGGAACGTCACCCCGACGGTCACCCTGCAAGCGGCTGCGGCTAACGGTATCCATGTGTATGACAACAATCCCATTTTCTCGGTCTATGACGACAACAACGCCACGGCCTACATCCAAAACAGCGTGGCCTACCTGAAGGGCTATCACGTTTCCTCAGGTCCCGAGACGGTGGCCTCGTTGGGCATCAAGTACAACTCGCCGAAATACTGGTGGGTGAGCCTCAACGGAAACTACATGGCCAACATGTACTTCGACGTGAACCCATACAACCACACTGAGGAAGGCCTGTTGCACTATGCCCAGGGCGACATCCGCATCGAGGAAGTGCTCAGGCAAGACCCGATGAGGCCAGCCTTCACGCTCGACTTCTACGGTGGCTTCTCGAAACGCTACAAAGGTTATTATTTCCTCGTGAACGTGAGCGTCAACAACCTGCTCAACAACAAGAACGCCATCCTTTACGGCTACGAGCAACTCCGCTTCAACGCCAACAATCCCGAAATGTTCCCCGACAAGTATTCCTATATGTACGGCACCAATTTCTTTATTAGCTTGACAGTTAGGAAGTGAATGCGGAATTCGGAATTCGGAATGCTGAATTTTGAATCTTTAAATCTTTAAATTTTGAAATCTTGAAATCAATAAATAAACACCAAATAAAATGAAAAACAGAGTATTAACAACCAGTTTCTTGCTTCTTGCCTTGGTGGGCCTGATGTTTCCTGCCTGCAAGAAAGAGTATCCCCAACCGCCTATCCAGGACCTCCCGATAGGAAGGATTTACACCATCGAAGAGATTCTTGCCTTGGAATCGGGCACCGTGTTCACGGAAGATGCCTCGGTGTATGGCATTGTCACCGCCGACGAGCAGTCGGGCAACTTCTACAAGACGGCGTTCCTGCAAGACCGCGCCACGGGTGCTGCCATCGAGTTGTTCCTCACCGCTCCCAGCGGCGTGCGCATCGGTGACTCTATCCGTGTCTATCTGAAGGATGTCACCTATAGCAAGTACTTCAACCTGCCGCAGCTGAGCAATTTCGAGGCCGATGGCCACATCATCATCCTGGCCAACAACAAGCCCATCCAACCTAAACTGACCACCATCGCCGACATCAATGCAGGTAAGTATCTGGCCGGACTGGTTCGCTTGGAAAATGTGAAGTTCACAGAGCAGAACACCTTCTCCGAGCCGAACACCTATGGCAACCGTACGCTCGCCGACCCGTCCGACTACTCGCAGACCGTCATTGTGCGCACGAGCAATTACGCCAATTTCGCCTATGATTCATTGCCGCAAGGCGTGGGTAATTTGGTCGCTATTGCCACGGTTTATAACAGCACTTGGCAGCTCTACCTTCGTACGTCACGGGAGCTTGAGTTTAGTGGATATACCCCTGGTGGCGACGCTGACTTGCCTTATTATCAAGACTTTACTTCGTCGTTTGGCACTTACACGACTTACGATGTGTTAGGCCCCCAAAGTTGGGAAATCGACTACAGTACAGCCAAGATGACGGGCTACGCCAACAGCACCTACAATGCCAACGAGGACTGGCTGATTTCAAAGAAGGTCTCCTTGGAAGGCGTGTCGGAGGTCAGCATGACCATGACCTATATCGCGCGTTATTTCGACAATTTGAACGAGGAAATCACGGTTTGGGTCTCGTCTGACTATACCTCAGGCGACCCGACTGCGGCCAACTGGACATACATTCCCGCCTCGTGGACCTCGGGCAGCAACTGGACCGACTTCACTTCCACCACCATTGACCTCTCGCAATTTGCCGGACAGAAGGTGAATGTGGCCGTGAAGTACCTCTCTTCTGATGGCAAGGCCGGCACCATCGAGGTGCAGAGCATCCTCATCCTAGAGGGTAGTGGCCCGACGCCTCCTCCAGGTCCAGGCACTGGTGGTGAAGTGCAGAATATGCCTTATTGCCAGAGCTTTGCCACTGATTTTGGTACTTACATGACATACGATGTGCTGGGTGCACAATCTTGGGAGAACAAATACGATGCCGCCACAATAACGGGTTATGTCAATGGCAGTTACTATGCCAATGAAGACTGGCTCATCTCTTCGCCGGTGGCTATTACAGGCGTGAATGATGCCAAGATGACCATGGCTTATATTGGCCGTTATTTCAGCAACATCAATGATGAAGTCACCATTTGGGCTTCCACGAATTACACTTGGGGTAGCGACCCAACGACTGCCACTTGGGCACAAGTCCCTGCTAACTTAAGAGAGGGCAGCAACTGGAACGACTTCTTGACGGCTGAGGTTTCTCTGACGCAATTTGTCGGCCAAACGGTCACTTTCGCAGTGAAATACACCTCCACCGACAGCAAGGCTGGCACGATGGAAATCCAGAGCATTTGCATCGAAGAAGGTAGTGGCGAAGTGCCTCCAACCCCGCCCACTCCGGGACAGGGTGAAGGCAGTGGAACCTTTGAAGACCCCTATAATGTGGCTGCGGGTATCGGTCTGCAAAGCGAGAAACCCACGGCTTGGGTGCATGGCTATATCGTTGGCGCGGTGAGAAACGGCTTGAGTACAGTCACCAGCAACGACGACGTGATTTGGACTACTCCCGTGGATTCTTACACGAATGTGGTCATTGCCGACGATGTCACCTGCCATGAAATCAGCCAGTGCATCATCGTCAACCTGCCTTCGAGCAAACCGCTCCGTACACAAGTCAACCTGTATGACAATCCCGGCAATCTGGGCAAGCATTTGGCTGTTCTTGGCAAGTTGCGTATGTATTTCGGACAGGCTGGTTTGCGCGACAGTGAGGGTACGGAAAATGACTTCGTCTTGGAAGGTGGTGATACGCCACCTACTCCTCCTACACCGGGAACGGGCATCTTCTCTGAATCTTTCGCCAATGGGCAAGGGGAGTTCACCATTCAGGATGTCGATAATGCAGGCATGAATTACGTTTGGGCTTATATGAACAATTACCATTGCATGAAGGCCAACGGCTATTATCAAGTTGCCCATGCCACTGAAAGTTGGCTTGTTTCGCCTAAAATTGATTTGGCCAACGTCGGCGCTGCCACGCTGAAGTTCGACCATGCAGTCGCTTTTGCCTCCGCTGAAGGATCGTTCTTCGTCATGGCCTCGACCGATTATTCTGGCGACGTTACGACGGCTACTTGGACGGAACTGAATATAGGCACTTGGCCAGAACCCAATCCTTCTTGGGTGTTTGAGGGTGCTTCTGCCAACTTGAGTGGTTTTATCGGCCAAAAAGTGACCATTGCCTTCAAGTATACCAGCACGACAGATGTCTGTCCCGCATGGGAAGTGAAGAATGTTGTCGTGGAGTAAGCGAAACAACAAATCACAACGAAAAGCCTGCCTTCGGGTGGGCTTTTTCCGTTTTGCGTTGCGGCTGCTATGGTTTGCGGCTGCCACGGTTTGCGGCTGCCACGGTGTGACAGCCCTACAATCCGGCTCCGTAGGGCTGTCGCATTGCGGCAGCCGATAGGTCGCATTGCGGCAGCCGATGGGTCGCATTGCGGCAACTGCAAAAAAGAAATGTCTAAAACCTCGTAAAATTCCCTACCTTTGCAGCCGATGAAAACCTATCTGCATATCGCTGTAATATTGTTGTTATTAGTGGCTGGCTGTGCCCAGACCGTTGATGATAGGGTAGAAGTGGTGGCTACACCGTCTCTCCCAGAATTGTCTGCGATTGACAGCTTGATGTGGCGACAGCCCTATGGCGGCCCTGGCGGCGTGTTCTCAAGATGGAATAGTTTTAATATTAGAATAGATGTAATACAAGTTCCAACATTACCATAAACATGAAAAGAGTTGTAATCAAACAAGGAGACATATTCTCCATAGAAACGGAAAAAGGGAAACGATATTTCCAATACATTTGCAAAGATGCGTATCAGTTGAATGGAAATGTTATTCGTGTGTTTAAGGACGATACCATGACTGATGTCGAATTCTATCTCCATACAATCATCTCCATTGGAGTAAAGCAGTACGGATGGGTGAAAGTCGGCAATGGTCCTGTACCAGACATTTCTAATGTGGTTTTCTTTACGAGTATTGATGAGGCTGCTAAATTGTACGTGTTTAAAAACCAAGATGTAAACTGGAGAATATGGACGGTTAACGGTAATGAAAAAATCGTGAAGGAATTGCCTGGATACAGATGTGAAGCGGGTGCAGTTTATCCTCCATGTTGTATAATGGATGTCATTTGTGGTAAAGATTTAGGATATAATAGATACATGAAGGATATGCCCGATTTGTAAGACCCGAATTTTCCAAGATTTGGAGTAAATATAAAGGAGTTCTTCAATGTCGGCAAAATCAAATTTCAGTTTCCTGTCGTTTCGTGCGCAATTTTCTTTTATCTTTGCGCGTTGATAGAAAAACGAACTTGGTTTATGTCAGAGAATTTGGTCATCATCCCGACTTACAAGGAGAAAGAGAACATCGAGAAGATTATCCGCTACGTCTTCAACCTGCCTATGGCGTTCGATATTCTGATTATCGACGACAACAGCCCTGACGGCACCGCCGACATCGTGAAAACGCTGATGACAGAGTTCAGCGACCGCTTGTTTATGATTCAGCGTGCTGGAAAATTAGGCCTCGGAACGGCTTACATCACGGGTTTCAAGTGGGCTTTGGAGCGTGAGTATCAGTATGTTTTCGAGATGGACGCCGATTTCTCCCACAATCCCGATGACTTGTCGCGGCTTCACGATGCTTGTGCCAATGGTGCGGATTTGGCTGTCGGGTCGCGCTACAAGACGGGTGTCAATGTGGTGAACTGGCCGATGGGTCGCGTCTTGATGTCGTATTACGCCTCGGCATACGTGCGTTTCGTCACGCGAATGCAGGTGCGCGACACCACGGCAGGCTTCGTGTGCTACACACGCAAAGTGCTCGAAACCATCGACTTGGACAGAATCAAGTTCGTGGGCTATGCCTTCCAAATTGAGATGAAATACACCGCTTGGAAGCTTGGCTTCAAGATTGAGGAAGTGCCGATTATCTTCACCGACCGCCGCGAGGGACAGTCGAAGATGAGCAAGGGTATCTTCAAGGAGGCTGTTTTTGGGGTGATTAACTTGCGCTGGCGTGGCCTGACAGGAAAAATTAAACCAAAGAAAGACTGATGAACTATCTTATTGAAAATGCGACACTTGTCAACGAAGGCCAAATCTTTGTGGCAAGTGTCTTTGTTTCCGACGGCAAGATTGCCAAGATTGTCCGCAAAAGTGAGGTTCCTGAGCCTGCGGTTGCTGAGCACAGCCGAAGCATCGAAGGGCCGGCTTGCAGAGTCATAGACGCTAAAGGCAAGTATTTGATTCCGGGTATCATCGACGAGCATGTGCATTTCCGCGAGCCAGGCCTGACGTACAAAGCCGACATCTACACCGAGAGTCGTGCAGCCGTGGCAGGAGGCGTGACCTCCTTCATGGACATGCCCAACACGATTCCTCCAACCACCACGCAAGAGCTTCTGCAACAGAAGTTTGACCTTGCCGCCGAGAAGTCCTTGGCCAACTATTCCTTCTATCTTGGTGCGTCCAACGACAACCTTGTCGAAATCGTTAAAACCGACCCGAAAAAAGTATGCGGCATCAAGGTTTTCATGGGCAGTAGCACGGGAAATATGCTGGTCGATGATGATGACGCTTTGGAACGCATCTTTAAGGAGTCGCCCTGCCTGATTGCCGCGCATTGCGAGGACGAGGAAATCATTAAACACAACGCAGAGTTGTATAAGGAGATGGTCGATAGAGAGATCGTGGAGGCCAAAGCCCCCTTGCATCCCAAGATACGCACCGAAACGGCTTGTTACTTGTCTTCTTCAAAGGCCATCGACTTGGCTGAGAAAGCGGATGCCAAGCTCCATATCCTGCACATTTCCACAGAAATGGAGTTAGAGCTGTTTAGAAATGACATTCCGTTGAAAGACAAGAAGATAACCGCAGAAACCTGTCCGCATTACCTGCGTTTTGACGACGATGACTACCGAAAAATGAAATTCGGCATCAAGTGTAATCCGGCCATCAAGTCGGAAAAGAACCGTTTGGCGTTGATGGAAGCAGTCCGAAAAGGTCTGATTGACACCATCGGCTCCGACCACGCACCGCATCGCCGCAATGAGAAGTACACGGGAAACTATTTCACCAGCAAGTCGGGATTCGCGTCCATACAGCATTCATTGGAGGTGATGTTGGAATGGGTTCACCTGCACGAGCTGTCATTTCCGAAAGTGGTTCAGTTGATGTGCCACAATCCGGCTATTTTGTACCAAATCGACCGCCGAGGCTTCATCCGCGAAGGCTATCACGCCGACTTGGCTCTTGTGGATTTGAATGCCCGACACCAGATTACGACCGCCAATGAGTACACCAAGTGCCATTGGACGCCTTACAAGCGCGAGTGGATACAATCTCGCGTGACACACACCTTCGTGAATGGCAATTTGGTCTATGAAAACGGCGAATTCTATGAGGAAAGCAGAGGAGAACGATTGTTGTTTAATCGGTAGGGACGCAACGTTTGCGTCCGCAAAATACGGAATTTGAAATAATTACAAAAAAAATGAAAAAAATAATTTTTCTTTTTGTCACATTTTTGGCGTTGTCATCATGCGCGCCCAAGCTAACGGAACAAGTGGAGGCCAGGTTTCCCAACGGCCAGCCGCAATACGTGAAAACGCTCAACAAATCAGGCGATTGCATCAAGTGGTCGGAGTATTACGAGACAGGTCAGTTGAAGATGGAAGGCCCCATGAAAGACGGAAAACGAGAAGGCGAGTGGAAGGCTTATCTCCCCGACGGGCGCATCAAGAGCCAAGGCTATTTCGAGGATGGTCAGCGCACGGGTGCGGCCAAGGTGTATTGGGATAACGGCAACTTGCGCGAGGAGGGCTTCGGGCAATTTCCTCAGGGAAGACGACTACGGCGAGTGAGGCTCACTTACGGTCTTTCCAGCTGAAAAGGTTCACCCCGAAAGTGAACTCGGCGTAGTCGATGACGCCACTGTGGACTTTCATGAAGCAGCCCGCGAACATATTGCGTTTCTCGCCCAAGTAATACTTGAAACCCATGCGTTCGTAGAAGGTTCTGTAGCAAGGCGGTAGGTACGTGTCCTCGAACTTGCTCTCGGATGATTCAGCTAAGCCCCAAGTTTTCTTTTGGTCGGTGCCGTAGTAGATACCGTGCCAAAGGTAATAGGCGCCGCCGATGCAAAACGCGAAGCGGTTGAAATTGACTTCAAACATCACGGAAGGGGCGAGGTGCAGGCCTCGGGCGAAGCTGTATTCCACCAGCGGGATAGGGTCTTCGCCAGTGAAGTATTCGTGGCCGTCAGCGTACATTTGGTGGGCTTTTTCGTACATGCGTTGGGTCTCGCCCGTCCAGCCGAAATCCAAGGCCACATCGTAGCTGAACATGGGATGGAACTGGCGATGCAGGCCGACTTGAATGAAATCAGCCATGTAATACGGACGCTCATAGGGCAGGTCGTCGACCATGGTGCCATCGACGGTCTGATAGCACCTCATGCTTTCGTTGGTCTGCAAACCCCCGACCGTGGCCGTGGCAAAAACGGATGTGGACTTCTGGAATTTGGGTCTAGGTTGTTCTTTCGGGACAAATTCAGGCCTGCCTTTGGGGTGATAACGCACGCCCACCAACCAGCCGAGCACGTTGGTGCCGTGATTGGGTAGCCTGATGGCGGCGTTGGAGGAATGGGAGAGCTGGTAACGCACTATCACGTCGAAGTTGTCCTCAATCATAAAGGTCGGGCCGATGTTGAGGGCGAGATGTGCGTTGACCACTGAGCCGATGAGCCGGTTGCCGTGACGGGTCCAAAACGACAAACCACCCATGAGGTCGTAGTCAATCGACCAGTATTTGCCTCGGTAAAACTGCCCGTTGAGGAAGCCGCCCACGGAATAGCAGTCGCCCAAGGGACCGTAAGTTGTTTGTGCATAGCCATTTGCGTCGCGACCAGGGTATTCGACGCTGTCCAAATTGTTCGTTTCATATCTGAGAAAAACGCCGTAGGAGGGATAGTTGAAGTTGCGTTCCCATTGGGCGCGACCGTCGGTTTGACGACCCATTCTGAGGTCGAAGCCAAACAGGGTCGGGATGTTTTGTGATTCGAAGGGCAAGAATTTCCCATAACGGAAATCAGCTTCATAAAAGGTGCGGCTGTCCTTGAAAATGGAGGTTTCCTGGGCTACTGTTGTTTTGGAAAACAGCAGGATGATGGCAAAAGTTAATAGGAAGGGTATATTAATAAAGGTATGTCTCATGGCTGTTTTGTGGTTTTTTTGCCCAGTGGAGGGAGGTGCATTCCTACCGTCCATTCGATGTAGTCAATGGAGTTGAGGTGGATTTTCATGAACGTCCCGATGTAGAAGTTGTAATTTTTGCCCAAGTACAGCTTGTATCCAACGCGCTCATAATAAGGTGTATAGAACTCAGGAAGGAGGGCCGAGCCGTGGAAGAGGTAATAGGCAGCTCCAGCGCAGAAAGCGAAGCGTCCAAACAGGATTTCAAAGTCGGCGGAGGCGGCTAGATGGGTTGAATTCCAGAAGTTGTAAGGAACACCAGCAAGCTGGTGACAATAGCGGGTCTCGCCCGTCCAAAGGAAGTCGAGCCCGACATCCCAGCGGAATTTTGGGCTAAACTGTCGCGAAAATCCGAAACGCAGCGTGTTGCCTAGAAAAAACGGGGTCTCGTTGGGCATCTGGCCTTCTTGTCGGGTGTAGGTTTGCAACCATCCGATGCCCTCCGAAACAAAGAAGTTGTTTTGCTTCTCGAAAGGTTCTTGCTCGTCACGGATGAACGCCTGACGCCCTTTTGGATGATAGCGCAAGGCCAACCTGAAGCTGTGGCTGTTGATGCCGTTGTCGGGAAGGAAAGTGGCACCGTTCGAAGAGTGGTAATAAAGAAAACGGGCGGCCAAATCCAAATGCTCGGAGAGCTTGATGGTCGGGCCAATGTCGAAACTGACGTGGAAATTCAGCGCGGAGCCTAACATCTCGTTGCCGTGGCGGGTCCAGAGGTCGGCACCGTAAATGATGTCGTAGTCGAACGACCAGTTCTTGCCGCGATAAAACGGCCCGTTGATGAATCCCGTCAAGGAGAAGCACTCCCCGATGGGACCGTATTGGTCGCCTTCGTGGGTGTAATAAATGACGCTGTCCAAGGTGTTGTGCGTGAAGCCTATCAGAAGTCCGTATGAAGGGTAAGCGTATTCCTGTTGCCAACGCTTTTCGCCCGTGGTCTGACGCCCAATGCGGAGGTCGAAACTATATTGTAGGTAATTAGAAATGTATTTGTGCCTCTCGCTGAATGGCGTGTAATGACCTATGTCAAAGCCGGGTTCATAGTAAATCGACTGTCCAAAGCTCATCGACGACAAGCAGATAGCCAACAATATCGTTAAGCCCCAGCGCATTAAACTCTAAACTCTCAACTATTTCAAACTCCAGGTGGTGCCTTCCTTGCCGTCCTTGAGGACGATGTCATATTTGGCCAATTCGTCGCGGATGAGGTCAGATGTGGCCCAGTCCTTGTTGGCGCGGGCCTGCTTGCGGATGTCGATGATGGTCTGCATTAGGCCTTCAACAAGGTTGCCGTTGCCTTCAGATGCGTTGCTGTCGACCAGTCCCAAGATGTCGAAGACAAAGTCGTTGAACAATTTGTTGAGCAATTCCAATTCTGTTGCATTGATTTGCGCTTTGCCGTCTTTGACAGTGTTGACGATGCGCACGGCCTCGAAGAGGTTGGCGATGACGATGGGACTGTTGAAGTCGTCGTTCATGGCATCGTAGCAGGCATCCACAATCTTTTGGATGTCAAGTGGTTGTGCGCCTTCGGTGGATTTCAGGTTCTTGGCGGCTTTCACGGCTTCCATCAGGCGGTTGTAGCCCTTTTCGGCGGCTTGCAGGGCTTCGTTGGAGAAGTCCAAGGTGCTGCGGTAGTGGGCTTGCAGGATGAAGAAGCGGATGGTCATCGGGCTGTAAGGCTGCGCAATCATCTCCTCGCCCTTGGCGTTGATGTGGCTGCCGTTGAAGAACTCGTCAAGAGTGATGAAGTTGCCCAACGACTTGCCCATCTTCTGTCCGCCGATGGTGATCATGTTGTTGTGCATCCAATACACGACGGGTTGTTTGCCGTTGGCCGCCACGCTCTGCGCGATTTCCGACTCGTGGTGCGGGAACATCAAGTCCATGCCGCCGCCGTGGATGTCGAAGGTCTCGCCAAGGTATTTGCAGCCCATGGCTGAGCATTCCATGTGCCAGCCCGGGAAGCCGTCGCTCCATGGCGAAGGCCAGCGCATAATGTGCTTAGGCTCAGCCTTTTTCCACAATGCAAAGTCAACGGGATTGTGTTTCTCCTCCTGACCGCTCAATTCGCGCGTGGTGTTGAGCATCTCCTCGAAGTTGCGCCCCGAGAGGATGCCGTAGGGGTGCTCCCTATTATATTTCTCGATGTCGAAATACACTGAGCCGTTCTCCACGTAAGCATAGCCGTGGTCGAGGATTTTTTGCACCATCGCAATCTGCTCGATGATGTGTCCCGAGGCATGTGGCTCAATTGAGGGACGCAACACGTTCAGCTTGTCCATCGCAGCGTGGTAGCGGTTGGTGTAGTATTGCGCCACTTCCATCGGCTCAAGGTTTTCGAGGCGGGCTTTCTTCGCGATTTTGTCCTCGCCTTCGTCAGCATCGTGCTCCAAATGACCCACGTCCGTGATGTTGCGCACATAGCGGACTTTATAGCCAAGGTGCTTCAAATACCTGAAAACCAAGTCGAAAGTGATGGCCGGACGCGCATGGCCCAAGTGGGCGTCGCCGTAAACGGTGGGACCGCAGACATACATGCCCACATGCGGGGCGTTCAAGGGTTTGAAAGGCTGCTTGCAGCGCGAAAGGCTGTTATAAATATATAAGGTGCCGTTCATCGTATTGGGGTTTTGAATTTGTGCGCAAAAGTACAAAATATTGCGATTGGAAGGCTGATTAAGTAAAAATGTATATATTTGCGGGCAAAACAAAGGGCTATTGAACATGAAAAAAACGAAGTTGAATAGTTTTTTTTTAATGCTGTTGCTGTTTTTTCCTCTGATGATTTCGGCACAAAACACCAACTGCATTGATTTGTCAAACCTAAACGCCCCATACATCCATTGCACTTACGGAACTTATAGTTATCCATACGCTCACTCTGGAATTGTCGACGGACGCCATACCGTGATAACAGAACAAAATACGGATCCAGAAACCGATGGAGGATTGAATATGATCCCTCCAGGGGAGAACTATTCGGTCAGATTGGGGAATTCCGAGGTCGGTGCCCAAGCCGAAAGCATTTCTTGTGATATTGTGGTCGATACCGCCGAATTTGACTTGCTTATTCTAAAATATGCGGCTGTTATGCAAGATCCTGGACACACACCCGCGCATCAGCCTCGGTTCAAGTTTGACATTTTGAACGTCAACAACCAGCAGATAGACCCAGAATGCCTATCGGCTGATTTTATCGCCAACCCTAACTTGGGATGGAATGTGAACGAAAAGGTCTTATGGAAGGATTGGACGAATGTCGGGGTGGATATTTCAAGTTTTCAGGGGCAGACCATCCGCGTGAGGCTGACCACTTATGATTGCAGCGAAAGCGGCCATTTTGGCTATGCCTACTTTGTCCTTGCCTGTGGCAACAAGCGCATTTCGGTGGACGCTTGCGGCTATACGAGTTATTATACCTTCTCGGCTCCTTACGGATTTAATTACAACTGGTACTGGCTCGACGACCCGTCACACACCATTTCGACGGATAGAACAGTGAACGTTCCGGCAGGAGTCAATCGTGAATTGCGCTGCCATGTCTCTTATACTGAGAATTCATCTTGCGGCTTTGACCTTTATTCTACCACGGAGTTCAGATTCCCGATTTCAGGGTTTTCGATTCAAGAAACCAACTGCCCGCAGACGTTTCATTTTGTCAATGAAAGCGCCATTTCGAACGATGGCGTCAATCCCAACGGGACGGGAACCCATTGCGACAACACTTTTTGGGATTTCGGCGATGGACATACTTCCCATGCCCTTTCTCCCATTTATACCTATACCACCCCGGGCGATTTTACGGTCATGCAAGTCGCGGGGTTAAATAACTTCGAATGTGCCGACACCACTTATCATTCGGTCAGTATTCAGCCGAATGCCATAATAGACACTATGTCGTGTGACTTTTTCTTCTGGAACGGCGTAACCTATACGGAATCAGGAATTTATTCACAAAGTGTCACCACAAGCCAGGGTTGCGACAGCCTTGTCACGATACACCTGACCGTATCCGCCAATGAGACCAACCAATTCGACGACTTTGGTTGCGATGAATATGTTTGGAATGATGTAAGATATTATGAAACAGGACAATATCAACAATTACTCCAAAACCAGACAGGCTGCGATAGCTTGGTGACACTCAATCTTGACATGGAATACGACCCGATTTTTCGCATCAAGGGTAACCCTTATCCGATAGCAGGCACTGAAGAAGCCTATACGATGTACCTATACGAGATTGAATTTGACAATCCGTTGTGCAGGGTTGACAGTATACGCTGGACGGTGGGCAGCGACTATGGCTTTGACATCCAGCCCGTTGGCGATGGCAAGAAAGCCAATCTGTACCTGTATGCCTTTTCCATGGATTCGATTGAGCTGAAGGCTTTTGCTTACAATCGTTGTGGGGTGGAGGAGTATAGTTTTTGGTTCCACACCTCATATTATGATATTGAGGAGAACGAAGCAAAAGCCCTGTTTGATGTTTTTCCCAATCCGAACAGCGGCGAGTTCAAATTGCTTTTCCATCATGCTGAAGGATGGGTTAGCGTGAAGGTGTGCGATTTTATGGGTGTCGTCGCGATGGAAAGAAATATCCGGCTTGATTCAGCAACCGAATATGTGGATATTGACTTGAAAGGCCGTCCTGATGGGGTGTATTTCGTCGTGGTGAATCTTGACGGCAAGACCTATATAAGGAAGTGTGTCATTAATTCGAAGGTGCGATGAAGAGGATGCTATTTTGGGCTTTGGTCGTTTTTTCCGCGTTGTTTGGCTTGTCTTCATGCTTGAAAGAGGCCGACGAGACGATTTTGGTGAACGACCCCCAGCAAGTCAAGTTGCTGAACGAATGGCCTGCGGATTTGCTTGAGTTGTTCGGGGAGAAGAACGTGTTTTTCGGTGATGTTCCGCCTGAGATGAACTGTAGTTTTCGTGCCTTTCCTCATAAATATGTCGAGGTGCATATTGACGGCATGGCAGGTCCGCCCATCGGTACGTTGACCCCCATCGCACGCTATTTTAAATTTGAAGAGCAGTATCTTTCGATAGCCAAGCTGCATTGCTCCCAGGCCAACGGCACGGATACGCATCGTGCCATTTATCCGGTCTATTTGATGGGCCGTAAGGATGAAGGGACTTTTACCGCATATTTCACGGACACCGTGCCGACACCGGGAACGCCTGTTCATAAAGTGATGGTTTCGGGTCGACTGAGCGAGAGAGGGGTAACCAACTATCGCTACGGTTATAAGATTGTCGAGTATTTGGATGCTGATTACCAGGGCAATGTCTATCCCGTCAACTCGGTTTTTGTCTTTGAGGACGGGGATGGCATTGCGGAATATGAGGATTGGTATGTCGATGAACGGAAATGATCAAGGTGGAATTGAAGATGAGGAAAACAGTTGCAATCTTAGGACTTGTGTTCATCGCGGTGGCTGCCACGTTTGGGCAACCTTCGCACAGAAGGTCGCCTGTCGCCCCGTCTTTGTTGAGGTATCCGAGCGTCACTCCGATTCACATTGGCGTGAAGGGTAGCGTGGTCAACAATACGATGGTTTACACTGCATTACATACGGCACAAACGCCTCCCCTGATTATGGTTGACGGCGGCGTGGCGTTTGAATGGAGCTGTTTTGAGCATTTGTCCGTCGGTTTAGACGTGACTTATGCTTCGCGCGGCACGAGGAAAACCTTCAAGACGGAGTTCCTGACCAGTTACCAGACTTCGGATTTCGCCCATTATGACTATCGCGCCAAGTTAAGGGGCATCGAGGGCTTTTTGCCGATTTCCGTTTACTTGGATGTTCATCTTCCCGAAGACTTCACGTCTTTCCGAAACGGGTTGTCGAAGGTGTATCTGTTTGCCGGCCCCGAAGTGTATCTCACTTTGAGCGGCAGCATGGACTGGAAGCGCTATTATAGCGACGGGACTATTTACAGCCAATACCATGTTGATGCCACAAAAGCTTCATTCACAGACTGTTGTTATGGCTTTGGTGTCGGTATCGGGTTTTGGCACAAGGACTACCATTCCTTCCTTATCGGGAAGAAAAACCGCCCAGTGAACACGTTCACCATCAGCAAAATCGATTTCAGTTGCTTCATTGAAAACAACACTTTTTCGGCCTCGGAAATGGCTGGAACGGTCGGGAATGTCTATGGCTGGGGTGACTTGGAGCATGAGACTTTAGGGAAACGCTATAACTTGGTGTTTAAGCTGAACGCGACGATTTTGCTCCCGATAAAGAAAAAGCCTTCAGGGTCGTGTTCGGGGATTGGAACCAAAAGCAAGAAGGGAGCAAGCATAAAAAGCGAGTGATGAAACAAAAATCACAGTTTTTCGAAACAACCTATCAATCCTTTTCGTACCTTTGCGCCGAAATCAGTTGGTAGTTTGAAGTTTGCAGTTTCCAGTTATGCTTCGCAAGCCTCAATCTATGAACAACCGATTAATTGAACAACTGAACAACTAAACAACTTAAAACTAAATAAAATGTACGCTAATTTTCAAGAGTATCTGAAGAAGGAATTGGCTCAGATTGAAGCCGATGGCCTTTATAAGCATGAACGTATCATCGAGAGTGCCCAAGGCGCTGAAATCATGGTTGGTGGCAAGGTGTGCCTCAACTTCTGCGCGAACAACTACCTCGGCTTGGCCGACAACCCAGAACTGATTCAAGCCGCCAAGGACGGCATGGATGCCCGTGGTTATGGTATGGCCTCCGTGCGTTTCATCTGCGGTTGCCAAGACCTCCACAAGAAGTTGGAAGCCAAGATTGCTGAGTTCTTCGGCACGGAAGACACCATCCTTTATGCCGCTTGCTTCGATGCCAACGGCGGTGTGTTTGAGCCGCTGCTCGGTCCCGATGACGCTATCATTTCCGACGCTTTGAACCACGCTTCCATCATTGACGGTGTGCGCCTCTGCAAAGCCCAGCGTTTCCGCTATGCCAACGCCGACATGGCCGATCTGGAGAAGCAACTGCAAGACGCTCAGAAGTGCCGCTTCCGCCTCATCGTCACCGACGGCGTGTTCTCGATGGACGGCAACGTCTGCCCGCTCGACAAGATTTATGAATTGGCCCAGAAATACAACGCCATGGTGATGGTTGACGAGAGCCACTCCGCTGGTGTGGTGGGTCGCACGGGTCGTGGTGTCACCGAACACTACAACCTCCGTGGCAAGATCGAGATTCTGACAGGTACCCTCGGCAAGGCCTTCGGCGGTGCTATGGGTGGTTTCACAACCGGCCGCAAGGAAATCATCGACATGCTGCGTCAGCGCAGCCGTCCGTATCTGTTCTCCAACTCGATGGCTCCGGGCCTCGTGGCCGCTGGCATCCGCATGTTCGAGATGATGAGCGAGACCAATACGCTGCAAGATAAACTGCATGAGAACACTGCATACTTCATCAAGAAGATGACTGAGGCTGGCTTCGACTGCAAGCCTTCACAATCCGCCATCTGTGCCGTGATGCTCTACGACGCTCCGCTGTCGCAGAAGTTCGCCGCCAAGTTGCAGGAAGAAGGCATCTTCGTCACGGGATTCTACTATCCTGTGGTGCCGAAGGGACAGGCCCGTATCCGTGTGCAGGTCAGTGCTGCCCACGAGCGTGAGCACCTCGACAAGTGCATTGCCGCGTTTGTGAAGATTGGAAAGGAATTAGGAATCCTCAAGTAAAAAGCACGAGACCTTGGAACACTACACGAAACCTTTACCGTCATTGCGGGCTTGACCCGCAATCCCCAATGCGGAAGAGACAACTTTCGCGCTTGGGAGATGGCGGATGTTCCTCCGCCATGACGATAAAAGGCGAAAATGTAGGGTCTTGGTTCGGATAAATGGATTAAAACAGATAACAAAATGAAAAAGATATTGATCATTGGTTCCGGCGGACAGATCGGAACGGAATTGGTGAAGAAGCTTCGCCGCACCTACGGAAATGAAAACGTGGTTGCGAGCGATCTTCGCCCTTTGACCGGTGAGATTGTCGAGACCGGTCCTTTTGAAAGAATCGACTCGACACAGATTATGCAAATCGTTGAGGTGGTGAAACGCTACAACATCGACACCATCTATAACCTCGCCGCTATTCTTTCGGCTACTGCCGAGAAGAACCCCATGTTGGGCTGGAATGTCGGCATCGGCTCGTTGGTGAATTGCCTTGAAACGGCCCGCATCTTCAACTGCGCCGTTTTCACGCCTTCGTCCATTGGCGCTTTCGGTGCTTCAACGCCGCACGACAACACGCCTCAGGACACCATACAGCGTCCTAACACCATCTACGGCGTGACCAAAGTGACGGGCGAATTGCTGAGTGATTATTACTTCACCCGCTTTGGTGTTGACACGCGTAGTGTCCGTTTCCCGGGCCTCATCAGCAACCTGACGTTGCCTGGCGGTGGTACCACCGACTATGCTGTGGAGATTTACTACGCTGCCGTGAAGGGCGAGAAGTTCTACTGCCCCATCAGCAAGGGCACCTACATGGACATGATGTACATGCCTGACGCACTGGATGCTATGGTGGACATCATGGAGGCTGACCCGACCAAGTTAGTACACCGTAACTCGTTCAACGTGACGGCCATGAGTTTCGATCCGGAAATCATCTACAACGCCATCAAGAAGTATTATCCGAACTTCGAGATGGAGTATAAGTTCGACCCGATTCGTCAAGCTATCGCTGACAGCTGGCCAAACAAGATGGACGACAGCTGTGCCCGCAAGGAGTGGGGCTGGAATCCCAAGTACGACCTCGACAAGATGACGGTCGACATGATTGAAACTTTGAAGAAAAAACTGCTGTAACAAGTTACTCTTCTGAAAATGAATGAATAGCGGAGATAATCATCTCCGCTATTCTTTTTTATAGATGATATCCTTAAATCACCTTTTCCGTAACAACGCGCCATTCGCCGGGCTGCAAATCACCTAAGGAAATGTTTCCAATCTGAACACGAATCAGGCGCAGCGTCGGGAATCCCACAGTGGCGGTGCTATGGCGCACTTGGCGGTTTTTGCCTTCGATGAGGGTGAGGCGCACCCAACTCGTCGGGATGTTGGCGCGGTAGCGGATAGGCGGCACGCGCTCCCAAAGGTTTTCGGGCGGGCTGACGATTTCTGCTTGGCAAGGCTTGGTGCGATAGCCTTTGATGGTAACGCCCCTTTTAAGCTGGTTGACAGCTTCTTGCGTGATTTGTCCATCCACTTGGGCCAAATAAGTGCGCGGGTGCTCAAATTTCGGGTCAAGCAGTTTCTTGATTAGTTTTCCTTCATCGGTAAGAAGCAGCGCACCCTCGCTGTCGTGGTCTAAGCGACCGGCGGCATATACGCCTGCAGGGAACCCGAATTCATCCAGCGCCCGATGTCCGGCTTCGGGAGTGAACTGGCTGAGTACGCCATAAGGTTTGTTGAAAAGGATGACCATAATCGTCGTTGTCAATCAAATTGTGCGCAAAAATACGCTTTTTTCGTATCTTTGCCGCTTCAAAATGAGGTAATTCTATTTCAAATTATTGGTTTTTAACTGTTTAAGTTATGAAAAACGAGAAATTGAAGCAACAAATTCTGTCCTATGCCTTGTTGGTGTTAGGCTCGGCTCTTTTCGCCATCGGCGATGTGATGTTCGTGAATCCCTATCATTTGGCGCCTGGCGGTGTGTATGGTCTCGCCAACGTTTTCAATGCCCTATGGGGTTGGAAAATCTCCTTGGCGGGTATCTGCATGGACATCCCCCTGCTCATCATCGGCACCATCATCCTTGGCCCAAAATTCGGTGTCAAGACGGTCATTTCAGTGATTTTAATACCTGTATTTACCTATATCGTTGAAACATGGTGGGGCTATGCGCCGGTCATTCACGACGGTGCCTTCTTTGACACGGAATTGCAGTCGTCGTTGTTCTTCATGGACGGCGAGGTGCAGCGTTACTTCATGCCCGACTTCTTCCTGAACACGGTCGTTTCGGGTCTCATCTACGGTGTAGCCATCGGTGTCATTTTCCGCTCGGGTGCCACTTCAGGCGGCTCCGACATCATCGCCATGATTGCCCACAAATACACGAAAATCAGCCTCGGAACGCTGGTGCTTATCGTCGATAGCATCATCTCTCTGACCACTCTCGTTGCTTTCGAGGACATCCGCCTGCCCATCTATTCCATCATCCTCATCTTCATCGAGAGCAAAATTATCGACTTGGTTGTGGAGGGCGTGAAGAGCTACAAGACGGCCTTCATTGTCACCGACAAGATTGAAGAGGTGCGCGACTTTATCATCAAGGATTTGGATCGCAGTGGTACAGTGTTCGCTGGTAGCGGTCTCTATCAAGGTGCTGAGCGCAAGATGATTTACGTGACTTTGAACCGCAGCGATTTGGTGAAACTGAAGTCCAACCTTCGTTTCTTAGACCCTAACGCTTTCGTCAACGTGATTGAAAGCTCCGAGATTATGGGCAACGGCTTTAAAGCGCTGCCGACGGAGTAATTGGTAATTGAAAATGAGTATGATATGAAAAAAAACTTGTTGCTCTCGCTTTCGGTTTTAGCCATAATGGCTTTGTCGTGCCAAAACGCGGGGAGCGGTGGCAAAGAGACCGCCAAAGAAGACCATCGGCAATCTGAGGCTACCGTCAAACAAGCTGTCGAGCAAATGATGCTGATGGATGTCGAAAAAGACGCCGAAAAGATGCCCACTGCCGAAATGTGTGCCATCCATCAACAGGCGCTTGGTGTCAACTATGAAGGCTACTATTTCATGGGCTTCCAATGGAATACGGGTGTGTTTGATGCGTGTTCAGAAGATGCTGGTGCTACTATCGAAGGTGTCAAGGTGATTGATTCCTTACACGCTGACGTGGACATGCGCTATTTCGATGAAGGCTGCTACGACGAGCCCTACACTTTGCATCTATTGAATGAAGGCGGCCAATGGAAGATTGACGATGTCGATTACCAGGTTGGTACCTTGCGCGAGGAATGCAAGGCTTTCCAAGAAGACGTGGCGGAGTTGTTTGCCACACGTCCTGCCGAGGAAGTCGTGGCTTACCTGTTGGGAGAAGAGCCCACCGAGGAGAACTATTCAGACCCGAGAACCATTTACTACAACAACCCCGCTGCCGTGAAGGAACTCGTCGATAACTTGGGCAATTGCCTCGAACTCTTCAAGGAGAATCCGGACTATACGGATGAGATGGGTCAACAGGTCGAAGCGATGATCGGTCGCATCAAGGCTCGTCTTTAATCCTTTTGCGACCGCAACACCTGCTCAATAGCCACAGGGAAATATGCCTGCTCCAACTGGTGGATTTTGGCCGCCAAGGAGTCAGGCGTTTCTTTTTCGTCCAAACTGACGCGGGCCTGCAGGATGATTTCGCCGCTGTCGTACAACTCATTGACATAGTGCACAGTAATGCCTGATTGTGCTTCCTTGGCCGCGACCACAGCCTCATGCACATGCTCCCCGTAAAAGCCTTTTCCGCCGTATTTGGGTAACAGGGCGGGATGGATGTTGACGATGCGTTTAGGGAAAGCCTTCACCAAAACCTCAGGGAGTTTCCAGAGGAAGCCGGCCAGCACAATCAGGTCTATATCAAGGGCTTGCAATTCCCTAACAAAGGCTTCGCTGCGGAAGTCCTCTTTGGTAATCATTCTTAGAGGAATGCCCAAATTCTTTGCCCGTTCGATGGAATAGGCCTTGGGATTGTTGCAAACCACGTTGACGATTTCAACGTCTTTGTTGTCGGCAAAGTATTCGGCAATGCGCTGCAAGTTGGTGCCATTGCCGCTGACGAATATGGATAATCTTTTCATTCTCTGTATCTTATGATGACGGTTTCGTTTTTACCCAAATCAAACCACACCAAATAGCCTTCGTCCACCTTGCGGAAGTCCATCACTTTGCCTTCCACGATGATGGGTTTGGCGCAAAGTAAGGTTAAGCCTTCGATGGCTTCGCCTCGGTTGGTGAGGCCTATGGTTGTGTTGCTAAGGATATGATAATCAACGTTAAGGAGTTTTTCATAATAACTGAGGTATTGCTCCACAGTAGTGGGCAGGATTTTCTTCTCGTCGCGGAAACGGGCGAGTTGGCTCAGTGCGAAATTGAATCCAGGCATGGCTACGGCGGTGCCGTTTTCGTTGTATTCCCAGAAGGCGCGCCTCGGGTCGCTCCATGCAGGATAAGTGTGTGTGATGAACACAGTGTGTTGGTCTACAAGACGTTGCAGACGGACGGAATCGAAATAAAAGTACCATTCCTTGTCTTCGTTCACCTCCAAGGTAGAAGGTGTCGACCAAAGCAGAAAATCCTTGTCGCCATTGGGCAAGGTGGTGATTTGTCGGTTGGGCAGCGCGTCGCCGAAGCCATCGTAGGGTTGCACGAAATGACCGTCGAAGAGTTGGTCTTCCATGCGATTTTCCTCGTAATAAGCGTTCCAGAGGTAGCGCACACCGTTCTTCCGCCAAAGCTTAGCAGCAAATTGCGGCGAGTCGGGGAGGAGACCATCGCAAACCATGTCCTCGCGGTTCTTGTCGGGGCCGTTGTTGTAGCCGTGGTCAATCCAGCTTTTCGTGCCGAAATTGCGCCGCATGAATCGCATGGCTTTCGGGAACTCGCTTGGGATGGTGGTGTAGATTTCAGGCGTGTGCAGGCAAATCTCAAACCCTTCTTTCTTGATGGTTTTCAGCAATTTAAAGAATTCGTTGTCTGTCTTGATGGAAGCAATAAGTCCTGGAAAACCGCCTTTGCTAGTCGTCGCATTGGTGATGTTGTCGGGATTCCAGTAAAACACGCTTTTGGTGACGGGAATGCCGAAATAACAGAAGCCTCCGACAGCATCTTCAGGCTTTGTAATGTTCTCATTTCCAAAGAGAACGGCGCGATGGGTGCGCAAGTCGGTCCAGTCGGCGTGCTCGGTGAAGATGAAGGCGCTTTGGTAGCCGTCCCAAACGGGCATGAGACGTGGCAAGTCATCAATCATGCTGTTGAAAATTTTGATTTTGCCTTTCAGCGTCTCGCCTTTGCGGATTTCGCGGTACGAAATGTCCTCAAAATAGTCCGAAGTGTCGGCTCGCATGGGATAGTGCAGCAGCGGATGGTCGCGCCAATAGTCGATGTTGAAGCAGGCGGTTCGGTCGTCCACGTTGAGTTGCAGAGAGGAGATATCCGTATTGTGATAAACACTTATGGTGAACTCCTTATTTTTGATAGTAAAGCCTTCTCTGTCAAGGTAATAACTGCTCTGAAAATGGGTTGTATCGATGTGCTGGTTTCTGCGGTAAACGGTGAGTTTACCCTCGGGCAAAGGCAACATATAGGCCAAGCGGAGCAGTTTGACATCTTTTTTGAAGGTGGTCTCGATATTCACGAAGGTAGCAATCACAGCGTGCGGTATTTGCCAGAAATTAACGCCCCAACCGTCGTCAAATTTGGTTTCAATCACTGAGGGGTCGGTGAGGGTGTCACCGTTGATGTCGATGTATTCCACGACGGGAATGAGATAAGGCGACAGCCAAAAGAAAGGATTGAAAGTTGAATCGGTTTGGTACTCAATTCCAGGCTGATAGCTTGGAAAGGAGTAGGCCTTGATTTCCAATTCGGCGTTGTCGAAATGCAGGGTTTCGTGGCTTTTGTTCCATACGTAGGAGAGGATGCTGCCCTTACCGATGTAGTCGAAGGGGAAGTCGAGGCTGAAGCTCGCGTGAGCCCAGCCCGTGGAGTCTGGCTTGAAATCGATGAGCGGAAAAGCGTTCCAATAGGGCTTGTTGCCGTGGTCGATGCTGAACACGACCATGGCCTCGCGCAGGGTGTCGGGCGAGCGGAAGTCGAAGGCGAATCGGCAGTGTACGTTTTGTCGAGGGAATTCAGTGCCAGCTTGAATGCCGAAGCCCAAACCATAGTCGCGGACTGAGTCGCAAAGACTGAAGTGGTTGCCTGCCAGCGAATTGCCATCAAATGCAATGTCGTAGACATTAAACCAAGGCTCAAACCAAGCGCTGTCGCTCTCAAAATCAACGGAATAGCTTTGTGCTTTGGCCCAGTTCGTGGCCAATAGGACGAGCCAAAGCAATATCAAGGTTTTACGGATTTTCATGAGAATGATAGTTTCTGCAAAAGTATGAATTTTGTGTGAAACGGCAGTTATGAAGATAAAAAAACAGCAGAGGTGCACGATGCACCTCTGCCGAGGAAAAATCAAATCATTAGCACAAAAAAGCCTATTTTTTTAGTCCACGTTGTCGTGCAGGAAGGCGTTTTCGCTGCTGATGCCTTTCTGCGAGGTGGAGTAATGCGAAATGTCATTGTCCATGCTCGAGTCGTGGATGTCGACATTGCGGCGCAGATAAGCGGGCTGGTTTTCAAGCTCTTCCAATCCGCGTTGCGTCCTGAAATTGAAGCTCAAGGCTCTGAGGCGTTGCTTTTTCAGTTCTTCCCTGGGGTCGTTTTCCTTGGCTTTCTTGGCCTCAAGGATGGCGACTTCCTGAGCAGCCTTGGCGGTGACTTCCTCTTTCGTCATGATGCGCGAGGTGATTTCGAAGCCTTCTTCGTCGTTGTCTTGGCGGAAAGGATTCTGGAACACCTTCACGGTGGGTTGGGGCTCGGGTTGCGGTTCGAAGACAGGACGCTCGGGTTCTGGGGCAACGAACTGAGGCGCAGGCGTTTCCACTGTAGGAGCAGGTTCGTTTTCTTCTTCCTCGAAGGTGAACAAAGTATGTCTGATGAAATTGTCCTCAGGAGCAGGTTTGGGCTCCTCTGGTTTGGGTTCTTCGGGTTTGGGCTCGACCGGTTTGGGCTTCATGAATTCCGAAGCGGCTATGCTGATAGGAGCGACGAGCGTTTCTTCAGGTGCCTTTTCCTGCGGAGCGGGAGCCTCGGGGACGTTGGTAACCACATTGCCCGAGAGGTCGTAGACCTTCTTTTCCCCATTTTGGGGCTTTTCGTCGCGGGCATAGGCCTTTTCTGTTTTCGGGGCGTAGCTTTGCTCATGGTTGAATCCCGTGGCGATGAGGGTCACACGGATGGCTTCGCCGAGGTTTTCGTCGGTGCCGTTGCCCCAAATGACGTCGGAGTTGTTGCCGCAGGTGTTTTGCGCGATTTCAAGGATTTCATCGACTTCGTCGAGAGAGACCTCGTTGATTCCTGAGGTGATGTAGAGCAAGATGTTCTTTGCGCCCTCGATGTTGGAGTCGTTGAGCAAAGGTGAGTTGATGGCTGCTCTGACGGCCTTTTCGGCACGGCCTTCACCTTCGGCCTCGCCGGCGCCCATGATGGCCTTGCCGCTGTCTTTCATGACGGTGGTGACGTCTTCGAAGTCCACGTTGACATAGCCAGGCACGGTGATGATTTCGGCGATACCTTTGGCGGCAGTGGTCAGCACGTCGTCGGCCTTCTTGAAGGCTTCGGAGAGTTTCATGTTGCCGTATTGGTCGCGGAGTTTGTCGGTGCTGATGAGGATGAGCGTGTCGACGCATTTCTTCAGCTCCTCAATGCCTTCCAAAGCTTGCAGTTTGCGACGGCGTCCTTCGCGTTCCATAGGCAGCGTGACGATGCCCACGGTGAGGATGTCCTTCTCCTTCGCTATTTTGGCGATGACGGGAGCAGCACCCGTGCCTGTGCCGCCGCCCATACCGGCGGTGACGAAAAGCATCTTGGTGTTGTCGTCCAAGAGGGCCGAAATCTCGTCTTTGCTCATTTCAGCGGCTTCGCGGCCTTTGTTGGGGTCGTTGCCGGCACCCAAGTCGCGCTGGCCAAGGTGCACCTTGGTCTTGACGCCGCTCTTCATCAAGGCTTGGTAGTCGGTGTTGCAGAGGATGAAATCGACGCCTTTGATGCCTTCTTCCATCATGTGGCTGACTGCGTTGCCGCCGCCGCCGCCCACACCGATGACCTTGATATAGTTGGGAATCTCTTCGTTGACGGGCTTAAACAACTCGTTTTGTCCCTGTTGGTTGGATGTGTAAAAATCGTCCATGGTATTTGTGTTTTATTCGATTTCTTCGGGTTTGAGCAAATTGGATAGTCTGGTGATGATTTTGGTCCAGCCTTTGGCCTTGGGCTCTCCGCCATCGGGAAGTGGCTCTTCTTCCTCTTTAACCGTTTCGGAGATGATGGTTTGAGGTTCTGGCTGCATCACAGGCTTGGCTTTCTCGGCGGCTTGTGAGCGTTGCAGCTGCTCGTCGTGCTCCATGCGTGCGATGGTTTCGATGACGATACCGATGGCGGTGGCGTACATAGGACTCGACAGCTCCTTGAGCGTGTTTTCGGCGAGGTGCTCGTTGGGATAGCCGATGCGGGACTCCAAGCCGGTCTTGAACTCAGCCAACTGCTGGATGTGCTTCATCATGGCGCCGCCGCCGGTGAGCACGATGCCCGCAATCAGGTTGTTGCTCGACTTGGTCTTTTGGATTTCGTAGTTCACCAACTCGAAGATTTCTTCCAGGCGTGACTGGATGATGCCCGCCAAGTTCTTGAAGGAAATCTCCTTGGGTGCCTTCCCTTTGATGCCGGGGATGGAGACCACTTCATCGTCGCGGTTTTGCTCGGCCAAAGCGGAGCCGAATTTCACCTTCACCTCTTCGGCGTAGTGGCGGATGATGGAACAGCCCGTGCAGATGTCCTCGGTGATGATGTTGCCGCCAAAGGGGATGACGGCAGTGTGCTGTATCTTCTTCTCCTTGAAGATGGCGATGTCGGTGGTGCCGCCGCCGATGTCGACGAGGACGACGCCAGCGTCTTTCTCTTCTTCGTCCAAGACGGCCTGTGCCGAGGCGATGGGCTCAAGGATCATGTAGTCCATCTCCAAGCCAGCGTTCTCGATGCACTTGACGATGTTTTTGGCCGCCGAGGTTTGGCCGATAATGACATGGAAGTTGGCTTCAATCTTGCTGCCCAGCATACCCACGGGGTTGTTGGCTAATTCGCCGTCCACGTAGGTGTCTTGGCGGATGATGTCGATGATTTCCTCACCGGGCATCATGTTGATTTTGAACGTGTCGTTGCGCAGACGTTCCAACTCGGCTTCCGAGATTTCGATTTCGTGGTTGTCGCGCATCATCACGCCACGGTGTTGCAGGCTCTTGATGTGCTGTCCGGCGATGCCGACGCTGACGCGGTTGATTTCCACGCCCGACTGGTCAGAGGCTTGCTTGACAGCTTGCTTGATGGCACCGACGGTCTCGAAGATGTTCGTGACCACGCCGCGCCGCACGCCTGTCGAGATGGTCTTGCCGTAGCCTAAGATTTCTATTTTCCCATTGCTGGCTTTTCTGCCCACAATGCAGGCTACCTTGGTGGTGCCTATGTCTAATCCGACGATGATTTTTCCTTCACTCATGGCTTTATCTTTTTGTGCAAACTATTTGATTTTTATACTGTAAGTCGATTTTCTTGAAGCCCGATAGCTCTGCGCTGCCGGCCTTTTGGTTGATGAAGATTTCGAGCCTTCTCAGCTTGTCGTCGAGGTTGTCGGTGCTGCCGAGGACGATTCTGGACGGAATGCCTTTGGCCACGATTTCGAACTCGTTCCTCGCGTTGCAATAGAGCTGCCCGATGCTGTTTTTCAGGGATTCGTTCCGCTCGATGGCTTCTAATACCTTTAAGGTGTTGAGGATGTTTCGGTCGGCCTCGATGGTGTCGCAGAGCTGACGGCCAAGATGCTCGTTGTCAAAGGTGTAGTTGCCACTGGCGATGAGCACGTGCGGTGTGTAACCCATACTGGTAGGCAGCAGTATGCCCTCGGCGGTGACATAGGCTGAGGTGCCATCCTTGTCGAAAATCCTCATGACAGGCTCGTATTCCTTGATGCTGACGTTCATGATGGCATCGAGGTCGATGTAGGTCGAGGAGCTTTCAATCCATGGGTTGGCTTTCAGCTGTTTGCGGATGCCTTCCATGTTGACGGTGCCGATTTTGGCGTTGTTGCTGAGGGTTCCGATGTCGGCCAATACGGCTTTGCTCTTGACAAAACCGCTGTCGGTGCTGCGCTCGATGCTCAGGTTGACGGACCGGACGGGAGTGTCCAAATAATTCTCTCGCGCGGCCACAAACAGGGCAATTAAGCCGCCTGCCGTGACAATCCATGCCAATATGCTCAAAACCTTCTTCACCATGTCGCAATCAGTTTTTCCAAGGGTTCAACAAAACGGTCAATATCTCCAGCGCCCATCGTGACCAATAATTCGGGCTTTTCGCTGTCAATCAGGCCAATGAGGTCTTCTTTCTTGCAGAGTTTCTTGTCTATCAGGCTCATCTTGTTCAACAGTGCCTGCGATGTAATGCCTTCGATGGGGCGTTCGCGGGCGGGATAGATATCCAAAAGAATCAACTCGTCGGACAAGGCTAATACTTCGGCGAAATCGTCCATGAAGTCGCGGGTACGCGAGAAGAGATGAGGCTGGAACACCAACGTGAGTTTCCGCGTCGGGAAGGCCTCCCTGACGGCTTGCAGGCAGGCACGAATCTCTTCGGGATGATGGGCGTAATCGTCGATATAGCAGTGGTTTGTATTGTTTGTGCGGATATCGAAACGGCGCTTCACGCCTCTGAAAGCGGCCAAAGCTCGGGCAATCTCATTCGGCTCAATGCCGATTTCATGGGCGGCGGCGAAGGCGGCGGTAGCGTTCAGCACGTTGTGGCGACCTGGCATGGGCAAACGTATGGCGGTCTCGGAGTCATTGTGGCTGACCGTGAACTCGGTGATGGCTTGCTCCGTGCGGATAATGCGTGCGCGATAGGCGCAAGCCTCGCCGAATCCGAAGCGGATGCAGTGCGTATTATCAATCTCCAGGCCTTCCTTGACGATGAGCTGCTTTTCGGTGAGGTTGGCAAACTCGTTGAAGGTAGCCACGAGATAGCGCTTGTCGCCATATATATCCAAATGGTCGGCATCGATGGAGTTGATGACACTGACGGCGGGGCGCAGGTGCAGGAAAGAACGGTCAAACTCGTCGGCCTCCACGACCAATAGGCTGTCTTGGCCTTGACCAAGGAGCAGGTTACTGTCAAAATTGTTGGCGATGCCCCCGATGAAGGCGGTTGTGTCCTTGCCACAAGTATTCAAGATGTGGGCTAACATGGCGGTAGTAGTGGTCTTGCCATGAGTACCAGCCACCGCAATGGTGAAGTGGTTCTCTGAAACCTTGCCCAAGGCTTCAGAGCGTTTCATTATCGTGACGTTGCGCTGTCTGAGAGCCTCAAATTCCTTGAGGTCTTTCGGGACGGCGGGCGTGTATATCACAAAGTCAATGAGGGCAGGCAATAGGTTAGGGTCATCTTCATAATGGATTGCCATGCCCTCATGTTCCAATTGTCGAGTAAGAGGTGAAGGAGTACGGTCGTAGCCAGCCACGGTGTAGCCTTGGCTGTGGTAGTAGCGGGCGAGGGCGCTCATCCCGATGCCGCCGATACCCAAAAAGTAAATCGTATGTCCTTCTCCGTTGTTCATTTGTTTTCTTGAATTACCCTCTTTCGGGGAATGGCGTTGCCATTCCCCTTGGAGGACGCTCTAAACTTAACTTTTCACTAACTAATTACTCTTAATATCACCTCAACTATATCATCAGCCGCGTTCGGGCGAGCGAGTTTCCCGATGTTGGCTTTCATTTTCTCTTGTTTTTCATGGTCGCCGACCAAGGTCAGCAACGTGGGAATCAGCTCTGTTTCCGTCTCCGCGTTTTTCACCAAGAGGGCGGCTTCGGCATCGACGAGGCGCTGTGCATTCTTGGTTTGATGGTCTTCGGCTGCAGTGGGCAGTGGCACGAAGATGACGGGTTTCTGCACCAAGGCAAGTTCCGAGATCGACATGGCGCCGGCGCGCGAGATGACCACGTCGGCAATGGTGTAGGCCAAGTCCATGCGGTCGATGAAGACGGTGGGCTTCACCTTGTCTTCCAAGCCCAGGGCTTTCACTTCCTCGCGGGCTTGTTGAATGTAGGTCTTACCTGTCTGCCAGATGAGCTGCAAGTCGTTGTCCTTGAACTTGTCAAGCTGTGCACTGATGCCCTTGTTGATGCCCAAAGCGCCTTGGCTTCCGCCGACCAAAAGGACGACGGGTTTGTTGGCGTCGACGTGGAAGTATTCGGCGGCTTCTTCGCGGGTGCCGCTCGCGGATATGTTGGCTCTCAGCGGGTTGCCCGTGAGGTGGATTTTCTCTTTCGGGAACCATTGCTCCATGTGGTCGTAGGCCGTGCAGATAGCTTTCACCCTTGAGGCCAAGTTGCGGTTGGTTTTGCCCGGATAGGAGTTCTGCTCCTGAATCACCGTGGGGATGTGGAGGTAGTTGGCACCCATCAAGGTGGGACCGCTGGCGAAACCGCCCACGCCGATGACCACGTCGGGCTTGAAGCGCTTCAAAATGGCGATAGCGTGGTTGAAGCTGTGGGTGACCTTCAACGGCAGGATGAGCGAGCGGATATCTTTGGTCATGCCGCTGATCCACAGGCCTTCAATGGGGTAGCCAGCTTTGGGCACGCGCTCCATTTCCATGCGGCCTTTGGCGCCGATGAAGAGGATGTCGGCCTCGGGAAACCTCCGTTTCAAGGCGTCCGCAATGGCTATGGCGGGGAAGATGTGGCCTCCCGTGCCGCCGCCGCTAATCACGATTTTTGGGTTCGCTTTCATCTGTTTCTTCTGTTGTAACGGTTTCTGTTTCAGTTTCTTCTATCTCTTGGAGCTCTTGCTCCTTCTCGTCTTCGATGTTGCGCGTGACGCTCAAAATCATGCCGATGATGAATCCCGTGGCCATCATCGATGAGCCACCCATACTGACGAAGGGCAACGGCTGGCCCGTGACAGGCAGCAGCCCAATTGAGACGCCCATGTTGATCATGGCCTGCACGATGATGATGAAGCCCAAGCCGAAGGCCATGAACGAACCGAAGGTGAGCGGCCGCTTGTGTACGATGCGCAATACCCTCGTAAAGAGGATGATGTAGAGCAGCAGCACGATGATGGCGCCCACGATGCCGTATTCCTCAATGATGATGGCATAGATGAAGTCGGAATAGGGGTGAGGCAGGAAGTTGCGCTGCTCGCTCTTTCCGGGACCTTTGCCGAACACCGAACCTGTGGCCACGGCAATCTTGGCGTAGGTCTGCTGGTAGTGGTGGTCGTCGAAGGGGTCGACTTTTTCCTCGCTGCCGCCCATGGCGCTGAGGCGGTTGGCCCAGGTCTGGATGCGGTTTTGCTTCGGCTTGAAGGTCTCCACGCCCGCTACGCCTTCCGTCTTGGCTTTCTCGGCCTTATTGTTGCTGATGGTGGTCTTTGCTGCGTCGAAGAGGAGATAAAGACCCAAGCCCACGACGCAAATACCCATGATGGCCAGAATATGCAGGAACTTGACGCGCCCGATGAAGAGCAGCACCATGCACACGACCACCAAAATGGCTGCTGTCGAAAGGTTCTCGGGGAAAATCAAGGCGGCGGTCACGAGGATGGGCAAGGCCAGTTTAATCAGGACTTCCTTGAAATTGTTCAGCCCGTCGCCCATCATCACCAACTGCCGTGCAAGATAGGTGATGAGGATGATTTTGGCGATTTCGCTCGGCTGGAACGAGATGCCGAACAGGTTGATGGTGCGGTTGGCGGCGTTGATGTGCTTGCCGAACACCAAGGTGTAGAGCAACAAGGCCATGCAAGGCACCAACAAGAACCACGCAAACTTCGCAAAACGCCGGTAATCAATCTTGTAGGCAAGAAACATCATGGCAAAGCCGATGAGCAACGTCCCCGCGTGCTTGAGGAGCAAACGACCCGTGTTGCCGCCGAAGTTCCTCACTACGAGGGCGCTTGAGGCACTGTAAACCACTATCAATGAGATGATTCCCAATAATAGTGCTACAATCCAGATGACCTTGTCGCCACGAAATATTTTACTGATTACGTTCATTTTCCAATCTCTTCACGGATTCAATGTAGCGGTTGCCTTTTTCTTCGTTGCTTTCGCTGTTGCCGTAGGCGTGACAGGCGGGCGAAAACAGCACGATGTCGTCTTCCTTGGCTACCTGTGAGGCCATCTCGACGGCGGTCTCAACGGTGTCGGCTTGCAGAATCTCGCCGATGTCGTTCTTGAAGGTCTTTCTCAGGTTGGTGTTGTTCGGTCCGAGGCAGATGAGCGCCCTGACGTTTTTCCTGACCGAGGGTTTCAGGTCGCTGAAGTCGGTGCCCTTGTCGTTGCCGCCCGCAATCCAGATGACGGGTTTCACGATGTTCTCGAAGGTGAACCATGTGGCGTTCACGCTCTCGGCCTTCGAGTCGTCGTAATACATCACCCCGTCCACGGTGGCCACGTAGTCCTGACGGTGACGCATGGTCTCCATGTCGCTGAGGCTCTGCTTTATATTCTCCTTCCTGATTTCCAAGATTTTGGATGATATGCCCGCTGCCATGCTCTGCGATTTCTGGTGTCTGCTTGTTAATAAATATTCCATATAATTCAGTTTTATTTGTTTACGTTTTGGTTTTATCGTATTTTGAATGTTATCAGCGTAAATGCCGCCAAAAGAATGGTCACAATCCAAAAGCGGAGGGTGATTTTCACCTCATGGTGGACGGTATTGTAGCCCTCGCCGTGACCCTTGAAAGTGACGGTCGAGTTAGGCCAGGCCTTTTTGAAGTCACTGTAGCTTGTCCTGAAGTGGTCGTGCAAGGGGCCTTTCTTCCAGATTCTGTGTTTCTTGCCGGTCTTGATGAAATGCTTCACGTCCAAATCGGAGAGGATTTCGAACAGGAACACGCCACAAAGCAAGGGCAGCAGCAACTCCTTGTGCATGATGATGGCCGACACCGCGATGATGCCGCCGATGGTCAGGCTGCCCGTGTCGCCCATGAAGATTTGGGCAGGGTAGGAGTTGAACCACAAAAAGCCGATGAGCGCGCCGACAAAGGCGGCCAAAAAGACCACAAGTTCTTCACTTCCTGGAATGAACATCAAGTCGAAATGGCCGGCTGTCACGGCATTACTGGAGATATAGGCCAAGATGACCAAAGTGATGCCTATGATGGCCGAGTTGCCCGAGGCCATGCCGTCCATACCGTCGTTGAGGTTGGAGCCATTGCTGACGGCGGCCACCACAAACACGGTGAGCAGCACTAAGAAAATCCATGCGAGATTGTACATCCACTTCGGACCGGCCCAACGGAACAAGTCGGCGTAATTGAGGTTGTGGTTTTTCAAGAAAGGGATGGTGGTGCGCGTTGATTTTACATCGGGGCTTTTCACCACGATTTCCTTGTTGTCCTCAATCTTCACTTGCACCGTCTCGTTGATTTGCACGGCGGGACTGAAACGCAGTGTTAAGCCGACGATGAGGCCGAGCAGAATTTGTCCGCCCAACTTCACTTTAGGCTTCAGGCCGTCCTTTTTCTTTTTGAAGGTCTTGATGTAGTCGTCGGCGAAGCCTAAAATGCCGAGAATCAGCGTGGTGGCAATCATCAGAAGGGTGTAGACACTATGCAACTTGCCGACCAACAGCACGGGGATCAGAATGGAGGCGATGATGATGACGCCGCCCATGGTGGGCACTCCAACTTTCTTGGTATTGTACGGGTCGATGGACGCATCACGTTGGCTCTCAACGACTTTCTTGCGCTTCAGCATCTTGATGAACCAGTAACCGAACCACACCGAGACGATGAGCGCCAAAATGACGGCCATCGCCGCGCGGAAGGTGACGTAGTTGAATACGCCCGCGCCGGGAAAATTGCACTTTTGCAGATAATTGAACAGATAGTATAACATCAGTGGGCCTCCTTAAATGCTTCCGACAATTCTTCCTTGTCGTCGAAATGGTTCTTTATTCCGTTGATTTCCTGATAGTTCTCATGTCCCTTTCCAGCCACGAGGATGATGTCGCCCTTCTTGGCCAAGGCCACAGCGGTGCGGATGGCCTCGTGGCGGTTGGTGATGGAAAGGACTTTATGGCTGTCCTCGGCGGCTATACCGGCCTTCATCTGGCGGATAATCTCGTCGGGATCTTCATTGCGCGGGTTGTCGCTGGTGAGGATGACGCGGTCGCTGAGCTTGACGGCGACGGCAGCCATCTCAGGGCGCTTGGTGGTGTCGCGATTACCGCCGCAACCCACCACGGTGATGAGCGTTTCCTTGTGGCGGCGCACGTCGTTGATGGTGGTCAGCACGTTCTCCAAGGCGTCTGGTGTGTGCGCGTAGTCGACGATGCCGACAATGCCGCTCTCAGAATGCACCATGTCGAAGCGACCGTTGGCGCCATGCAACTTGCTAATTTCTACCAACAATTCATCCTTGTTGAAGCCTAAGGCAATAGCTGCGCCATAGATGGCTAACAAATTGCTTGCATTGAAGCCTCCGACCAACTGTGTAAAGACCTCCACGCCATTCACTTTCAGTAACATACCGTCGAAATGGCTCTCCATGACGACACCTTTGAAGTCGGCGTCGTGCTTCAGCGCGTAGCTGAGTTTTTTAGCCCGCGTGTTTTGCAGCATCACCGCACCGTTCTTGTCGTCCAAATTGGTGAGGGCGAAGGCCGTGTCGGGCAGGTTGTCGAAGAATTTCTTCTTGGCGTTGCGGTAGTTGGCCATCGTCTTGTGGTAGTCCAAGTGGTCGTGGGTAAGGTTGGTGAAAATGCCGCCCGCGAAGTGCAGTCCCGCAATGCGGTCTTGGTCGACGCTGTGCGAGCTGACTTCCATGAAAGCGTATTCGCAGCCGCATTCCACCATCTTCTGCAAGAGTGCGTTCAGCTCAAGCGGGTCGGGTGTGGTGTGGGTTGATGGAATCACCTCGCGGCTGATGATGTTCTCAATCGTGGAGAGCAGGCCGCAGCTGTAGCCCGCGTCGGTGAAGAGCCTATATAATAAGGTGGCAATGGTGGTCTTGCCGTTGGTGCCGGTCACGCCGACGAGCCTCAGCTCCCGCGACGGGTTGCCGAAGAAGTTGGAGGCTGCCACGCCGAGAACGTAGGCCGAGTTGACCACCTGGATATAGGTCACGCCGTCGGTCTTGGTCTTGGGCATTTTCTCGCAGACGATGGCTTTTGCACCCTGCGCAACAGCCTTGTCAATGTAGTCGTGACCGTCCACCTGGGTGCCTCTCACGGCGAAAAACAAGCTGCCATCTTTCACTTTGCGTGAGTCAAAAGTCATGTCAAGGATGTCGATGTCCTTGTCGCCTTCAATCTCCATGAGGTTGCAATTCGCTAATATCTCCTTGATTTTCATAGCCTTTCAAGTTTGAGGTTCATCACACTGTTGGTTCTGATGGTGTCGCCGACGGGCAACGATTGCTCGACCACTCGGCCCTGTCCGTTGAAGCAGGTTTTGATGCCGAGACCTTCGAGCACATAGACGGCATCGGTGATGTCCAACCCGACCACATTAGGCACGCTCGTGGTTTGGAAATTGAAATGGTCGGCGTCGATGGTCGGGAGGAGTTCCGGTGCGCTGATGCTGTCCGTCAGGGGTTCGTCTTCCTGAATGCCGAGGCGCATGGCGTAGACCTTCTCCGCGATTTCGCGGAAGCCGGGTGCCGACACGCTACCTGCTGCCCAGAAACGGCCTCTCGCGCGGTTGACCACGACGATGCAGCTGTATTTGGGCTTGTCGGCGGGGAAGTAGCCCACGAAGGTGGTGTTGTAGAGCTTGTGGCCCACGCCGGGTTCACGGTATTTGTAGCCCATGCGCGGGTCGCAGTATTGCGCGGTGCCGGTCTTTCCGGCGGTCTTGAAGTTGCAGTCGGCCAACTGCCGCTTGGCGGTGCCGCGTTCCACCACGCCCTCCAGCATGGTTTGCAGCATGGCGATGGCCTCGGGCGACGCGATTTGCTCGTTCAACACGACAGGGTCGTATTTCTCGATGGTCTGGTTGCCGTGGCGCACCTCGGTGACAAACTGGGGCTTCATCATCTTGCCGCCGTTGGCGATGGCGTTATAGAGCGTGATGAGCTGCAAGGGCGTCACGTTGACTTCATAACCAATTGACATCCAAGGCAGTGATACGTTCGACCAGATTTTTCTGCCGTCCTTGGTCTTGTCGTTGGGGTGCTTGATGAGGGGTTGGGCCTCGCCCGCGATGCCGGTGCCGATTCTCTTGTTCAGGCCCAAGGCGTACAGCCCGTCGACGTACTTTTCAGGGTGCGTGGCGAAGGCTTTGGTGACCAACACGGCAGTGCCTTTGTTTGACGACTGCTCGATGACTTCCTGCACGGTGCAGATGCCGTCTTTGGTGAAACTGTGGTCGTCTTTCATCGTGCGGTTCGAGAACTTGATGGCGCCGTTGCCGATGTTCACCTTGTCGGTGAGCTTCATGTTGGGGTTGTTGTTGAGCAGCACGACCATTGAGGCGATTTTGAACACCGAGCCGGGTTCATAGCGTTCGGCCATGGCGAAATTGTACGACTCCTCGTAATCGCCCGTCTCGTGGTTGAGCTTCAGGTTGGCCATGGCACGGATGTAGCCGGTCTCCACGTCCATCAAGATGGCGCAGCCTTGCTCGGCCTTGTTCTCGGTGAGCGTGTTGTTGAGCGCGCTCTCCACGATGTCCTGAAGGTTGATGTCAAACGTGGTGACCACGTCGTTGCCGTTGCGGGCGTCCACGTCCTCGTCGGAGTCGACGGGCACCCAGTCGCCGTGGTGGATGCGCCTCACCAGCTGATGCCCGTTCTGGCCTTTGAGTTGGTCGTTGTAAGCACCCTCGATGCCCACGTAGAGGTTCTCGTTTTCGTTCACGTAGCCGATCATGCGGCCCGCCAGCTCGTTGTAGGGCCTCGCACGGCGCATTTTCTTCTCCCCGATGATGCCGCCACGGTTGGGACCCATCTTGAAGATGGCGAACTGCTGCATTTTGCGATAGTTGTTCAAGGACTGGTTCTTGGCGATGGGCAGGTAGCGTTTGCCCTCGGTTTTGGCATTGCTGAGGTATTGCTTCCATTCGGCGGCCTTGCGTCGCGGCAGCATGGAGGCCAATTGTTGGCTCAAAGTGTCGATTTGGGAATAAAACACCTCGTCTTCAACGGTTTTGGTGTCGAAATAAACGTCGAAAACGGGCACGGAGGTGGCCATCAAGTTGCCGTCGGCGGAGAAGATGTTACCCCGCGAGGCTTCCAACTCACGGATGCGGTATTCGCGCTGTTCGGCCAGGGCCTGGTATTCTTTGCTGTCCTTGGTGATCATCAGCACGATCTTCGCGATGATGACGACCGCGAAAAGCAAGACGAGGACGTACACCAGATGGGTCTTCCAAAGCGTATCGGTCTTGGGTTCAATATTCATGGCTTGTCCTCCTTCGTTGGTTCTTCAATATTGATGCGTTTCAGCGGTTCCACGGGCTCCTTGATGCCTGTGTCCTTCAACTTGCGGGCCAGCACCGACTGCTTCGAGGCTTCCATGATGGCCGACTTCAGCTGGATGTATTCCACATGCAGATCATTCAGCTCGCGCGTGGCGGTGGCAATCTCGCGGTTGCGCTCCTCGGCGACGTAGGTGTTGTAAATCAGCAACATCAGCAGGACGGTCACGTAAACCATGAACGGAAACTGCTTAGCGAATTTCTCCTTGACGAGAAAACTGCCGCCCAAAACGCTCATAATGTTCACGTTGCTTTTCTTTTTCTTGTCTTTCCCTGCCATGGCTTATCTCCTTTCCGCGATTCTGAGTTTGGCGCTGCGGGCACGACTGTTGCGCTCCACTTCCTCGTCGGAGGGCATTATCGGCTTGCGTGTGATTATTTTATAAGGTGTGAGCAGGTTGCCGAAGAAGTCTTTTTCCTCCTTGCCCTCGGCGTTTCCGGTCTTGAAGAAGTTCTTCACGAGGCGGTCTTCCAACGAGTGGTACGACATCACCACGACCCTACCGCCACTCTTGAGTACATCGGGACACTGCGAGAGGAAGGCCGTCAGCGCGTCCATCTCTTGGTTCACTTCGATGCGCAGGGCTTGGAAAATCTGTGCCAGCACCTTGTTTTCTTTGCCGCGTGGCAGGCGACGTTGCACGGCTGCTTTCAGCTGTGCCGTGGTCTCAATAGGCTCGGCGTCGCGCGCCATGACGATGTCGGAGGCGAAAAGACGTGCCTGTTGCACCTCGCCGTAGAGGCTCAAGATGCGTGTCAGTTCGTCCAAGTCGTAGGTGTTCACGACGGTGGCGGCGTCGTTGGGTGCACTTTGGCTCATGCGCATGTCCAACTGTCCATCGAAGCGGGTCGAGAAGCCTTTTTCGGGTGTGTCGAACTGGTGCGACGAAACGCCCAAGTCGGCAATCACGCCATCGAGCTGACCGCCGTGATAGAGTTGGATGAAGTTCTTGAAATACTTGAAATTCTGCGGGATGAAGGTGAAGCGCGGGTCGTCGAAGGCGTTTTTTGCCGCGTCTTCATCCTGGTCGAAGGCGTAGAGATGTCCTGTCGTGAGCCGGTCCAAGATGGCGCGCGAATGGCCGCCGCCGCCGAAAGTGACATCGGCATAGGTTCCCTCAGGGTTGATATTCAACCCCTTCAGGCATTCGTCCAACATGACCGGATTGTGATACATCGTCGCGCCTCCTCGTTTGTTATTTAATGTCGCTCAAAATCTGCATGAACACGTCGTCGTCCAAGCTTTCGACAGCGGCTTCGTAGAGGTTCTTGTCCCAAATCTCCATCTTCGTCGTCACCGAGGTGATGATGATGTCTTTCGTGACAAAACCCTTGTCAATCATCTCCTTAGGAATCTGGAGTCGTCCGTTGGCATCGAGTTTGGCGAAGCGTGCGCCCGCGTTGTACTTGCGGATGACGGCCTCGTGCTGCGGGTTGAACGGGTTGAGCGAAGTGCGGAACTTCTCCTGCACCTCGTCCCAGTCTTTCCGCGTGAAAAGCTCCAAGCATTTCTTGTTAGAGGCGGGCCGCAGCACGAATCCTTCCTCGGCCTGCGCGCCCATCTGCTCCTTGAAATCGCTTGGAATCATTAGCCTTCCCTTGGCGTCCAACTTGCAATTGAAATGTCCTACTGGATAACTCATTTTTCTTTCGTGTTTCGGGGTGCTAAATTAGTGCATTTTTTCCCACTAGCCACCACTTTCCCCCACTTTTTTCTGATTTTTTGAAAAAAGTTATAAACATGGTTTGTTGATAACTTTTTAATATATTGATAAACAGTATAATACAAGTGTTTGCAAGGCTTTTTCGACAAAAAGGACTTTGGCATTTTACTTTTTCCTATTTTTGCAGCTAATTGTTGAGCAAAGAACGCTATGGAAACCGAACCCTCCAACCTGATTGACCTCAGGAAAATCCTCACCGCCAAGGTGCCCAAGCTGATGAAATGGATGCCCGAATGGCTCTTCCGCAAGATTCAGAAGCTTTTGCATGAGGACGACATCAACGAGATTCTGACCAAGTACGCCGACAAGCAAGGCCTGGATTTTGTCAATGCCCTGATTGCCGACTTTAACCTTGAGTTGGAGCTGAAAGGTGTTGATAATCTGATGAGTAGCGAGCGTGTTTTGTTCGCGTCCAACCATCCTTTGGGCGGCCTTGACGGTATCGCCTTGATTGGCGCAGTGGGCAACCATCGCGGCGAGACCTTGACGCCGGTCAACGACTTTTTGATGTTCGTGAAGAACCTCCAGCCGATTTTCATCCCCGTCAACAAGGTGGGCAGCGCGACGGCCAACAAGGAAGAAAACATCCGCCTTTTCAACGAGACCTTCGCCGGCGACGCGACGATTTGCTATTTCCCCTTCGGCCTCTGCTCGCGCAAGACCGACGACGGCAAAATTCAGGATTTGGAGTGGAAAAAGACCTTCGTCACGAAGTCGAAGGCTTATCAAAGGGATATTGTCCCCGTCCACATCGAAGGGCGCAACTCCAACTTCTTCTATAACCTCGCTCGTTGGCGCAAGAAGCTGAAAATCAAGGTAAACATCGAGATGGCTTTCTTGGTCGACGAGTTCTTCAAACAGCGCAACAAGAAGCTCACCATCTCGTTCGGAAAGCCGATTCCTTACCAGTCGCTCGACCGCAGCTTCACCGATGCGCAATGGGCCGAGAAGCTCCGCACCTTCTCCTACCAGCTCGGCGACGACTTCAACCAGCTTTTTGACCCGACAAAAACCTATACGATATGAAAATGAACAAGATAATTGATCCGGTTCCCGTTGCCGACCTCCTGTCGGAACTGACTCAGGAGCGTTTCTTCCGTAAGACGAACAACGCTGGCAATGAGATTTATATCGTCAATGCCCACAATTCGCCCGCTGTCATGCGCGAAATCGGGCGCCTGCGCGAAATCAGTTTCCGCGACTCGGGTGGCGGCACGGGCTTCGACTGCGACGTCGACGAGTTCGACACGCGGGAGGAGAGTTTTTTTGAGCAACTCATCGTTTGGAATCCCATCGACAAAGCCATCGTGGGCGGTTATCGTTTCCTGCTTTGCGACCACCTTCCCGTGGACGAAAACGGCCAGGTCGACACGCCCACCAGCGAGCTTTTCCTCTATTCCAAGAGATTCGTTGAGGAGTATCTGCCTTACACCATCGAGTTGGGCCGCTCCTTCGTGCAGCCCGAATATCAGCCCTCGAAGAGCCTCTCGAAAGGCTTGTATTCCCTTGATAATCTGTGGGATGGCTTAGGCTCCCTGCGCGATGTGTACCCAACGGCCAGATATTATTTTGGCAAGGTGACCATGTATCCTCAACTCGACCGAATGGCCCGCGACATGATTCTCTATTTTATCCAGAAGCACTTCCCAGACAGGGAAAACTTGGTTTGGCCCAAGCCTGAACTGAACCTCCCCATCCTGACGGATATGGCCCTATTGAAGGAGATTTTCACTGCCGACAACTACGCCGATGATTACAAGATTCTGGTGAAAAAAGTTCGCGAGCGTGGCGCCGCCGTGCCGCCTTTGGTGAACGCTTACATGAGTCTGACCACCACCCTGCGCTCCTTTGGAACGGCTCTCAACCCGGGCTTCGGCCAAGTGGAGGAGACCGGCCTGCTGCTCACCATCGGCGACATGTTTGCGGAAAAAGTGCAGCGCCATTTGACCTATGACAAGAACGAAATCCCCCTGCATCTGCAATAAAACCCAATTAGAAGCTTCACCTCGCAGCCATAGATCCCATGCTCCCCACAATCCCGCGCAGGGATGACATGGCTGCAAACTACTAACTGCAAACTGCCAACTGAAAACTGAAATGAACATAACGAAAGCCGAATTTCTGATGAGCAACACGCGCATCGACAAGCTGCCGAACGAAAGCCTGCCGGAATACGCCTTCATCGGGCGCTCCAATGTGGGCAAGTCGTCGCTCATCAACATGTTAGTGCAGCGTCGTGGCTTGGCTAAGACCTCGTCGGTGCCGGGCAAGACGGTGGCCATCAATCATTTCATCGTCAACGATGCGTGGTATCTTGTTGATTTGCCGGGTTATGGTTATGCCCAGCACTCGAAGAAGACCCGAGAGCAATGGCGCGTGATGATCAACAACTACATCACGCAGCGGCGCAATTTGGTGACGACTTTCGTCCTCGTCGACGGGCGCATCGAGCCGCAGAACAACGACCTCGGCTTCGTGGAATGGCTTGGCGAGAACCAGGTGCCGTTCTGCATCGTCTTCACCAAGGCCGACAAGGTCTCGAAGGCCGAACTGAACAAGAACGTGGAGGCCTTCAAGGCGCGTCTGTTGGAGGAATGGGAGGAACTGCCGCCAATGTTCATCACCTCAGCCGAAACCCGCCTCGGCCGTGATGAGGTTCTCGACTACATTGAGGAACAGAATGCTGAGATTGCTAATTTAATGAATGCGAAATAATAATAACGGGCTGACACGCAGGTCAGCCCCTACTCCTCACTACTAACTATAAACTAAACACTAACAAAATGGGTATTTTACTATCGTTATTGATCGGGGCCTTGGCAGGCTTCATCGGAGGAAAAATCATGAAAAGAGGCATGGGCCTCTTGGTTTGTATCATCGTCGGTGTTGTCGGCGGTTTGTTGGGCAGCTGGGTGTTCAGCCTGCTCGGTCTGTCGGCCAGCGGCACATTTTGGGGCCAGCTCTTGGTCGGCACCGTGGGCGCCGTGCTGCTGCTGTGGATCCTTTCTCTGTTCAAGAGCAAATGATTCATGCGTAAAGAAAATGCCGCGCCTCCTTCGGGAAGCGCGGCATTTTTCGTTCATTCTTCCCGTTTCCGTCGCTTGCCGAGAAGGTAAGCTCCGCCGAGAAGGCCGAGGAGCAGCATTTCGCCGCCCAAAGGCGCATATTGGTCAAGGGTGACGTCCATCGTGGGCACGATAGGAAGGATGCCTGGATCCACATTTCCACGCAGGCTGGAGTGGTATTCTTCGTCCGACAGGATGAAAACTTGGGCGTTGGTCGTCTTCACGCTCACCGAAGCAAGCATCAAAAGTAATGTCGTAGTGATGATTCTCTTTTTCATTGCTTTGCCCTTTCCCATTATTTGATGATGATTTTCTGAACCTTATTCTGTTGATTGCCCGTCAGGCGGAGCATATACACGCCTGCTGCCACCTTGGGCAGGCTGACGCTGCTCTGTGCGCCCGCCGTCTGCGTGGAGAGCAGACAGCGACCAGTCACGTCGAACATCTGCAAGATGCCTGCGCCGTTGACGATGAGCTCGTCGCCCATCTGGAACGCAAAGGTCTTTGAGCCGGGGTCGTCGTCCTTGTATTCATCCACATCGGTGACCTTGAAGACGAGCTTGAAGCGCGAGATGTAGTCCGTAGTGCGGCCCTCGAACTTGTATTCTTGGGCGGCAAGCATATCCACGTCGGCACCCGTGAGGTTGTCGATGAGGTGGACGTAGTTGAAGTTGCCGTTGTACATGCTCCACTTCATGGTGAACACGTCGTCTTCGTTGGCTTCGAAGCGCACTGGCACTTCCGAAACACCTTCAGGCGCGAAAAGGGTTTGGTAGTCGCCGTCTTCAAAGCGCGAGTAAAGGATGGCTTTGCCACTGCGCAGCCCTTTCATCTTTTGGCCGCCGCCTACCTCAGGCCGGTTGATTTCAACCGTAGTGATGTCACCCTTGTTGTTGCTGTCGTAGCAAAGCAGGTTCACCAAAGGATAGTTGATTCTGTCTCTAAAATGCGAACCTCCAAGACCGCTGGTGGTATTCCATTTGCCAGCCACGCGCATATCCGCATTGAATATGATTGAGGTTGTGGAATTGCTAGTATTGCCTGGTACTTTCACGAAGAAACCTTGGTGAGGATGGAGGAATGGCGGTGCATCATTATCTGGATTGTATGGAGAACTTCCTTTTGTGTAGGATATGTAATCCCTTCCAGTTGAGGTTGACTTGTCGGCATCCATGATATAATAGATGTCACCTACACCACTGTTTTCAGTAAAGAACTGGTCCATGTCAAGGTAGCTCTGATACGGGTTGCCGATGAGGTTGGTGCCGCGCACCATCTCGTCATAAACCGTGGCCATGGGATTGACGGTGTAGGTGGCGTTGTAAGTAACGGTTCCATTGTTCAGCGTGCCCTCGGCCATGAGCATGGAGCGCTCCGACACGGCCATCAGATAGCCCTTGCCATTGATAAAGCGCTCCTCGTTGGGATAGGGGATGTTCAGGTGATGGCCGTCGTCCGTTGGGTCTTGCCGCCAGTGGTCGTAGAAAGAGGCATCACCGCGCCGCTTGAAGTTGATCCAGTGCTGGAATTTCTCTTCGCCGTAGCAGTACAAGTCGAATGAGCCGCCAACATCTGCAGCCGATTGGGATGTTCTCCACGTACCGTAAGGTGTGTCGGTGGGGAAATAACCTACCTTGTCAGGGGCATAAGTTAAAGTGGCGCCTGGGTTGTTTGACTGATACCATTGGGTCATGGGCGGGTCCATTTTATCTCGGTCGTATGAACTGGTAGATCCGTTGTAGATGGAGTTCGGAATGCCGTTGGCCAGATAAGTGCTATAGTTTGCCCATACATAGTAACCATCAGAAGTGGCTTCTGCATCGGTGTGGTATCTCAATCCCATCGGCACGCCTTGGATTGCCGAACTGAACATGTGCCAGTCGTAGGGTTGGCCACCGAGCCAACCTTTGTCGCTGTTGTCGAAGGTGACACCCACGGTGGCATTGAGATTCACATCTTGCTTGATACCCACGTCTTCATGGATGGCGAGTTTAACTTCAGGCGAGGTGCCTATGTTGGTCACGGTGATATTTTTCAGTGTGGTGCCATCGCTTTCAGTGTTGGCATCATAAAGGTAGATGGATGGCGTGAGCAACGGGTCTGTCAATGCGGCATACTCTGTCAGCAGTTCGTTCACATCAGTTTTATAGTCAATATAAACGCCATCCTTTGAGCCCACGGCGTTGTAGCGGTCGTCTTCTACAATGGCTTTGGCGGTTGTCCACACCTTAAACTGCGGGATGGGCAGGTCATCGTTGATAGTGGAGGCCATGGTGCGCATCCAGGGATGGTACATCGGAAGTTGGCTGGCATCAGTCAGTGCCTTGTTTTTGGCATTCACCCAAGCGTTCATCGCCATTAGCAGGCCGCCAACAAGAGTGTCGTTGTTATCGTTGGTGATGTAAGTGGCCGTTGATACCGCTTCTAATTGTTGGTCGCGGTGCTTGAAGCCGTACTTGCCGCTGACACGCGATGTGGCGGTGTAGGTGCCGTGGTTAGTCGGAGCAGTGTTGCCAGGTGATGTTGTCCTTCTTATGTACTTCCTTGTCCCTGAAGTGGGTTTCAAAGCGTAACTGTTTTGAATGGTTCCATTATTTGTTCCTGCAAACCAACCATAAATGGTTTTGCCAGTTTGTTTGCCATCGCCGAGAGGCTCAGTACCTTGCAAGCGGCTATAGCAGTTATCAACAATACCATGATTGATGCCAACCAAACCACCGAAATAGATGGAGTCAATGACTTCGTTACTGCTATTCTCTATGGTATCCGTATATTTGGCATCGGGGAAGCTCGGGTTCGCGAAGCTGTTGTAGAGCTTGTTGCCTGCGGTAAGCTCTCCCACCAAACCGCCTACTTGTTTTACCGAGCCCTTGATTTCGGGCATGGCCATGGAGGAGTGGATTGTGGTGGTACCAGCCCCTTCCACTTTGCCCACCAAGCCACCAACATAGGAAGTGGCTTTTTTGGCACTGCTGACATTGATTTGGACTCGGGCTTCTGAAGCACTAATGACAATGTTCTTGCCGCTGCCAGAAGTCACTAAACCTGCGACTCCGCCTACATGATAGCTTTCAATATCACTATCGGTAATGAACTCTGAATCATCAATGAACACGTTCTTCACAGAGGCAGCATCATCCAAATAGCCGAAAAGACCGTATTTATAGATGCCTGAAACATAACGCACGTTCATGCCCTTGATGGTATGCCCTTGGCCGTCGAAGCTGCCTTTGAAATGATGTGGTTGGGCGGGGTCATCGTTGAAAAGGCTGGATGATCCGCCGAGGTTGGAGTCTTGGAAGCTGGTCACCGAGCCGATGGGTGTCCAGATGTGGCTGCGCAAATCCACGTCGTTCATCAGCGTTGCGGTGGCATAGGGATTCTTCGTTGCATCGTAAGCATCATGATGATGGGTATCTCCCGTTTTGAAAACATTCAGGCCATTGACGTAAGAAGAGAACCACGAAAGGCCTTCCTCACTGTAAATGTCCCAATGTAGGATTCCATCGTTTTCAGGGTCAGTGATAACATAGTGTCCCTGCCATTGTGAATCTGACGCCGGATCTGATTGAGAAGTCGAGCCAACCATTGGTCTATTGCTTTCAGGGTCTTCTTTCACGGCAGGATAGGTCCAGCAGCCCCAAAGGTAGATGTACTTGGGCAAGAAAGGCTGCGACTTGGTCCTGGTGTGGATGGCCACATAGGTCTCGGAATCTTCAAAGAGCGCACCATTTTCGTCGAAGCCACTGATACCGTCTTTGCTGCTTTTCATAAGGTTAAAGAGCCATCCCTCATAGGTGGGATTTAGCGAAGGAGCGGTGTTGGTGTTCACGTAAGGCCCCCACAAAGAGGCTGAGGTGGCTATCACAGGGCAGAAACCACGTAACACGCTAAATCCGATATTGGAGTAGGGCTTGTTCGTGCCGCCATCCTTGCCTGAAATGTCTGATAACAAGGTGATGACGGTAGCCAAGTCGTCATAGTCGGCAGATCCTTTTGAGTCTTCCCAGTTGTTGACGAAGTCGCTTTCGTATCTCGTGAGGAACACGTTGTTCAGGTTCTTTTTGTATTTGTTGGTTGTGTCTACATCTGCTGTACCATTCACAATTGCTTCATAGTTGGTGGCAAAATCAGCATCAGACACATTAACTGCGTAATTCTTGTTCACAATCAAGCCGTGAGTGCCGGCAGGATCAGTAGAATTGTCTCCTACATACAGACGGCCTTTAAGGTAAATGCCGCCGCCGCGTTTGCCTTCCGGCACACGGTTGGCATTCACCTCGCAGTGCCCTTTCATCTGCATGTAGGCAGAGTCGGAGATGTAGATGCCGCCGCCGGCTTCAGAGGCGTAATTGAAATTGATTTGGCCTTTTACGGGGTCAGTTTTGGCACCTCCGGTAAAGACGAGTTTGGTAGGTTCGGAAGTATGGGTCTTGTCGGTGTATTCCATGAAGATGCCCCCGCCATATTCCGCGCTGTTGTGGTCGATGCTGGGGATGTTTGCGGGCTCCACCGCATCACGCTCCATCTGCTCACGAAGTTGGATGAGGCTGTCAATGGCGGAAGGAAGGGTGTCGGCCACTGCGAACGAAGCGAAGCTGTCGTCGTCCCAATCCCAAGGCTCACGGGCTGGGGCAGGGTAGATGTCGCGGGGACGGGGAGCGGTGCTTCTGCTCTTGGTGTTTGCCTCGAAATTCGCCGTATAATTGACATTGCCAGTCACATTGAAGGTGTATTCTTCATTAGTGGAAACTACAGCACCGGAATTATCATTATCAGTCCAGCTGACGAAATGATACCCGTCTGCCGGCGTGGCTGTTATGGTAACTTCATCGTTGTAGGTAAAGCTACTACCATCGCCAGTAACCGTGCCGCCTGCAGCAGGATCAGCAGTTAAACTAACTGTATAGTTTATAGCTGTGAAGTGGGCCGTCAGTGTGGCGTTTTCCGTTCCCATGGTGAAGGTGGTGGTGGCAGCAGAAGTGCTTGACACGCTTGCACCAGTGCCTGACACTATCCAGCTCGTGAAGGAATATCCAGGATTGGGCGTGGCTGTCACAGAGCAGTTATCGCCATTATTCAAGCCGACATAAGTCTTGTCCACTGTGCCGCCTGCTGCGGGGTCGCATACTACGGTGAGGCTGAAGTTATAGGTGGCGAAAGTCGAGGCGGCATCGGGGCCGTAAGCGATTTCGCCCGCTGGAGAGATGTAATAGGCGCGATAGTAGTATGTCTCTCCTGCGGTGAGGGAGTCTGCTAACAGGGAGAAGGGACGGATGTTAGCGTTGGCATTGGTGATTTTCACCTCAGTAAAATTATTAGGAGTAGAAGGATTATAAGGAGTGATGGCTGTTCTTTCTGGGTTAGCACTGGTGCCCCAACACACGCCATAATAGCCGTTCACAAGGTAACCTTGGCTGTCGCGGCTGTTGATGGTGCCGCCCAAGACCGCTGTGTTGTTGGTGATTTCAGTGGCTGCGCCAGTCAGCAAGGCGGGCATGGTGATGAAGTGTGTTTCGGCAGTATAAACGATGTCGGCAAGGGTGTCGCCAGTAACCGATGGTGTGTTTGTGCTGGCATAGGCACGCACGAAGTATTTCGTGTTGGGGAAACGCTGCTTCATGCCCTTGCTTTTACTCTGTGGATCGGTGACCGAAACCGGGGTGTCTGTCGTTTCTTCATAATCCGTGTCTGAGACCACTGACTCGCTGCGCGTGGGGTTGTGCAGGATGCTCCAGCACACGCCGTAAGTCTTCACTTCATCACTGGCATTGGTTGAATGTGCCGCTACGGTGAAATTAGCCGTGGCGTTGGTGACGGAGCCGTCAGGTGTGGCGGTGTTGGTGACCGAGGTCATGACCACACTCGGCTTGTCGTAGTTGGTGGTGAACGGAACAGGCTGGCTGATGTGCGTACCAGCCGAGTTGGTGGCGTAAGCTTTCACCCAATAATTTCCGTGCGGTTTCAAACCAGTGATGGTATAGGTATATTCACCGGATGAGCTCAAACCACTGCTTGCATGTTGTGTTGTTGAAGTGCCGACAATCGTATCATAAATGATACCGTATGAATTACCGGTTGCATCAAGTGCTTCTCCACCATCGGATTCAACCAAACAGGTGACCTTCACCTCTCCGTAATCACTCGGGTTGATAGTAACATTCACGTTTTGTACCAAAACTTGCGGCTTTGAAACAGGCAGCGTGGTGAAGTTGTAGCCGTTGCCGTAAGAGTAGGTGGTGCCGCCGTCGTTGGTGGCAAAGGCTTTCAGGTAATAGGTGGTGTTGACATTCAGACCAGTTAACTCGACGGTGTAGATTCCGCTATCGTAGTTAGTGGAGTAATGATAGCTGTCGTTGTTTTCCAAATGGACTCCATAAATGGTGGTGCCGTCAATGTAACCGCTGAAAATCTCACAGGTGATGGTGGCCGAGTGCTGCGTGATGTTCGAGATGTTGATGGCGCGCACCACGGGGTCTCCATTAAGATAAGGTGTGAAGAATTGCTTGGGGTTGGTGATGCTGTAGTTGGTGGGGTCGGAAGTGCTTGTCACTGTGCTTTCTACGTAAGTGGCATAGGCTCTCACATAGGCTGCGATGCCTTCACGTGCGCCCACATACTGGGCAGTGAAGGTGGTTGTGCCTGATGTAAGCACTCCGGCAATGGTGTGGTCTGCATAAAGCTCGGGGTCGTCGTCGGTGCTCCACACGAAACCGAAGCCTTGCACTTCACCCGATCCAGTGCCGAAAGTGGTTCCCACTGGCATGGTGTAGCTGGCGGTCACCACAATTTGGCCGACGCTGTTGATGTCCGTCGTAACGGTCAACGGGCCACTGCCCATGTCGGGCGTGTTTTTCAGCGTGGTGAAGTCAACGGTCGCGCCAAAGGTGTAGTCGGTTTCCAAACTGGGAGACACAACGTTGGTCGCGTAGGCACGGGCATGGTAGAGGGCGTTTGGATTAAGCCCGGTCAGGTTAACGCTGAAATAGTCAGTTTCATCCGTTGAGGGCTTGAGGTAGGTGGAACTCACATCGGGCGTTTGGCCTTCTTCCCAGATTTGCACGCCTTTGAAGGTGATGGGTGAGCCGCCGTTGTCCATGATTTTTCCGCTGCCCGTGGCACTGTTCTTGGTGATGTTGCTCACCGTGCCCGAAATCACCAAGGGATTGCTGTCGGAGAAGGTGCGGAAGTCCGTCACTTCGCTGTAGCCAGTCACGGTTTCGGCGGGTGAGGTAATGCTATATTGGTAGAAAGCCTTCACTTTGTAGGATTTGTCCTCAGCAAGATTTTCCTTGGGGATGACAATCCTGAGGCAGCCTTTCTCGCCTTCTTCATAGGAATAGCTTGCAGTCTCATTGTAAATCACGGTATAGACTGTTTCGGGTATATCCTCACGCCACCACTCGATGCCGCTTTTTACGCTGTTTGCCACAAGGCCGGTGTATTTTCCTTGGTCCACGAGGTGGTAGTGGATGGTGGCAGTTTGTCCGTCGGTGACCCTGTTCACTTCCGAGTCCACAATGACGACGATAGGCTTCGGGTTGTCGTCGCGTTTCTCGATGTTGAACTGTCCGCCGCCGCTATACACGCCGCCGCCGTGGCCTTTTTCGGCCTTGTTGTGGGCGATTTTGCCGCCATACATGTTGATGATGCCGTTGGCGATATGGATGCCGCCACCATGGCCCTTTTCGGCGATGTTGGCATCGGCTTCGACAGTGCCGCCGACGAGGTCGCCGTTGAGGGTGATGTTGCCTTTCTCGTTCTTGATGCCGCCGCCGTTGTAGTGGGCGGTGTTTTTCTGGATGACGGTGGCCTTCGACCTGGAGGGTGTCGCGGGTGCGTCCACTTTTTCAGTGCTCGGGCCGGTGGTGATGTTGCCTTCGAGGGTGTAGATGCCGCCGCCATCGAGTTCGATGGCGCGGTTGCCGATGATGTCGCAGCCATAGAGGAGGATGTCGCCGTTGTGGTTGTCGAGGCCGCCGCCTGAAATGTTGGCTTCGTTGTTGAGGATGTTGGAGTAGTGGGCGTAGATGGAGCCGTATTTCAGGTAGATGCCACCGCCGCGTCCTGTGGGCTCGGTCTCGGTGCCGTCTTGGCCGCGTGTCTTGTTCTGCACCATGTCGGAGCAGAGCAGACGGATGGTGTAACCGAGGCCTCGGTTGACGTTGGCGTGGGGACCTTCGCAGAAGATGGCGCCGCCGTTGCCTTGGGTGGCAGTGTTGTTGTAGAGGGTGGCATGGCGCACGTCCACGCGGCCCGTATGATTGTTGAAGGCGCCGCCGTTTTTCAGGGCGATGTTGTTGTAGATTTTGGTGCCGTCATCGAGGGTGACATTGTTGAGCTTGGTGGACGGGAACTGGAACAGGTCGATGTCGCCCACGTTGGTGTAGGCACCGCCGCCGTGGCCCGTTTTGGCGATGTTGTTCGACAACATTCCGCCGTAAAGGGTGATGTCGCCCGAGTGGTTGTTGATGCCGCCGCCGTTTTCCGTGGCGGTATTGTCGTGGATGAGGGCGTTGTAAGCCTTGATGGTACCGGCGTTGGCATACATGCCGCCGCCCTTATTGGCTTTGTTGAATGAAATCTCAATCTGGTCGTCCATCTCGTTGCCGTTGATGGTGATGGTGCCTTGGTGGGTATTGATGCCACCACCGTTCGCCACGGCTTCATTGTAGGTGATTTTCGACTCGTAACGGTTGATGCCGCCTTCGGTTTCCACATAGTCCTCGATGTCAATGTCACCAGCATTGGTGTATATGCCGCCGCCTGAGCCAGTGGTGGCCGTGTTGCCGCTGATGAGGCAGCCATTCACGTCGATGTTACCGCTGTGGTTGTTGATGCCGCCGCCGTTCACTTTGGCGTAGTTGTTCTGGATTTTCACGTCGGTGACATGGATTTTTCCTTGTTGCAGATACAGGCCGCCGCCGCAGCCAGCGGTTACACCAGTGCCGGCCTCACCGCCACCGTTGCTGGCCTCGTTGTTGATAAGGTCGGCATGAAGCAGGGTGATGTATTCGGTGCTGGAGCCTTCGCCCATGCAGAAGATGCCGCCGCCTGAGCCAGTGGTGGCCGTGTTGCCGCTGATGACGATGCGTTTGTCACTGTTGTTGCCCAAGACGCGGATGAGGCCTTGGTGGGTGTTCAGACCGCCGCCGTTGATTTCAGCTGTGTTGTTCCTGATTTCGGAGGGGTTGCGCTCTTCGCGGGTGATGTTGAAGTTGATGTTGCCGCTGTGGGTATAGACGCCGCCGCCGCTCACTTTGGCCTTGTTGCTGAGGATCTTGCCGTTGATGATGCTGATTTTGCCTTCATGCAGGTAGATGCCGCCGCCGCAGCCCGAAACCACCTCCGGAATGCTTTGCGTGGCGCCGCCCTCTTTGGCTTCGTTGTTTTGGATCAAGACGCGGCGCATACGGATGTCGTAATCTTCGCTGCTGGCATCACCTTTGCAGAAGATGCCGCCGCCGCTGCCATTGGTGGCTTCGTTGTCGGTGATTTCCACGCGATAGGTGTTATCGCTGTCAAATGAGCCGAAAATGACGAGTCTTCCGAGTCTGTTGCAGAGGCCGCCACCGTTGCGGTGGGCCTTGTTGTGGGCGATTTTGGTCGTGGAGGTTTCGTTCTCGTTGGGGTTGATGCTCACGTCGGCGTTTTCCACGAAGATGCCGCCGCCGCTGACGGTTTGAGCCTCATTGTAGAAGATGTTCGAGCTGAGTATATTGACCGAGCCTTTGTTCACAAAGATGCCGCCGCCGCTTTCGTGGGCTATGTTGCCAAGATTGGCATTGTCACCGCCGATGGTGGCTTGATTGAGGCTCATTGTGCCTTCTTCGAGGTAGATGCCGCCGCCGTTTCCGGTTGCGGCTGTATCTTTTTGGATCAAGGTTTTGTCATTCAAGTTCACTATGGTGTTGAATATCTGATCGCTAGTCCAGCCGACACCAGAGTTTATGGAATAAAGATAGATGCCGCCGCCGTTGTTGTAGGCCTTGTTTCCTTTGATATTCAAATCATTGGTTCCGCCACCCGTATAGAATTCGATGTCTTGCGCTGGATGGTCGCTATTCACATAAGCAGAATTTGGTGTTCCCGTTTGTTTGATGCAAAGGCCGCCGCCATTGCCGGTGGTGGTTTTGTTGCCGGTAATGTTACCGTAATTTAACTGGCATTTGAGGAAGTAGCAGCTCGCGTCTTCTTCTCTAACGATGTAGATGCCGCCGCCGTCTTGGTAGGCCTCGTTGTTCGAAATGGTGGCGCCGTTTAGGTTCACCTTCAACTTGTAGGGGCCAACGACATTGCCGTCTTGGTTATATTCATGGTACACATAGCCCATTTGACCAGTACTAGTTAAATTGATAAGTCTGCCCCAAACCATGATGCCGCCGCCGTTGCCGGTTTCGGTCTTGTTGCCGTCGATGATGGTGGCCGCGTCCATGGTAAGTTCGAGGTTTTTGGGATAGATCATGCCTGCTTCATTTACAGACATGCCTGCCTCGTCATAACACATGTAGTTGATGCCGCCGCCGTGCTCGTAGGCTGTGTTGTTTAGGATTTTGCACGCAGTCAGCACGAGGGGTGACTTGGCAATGATGCCGCCACCGCTTTTTTTGGTATAGTTTCCTTTGATCGTGGTGTTTTTGACTTGCATCGGATCGGCAACCAGTCCCTGCCAACGTATGCCGCCGCCGAAGTTGTTGTTGATGTTGCAACTGTCGATGGTCACGGATGCTTTGCAGCCCGTAGTGGAACGGATGGCGGCCTCTTGGCCGGTTTTGTTCGACAGGGAAGAGAACTTGCTGCGCTTGAGGACCACACTGCCACTGCCATTGGCCTTGCGCATCTGCCACTGGAGACCTATGCCCGGATAGCCAGTCCCATTGTTTGTGGCAACTAAGTTGTGCAGCCAGCAATGGGTCAGTATTACATCGAGATTCCTGCTGGTTTGAGAAGCATTGTCGTTTAGCATCAAATAAATTCCGCCATGTGGGCCCTCAGTAGCGGAGTTGATGCTGTTTTGGATGGTCACGTTGGTGAGGTGCAAGGTGCCGGTTTCAACTCTGAACAGGGGCTTCTTGTTTGTAGCTATTCCTGTATAGGTGGGAACTCCAGTAGTCATATTCACGCTGGTGATGTTGGCTGCGCCGTCGATGACGAACTGCCGCTTGGGGAGGTAGGTGGCCGTGTCTTGCTTCACGTTGCTCACGGGATACAATAAGTCTTCTGGCTTTGGATCCAGTCCTTCAATGATCAACCTCTGATGGGAAGCCGCTCCTGCATCATTGATAAGGTAGAAAGGACAACTGGAATTCTGAGTATTGGTGAAAGTTCCCACACGACGCAATGTGATGTCGGAGTTGTAATAATCTTCGTCAAGTTTCATTATCAAAGTCCCCTTAGTAACTCTAAAGGCATTTAGATTACCACCCGTTCCGTTGGAGAAACCAACCGGTTTGTCGGTTTGGAAGATGAAAGTCACCGTTGCATCGGCATTGTTAACACGAACATTATAGAAGTGGTCGTACTTCGTGCCGCTGGTGGGATTGGGCGTTTCGCTCACATAGAACTTGTAGGCTTGTGGGCCGCTGGCGGTTGTGTTGTTGGCAGATGTGGCCACTTCGTTTGTCGAGGTGACATAATACGTCTTGTTATCAGAAGACGTATGATTGAGCGTGTAAGCAGTTTGCCCAATTGCCTTCATTCCTCCGCCTAAGAGCAGGAAACCGAGAAGGATGAGTAAGGATTTTTTGAGTTTGTGGTTTGTAAAAGCGTTGCGCCTGGAGGCCTGTTTGGGGTCGGAGGTGTAGCGTTTTTTCATTGTTGTAAAGAGCTGAGTTTTAAGTATTTGTTTAAACATTATTAGATTTTTTACCCTACATCACAAAAGGGTGCAGTATTTGAGGCTGCAAAGATAGGAAAAATTGTCCAATTCATTGAGAAAAAAGAGGGTTGGGCGGAAAAATATTATGACACGGCTTAAATGGCTGTGAAAGTGGAGAATATGCAGGCGAGCTTTGGAAAGCAATGGCGATAGTGAAGTCTCCCCATCGTTGGATGACTTGGCGGATTACTCTGCGGCTGGGGTATGGATTAATTATAATAGGTGTCTCACGATTCGGATTATGGCAGAAATTATACGGAATTATTGGGGTTGAGCATTTTTTGAGATGGAACTTTTTTGCTATATGCAGAAATCCATCGCCCGAAAAGATGAAATCCGTGTTTCACAGATTTTTGCTACCTTTGCGGCCTCAAGCCATATGGAGAGCAACTGCTCGGACAAGGGTGGGTGTTGGAAAGTAATTGAATAATTTGATTGTATTATGAAGATATTGTTTATTTTAGACCATCCGTTCCCCCCCAATGTGAGGGTTGAAAACGAAATGAAAACCCTAACAGACGCTGGCAATGATGTTCATGTTGCTTGTGTTCAAAGAGATAGTGAACCTTTAGAAGAAAAGACGATTTTTGGTAAGGTTCACCGTAAGCCTATGTCGAAATTTATATTCAAGTCGAGTGTTGGCGTTTTGAAGTTTCCTTTCTATTTCAACTATTGGCGACGTTTTGTGAAGGAATTGTTTGAAAAAGAGCACTTTGATGCCATTCATATTTGCGATTTGCCATTGGCCAAAATTGGATATGAGGCCAAATGCAAGTATGGCGCTCGTTTTGTGCTCGATTTGTTTGAAAACTGGCCCGTCTTATTGCAACTGTCCACGCATACCAATACGTTCTTGGGCAAGTTGTTGTCCTCTCATAAGCAATGGGTTAGGTATGAGAAGGAGATGTGCAAGTTGGCCGATAGGATTATAGTGGTGGTTGAAGAGGCAAAAACCAGAATAGAAGATCTGGGGATACCACCTGAAAAAGTGATAGTAATTTCAAACACTTTGGATATAAAAAAGTTTGGTGCGCCACAACGTAAAGCATTTAATGACAAAGAAATAAGCATATTGTATGTCGGTGGCATCAACTATCACAGAGGTTTACAATATGTGATTAAGGCCATATCTATCCTGAAAGAAAAGAACGTCCCAGTACGCTTTGATTTGGTTGGTGGGGGCAGCTATCTATCAAACATAAAACAACTTGTTGAAGAGTTGCAGGTTCAGGATAAAGTAATTGTACATGGTTATAAACCACATTCCCAAATCAGTAATTTGTACGAATCGGCCAATATAGCTTTGATTCCTCATATTAAATCTGATCATACCGACAACACCATACCGAATAAAATTTTCGAATACATGTATGCCGAAATTCCAATGGTCGTTTCCAATTGCGACCCATTGGTCCGAATCATGAACGAGACCGAAAGTGGCCTTAGTTACCATTATGACCAACCCGAAGAGTTGGCTGCTATTATCACCGATTTTTATCAACATCCCGAGAAATTGGATGATTACATTAAGCAAGGCCGTCAGGCGGTGATTGACAAGTATAATTGGGATGTGGATGGTAGAAAACTGGTTGAGTTTTATGCAGCTATGGTTTGATGATGTAATTTGTTAGTTATGAAAAAGATACTTTTAGTTTTTGGTACACGTCCCGAGGCTATAAAGATGTGCCCTTTGGTGTTGGAATTTCAGAAGCATCCCGATGTTTTTGAAACAAGGGTATGCGTCACGGGGCAGCATCGTGAAATGCTCGACCAAGTGTTGAAGATATTCGGTGTTGTGCCTGACTATGACTTGAATATCATGCAGCAAGGCCAAGATTTGTATGATGTCACTTCTAAAGTGCTGCTGGGTATGCGAGAAGTGTTGAAGGAATCAAAACCCGATGTGGTTTTGGTTCACGGCGACACCACTACCAGCATGGCGGCTGCACTTGCAGCGTTCTATCAGCAAATTCCTGTGGGGCATGTGGAGGCGGGACTTCGTACACATAACATTTATAGTCCTTGGCCCGAGGAGATGAATAGGCAAATCACGGGGCGCATTGCTTCCTTTAATTTTGCTCCGACAGCGTTGAGCCGACAAAACCTTCTAGATGAGGGCGTTGCAGACGAAAAAATAAGGGTTACTGGAAACACGGTCATTGATGCGCTTCAGATGATTGTCGCCAAAATGGCTTCAGATAATTCGCTTGATAATATGTTGAAAAACAAGATTTTGTCGTTCGGTTATGACATTGCCCGCCTAAATGGCGGGAAAAAACTGGTACTCATTACAGGTCATCGGAGGGAGAATTTTGGCGAGGGTTTCTTGAATATATGCAATGCCATCAAAAAACTTGCAAATAAGTATCCTCATGTCGATTTTGTTTATCCGATGCATTTAAATCCTAATGTTAGAAAACCGATTCACGAGGTTTTCGGCGAGGACTTGAGTCATTTGGGCAATGTTTTCTTCATTGAACCGCTTGAATACTTGGAGTTTGTCTTTCTGATGAAAAAATCGACAATAGTGCTTACCGACAGTGGTGGTATTCAGGAGGAGGCTCCAGGATTAGGGAAGCCAGTTCTTGTCATGCGCGATACTACAGAACGCCCCGAGGCGGTTGAAGCTGGTACGGTCAAATTGGTGGGAACCGATAAGGAGGCCATCATTAATGGCGTTTCCCTTTTGTTGGAAGATGAATCCGTATATCAAGGAATGTCTCAGGCGGTGAATCCTTATGGTGACGGCTGCGCTTGTAAAAGAATTATTCGAGCTTTGAGATAAGTATTGACTTAGGTCAATGCAAATCTACATAAAAAATGTGTGTGTGTTGTTGCTCTTTTTTGGGCAAAGTCATGTAATCTCCATAAATACTAGTGAGATACTTGTCTGGGTCTGATGGTCCTAAGAAAGTTTTGCCTTCAAAAGAGATGTCATTAAGAGGATACACGATTTCACGAGGATAAGAATTGCCGTAAACATTGAATTGCTTGGCGTATCCAACTTTCATTTTCTGACCAATATTTAGAACACCCCAAATGATGTCAAGGCCTAATTTGAAGATAGGGAAAACAATGGTTGCCAAATGGTTTTTTAGGGTAACACTTTGCTTGACAGAGAAGAAATGGCAAGTTTTCTGATACCAGTGCATGATGAATTTTTGCAATTTGGGATTGACACTTGGATAGGGCGTAGCCTCGAAGATGTCAATGTAAAGACCTTTGTTGTAGTCCCTTGAGAAGTCTTCGTGTTTTGTTATATAGAGCGAGTTCTTATCCCTTACTTTGTTAATAAGTAGGCTGTAGGAAGGATCGGTCTCTTTGGTCTGAAGAAACAAAGTGTTTGGCAATTCTTTGGGAGCGATTTCCAAAAACCGATGGTAGTCTTCTGTGGGCATTGTAACATCAATGTCATCGTCCCAAGGGATGAAACCACCATGCCGAATTGCACCTAACAATGTCCCGAAGTCAATCCAATACTTGATGTCGTTTTTGCGGCATATTTTGTCGATTTCAACAAGGATGTCCAAAAGACGAAGTTGAACCTTTCTGAGCAAAGTACCTTCGCCGTTAAATTGAGAGAAATCTTCCATGTTGTCCGTTATTTTGAAGCAATTACTCTAATATAAGTTTCATCAGTACCTTTGTATGGAGCGAACCCTTTCTGCTCTTTGGCGAAATCGAGATGGAAACCAAGGCTTTCTAATTCTTTGCAGAATGTCTCAAAATGGATGAATCTTCTGTAATGGTCATTGAGAATAAATGCATCAGGCTCGCCTTCAACGGGGATTCCCACTTGGTATATCTCGTTTTTCTGCCCTCTGACTTCAACACATAGTTTTCCATTAGGTTTGAGATTGCGGTAAGCCCAATTCACGACGTTTTCTTCCTGCTTTTTTGAGATGGAATGTAGTGTGAAGCGCGAATAAACGATGTCGTATTTTGCCTCATCATCCAAGCAAGTGAAGTCTTCGCATTTGAATCTTAGGTTATCTACTTTTTGGAAACGGTGATTGAGAAGCTCGATAATGTTGTCACATTGGTCGATGGCCGTGACTTGAGCGTTGGCGTTGGCGATGAAGATAGCGTCACGCCCGTTGCCGCAGCCTAATTCGATCAGCGTTTTTCCCTCAATGTCAAGGGTCTCGGCGATATGTCTTGCAAACAAAGAGGGTTGTTCGTCTTCCGATTGCTTTGAGTAGATGTTTTTCCAGTAGTTTTTATCCATGATTGGAGGGTTTGTAATTATTCTTCAATTCTATCCAACAACTTCCCATATTTCCCTGCCAAAGCTCTCCGTGAATACTTCTCAATCTCATTGCTTTCGTTAGAAAGCAGCCCGCCCTCCAAATACTTCTGAAACAGGTTTTTGATGGCTTCTTTCATCTTTTCCTTGTTTCCGAAACTGACGGTTTGTCCGGCATGGGTTTCCTTGAGAATGCGTGCAGCGTCACCGTCCTCGGGACCGATGCAGAGGATGGGACGGCCTGAGGCCATGTACTCGAAAAGTTTTCCAGTCAGTAAGCCTTTGGCGCGTGGTTCGCTGTCGGGCATAAGAAAGAGCAAAAGCAAGGTGGAACTGCGATGCACCGCTGACACTTGGTCGTGGAGAACATAAGTCGATAACGAAACGTAATTGGTCAAACCATGCTCCTCAATCGACCGCATCACGGAACTGTCAATTTGGCCTATCATGTTGATTTTCAATTTTTTGCTAAAATCCTCGTTTTCCTTGACCAATTCGCCCAAAACTTGCCAGAAATTCTCGGGATTTTGTGCCTTCGAGAGCACTCCAAGATAGGTCATGGTGAAGGTATCAGGCGGATTGACAGGTGTTTGTGTATTATCATCACGATCGAAGCCGTTGTAAATCGTCCTGACATTTCTGTTGCCCAACCTGCCAAGCCTTCTTGCGCCGTCGGGGGCCACGGTCACCACTTTGTCCGCCTCGGTCAGTACTTCGCGTTCCAAGCGGTGGTGTTTACGGTCAGAGCGTCGTGTGAGTTTCAGCTCATCGTAATAGTCAATCTCCGTCCAAGGGTCACGAAAGTCGGCTATCCAAGGGATGCCCAAGGCTTCCTTCAACTTCATGGCAATCAAGTGCATGGAGTGGGGCGGACCTGTGCTGATGATGGCATCTACGGGATGCTTTCTTAGGTATTCTTTCAGGTATTTCACGGAAGGCTTTACCCACCAACAACGCGCGTCGGGAATGAAACAATTGCCTCTGATCCAAACGGAAAGGTTGTCTCTCCAACCTTTTTTTGCCCCTTTCTCTTTGATGAATCCAGCTTTAACAGTTTCGCTTTTTTTCACGCCGAGGAACTTTTTGTATAGGTTGTAAGGTTCCATGATGGGGCGTCTGATAACTTCGGCTTCAGGTGCGACATCCTTCTCCAATGAGTGGTCTACAATTGGGTACTCGGCGTTTTCCGTGGTGTAAATCACTGGCTGCCAGCCGTATTCGGGCAGGTATTTCGACATCTTAAGCCAACGCTGCACGCCGCTTCCGCCTGACGGGGGCCAATAATAGGTGATAATCAAGACGCGCTTCATGACTTTTTCTCCTTCTTGGGTTTAAAGGTGTAAACAAGGGCGCCAATCAGCCCCAAAATCATAATCAGCGAGCTGACGAAAGTAATGCTGTTCCCGACTTTGTAGGCTTTGGGCGCATATTCCATCACTATTTCATGCTCGCCACCCGGGATGAGGGCGGCTCGTAAGAGGTAATTGGCGCGGAGCAATGGCTGTTCTTGGCCATCAAGGTACATTTTCCAGCCTTTCGAGGTCCAAATCTCCGAGAAGACGACCAAATAGTTTGCTGCCGTTGAACTGGCCCCTGAGCCTGTCGAAGGGGTCGAAACGCCGCTGAACTTGTAAGTCAGCTTGTTAGGCTTGTATTCCATCAACGTAATCTTCGGCAAAATGCTGTCCGTAAGTTGGTAATTCCCAACTTGTTGTGCAAACTCCTTATTGAGGATGGCCGAGTGTTGCAAATCGGTGTTCGCAATGGCGTCGATTTCCTCGTTGGGCGTGTCAACCCATTGGATGTCGTTGGCAATCCAAGCGTTGCCGAAAGCGAACGGGTTTTGGAACGGTTGACTGTCGGGGTTATAGATAATATACTTGGTATTCAGCATATTAAGTATCTTTTGCTGTGCCAAAATCTGCATCAAATCCTGCGTGGTTTTTGCGCTTCTCAGTTGGTTCAACTCGCCTCCGAGGTATTGTGTAATCACATCCTGATATCGGCGCAGTTTGGCTCCGCAGTAGCCGCCGAGCGACTTGTGGAAATAACAGGTGCTGGCATCGTTGAACATGTCTTTCGTGATATCAGCCACACGGAAGTCCAAAGTGTTGTCATTCAAGATGTACTGATCGGCTGCTGAAGCCGTATAAGGATTCAGCATCTTTTGTTTTGGTATGAAATTGTCGTTGTTGAGGTAGCGCTTGTCGATGGGGAACATGTCAATCAACACAAGAACAGCGAGAATGGGGAAGGCAAATTGGCCTTTCAGTTTGCCCTTGCCGTAGAGGAAAATGGGCACGGCGGCAAGGAGGATGAAGAGCAGACTGCGCAAAGTGTCTTTGCGGAAAATGGCCACGCGCACATCTTCCAAATTGGTGGCAAAAGCTTGATACACAGCACCGTCTTTGCCCGAACTTAATTGCGCAAACTGTTCGGCCTCGCCTTGGCTGATGAAGTTGAAAAAGGCTTTCGGCGCGATGTAGAACAAGAGGCAAATGCCTGCCGTGATACCCAAGGCAATATAAAACTTCTTCAGGTTTTGCTTGAAGCTTTCAGGGCTTTTTGCGATTTCTGTCAAGCCGAGGAAAGCTAACAACGGCATGGTGACCTCCGCGATGACCAAGGTCATGCTGACAGCCCTAAACTTGTCATAACCAGGCACATGGTCTAAGAAGAAGTTGGTGAATCCCATGAAGTTCTTGCCCCAACTGAGCAGGATGGAAAGCAAAGTGGCAATGAGTAACGCCCATTTCAGTTTGCCTTTCACCGTCAAAGCGCCTAACACAAAGAGAAACACCACGATAGCACCTACGTAAACTGGTCCGCTTGTGCCGGGTTGGTCACCCCAATAGGCGTTGCTTTGGGCGATGCTGTCCCTGAATTGGCGGTCGGCCTTTTCCAAAGCAGGATTTTGCCTTCCAATATAGGCCGAAGCGCCGCCTTTTGCGTTGGGAATCAGCAAACTCCATGTTTCGCCTTTGCCGTAGCTCCATTGCGTGATGTAGTCGCGGTCGAGGCCTTTGGTTTGGTTGTCCTCGTTGCGGGTCAGCACGGGTTTGCCGCGAGTGGTTTCCTTGCCAAACTCATAGTTTCCGTAAAGTGTTGTCGAACAGGTTAATATGCCCAAAATGGCAGCCACAACCAAACCGATGGAAGCCTTGAAGAAATGCCCCAACTGCTTGTTTTTGATGTCACTAATGAGTTCAGCGATGACCAAAATGACAATAATCAAGGCAAGATAATAGGTGATTTGGAGGTGTCCCGTTCGGATTTCGAAGGCCAAGGCAAAAGCAGTTAAAAGGCTGCCCCACAGGTATTTGCCTTTATAAGCCAACAACACGCCCGCGATGACGGGTGGCATATAGGCCATGGCCATGGCTTTCGCGTTATGGCCCGCACCGATGACTATAAACAGGTAGGTCGTGAATCCGTAGGCAATCGCGCCTATGAAGCTAATCCAAAAGCCACAGTCGAGTACCAAAAGCAGAACGAAAAAGCCTAACATGCAAATAAATACGGAACCAATCGATTGTGGGAATCCAAATTTTAGTGCTGTGAAAACGGGATCGGTTAGGTTGCCTTTAGGTCTGACGGAAATGTTCCACGCTGGCATTCCGCCAAAGGGGGTGTTGGTCCAAAGGGTCTGCTCGCCAGTTGTATTCCTGTAATTGTCAATCTCTTGCGCCATCCCCTTGTGCATCTCGATGTCGTGCTGCTTGATACGCTTGCCTTCCAAAATGGGGCTGAAATACACCAAAGTGATGGCCGCAAAGGCGACGATAGCAGCCACAATGCTGAGGACATTCTTGTTTTTTTGGAAAAATGTATTCTTCATAGTGTAGTGGGATTTTTCTATTCAACTTCTTCAAAATCAGTGTATTCACCAATATTGGGATTGATGCGCGGGCTTTTCTGCCCGTTATCGTTGTCTTTGGTCTCGCTTTGTGAAGATTGTTCCGTTTCTCGATTCAGTCGCTTGATTTTTCGGTTGAATATCAGCTTGATAACCATACTGAAAGCGTAGAAAAAGAAAACGATGATAAGTAGTATGCTGAGCATGATAATCATAATAAGTATGGGTTATGTAACAAGCGGCGAAGTTACGATTTTTCTGTTTGTGATGGTTGTTTTTTGCTTAAAATGTCGCGCCAGGCGGCACTGAGAAAACCTGTTCCATAGCCGAACAATTGGCAGTAAGCCGCTGGAATTGAGAGTGCTGCGACCTTCAAACTCTTGTTTTTCAACAAAGAATCAATGAAGACGAGAAGGCAGTAGAGTAGGATAGGGACAAACCAAATCCAATGGCAGAAAAGACCCAAGGCGACCAAAATCAGGTTGCCGACCACAAAAGCGGCGGGCAAAAGGTGCACGAGCTTGAAGGTCTCAGGGTATTTGTTCTTCAGGATGACGCGCGCCTCGCCCGAATGCTTCACCTGCCGGAAAAACGAGCTGAACTTAACGCGCCTTTTGTGATATACGAAAGCCTCGGGGAAGAGACGGCAGCTGTAACCACCTTTGAAAATTCTGGTACTCAGGTCAATATCCTCGCCGTAGCGCATGGGCGCGAAACCGCCTAAGGCTTCAAAAACGCTTTTCTTGATGCCCAAATTGAAGCTGCGAGGATAGAATTTGTCCATTTTCCGTTTGCCGCCGCGAATGCCTCCTGTGGTGAAAAAAGAGGTCATGGCGTAGTTGATGGCTTTCTGAATGAGCGTAAACGACGGATGCGCACGGTCAGGACCGCCGAAGGCATCGCAAGGTTCCCTTTCCAGCTCTTTCTTGATGATTTCCAAGTAGTTGTCAGGCACAATGACATCGGAGTCTAATATAATAAGGTATTCGCCTTCGCTGCGCTCGGCGCCGTAGTTGCGCGAGGGTCCGGGACCGGAATTGGGCTTAAAATAATAGTTGACAGGCAGACGGTCGGCGTATTTTTGGCAAACCGCTTCACATTTTTCCGTTGAGCCGTCTTCCACAACAACGACCTCGAAGTCCTTGATAGTCTGATGGCAAAGACTCTCCAACAGTTCATCGACTTCCTGTGGGCGGTTATAGACGGGTATGATGATCGAAAACTGCATTTTCATTATTTTTTGCAAAGATAGGGATTCTTTGCGTATTTTTGCGCAATCAATCGCGATTATCAGGAAATGAAGAAACTAATAGCCTTATTTACAAAGATTTTTCCCCGACAGTGGCTTATCAAATTGAGTTATCTTTTCAGTTTGTTGGTGCGGCCGTTTTATATCGGAAACAAGGTAGAATGTCCCATTTGCGGCGGCCATTTCCGCAAGTTTTTGCCTTATGGCTACGGCAAGGCGATGGATAACCGTCTGTGTCCCAAATGCTTGTCATTGGAGCGCCATCGCTTGCTTTGGCTCTATTTGAAGGAGAAAACGGATTTTTTTACTGCGCCGCTGAAAGTGTTGCATTTCGCGCCCGAACAACCGTTCCTGAAGCGTTTCCGCGCCTTGAAAAACCTCGACTACACCACCGCCGACCTTGATTCTCCCATTGCCGACCTGCATTTGGACGTTACGGCCATCGACCAGCCGAGCGACACCTACGACGTGGTCATCTGCAACCATGTGTTGGAACATGTCGATGACGCCAACAAGGCTTTTTCAGAAATCAAGCGCATCATGAAACCTAGCGGATGGGCGATTCTGTTAGTCCCTATCAATCCCGATGTTGACACGTTTGAAGACCCAAGCATCACTGACCCGAAGGAGCGCGAGCGTTTGTTTGGCCAATACGACCATGTGCGTCAGTTCGGTAGAGATTACGCGGATGTGCTGCGCAAGGCAGGCTTCAAGGTGACGGAAGACAGGCTTTATTATGAGATTTCAGCCCAGCAGCGCGAGCGGATGCACTTGGCGCGCAGGGGAGAGGAAATCATTTACCGTTGCGAAAAGTGAAAAACAACAAAAGGCGAGTCCCAAGTGGGTCGCCTTCGTTACCTTAAAAAGAAATATAACGGCTTCGGAAATTTGACTAAGTCAAATCTTCAATTTAATACTCGTCAGAGACGGTAAGTTTCTTTCTGCCTTTGGCTCTTCTGCGGGCCAAAACCTTGCGGCCGTTAGCCGTTGACATTCTTTCTCTGAAACCGTGTTTGTTTCTACGTTTTCTGTTCGAAGGTTGATAAGTGCGCTTCATCTCTCTATCTATTTATTTGTTATTTTTTCTGTAGAATCCCTTGAAATCGGGCTGCAAAAATACAAAGAATTTCCTTTGCTCCAACTTTTTTCTTCAAAAAAATGAAAAAGGCAAAACCAAACTTGATTTCGCCTTTTTCAAGTTGTTGATTATAAATTGCTTACGCAATCACTTCCTTTTCGGGGATGTTTTTCAAGGTCTCGACCACGAAGTCCCAGAAGGGCTGCACGCTCTCGATGAGCAGGGCTTCGTCGGGGGAATGTGGGTGTACTAAGGTCGGGCCGAAGCTCACCATGTCCCAATGCGGGTACTTCGAGCCGAGGATGCCGCATTCCAAGCCGGCGTGGATGACCATCACCTTGGGTTCCTTGCCAAACTTTTCCTTGTAAACGCGCTTCATCGTATTGAGGATGGGCGAGTTGATGTTGGGTTTCCAGCCCGGGTAATCGCCTGTGGAATAGGCTTCTGCGCCGTTGTCGGTGAGGTTCTTGCGGATTTGCTCGGCTAGCTTTTCCTTGGCGGCGTCCACGAGGCTGCGGGTCAGCGAGGCGCACACAATCTTGCCGTCTTCCATCTTGATGGTGGCGAGGTTGCTCGAGGTCTCAGTGGTGCCTTCAAAGTCCTCCGACATGGCAATCACACCGTTGGGATAGCGGGCGATGGCCGTGAAGAGGTTGTTCTGCGTCTTCACGTCGATGACTTGTTTGGGCATCTCGGCGGCTTCGCAGAGGATGGCCAACTCGGGTTCGGTTTTGGTGAACTCTTCCTTGGCAATGGCCTCGTATTCAGCAGCGTATTTCTCAAACTCGGCCTTCTTGCCTTCGGGGACGACCACGATGGCTTCGGCTTCTCTCGGGATGGCGTTGCGCAGGCTGCCGCCGTCGATGGAGGCGAGGCGCAGACCGTATTTTTCAGCCGCCATCAGCAGCATGGCGTTCAGCACCTTGTTGGCGTTGGCGCGGCCAAGGTTGATGTCCATGCCCGAGTGACCGCCTTTCAATCCCTTGACAAACAGACGATAAGCTGTCATGCCAGCAGGAACAGCCTCATAAGTGGGCGTCCAGGTTCCAATGTTGTCGATGCCGCCGGCGCAACCCACGTAGAGCTCGCCTTCAGTCTCGGAGTCCATGTTCATGAGGATGTCGCCATGGAGAACGCCAGGTTCGAGTTTGTTGGCACCCGTCATGCCGGTTTCCTCGTCGATGGTGAAGAGGGCTTCGACGGGACCATGCTGCAAGTCAGTAGCTTCAAGTACGGCCATCGCAGCGGCGGCACCCATGCCGTCGTCGGCGCCGAGGGTGGTGCCGTTGGCTTTCACCCAACCGTCTTCGATGTGGGTTTCAATCGGGTCGTTCTCAAAATCGTGCACCTTGTCGGCGTTCTTTTGCGGCACCATGTCCAAGTGGGCCTGCAGGATGACGCCCTTGCGGTTTTCCATGCCGGGCGTGGCGGGTTTGCGCATGATGACGTTGCCACAAGGGTCAACGAGGGTTTCCAATCCGTGGTCTTCGCCCCATTTTTTCATGAAAGCGATGACCTTTGCTTCTTTCTTCGAAGGGCGCGGAATCTGCGTCAAGCTGTAGAAATTCCTCCACACGCCATTCGGTTCCAAGTCTTTGATAGTGCTCATAATTAGTGCTTTTATTGTTGATGATTCAATTGTTTCAAACGGCTAAAATACGGAAATATTCGGTTCTCACGACATTTTTGTCGGAAAAATTTCCTATTTCACAAAATCTCCCGCGCAATCCAAGCGCAAGCCTCGGCATCGGCCAAGGCGTGATGATGGTTGAAAAGGTGATAGCCGCAGGCTTCAGCGACGGTGTGCAGTTGATGGTTGGGCAATCGTTTTCCAAAGTGCTTTCGTGAGGCGCGACAAGTGCAATAAAACTGATAGTCAGGGTAATCCATCTGGTAGCAACGCATCACAGCTTTCAGGCAGCCTTCATCGAAAGGACTGTTGTGCGCCACCAGCGGCAAGCCCTCAATAAGCGGCTCGATTTGTCGCCAGACGTATGGAAACACGGGCGCGTCCTCGGTGTCCTCCTTGGTGATGCCGTGAACGAGCGTGTTCCAATACAGGTAATAGTTCGGCTCCGGCTGGATAAGCGAATAGAACGAGTCCACAAACTCGCCCTCGCGGACAATCACCACCCCGACGCTGCACACGCTGCTGCGCTCGTTGTTGGCGGTCTCGAAGTCTATGGCGGCGAAATCTTTCATTTTGAGTTGTAATTGTCCCACATCCGTTTCACCATGCTAGCCATCTCTTTACGCAGCCAAAGCGGTTCCAGCACTTCGAGCGCGTCGCCGTTCCAAAGGAGCTCTTGCTGGAAGTCGAAGGTTGGGCGGACTCGCAAGGTGAAAATGCTGTATTCAACGCTGCGTTCGGTTTCTTCTTGCGAAAGATACAAAGGCAAGGAACGCAGATAGTTGGCTTGGTCGGCACGTACCTTTAGTTTCACGTTTTCCAAAGTGCAATCCTCATCGTGAATCACGCCGAAAAAGCCTTCAAAATAGACCTCAGGGCTGAAATCGTCAGGGTATTTGAAAGGCTCGTCCGTCAGTTGGACCTCCAAAACGCGGTCCAAAGAATAGATGCGGATTTTATCTTCGTAAACACTGTTACCCACCAAATACCATCTTTGCCTGAACAGTTTTACGCAATAGGGTGCCACTCTGAAAGTGCTTTCGCGTTCCCTCCAATAACTTTTATAGGTGATTTCCAGCACCTTGCTTTTCTTCATCGCCTCCATGACCGTGGCGAGGAAATCTTGTCCCGAAGGAATGTTTTCCAACAAAATGCGGTCGTTGAGCGACTTGTTTTCCAACAGCATATTGCTGACCGACATGGTGTTGAGCAGCCAACGTTGCAGGCCTTCTCCTTCAAGGTCCTCACGGTTCTCGATGTAGTAACGGTCGCCGTCGTGTTTGTCGCACATAATGACGAGGCCAAACATCTCTTCCACCGTGTTTTTCCAAGTGTGGAACGTGCGGCGCGGAATCTCCAGACCCTCGCTCAAATCGGTTTCGAGCCACCTGCGGTTGATTTCCTTCAGAGTGATTTTCTTGGCTTTGTAGAGCGTCTCTATGAGCCAGACGTATTTGTTGAGCTGGTTTTTGGACATGGTTTTTAGTTTTTCTGGTTGATAAGGTTCACCACCACCTTCACCATCACATCTTTTTCCTCGGGTTTGCTTTCGGCGATCATCAAGGTCAATGCGACCAAGGTGTTGTCGGCTATGCGTTTGCTGCCGTCCTCGCGGTAGAGGATGCCGTTGTTGTTGAGGAACCACAGGAACAGCGTGGCGGCAATGCGTTTGTTGCCGTCGCTGAACGAAAGTAGGTGTAATCCACAACAATGTCAAACAAGGCTTGGTTTTCGTCGTTGTTCAGCAAGGGCTGGTTTTGCAATGTCCTGCCGACCATCTGCACTAACTGACGTAGTTCGCCGATTTGGTTTCGACGAATCTTCTCATTCACGGCATAACCCTTCAACAGATAGTCTTTCAGCACCCTGTTGGCCCATTGGCGGAACTGCACACCGCGTTGGCTTTTCACACGATAGCCTACGGAGATGATGACATCGAGGTTGTATAGGACCACCTCTTGCCTTTGTTGCTTCCCTTTAATTGCGCCATGTTGAGTGGTGTGTGCAAAATTTGCACATACCACTCTTTCGTCCAGTTCCCCTTCCTTGAATACATTGCGAATATGACGCCCGATGACAGTTCTGTCTTTCTGAAACAGTTGTGCCATTTGAGCTTGCGTAAGCCAAACAGTTTCGTTTTCCATGCGAACATCGATGGCCGTTCGCCCGTCGTTTGTCTTGTATATGACTATCTGGTTCTCGTTCATGATTCCTTGAATTGAACTGCAAAAATAGTAAAACTCTGCATAAATTGCAATTTGCAATTATTCCCATTCAGCAATCCATTTCTGGATTTCCTTCACCCGCAGCGCATATTTCTCCAACTGCCCTTCAATGAAGTCGTCGCTGTATTTGCGGTCGCAGAAGCCGTTGCCGCGCGCCACGTAGTCGTCGTCTTCTAAAGAGCCGAGGACATCCTGATAGTTGTCGTAATACTGCTGGTTGTTGCGCAAGAGGTTTCGTAAATCCTCAAGGTCTGCCTCAATGTGCTCTCCCGTGGAAAAGGTGAATCGCTTTTTCATGGCTTATCCGATGGACTGTAAGTCAGTGAGTTTCTTGTAAATCCCGCCAAGCGCAATCAATTCATCATGCTTGCCGCGCTCGATGATTTGGCCTTTTTGGAGCACCACGATTTCATCGGCGTGTTGGATTGTGGACAGACGGTGTGCGATAACAATGGAAGTACGCTGGCTCATCACCTTCGACAAGGCATCTTGCACAAGTCGCTCGCTTTCAGTGTCTAACGAGGATGTGGCTTCGTCCAAGATGAGAATGGGCGGGTTCTTCAGCACGGCACGGGCGATGCTTAGTCTTTGCCTTTGACCGCCGCTGAGGTTCATGCCACGGTCGCCGATGCGGGTGTCGTAGCCGTGTTCCAATTCCATGATGAACTCGTGAGCGTTGGCGATTTTGGCGGCTTCGATGACCTTCTCTTTCGAGACATTTTCCATCCCAAAAGCGATATTATTAAATACGGTGTCGTTGAAGAGGATGGTGTCTTGAGAAACGATGCCCATCAAGCCGCGCAGGTCGCTGATTTTGTAGTCGCGGATGTCGTGCCCGTCGATGCAGACTGAGCCTACTCCGACTTCATAAAAGCGCGGCAGAAGGTCGGCCATGGTGGATTTGCCGCCGCCACTCTCACCGACGAGGGCCACGAACTTGCCTTTGTCGATTTTCAAATTGACACCTTTCAAGACCTCGTCCTTGCCGTAGCTAAAATGTACGTCCTTGTATTCGATGCAATCTTTGAAGTCTTTGATTTCCAATGCGTCTTCCTTCTCCGTAATCACCTCTTCGGCGTCTAAGATTTCGAAAATTCTTTCTGCTGAGGCCACACCTTTCTGCACATTGTAGTAGCCTTGCGAGAACGACTTGGCAGGAGTGATGATTTGTGAGAAGACGACGATGTAGCTGATGAAGCTGCCCGCATCGATGTGGTTGCTGCCACCAAGGATGAGTTTGCCGCCGAACCACAGCACCAAAATGACCACCGCCGAAGACAAAAACTCGCTCATCGGCGAACTCATGTCGCGCTTGCGATGGATGCCGCGCAGCACCTTGGTGTAGTCGCTGTTCTGCTCTTCAAACTTGTCGCTTGAATAGCGTATCGCGTTGAAAGCCTTTATAATACGCAGTCCAGAAATGGTCTCTTCCACGGTGGAGATGATGCCCGCCAGCTTGGTCTGGCCTTCCTTAGACTCCTTTTTCAGCATCTTGCCAACCTTGCCGATGAGCAGTCCCGCGATGGGCAGGACTAGAATCACAAAGAGCGTTAATTTGGGACTCAAAGTTACCATGAAAAGGAAGAAAAAGATGATGGTCAGCGGGTCTTTGATGAGCATTTCCAAATAGTTCAAGATCGAAACCTCAACTTCTTGAACGTCAGTGGTGATGCGTGACAAAGTGTCGCCTTTCTGCCGGCTGTGGTAGAAGGAAAGGGGCAGGATGAGGATTTTGTTATAGACATCGCGGCGCAGGTCGTGGACGGCACCCACGCGCACGTTGGCCATGAAATAGCAGGCGAAGAATCGTCCAAGATTGCGGAAGAAAAACGCCGCAAGCAGCAACAGGCACATGAAGACCAGCGCATGGTGTTTGCCTCCCTCGGCGATGAGGCTGCTCATGAACCAGTTGAGGTAGCCCATCAGGTAGTCGGAGGTGAAAGAAAATTCAGGTTTGGCCACGACTTCCACCGCGCCTTCCTTGAATAACAAGGTGAGGAACGGCCCGACCAACGCGAAGGAGAACAATGAGAAGAATATCGTGACCAAGTTGAACACGAGGTTCAGCACGATGGAAACCCAATAGGGCTTAACGTAGGTGAGGACGCGGGCGAAAGTTTTTGGCTGCTTTTTCATAACATTGTTGTATCAGTTTAATTCAAGGCCTTCGATGTCCTCGAAAAACAATTCTTCAAAGTAGAGTTTTTGTTCGCCCAAACTCCACACATTAAAAACTCTACCCGGAAAATTGTCATTGAAATACAGCCCCTCCGTTCCGCCTAAAAAGCCAAGGACACCTTTTATAATATGCTCATCTTCAATGTCTACCACTTTAATTGCAGTTTCAGGACTTTGCCCCGTGCCTTCAGAAAAAATGGCATCAAGCAGCTTGGTAAATAACGTGTTATATTCTTCCCATCTTTCGTCTTTCTTGTCCTTCATGCATTTGCATGTGTGAAGCAAAACAGTCAGATCAACGGGGTTGCTTTCCAAAAGAGGTACACCAGCGCTGATAATTTTTTTACAGTTATTTTTGGCGAGTGCCTTGTCAAAATCCATTCGCTCAGAAGAAGCAAGAAAAGGCAAACCTTTGTGCTTATTTTTAAAAAGACGGCCATAATACAAATAGTAACATTCAGTTGTAGTCAATTCGGACATGCTGTTTTTTGTTTTCTCCTCTAACTTTGGATAGTAGTAATCTGAATTGGAGTCGCTCACAACATTAAAAACAATATGTTTGAAATCTGTAGATACCGTGTATGTGGAATCTACAGTTTGTCCAAAGGCAATGAAGCATCCTAACAGTAAGACACTGGTTAACAAAGTCTTTTTCATAATACAATAGTATTAAAAGTTATACCCCGTATAATTCTCCGGCGTGATGGACATAAGCTCCATTTTGATTTCCTTGCTCACCGGCAAGCCTTTGATGAACTCGTCAATGGCCTCTTTGTCAATGTGTTTGTTGGTGCGGGTGAGGCCTTTCAGTAGTTCGTAGGCACCCTCAATTTGCTCACGGCGGAGGATGGTTTGGATGGCTTCGGCCACCACGGCATAGTTTTGTTGCAGGTCTTGGCGGATTTTGTCCTCGTTGAGCAAAAGCTTGTCCAAACCTTTCATCAGCGACTTCAAGGCAATCAATGTATGGGCCATCGGCACGCCGATATTGCGGGTGACGGTTGAGTCGGTGAGGTCGCGCTGCAGGCGGCTGATGGGCAACTTGGTGCTCAAGAAAGTGAGAATGGCGTTGGCCATGCCGAGGTTGCCTTCGGCGTTCTCAAAGTCGATGGGGTTCACCTTGTGGGGCATTGCCGAGGAGCCGACTTCGCCTGCCTTGATTTTCTGCTTGAAGTATTCCATCGAGACGTAGAGCCAAATGTCGCGCGACAGGTCAATCAAAATGGTGTTGACGCGGCGCAGGGCATCGAAATAGGCGGCCATGTAGTCGTAGTGCTCGATTTGCGTTGTGGTCTGCTGGCGCTTGAGTTTCAGGCTCTTTTCCACGAACTTCTTCGCGAAGGCGGGCCAGTCGATGTCGGGGTAGGCCACCTTGTGGGCGTTCATGTTGCCCGTGGCACCGCCGAACTTGGCCGTGAATGGCACGCTGTTGAGCATCTTTAGCTGGTCGTTGAGGCGTTCCACGAAGACGTAGATTTCCTTACCCAAGTGTGTCGGGCTGGCGGGCTGACCGTGGGTCTTGGCTAACATCGGGATGTCGCGCCATTCTTCGGCCATGCTTTTCAGCTTGTCGATGAGGTCCTCCAATGCGGGCTTCACCACAAGTTTGTGCGCCTCCATCATCGAAAGCGGCACGGCGGTGTTGTTGATGTCTTGCGAGGTGAGGCCGAAATGCAGAAACTCCTTGAACTCCGTTAGTTCGAGTTCATCGAAGCGGCGTTTCAGGAAGTATTCCACGGCTTTCACGTCGTGGTTGGTCTCTTTTTCTATCTCCTTGATTTCCAATGCGTCTTCCGTTTGGAACTCCTCATAGATGGCGCGGAGGTCGTCGCACAAGGCGATGTAATACTCCACTTCGACCATCACGCGGTAGCGGATGAGGGCAAATTCGGAGAAAAAGTCGTCCAACTCAACGGTCTTGGAACGGTAACGCCCGTCGACGGGCGATATGGCGGTTAAAGGGCTTAAGTTCATAGTGTATTTGTTATTTCACTTGTTCAGCTTGTTTCTTTGGCTCGCGTCGGGTGTCCCAGAAGGCAACGATGTGAAGGGTCTCTCCTTCAATGAAATAAACCATTTTGCTTAGACCGTTAATGATAACGCTCCTATAAGTATTAGGTCGGTTTTCAAAAAGTGGGTTGATAGAGCCGATGTTGGGGTGACGCATAATCATTTGAGCAGTCTGGTCAACATCTCTTCGGAATTGTTTTACGCGTTCAATTCCAAACCGTCTGTAGATGTATGCGGTCACTTGGCGTCTGCCTATTTTTGCTGGGGTCTGCCAAATGATTCTCATACTGCTTCAGCTATTTCAAATTCTTCCACTTCCATACGAGCAATTTCTTCATCCCATTCACGCATCACTTCTTCATGAGGGGTTCCTTTGCCTGCGGCAATCTCAGCCTCTGCCTCGTCAATCATTGCATCGATTTCCTCAATGGTATAAGGTTTCAAACTTCTCTCCTGCAAGTCGGCTTGCTTGGCCAGTTGACTTGCCATCCACCGCATGTTGTCAGGGGTGAGAGTTGCATTCAGATAATTCAATAAGAGAGACAAATTCGCTGTACTCATGGTTCGTCAGTTTTTGTTTACGAGGCAAAAATACACATTTTTGCTAAAAGGCAACAAAAAATCCGCCAAACAATTTGACGGATTTTTCCTTTTTCATTCAATCTGTTTTGCCTCAAATGAAAACAGAAAACAAAACAAAGGTGATAATCAACAGAAAGATGAAACTCACGCCATGTATACCTTCGCGGTTCTCGGTTTTCGGGAACAATCTGGTGCGATAGGCGATGAACCTTGCGATGAAGTAAATCACTGTAACAAAGGCTGCTATGATTAAAGCCGTCAGAAGGCTTGTCCCCCACGGGAAAGGCTCTTTCTCAATAAGAAAGGTGATAATTCCCGCAGTAAGCATACCAGCCAAATAGGTCGCCAGTGCTACAAAGAACTTCGCAATGGAGCCTTCCTCGTTGCTGAAAACGTGAGCATCTTTCAGTTTACCCATTTTTATGCCTGCTCCAGCTTGTCGTTCGAGCCTAACACATTGATAATCTTGTGTTCGTAGAGCTTCTTCATGTTGTCTCTGGCGGGACCGAGGTACTTGCGCGGGTCAAACTCGGCAGGCTTTTCGGCGAAGGCCTTGCGGATGGCGGCGGTCATGGCCAAACGGCTGTCGCTGTCGATGTTGATCTTGCATACGGCACTCTTGGCGGCCTTGCGGAGTTGTTCCTCGGGGATGCCCACGGCGGCCTTCAACGAGCCACCGTATTTATTAATGGTGTCGACCTCGTCTTGCGGCACCGACGACGAGCCGTGCAGCACAATCGGGAATCCGGGCAGCTTTTTCTCAATGGCTTCGAGCACATCGAAAGCCAACGGAGGCGGCACTAAGCGACCTGTGGCGGGGTCAACGGTGCATTGCTCGGGCGTAAATTTATACGCGCCGTGCGAGGTGCCGATACTGATGGCCAACGAATCCACACCAGTCTTGGTCACGAAGTCGATGACCTCCTCGGGCTTGGTGTAGTGGCTTTCGGCGGCGGAAACTTCGTCTTCCACGCCAGCCAACACGCCGAGCTCGCCTTCCACGGTCACATCAAATTGATGCGCGTAGTCAACGACCTTGCGGGTGAGGGCCACATTTTCGTCGTAGGGCAGGGCAGAGCCGTCGATCATCACGGACGAGAAGCCCATGTCGATGCATGACTTGCAGAGTTCAAACGAATCGCCGTGGTCAAGGTGAAGGACGATTTCAGGATGGGCACAGCCGAGTTCCTTGGCGTATTCCACGGCACCTTGGGCCATGTAGCGCAGCAGGGTCTGATTGGCGTAGTTGCGCGCGCCTTTCGAAACTTGCAGGATGACGGGCGACTTGGTCTCGACGGCAGCCATGATGATGGCCTGCATCTGTTCCATATTGTTGAAGTTGAAGGCGGGAATGGCATAGCCGCCGTCCACAGCCTTGGCGAACATTTTACGGGTGTTCACGAGTCCCAATTCTTTGTAACTTACCATGTTATGATGTTTTATTAACTATGTTGAATTTTCGGTTTGTTTGTTGTTTGGTCGATTAAGTTTGCAAAAATAGGAATAAAAATGGTCGGTGCGGACAAGAAACTAAAAATTGACCACAAACCTGACATTCGTCACCACGTCGTTCTGAATGACCTGAAGCGTATATACTCCACTGCCGCCTAACGAGGATGTGGGTATTACGCATTCATCATTCCGCATTCCGCATTCATAAACCACTTTTCCCGTCATGTCAATAATGCGCAGGGTGGCTTTACTCTCCAGATGGGTTCTTACGTGAATCACGTCGGTCGCGGGATTGGGATAAACCTCGATCGAAGCAGTGTCTTGCTCATCGATTCCCGTGGAATTGAACACGTTGACCGTCAATGCATTGGAAACTGCAGAGGCACCGCAAGTGTTCTCATAGTAATAACTGACATTGGCCTCGCCACGAAACTCGCCGTTCCATTCCACAAAAGCACGGTTGCCTTCAAAGGTGAGGCTGCCCGCTGTCTCAGGCTCAAGAGTCCAAGTGTAGAGAACATCGCTGGTTTCCTCGCCCAAATACTCGCTTTGACTGACCAAACGCAGGTCGATTTCAGCCTCACCAGAAGGTGTCTCGGGCCTAAAACTTGGGTCAAAATAGGGTAAGAGGCTCACCGTAAGTGTGCTGCTCTGCTGGCTCCCGTCGAAAGCGGAAGTACCCGTGAGCGTGAGTTCCACTTGCCCCGAAGCCTTGTCGGCCTCACCAAAGGTATAGGCCGGGTGCTCAGCGGTGTCGTCGTCGAAGGTGCCGTCGCCGTTGGTGAACCAATTGAAACTCGCTTGGTTATAAATGTAACCATCAGGTGTAAAGGTGACATTGGGGCAAGTCTCGGCATCGTTGCCCGCATAAAGCACCATTTTGGCAAAAGGCGGGAAGTGCAGGTCGTCAATCATGACGGCATCTTCTCCAGCGCTGCCTTCGTTGTCTTTCTTGAAGGTGAAACGAATCACGTTGCTCCCTGCAGGCAGATTGACTTCCGTGCGTTCCCAGTCGCCGATGCCGCTCCAGGTCTCCACTTCTGCACCGTTCAAGGAGAAGATGAGCACATCGCCCTCATCAGTGGAGGTTTTGTGGAAAAACGAGAACTTGTCGTCCACCTCCGTGGTGATTCCGATAAAGATGTTGGCCGTGACCTTGTTGCCAATGTTGGGCGAGCGCAGGCAATGGCCGCCTTGGGCGGTGCTGTCTTCCGCGACGAACCATTTCTTGTTGCCCGAGCCTAAATTCCATTGTAGATCTTCGTTAAGTGTCTCTCCCTCAAAATCTTCGGTGGTGTAGCCCAAGGGAATATGGCTTTCAAGCAGGTCGGCGTAATGCCCGCTTTCGGTTTGCAGGCTGAAGTTGAGGATGCCGTTGGCGGCGTCATCATTCACGTCGGCGCGGAAAATGACTTGTCCCGTGGCGCCCGCATCAACGGCAGGGATGGCCTTTTCGGTTTCCGCCACACTAACAAAAGGTGCTAAAAGGTTGAATGTGTTGCTGATTTCCTTCGACTTACTGCCGCCTTGGTTTTCAATGTCAAAGGTCAACAAAGAGGGTTGACCTTTCATCAGGCGGTCCATCGCGTTCCCGTCCAAGTCGCTGAGGCTGAGTGCTCCGATTTTCAGGCTCGGGGCGTTCACGGCGAGCATGATGCTGTCGTTGAATGTATGGTCAGCGTTTTCCATCTTCAAGTAGAATTTCACCTTTTCCTGGTCGCGGAAGTCGTCACCAAAATACACGGTGAAGGCGTTGTCTTGCATTTGGATATCGTTGACATTTATGCTGTTATAGGTGAATGTGCCTTGTGTGATTTCCACGGAAGGATGACTGCAACTCAGCGTGACGTTGAAGTTGTCCATAACGTCAAAGCCCACGTTATGTATACTGATGCCAAATTTGCAGGTCTCGTCGTAATCAAGGGCTTGGTTGCCGTTGCCTTCCGTGTCGTTGATTTCCAAAGCGTTGAAAATCAGATAAGGGCCTTCCGTAGGAATCGTCTGGATGTTGTGTTCATAGCGGTAATAGTCCTGCTTGGTTATGGTGAGTTTCACTATGGTACCTGCCTCTTGTGGCGTGACGGTGATGGTCTGCGTTTCGCCCGTGGCCATGTCGAAGCCGATGATTTGTCCGTTGGCCGTCAGACAGATCGTGGCGCCTTCGTCGGCCTTGATTTGGTATTCTTCGCTACCAGCGGGAAGCACAGGAAGCATCTCCACGGCGAGTGGCTGCGGCATTTCGGTATAGAGGGTCATGTAGGCGTCGCCGTGCTGGTGGAACAGGTAATAGGTGATTTCTTTCACGCCGTCATCGGTCCAAGAGGATTGCTTGAGGAAATATTTTCCGGCGGCGTTGCCGAAAGCGGGACGGATGAAGTTGGTCGAGTGCTGGGTGCCGTAGGTGGGCATGAAGTCGGGCCACATGTTGTCGTAGGCGCCCCAAACGTAAACGTCATTAACAAAGGAGTAGGAAACTTGCGTGGCCGCGATAAGGCCCAAAGCGCCGTATTGGTGGCGGTGGAACGCCTCGGCGAAGCAGCCGTCAGCACCGTTGTAATTGAACCGCCCCGTGAGGCAGTTGTTCGACATGACGTAGGTCAAGTCTTTGTTGGTCAAGCGTTTGATATAGCCGATGTTGTAGTTGGGTTCGCCCCAAACTTCCTCTGCGCCGTGGTCGCGATGCTGGATAAGGAAAGCGCCGCTGTTGATGCACTCGTTCACGCTGTTGCCCGTTGCGCTCCACTCGGTGAGGTGCGACATGGTTTGCGGGATATAACCGCAGCCCGTAGGTCCGAAATAATTAACCACGGTGTTCGTGTGCTCGTAGGTCGACCAGCGGCTGCTGGGCGTGCCTTCGTAGATGGCGTTTTGGCGGACAGGATGCTTGCCTAGTTCATATTCCCAAAAGCCATTCACTACCTCGGAACAGAGCTGGAACCAACGCTCCAACTGGAATCCCATAGCGGTGATGGGCTTGTCGTAAAAGTCGGGATTTGTTGGCGGATTGCGCTCATAATCAAGGTCTTTCTTGATCATGTGGTACAGTTCATCGTAGTTGCGCCCCGTGATACGCCCGATGATGATTTCAGGCATGTGGCTGTTGTCCATCACGGCATAGGAATGGTCTGAGATATAGGGGTTGTAACCGCTGCCGCCTGGGTGGTTGTTTTTGGTGAACGAAACAACGCCTTGAGTTGGGTCGGAATTATGGTCGCCCAAAATGAGTACCGCCGCAGGGGGCATGTCCCAGTTGTTGTAAGCATTGCGGATGAAGTTTCTGATGTCTGTTTGGGTGTTGCCGCCGCATTGCGTCACGGTGAAAATTTCCGTGGGGATACCTTGTTGCATTCGGAATTGTTTGATGCTGTCGGCCAAGACGATAAAGTCCTCATTGTCAGGGGTGATAATCATGTATTCACAGCCTGTTTCGCGGTTTTCGAAGTGTTTGCGGAGGCGTTCGCCGTAGTCCACTTCGGGCAAATCGTCGCGGTTGAGAATGATGTCTTGCAGGATTTGGTCCCATTCGGGTGTGAGATAGCGGATGTCGCCAATGGTGCCGTCGCCGCCTTCAATGTCAAGTTGCAGCTCAAGGTCTTCATATACAATGAGTTCCTTGGTGACAGGGTTGTATTGAAATGGCATTACACCCACCTGCGCCACTTGAACACCTCGAATTGTGCTGATTTCCGAAATCTGAAAAGGCGTCTCGGGATAGAAAGCGTTGCGTCCGTAGATTTCAGTGTTTTTCCGATACACGGCTGGCGAGTTGTCATCGTCCAACTGAGGCTCAGCCGCCGGAATCAGGTCGACATGGCTGATGACCTTTGTTTTTGAAGAAATCATCTTCAATGAAGCCGTCGCACCGTTGGGAATGGCAACGAAGGTGCTGTGGCTCGGCAGGTCGGGGGCACCGGCCTCGTTGGGTAGGTAGATGCCCGAAAGCGTGATAAACTGTCCCTGCACTTCAGCACGGTCGGCATTTTCGATGGTGACGGCGCCGAGATTATGGCGAAGGGTCAGTTGGCTGCTGTTTCTGTTGCTGATGCTGAACCCGTCGGGTTCGCCGTTGAAGCGGTTTGGTTGGGCTTGAAGTGAGATGCCTGTAACGATGGCGAGGACGAGAAATAGGGCTTTTTTCATATTCGGTTCATTTACAGGCGACAAAAATAGTAAAATTTGAGAAATAAAGGAGAAACAAAAAAATCCGCCAAAAAAGTTTGGCGGATTTTTTCAAAGTTTAAAGGATAAAACTTAGTCCTTAGCCAGGAACGGATACCCGTAAGCGGCAGCAGGAACAAACGTGTTCTTGATGGCGCGTGGGCTGGTCCAGCGGATGAGGTTCCAGAGGCCGCCGGCCTTGTCGTTGGTGCCGCTGGCGCGGGCGCCACCGAAGGGCTGCATGCCGACCACGGCTCCCGTGGGCTTGTCGTTCACGTAGTAGTTGCCGGCTGCATGGCGCAGTTTGTCGTTGGCAATCTTCTGGGCCTTCAGGCAGTTGCCAAAGAAGGCACCCGTGAGGGCGTAAGGCGAGCTTTGGTCGCAAACGTCGAGCATCTCCTCAAACTTGTTGTCGTCGTAAACGTAGATGGTGATGATGGGTCCGAAGATTTCTTCCACCATGCTCTCGTAGTTCGGCACCTTGGCGAGGATGACGGTAGGCTCCACGAAGTAACCGACGCTCTTGTCGCAGTTGCCGCCGAAGATGATTTCAGCGTCCTTGCTGGCCTTGGCGCGGTCGATGTAGCCCTTGCAGTTGTCGAACGAAGCCTCGTCGATGACGGCGTTGACGTAGTTGCTGAAGTCCTTCACGTCACCCATCTTGATGGTGCTCATCATGTCGCCGACGCGGTTCTTCACATCGTTCCACATGGAAGCGGGGATGTAGGCACGCGAGGCAGCCGAGCACTTCTGGCCTTGGTATTCGAAGGCACCGCGGACGATGGCGACGGCCACCTCTTGCGGGTCGGCACTGTGGTGGACGAAGATGAAGTCCTTGCCGCCAGTCTCACCCACGAGACGAGGATAGGCCTTGTACATGTCAAGGTTTTGGCCGGTGGTCTTCCACAGGCTCTTGAAGGTGCCAGTCGAACCAGTGAAGTGGATGGCGTTGAAGTTCTTGTCTTTCAGGGCCACGCCGCTGATCAGGCTGCCTTTGCCGGGCAGGAAGTTGACGACGCCGTTCGGGAGGCCGGCTTCCATGAAGATGCGCATGTCGGTGTAGTTCGACAGCAGGGCGGTCGTCGAGGGCTTCCAGATGGTGGTGTTACCCATCAGGGCAGGCGTCATGTTCAGGTTGGAGGCGATGGAGGTGAAATTGAAAGGCGTGATGGCGAACACGAAGCCTTCCAAAGGACGGTATTCCACGCGGTTCAGCTGGTCGTTGGCCGAAGCGGGTTGCTCGGCATAGAGCTTGCTGGCGTAGTAGTTGTTGTAGCGGAAGAAGTCGATGGTCTCGCAGGCGCTGTCGATTTCAGCCTGGAAGCAGTTCTTCGACTGGCCGAGCATGGTGGCGGCGTTGATGCGGGCGCGATACTTGGTGGCCAGCATCTCGGCGATGCGTGCCATGATGGCGGCGCGCTCGTCCCAAGGCGTGTTCTCCCAGTCGTGCTTGGCGGCTTGGGCGGCGTCGATGGCCATGCGGACTTCCTTCTCGCCTACCTTGTGGTAGCGAGCGATGACGTGTTTGTGGTCGTGGGGCATCACCACCTCGCCCATGTCGCCCGTGCGGACTTCTTGGCCGTTGATGATGGCGGGGATTTCAACGATTTCGTTGGATTGTCTTTCGAGTTCCTTTTGGAGTTCGATTCTCTCCGGACTGCCTGGTCTATAGGCTTTTACAGGCTCGTTGTCCGGCTTCGCAAATGTAATCAGTGCGTTGTTCATTATTTTTAATTTAAAGATTTAAAAATTTAAAATTTCAAGATTCCAAGATTTAAAAATTCCAAGATTAGTCTTGTACGGCTGTTTCAAGGAGTTCAACATAGTCTTCGTGAAGGATGACTTTCATCCAACCGAGACCGGTATTCTCATCTTTGGTGAGTTTGAAACCAATGTATTTCACTTCGTTCATCGGGAAATAGTTGATACCGTATCTAAATAGTGTGACATTGGTGCTCATGAAAGTGCTGTTATAATCGAAACTGTCGTTGGCGTTATTGGCAAGAAGCGTGAATTTTTGATCGATGATTTCGCCCAATAGTGCAGTGTTTTCATCGCAGCAATAGAGTTCTGTGAGGATGCCTTTTCCACCAAGTTCACTTGTCGAATGAAACTGAACGTCATTATGTCCGTCGTTGTTAAAGTCGACGAAGTAGCCCCAGGAATTATGGCCGTATTGTTCTACTAACGGAACATCCTTGTATGATTTTACGTACATCCATTGGATTTTGCCAAAAACGACTTTGCCTTGTGAGGGGTCTTTCTTGCATGACGGCAGGATGCAGATTGCCGCTAATGCCAATGTAAATAATAGTGTCTTCTTCATTTTTTTGTTGTTAATCGCGGTGCAAAAATAAAGATTTTAAGATTGTTTCTGAATGGCGGTTTCAATAAGTTTCGTGTCAACTACTTCGTCGCCCCAAGCCCAAGTGGGAACCAGCTTGATTTTCAGCCATCCATAACGTGGATTCCCGTTTTGGTTGATTCTGAAACCGATGTATTTTTCCTCGTTGGTCGGGAAATTCCAGCAATTGTAGATGAATTTTGAATAGTTGACGGAAACGGTTTGGTTTGATTCGTTGGAATCGAACAAGCTATACTCAATGTCTTCCCTAAATAAAATGGCGTTGCCGGATTGGAAGTGATCTTCGGCGCCAAAAGTGTCATTGTAGTCATTGGCAAAGACTTCGAAAACCTTTGAGGTTTCAACTTGGTCGTCTTCCGTTGTTTTCCCGCAAGTGGAATAATTGTAACTATGTGTTGTAACAATCCAGTCATCATTGTTTGTGATGACAGTTTCTTGATGAATAAAGCTCTCTTTTACAATGGAATCGGCAAGGATTTCGGTTTGCTGGTTTAAGCAATACAGAGTGAGCGTTTGTTGTTTTCCAATAGCCATAGGGCCGTCGAAATAGGTTGCGATTTTGATGTCGTCGATTCCATCGCCGTTTAGGTCAAGTATAAAAGGACGCCACATCACGTCATAGTTCAAGATGGAGTCGTAGTCGGTGACAGTCATCCCCGTTGTGTCGCCGAAATAGAATTTGTTGGTGACGATGGGTATGTCAGGAATCGTGTCGTTGCCATTAGTGATGGTGTCTGTAGGTTGTTCTCCTTGCCCGTTGTTGTTTGGAGCAGGGTCTTTCTTGCACGAAGGCATGATGCAGATGGCAGCCAATGCCAGTGCAAATAATAAGGTCTTTTTCATTTTTTGTTTTTTAGTTGTTAATCGCGCTGCAAAAATAATAAAAATCATTGCGAAAAGCTTTATTGCGAAAAATTTCGCAAACTATTTCAAGCGTTTGATGGCCTGCAAATGATGCGTATGCGCGTTCTTCTCCTTATTAAATATACCCGTCTGGTCGAGAAAGTCGATGCGGACCTGTCCCGAGGCATGGAGGATGCGCTCGTCGCCCATAAGGATGCCCACGTGGGTGATGGGACCGAAGTCCTCGCCGAAGAAAGCTAAGTCGCCAATTTGTGTTTCGGGCAGGAAATACACCCATTCGCCACACTCCATCTGCTGCGAGGCGTCGCGGGGCAGGAGAAGTCCGGCCATGCGCGCACAGACCTGCACCAAGCCCGAGCAGTCGATGCCCATCACGGTGCGACCGCCCCAAAGGTAAGGTGCGTTAAGCAGTTTTTGTGCATGTTTCACCATCAGTTCAGGCTCAAAAGCAGGGGGCATCTCCACCGCATCGGGATGAGGCGCCATGAGTGGCGTGCCCAAACTGAGCAGCCTGCCATCGATTTCGGTGACGGGCTTGTTGGTTAGGTAGGTGGGCTTGTTTTTGGCCGCATAGAGGTCGCCCTCGCTGATTTCGCAGAACTGTTTCGCCTGAATCCAGCCTTCATAGTGGTCAAAGTGGGTTTGGACCAAGAGCCATTCTGGAGCTTTGTCCAAAACGGTATAGGTTTCATTATAAAGCAGTTGACTCACCATTTCGGAGGCGTGTCGGTCTTCCTTGCGCAGGGCGATGGCGGAGAGATTGCAGATGCCGTAGGTCGTGTTTTCCATGATTTTGTCGCTGTTTGCGACCGCTAAAATAAGTCATTTTTCGCTACTTTTTCTTGTAATTGGACTTTATTTTTTAATTTAGCCCAAAATTTAACCCGTGAAAATCGGGGGTAAACGATTGGCTATGAGTTTTATAAAGGACATTTTCAATAAGTTGCGCCACAATTTCTATGGCGTTGCTAAGGTTTTCGCCTTCATCATCGCTGCGGTTTTGGTGTGCTGGCAGATGCCTCGCACGGGCAAGTTCAAGTATGAGTATCAGCTTTCCAAACCTTGGCAGCACGAGACGCTATACGCGCCCTTCGATTTCCCGATTTACAAGGACGACACTCGCCTTCGCACTGAGAATGAGGCAGCTACGGCCAAGGTGCGTCCCATTTTTGTTTATAATGACGAGCAAATGGTGGCTTCGCGTAACATGCTGTTTGTCAATTTTGAGGCACAATGGGAGGAAAATTCCAGATTCGACAAGGACTTGACACTTGACGTATTGTTCAACGTGTACGACTCCATTGAAGAATGCGGCGTGGTGGCGTACGACAACTCCATCGCCGACCTGACCCCGACCTCGGAGGTGAATGTCATCCGTGACAAGGTGATGCGCACGGCCTATTATGGCGACTTCTTCACCATGAACGATGCCACTGAAGCTGTTAATTCGGCTCTGGAAAACACTGGAAACCAAGTGGATAAAAAACTTGTATCGGAATTGCTTAGCGGCGCGCTCCGACAAAATGTTTTCTATAACGCCGAGCTGACCAAGCAGGAGATTGACAAGGCAGTTTCGGCGGTGTCGCTTACCTACGGCATGGTGCAGAAGGACGAAATCATTGTCACGGAGGGCGAGCTGGTCGATGAGCATACCTATAATGTGTTGAACTCGCTGCAGCGTGAATACACCAACCGCTCGGTGTCGCGCGACGAAGGGCTGCGTATTTTACTGAGCCAGTTTGTGTTAGTCGGCCTGATATTCGCCTTGATGGGGCTTTATGTCCATATGTTGCACAAACGTGTTTTCTCCGAGCTGAAAAACATCGTCTTGCTGCTTGTGCTTGTGCTGCTTATCGTCATTCCCTCATATTGGATTGTCAAGTTGCATCCGGCGTTTGTCCTTCTCATGCCGGTGAGTATCCTCGCCATCATGATTGGGGTGTTCTTTAATATGAGATTGGCTTTTGCCGTGCAGGTGTTTGCCGTCATGCTGATTTCGTTGGCGGTACCCAATCCTTTCCAGTTCATTTTCATGCAGTTGGTGGCCACGGTGTTGGTCACGTTCAGCATGTCGAACAAACGGGTGCACCACCGTTTCATTCAGGCGGCGGTGTTTGTGTTTTTGGGTTATCTTGTTGTTTATCTGTCGTTTACGTTTATGTCAACCTCTGAGGTCATTTGGGAGGATTTGCTGTTGTTGCTGCTGAACGCATTGTTCACCCTGCTTGCCCAGCCCGTCATTTTGATGTTTGAGCGCATTTTCGGCATGACAACTTCTTTGTCGCTCTTGGAGTTGAGCAACACCAACAGCCCCTTGCTGAGGCAGCTGGCCTCTACCGCGCCTGGTACCTTCCAGCATTCTGTGCAAGTGGCCAATCTTTGCGAAGAGGTCTTGTATGAAATCGGTGGCGACACGCTCTTGGCGCGCACTGGTGCCTTGTATCACGATGTCGGCAAGATAAACAATCCGATGTATTTCACTGAGAACCAGCATGGAGCCTATAGCCCTCACAACGACCTTTCCAACACAGAGAGCGCCGAAATCATCATTTCACACGTGACCGACGGCATTGAATTGGCGCACAAAAACAAGGTTCCCGAGCGTATCATCGATTTCATTCGCACCCACCACGGCACGCGCCGCACGGATTATTTCTACATCAACGAACAGAAAGCCCATCCTGGCGAGGAAATCGACCCGACACCGTTCACCTATCACGGTCCGGCACCATTCTCGCGCGAGACCGCCGTCCTGATGATGGCTGACAGCATCGAGGCCGCCTCACACAGCCTCAAGGAGCCTGACGAAAAGAAAATCAGCGACTTGGTGGACAACATCATCAACAAGCAGATGGAGGCAGGGCAGTTCCTCAACACCGACCTTACCCTTCGTGATATCGAAACCTGCCGCAAGGTGCTGAAAAAGAAACTGATGAACATTTATCACGTCAGGATTGCTTATCCTGAGAAGTGATTTCTTGTTTTTTTTCTTGTACTATCAAAGAATTGTTGTACATTTGCAGCGTACTAATAAACTAATACGCTTAAATGATGAACAAGTTATTCAAATTATTAACGCTTTTGTCGATGGTCTTTGCCATGACTTCTTGCGGCACTGTCGGCCTGTTGATTCATACGGCCAAAATCTATAATGATAACTCGAGTTTTAGTACCAATTCGACGTATGACACTATCCATTTTGTCGTCAGCAACAAGAACCAAATGTTGCTCAAGGCTGAAATCAATGGGGAAACGGACACGGTGATGTATGATTCAGGTGTCAATTCGTTTGCTTTACTCATGTATACGCCCAGCACGAAGCCCGAAGGGATGAAGTTTTACAGCCATAGTGTTACAGGGGCCGACAAAAGGTCAAAAATCAAAGTGACGACCTTGCCTGTTACGATAAAAACGAATATGGTGGTGTCGGAAGGAGTGGGATTTGCCAATTTGAATCCCGAGCCACCCGTTTGTCAGAAGGAGACATCGTTGTCTGTGCGTAATATCATTGGTTTCCAAGGGCTTAACTTGATTCGTTACATGATTGACTTTACCAATAATCAGATGTATGAAATACGTGATTCCTTGAGCATTGATACGACCGAGTTCATTCCCGTCAAATGTAAGTATGAGATGAATGTTTTATGGGTCTATCCGCGAATCAACGGCGTGGAGTATGAATGCATCTTCGACACGGGCAATGGCGCCGCTGCCTTTTTGTTGCAGGACGAGCAACGGGTCGGCAACCCGCTTGAGAATGATTATGTTTTTGAGGGCTCTTACGGACAATCCATTGGAGGACATACCGAAAAGCAAACTTTTGTGCTTGCGAATCAAGAGCGTCTCAGTCTCGCCAGTGTCGACAAGGAGACAGAAGTCATGTATGTGAAATCGTTGGCACACAATAACATGGGTCTCAAGGCGATTTCGAAATATGATTGGATTATCTCGTCTCGAGGCGGAAAGTTGAGGATGTATGCCAGGCCGCATACAACCGATGTAATCAAGCCTTTCGAGGCATCTGCCTACCGTGTTTCCACTGCCGACGGAACATTGAAGATTTTGACCCGCCTCATCAACGGCAACGAGAAGTTCAAGGTTGGCGACCAAATCGTCTCTGTCAACGGCGAGAAAATCACCGAGGAGAACATCTGCCATTACTACGACCTGCTGACCGAGAACAAGGACTGGTCGGGATTTGAGATTGAGGTGAAGTAATTCATTGCCTCCGGCCCCTCATTGAAAATCAAGTCCAAAATGCTCAAATCGGGCGCGAAGGGGAATTTAGTGCCGAAAACTTGATAATATTCTGGGAATGAGGCGTTTTCTTTGGCCTTTTTCGGGCTGAACGCCTCGCGCAGGTCGTTTTCCGCCTCGCGCACGTAATCCGTAGTGTGAACGATTTCCTTCTTGACTTTCAGCATCTTCAACACCGCTTGTAAGGCTGCGTCGTTCAAATCAATAAGCCTCTCGAAGTGGCCTTCAAAAATGGGCTTTAGGTAGTCATAATAATGGTCGAAATAAGGTGCCGCCTTGTAAGCCGACTCCAAACAGCGGCTGTGTATATGCTGCCATGGCTCGACGGGGCTGATGGCCATGTCCTTCGTCATGGTGTGGTTGCCGTTAACTTTTACTACGGGCACACTTAAGCTCTCCACGCCGTTGGCTGTCATCACGCGGCAACGATTACGGTAGGTTTGTTTATGATAGGTTTCCCAAATCTCAATAATAGGCTCGTTTTCAGCGAGAAAACGCGCCATGAAGCTGATGCTGGGGAAATAGGCTGTGGTGAAGAGTGCCGTCATGGTTGTGTTGGCTTGTCGAGAAGCTCTTCTTTGATGATCGTCCTCAAATCCTCTTCACTCGGGAGGCCGTTATACCTTCTCACGTGGCTGCCTGTTGAGGAAAAGCAGAGCAAGGCAGGCAAGCCTTGTATCTTGAAAACAGTGGCTAAATCCTTCTCCTTATCCACATCGACCTTGTAAATCGTGAGGTCTCCTTCGTATGCATTAGCCATCTTCTCCATGATGGGCAGCAGCTGTACACACGGGCCGCACCATTTGGCGTAAAAGTCAACGATGACGGCTGTGTTTCCTTTGAAAGCAAAAGAGTCAGGATGCTTCTCAATATCCCATATTTTCTCTGTAAAACCTTGGTAAGTAAGATGCTGGACTTTTGAATCTTTTTTCAGGGAGCAGGCAGTGGTGCATACTAAAAGTAAAAGGAAAGAAACGATGGCTTTCTTCATGGTTTAGCCCAATAAATGCTATTTGAGTAATTGTTCCTCAATAACTTTTCTATAACCCTCTTCTGGCAAGGCCCCGACTTGCATCATCGGCTGGCTCTCCATTGGGATGAAGAGCACCGTTGGGATGCTTTTAATTTGGAACGCAGAGGCAAGGTCACGTTCTTGTTCGGTGTTGATTTTGTAAACCAAAAGCTTGCCGTCGTATTCTTCGGCAAGTTTCTCCATGATGGGAGCCACGCGGCGGCACGGACCGCACCAGTCGGCGTAAAAGTCGACGATGGCGGGCAGCTTGCCCTTATAAGTAAAGGTGTTAGGGTCTTTCTCGAAGTCCCATACTTTTTTTAGGAATTCGTTGTAGGTCAGGTGTTTGACTTTCGATTCTTCTTTTTTGTCTTGCGCGTTTGCCGTGATTGTGGCAGCTATGAGCACCATAGCGATGAGAAATACTTTTTTCATGACGATTAAATTTTCGGGGACAAAAATAACAAAAATCGTGCTAATGGCAGTTTTTTCTTTAATTTTGCCGAAAAATATTCTGAAATCATGTTCATCGTCAATATCAAGGAACTTGTCGGCATCGAGGAAAAAGGCCTGTTGCTGAAGCGCGGTGCCGAAATGGCCGAGACGGGAAGAATCAAGAACGCCTTCCTATATATTAAAGGTAAAAGAATCGCCGACTACGGCCCGATGGATTCGGATGCCTGCCGAAAATATCTCTCTGAGAATCATCGCATTCACGATGTGAAAGGCAGCGTGGTTATGCCCGCGTTCTGTGATTCGCACACGCATTTGGTCTACGCCAACTCGCGCGAGATGGAGTTTGTCGATAAGATTCGCGGCCTCAGCTATGAGGAAATCGCCAAGCGGGGAGGAGGCATCCTCAATTCCGCCAAGGCGACGGCGGCGACTTCGGAGGACGAACTCTACGACATGGCGCAACAGCGTTTGGACGAAGTGATGCGCATGGGCACTGGTGCCATCGAAATTAAAAGCGGCTATGGTCTAACCACAGAAAGCGAATTAAAGCTTTTGCGCGTCATCCGCCGATTGAAAGAGAATTCGCCTATGACCATCAAGTCGAACTTCCTCGGGGCACACGGCATTCCGATGGAGTATCGCGGCCACCAAGAGGATTACGTTGATTTGGTCATCAACGAGATGATTCCGCTCGTGGCCGCTGAGGATTTAGCTGACTTCATCGACGTGTTCTGCGACCAAGGCTTTTTCACCTGCGAGGACACCGAACGCATCCTCATGGCAGGCATCAAGTACGGTATGAGACCGAAAATCCACGCCAACGAAATGGCCATCTCGGGCGGTGTGCAGGTGGGCGTGAAATACGGTGCTATTTCTGTCGATCATCTGGAACAAATGGGGCAGGAAGAGATTGACTGCCTGAAAGATACGGAAACCATGCCGACGGTTTTGCCTGGATGCGCGTTCTTCCTTAATTTGCCTTTGTCGCCCGCAAGGAAGATGATAGACTCTGGCCTTCCCGTGGCTATGGCCTCCGACTTCAATCCAGGAACTTCGCCCTCGGGCAACATGCAGCTCATCATGTCGATGGCCTGCATCCGCTACCGCTTGACGCCCGAAGAGGCCTTGAATGCCACCACCTTGAACACGGCTTACGCCATGGGCGTGAGTGACGAAGTAGGTAGCATCACGAAAGGGAAGCTCGCCAACCTCATCATCACCCAACCGATGACGCAGTTGGAGTTTATACCTTATTATTATGGCGCCAATAAAGTGGCCAAGATGATTTTGAACGGAAAGTTTGTTTAAAATTAAACTATAACCTTATGAAATACAAACGTTTGTTGTTTTTTATGGCCGCCTCGGTCTTGTGTTTCAGCGCTTGCAACAAGTTTGACCTGAAGAATGTGCAAGGCGTTCACACTGAAGGCGAAGTGTTGTTGCCGATAGCGCACGGCAAGTACACGATTGTGGATTTGATGCAACGTTTCGAAATGGACAGTCTGATTGACTATGATCAGTCGGGCAATATGTCTTACAATCTGCTTTTCGAGCAAATGGGGTTATTGAAAGGTAGTAAATTACTGAAATTCAAAGATTTGGAAATAAATGAGCATTTTGAAGTGCCCAACCCGCAGCCGGGTGTCATTCTGCCGTTCCCTATTGATACGGTGTTCCATTATACCCAAACGGTGCAACTGGAATCGGAACACGTCAGTATGCGTTCGGCGTCGATGAAATCGGGACGCTTCGATTTTGTCCTTTCGTCCAATTTCCCCGACATTCGCCAAATCGTCATCTCGTCAACTAATATCAAGGACGAGGAAGGCAACATTTTCTCGTTTGAATACCAGCCTGAAATCGGCCAGTCAAGTGTTGACCTGTCGGGTATGCGTTTTGAGTCTACCATGGAGAATACGCTCAGTTTCGACTATGCGGTGCGCGTTAAGATGCAAGAACTTCCGATGGAGGATTTTGTGTTTGACATCAACCTGACGGGCAGGCAATTGGCCCTGAAGGACATGAGCGGTTATGTGAACACATATAGCATCAGGAACAGTTTGGACACGGTTTTCAGCGTGTTTCCTGATAACATGTCGGGCATGTTGGAGTTGGAGAATATTTTGGTGACCTTGAGCGAGCGCAATACCTTCGGCCTTGAGGCTCAGTTTATTATCGATTCGGCTCTGATTTGGGGAAACGGCATCGAGCCTTTCCAGCTTATTTCGCCCCTGCCTTTGGTGGTGACCGCTGTCCCGAGCCCCATCTTCATTCAGATTTTTCAACAGTATCTCAACGGCACCCTCAACGCTCATGCAGGGAATGCCCATGTTTCCAGCGACTTGATTCTTAACCCGAATGGATTGCATCAGTTGGTTGAGGTGTGCGATACCAGCTCCGTTGACATGCGCATCCTCGCCAACGTACCGTTCCAGTTCAATATTGACGAGATTCATTATATCGACACGGTCAACATGAGACTGTCGCAGATTCAGTCGCCGGAATGGATTGAGAAACTGACGTTGGAATTGACTTTTGTCTCTACCATTCCTTTCAAATTGAGCGGCAAGTTCATGATGTATGATTCTGAGCATGGGGTGGTTACGTACAACCTGTTGGACGATGCCACACTGATTGCGCCATCGTATGACGGCCAGCCCACCACGACACAGGTGACGGTTGAAATCACGGACGAAGCGATTATCCAGAATCACATTTTCGACTCCGACCGCATCATTTTGGACTTCGTCTTGGACACCGAATCGCACGATGTGGTACTCAATTCCAACCAGTTTTTGGAGTTTTCCCTGAAAACAAGAGTGGGATACAATGGTAATATAAACCTTAATAACGATTGAAAATGAACAGAATAGCTAAAATCATAGTTGCTGTTGCCTTGTTGTTACCTTTTAGCAGCATTATGGCCCAGGAAGTGTCGCCAGTCGATTTCATGATGATGAATCCTTATCGGATGAAGTCCAATCCGGCTGCGGATTTGCCTTATAATAGTGTGATGTCCATATTGGTCGGCAATGTCGGAGTGGATTTCCAAAACCCGAACCTGAAATATGACAACCTTTTCGATTTTGATGTCCAAGGTCGGCCTAAAACCGTGAACCTGAACAAGTTCGCCAATAGTCTGAGCAAAGACAATGTCTTGCGCTTCAGCATGAACGAAAACTTTTTCACCTATTATCACCGTTTGAGTCTGGGTATGCTGACTGTGGGCTACGACGTTCGCGTTCAGGGTGATATGCGCTTTAACGACGACCTGTTTTCGTTGCTCGCCAACGGCAATGCCGCTTTCGTTGGCGAGGACAATCCGGCTGACATCAGCATGGGCCTCAACACGAGCGTCTTTCAGCAGATTGCTGCTGGTTATCAGATGAACATCGGCAAGCACTTTTCGGTGGGCGGACGGGTCAAGTTGTTGTTTGGGTTCGCTAATGTAGCCACAGATGCTTTTCAGGCCAAGTTGACCACGGATCCGAATACCTATGCCTTGCGCTTGCAGGAAAACATCGTCATGAAAGCCTCGCTACCGCGTTTTTTTACCCTCAGGGACGGAAAAATGGTGACGGCGGGCAATCTTGCCTTTTCTGATTTGTTCAGCAATCCGGGTTTCGGCGTGGATTTGGGCGCCGAATACCACATCACGGACCAAATTGGTATAGTGGCCTCAGTGCAAGATTTGGGCTTTATCAGCTGGAAAGCCAATAACTTCCAGTTGAAAGGCAATGTCAATGATGCTGGCTCGATGTATGATGATGGCACTTTTCTTTTCGAGGGCCTCGACATCGATCAGTTGCAGCGCATTATTTCCGATGAATACTACCGCGAGCTGTTTTTAGACACGCTGAAGCGGTATTTCCAGTTGGAAATCTCGCCCGTCGAACGTTATTCCACTATGCTGAATACCAATGTCTTGCTTCGTGGCTATTTTGACTTCAATCGGGAGAACCGTGTCAGTTTGCAGGCACAAGGCTGTTTCCGCAACGGCGGTTTCAATCCTGCTTTTACTGTGGCCTACAGCGGCTCTTTCTTCGAGATGCTGGATGTGTGCGCCACCTACACGGTGATGAAAGACAGCTATGCTAATATCGGCATCGGTATAGCGGGCAATTTCAACACTTTCCACATCTATTTGGCCACGAATAATATTATTGCTGCTTTTAATCCATTGAATTCAGGTGGATTCAATGCCCAGGCTGGAATTGTCTTCAATATGAGGGATCGTGACAATTCGAGAGGATCGTATGCACCCAGTTATTTGAGATGACATCGGCACTTGTTTTTGGAATTGGTCGTCACCGCCTGACGACGGACGGCGAAGGTGTCACCACTTTGGTGACTTTCAACGGCTGTCCCTTGCGCTGCAAGTATTGCCTCAACAAGATTTCTTGGGATATAGTCAAAGGTCGCCACTATACGCCCGAAATGCTCTACGAAGAAGTCAAAATTGACCAGTTGTATTTCTTAGCCACGCATGGCGGCATTACTTTCGGCGGAGGCGAACCGCTTTTGCAGGTGGATTTTATCAAGGAGTTTCGTGTGCTTTGTGGCCCGCAGTGGCAGATTTTGGCCGAAACCAGCCTCAACGTGCCTCTCAAGAATGTGGAAGCGCTTGATGCCGTGTTGGACGGCTACATCATTGACGTCAAGGACATGGATCCCGAAATCTACAAAGCTTACACAGGAAATGACAATGCTTTGGTTTTGAGTAACTTAGAATGGATTTTGAGTCATGGCGACCCAAACCGAATCATGGTGCGTGTGCCTCACATCCCCGATTTCAACACGGACGAGGATGTCGCCCGAAGCATGGAACGTCTCAAAACCATGGGTGTGGTGAATTTCGATGAGTTCACATATATAATAAGGTGATGAATAATTTTCATAAATTTGCACCGTTAATTCCAAAAACGAATACCATGGCTAAAGGAAAAAAAACCTGCAAAATCCTGAAGGAAATCCGCAAACAGATTGCGGCGGAAAACGATATTAAGTTGGTTGTTGAGGAATGCACTTACCAAGGTGATTGCCTTGGAACTTGCCCGAAATGCGAGGCTGAAGTGCGCTACTTGGAGCGTGAATTGGAGAAACGACAGCGCATGGGCAAGGCTGCAGTCTTTGCCGGAATGTCAATCGGAACGCTGCTCACGGCTGCAGCTTGCGGGTCTACTGCAAATGCTTCCAGTTCGGATTCCAAATGCCCCAACAGCACCGAAGTGACCGACAACACCATCCACGAGCCTCTTGCTGGCAATGTGGTGGCCGTCGCGCCCGAGAGACCCCAGCCCGACACCATCATCGAAGAACCGCTGATGGGCATAGTGCCGATGTACCACGATACCTTTAGCTTCGATTCGGAGTTTTATCAGAAATATTTGAAGGAGAAGTTCGTTTTTTCGGGAATGGGAAACCTGTCCATTTTAGGCGGCAAAGTGGAATACGAGCATATTGGAGGAAAGGGCAAGCTTTGCAATACTATGGAAGATTTGGCCGAAGAGGCTGTGGAATTCAAGGCACCCCATTACTATGGTGGTGAAGAAATGCTCCTTGAAGCCCTTGCCGTTGGATTGATGGATGTTTTCGATGTCGAAAAGATCAAGGGTGATATGGAGGTGGAGTTCTCCGTAAACACGAAGGGCGAGATTGGCGACGTGAAGATTGTGAAAGGTCTTGACAAAGTGTTGGACGATGCCGTTTCTTCAGCTTTCTCGAAGATGGCTTGGGAGCCGGGTGACTATAAATTGAAAGAAGAATCATGGAGGCTACCGCTTGAGTGCCGCTGCGTGCTGAAGATAAATTTCCCCATCGACGTGCCCATAATGCTACAAGGCGAACCGCCTGTGCCAATTGAAGACTAACGTTGTCGAAGAATCGGAATAACGGTGATGCCATGAAAAAAGGAAAACAGACCTGCAAAATCCTGAAGGAAATCCGTAAACAGATTGCAGCGGAGAATGATATTCAACTGGTCATCGAGGAATGCACCTACCAAGGCGACTGTCTTGGGACTTGCCCGAAATGCGAGGCCGAAGTGCGCTACCTTGAGCGTGAGTTGGAGAAACGGCAACGCATGGGTAAGGCGGCTGCTGTAGCGGGTTTGTCTGTCGGATTGATGGCAGCAAGCCAAACGGCATTTGCGCAACAACCCGATACGCTGAAGATGGATTCGATTATTGAGAAAGAATTGGAAACGGAACTTTTCGGCTGCATAGTAGAAACACTACCTTCGTTTCCAGGAGGCGAAAGAAAGTTATTCGAGTTTATTGGAAAAAATGTGGTCTATCCCAAAGAAGCTATAGATGCTGGTGTGGAAGGTCAGGTTTTTGTGGAGTTTTTTGTTGAAAAAGATGGCTCCATTACAGTTGGGAAAGTGCTCAAAGGCATTGGTTATGGTTGCGACGAAGAGGCTCTTCGGGTGATTGGCTTGATGCCAAAATGGGAACCAGGCTCGCAAAGAGGGAAAAGAGTCCGCGTGAGACATACGTTGCCCATCAATTTCAAATTATCAAAATAAGGAGTTTAATTATGGCAAAAGGAAAACAAACTTATGCTATTCCTGTCTTTTTTAGGTTGGAAAACGATTAATTATTCAAAAATGAAAAGACTAGTACTATTATTTGCTGTCGCTTTATTATTCGGTCCGCTTCAAGCGCAGTCGCCGAAGAAGATTAAGGCGAAGGGGGATTATGTCCATGCTTCCACAAAGGCCGTTTTTCCTTTGCAACTTGGAGACTATCATCGTGATGGGCTGTATTCTTATGATAAAAAGAAAGAGAATATCGGAGGCGTATATGAAAGTTCAAACAAGCAGTCCCAGTTGTCGGTTTATCTTTACCCCGCAGGAAATGGTTACGATAGTAGGATTCATGATGAGTATTCGGGCTTGATGCAAGAATTGGCCAACATTCATGGCGGAATACATGCCACTTCAAATGCGGTTTCATACCAGAATGATGGACTCAAGATAAAAGGCCTGAGGTCGGTATTTACGCTGTCGGGTAATAACGAGTCGTTGACGCTCTATGAATGTGGTAAGTGGTGGTTCAAGATGAGAATCACTTCGAGCGACCTCGACACTTGTCAAATGTCCCAATTGGAACAGACGGTGATGGACTATTTCGTGCCGACGAATTTTGTCAAGAATGATCCGTTGAGCGTGAAATTCGATGTTCATGTCGCTCCAGCTGTTATAGATGACTCTTTGATGCTGTGTTGTGTGCTTGGCGCAATTTTTGGGGAATTGCAATGGGTTAATGATAACGTTGATTCATTGGAAAGTGTAAGTGGTTTCCCCAGTCTTTATATAGAGGCTCACATGGCAGCGATTGAAGGTTTTGTAAAAGCTGAAAAAGACCATCCTGAACTGAATGGGGGAGAAGAAATCCATCATCAGTTGGAGCAGTTTAATAAAATCATAGAGAATGGCTTTTTGGAAGAGTATTTGTTTGACCAATATTTTGGTTGGCTAATTATCCCGAAGGACATGACTATCGATTCTGATGCGTTTTTTGAATGGCAGATGCAGAATCCTATAGATGTATTGATGGGAGTGCGAGCCAGAGAGT
>CAJOEZ010000008.1 GCA_905233685.1 uncultured Bacteroidales bacterium | reverse complement strand
ATTATTAAACGCCGTGTGTGGCATGGCGTGGAATACTTGTTAGGTAGGTGGGGCGTGGAAACCCTGGATGTCAAGCAAGAAATAAATTCCACGCTTTTTTCGTGTCATCACCAAAACAACAACGTAACATGGCCTCGCAAGAGAAACTCCATATCGGACAGATGATTAAAGCCGTCTTTGACGAGAGCGGAATTAGTGTGTCGGAGTTAGCCCGACAACTCCACTGTGAGCGCACCAATGTCTATACCATATTCAAGCGCCGCACCGTCGATGTGGAACTATTAGCCAATCTTTCCGAAATACTCGATCACAATTTCCTTGACGACGCCATGCGGCTTTATGGCCTAAGCGCTTCCTTTAGCCCCAAACTCAACCTCTGTATCAGTCTTGATGACTTCACGGTTGAGAAAATGGAACGTTTGGCGGAGGTGCTTGCCGATATAAGACAATAAGTGTGATTATTACTCACGAAAAGTGAGAGGATTACTTACGGGTTATGCTAAAGAAAGAAAAGATATTAGCAATAATTTTGCACCGATACATTAAAACAGAAAAAAAATAAAATTAAAACAGAAAAAAATGAAAAACATTGTAAAACAAAGATGTGCAAAAACCATTCTTTCGATTCTAACAGTAATGGCAGTTAGCTCGTGCGCTACAATGCGCGAAAACCGCCTTATGGGCGATGTCATCGGCTTTAGCGATGATGTTCAGACAAGTTTTGACTATCAACCTGGCTTTTTCAAAAACATAAGTCCACAATCTGCACCGTACAATCTTCTTGACATAAACGGAAGGAAAGAGATGGACAAGTTCATCAGAAGCATACCAGATGGACAAAACACTGTAGGATATTATGCCTTGGATATGGCTTTGGATCGAATAAAATATGTTAGAAATAAAATAATGAATAGAGACCCAGAAACCAAGTATTACATAGTTCTGCTTACGGATGGCTTGGATAATGGATCGACGGTGGTAGCCCGAAACAACCATCAAGGTTATTATAAAGATATCCAAAGTTACATTGACAAGTTGAACAAAAAGAAAAGTAGAATTATGGGGTGGAAAAAGAAGCAAGACTATTTTCAAATCTATCCAATTCTGTTCACTGCTGGTGATTTGGAAAAAATGAAAAGAAGCAATAATATGGACGATGCAACATTCAACAATTCTGTCATGAGCATGATGGAAGGGTATCGTGGAGCTTCAAAGGGAATAGAAAAGCCGTTACCAATATATGGCAACAACCTTGACGAACTCGTAAAGGAATTTGAAGAACAATTCTCTATTCAAGGCTTCGAGTTCCTTGTTCCAAAAGGATACCTAAATAAGCGTATTCGCATGACCATGGAAGATTTAGATGGTAATAGGGTTAGTATTGAGGGCATGTTCGCGAAACAAAGTTTTAGGTATGTCTTCAAAGATATAACATATAGCGACGGGCTTGTCTCAGAATCTGTACCTTCAGGTGGTATGGTAAAATCAAAAAATCAATCTGAAAATGGAAGTATATTGTCCGTTTTCATGATAGACAACCTTAAACTAAATGGCAAACCATTTAAAATCAACACAAATATTAGCACTATTGAGCAACAATATATGGATTTCGGATATTTTGTGACAAACTCAGAATATCAATCCCAAGCAGAATCGAGGAAAAACGCATACGTTCTCATGATTATTGATGGCAGTAAATCGTTTGAAGAGAATTCAGCCCTTGCTAAAGAAAAAGCAATTGAAATGAGAAGAATTGTAACTAAATAACAAAAGGTATCTTCATAATACACAAAACAAGGGTGAATAAAGAATCAGGAAGCCTCCTCTGAAAACCGCTTTTTTGAGTAAGACCTTGTATCACCCTCTTTCAAAACCTCTAGACTTCTGTCTAAAGGTTTTTTTATGAAAAACACTTTCCGTTTCAGAAAATCTTACCATTATGGCAATGTTAAAATAAATTTTATTTTTCTGATGTAAATTTCAGAACGACAGCATGATACGGAAATCAATAATTATACTATTTAACTGTTTATCAAATAGATAATTTTTCTATTTGATGAAAAACGATGATTATTCCCGCCGTTTTGAGTCCATGATAATCGTCACGGGCCCGTCATTCAGCAGTTCAACGGCCATCATCGCGCCAAATTCACCGCTTTGGACGGGGCGACCTGAATCTTCGGCGAGGCGTTTCAGGAACAGTTCATACAGTGGAATAGCCTGCTCGGGGCGGGCGGCGCGGATGAAACTCGGGCGGTTGCCTTTCTTGGTCAAGGCGTGGAGGGTGAACTGACTTACAACGAGGAACGAGCCTCCCACTTGGTTGATGTCTAAGTTCATTGAGTCGTTGCCGTCGTCGAAAATGCGGAGTTTGCTGAGTTTGGCGCAAAGCCAATTCACATCCTCTTGATTGTCAGCCTCCTCAATGCCGAGCAAAATCAACATTCCCAGTCCGATTTCAGACTTTACCTTGCCGCCAATCGTGACGGAAGCATGCGTAACCCGTTGTGCAACTATTCTCATTTCAACAATGCATTAACTTGAAAATCATTTCTCTATACAAATCTTTCTCGCTCACCTCGCCGCTGTCGTAGCCCTTCGACTTCATGTCGAACTCGCGGAGAATGGAGATGCAGCGGATACAAGCCCCGGGCGGATAGTTGCGGGCTGCCAATTGGTAATCCTTGACAAAATACGGATTTACGCCCAAGACGCTCGCCAACGCGCCCTGCGACTTGTCGGCGGCGAAGTGTAGTTTCAAGATTTTGGTGAAGTAGCCGTACAGCGTAATCGCCGTGACCAACAGCGGATTATCCTTACCATTGTCACCGAAATAATTCACGATGCGGTTGGCTTTCAGCAGGTCGCGGTTGCCGATAGCGTTCTGTAACTCAAAGACATTGAAGTCCTTGGAGATGCCGATATTGCGCTCCACGTCAGCATCGTCGATGCTCTTGTTTTTGGGCAGGGCTATGGTGAGTTTCTTCAGCTCGTTGGCGATTTTGTGCAAATCCGTGCCAAGAAAATCAGCCAGCATCTGCGTAGCTTTCGGCGTGATGCTGTAGCCTTCGGCCTTCAGGTAATTCTGAATCCAGCCCGGTATATTGCTGTCGTACAGCTTTTTCGACTCGAACCAAACGCCCTTCTTGTCAATCTTCTTGGCCAAGGTTTTACGCTTGTCGAACTTCTTGTATTTGTACACAAAAACAAGCAGCGTGGTCTCGGGAATCGTATCAAGATAGGCCTCGAATTTATCCAAATCCTTCACGTCTTGCGCCTCTTTGACGATAACCACCATGCGCTCGCCCATCATCGGGAAACTGCGGGCATGGTTGGCGATGGTTTCCACATCCACATCGCGGCCATACAACACGATTTGGTTGAAGGCGCGGTCGGCCTCGTCAAGGGCTTCGTTCTCAATGGAGTCCGAAATCATGTCGATGAAATACGGTTCCTCTCCCGTCAGGAAATAGATGGGCGCGAAGTTCTTCTTGTGGATTTCAGAAAGAATCTGGTCGTAGGTCATCAGAATTTCAAGTGCTTGACAGTGATACCATTATTAATAAGCTGTCGCAGCGAGTCGATGCCAATGCGCAGGTGCTCGCCGACATAGTTCTTGCTCACGTTATTGTCGCTTTCCTCAGTTTTCACGCCTTCGGGCACCATGGGGTTGTCGGAAACGAGCAGCAGTGCGCCTGTCGGGATTTCGTTGTGGAATCCGACCATAAAGATAGTCGCCGTTTCCATATCAACGGCCATGCAGCGCGTCTTGCGGAGGTATTCCTTGAAATCATCGTCGTGTTCCCAAACACGGCGGTTGGTGGTATAAACCGTGCCTGTCCAATAGTCGCGGCCGTAGTCGCGGATAGTGGTGGAGATGGCTTTTTCGAGGCTGAATGCCGGAAGCGCAGGCACTTCGGGCGGGAAATAGTCGTTTGAGGTACCTTCGCCACGAATGGCTGCGATAGGCAGAATCAGGTCTCCCACCTTATTCTTCTTTTTCACGCCGCCGCATTTGCCGAGAAACAGGACGGCTTTTGGATGGATGGCGCTCAACAAGTCCATGATGGTGGCTGCGTTGGCGCTGCCCATGCTGAAATTGATGATGGTGATTTCGCCGTCGGTGGCGCAGGGCATCGACTTGTCGCGCCCCACCACCTCAACGCCCTGCCACTCAGCAAAACGCTCGACATAATTCTGGAAATTGGTCAGCAGGATGTACTTCCCAAACTTCTCCAATGGCAGCCCCGTGTAGCGCGGCAGCCAGTTTTCCACTATTTCTTGTTTGGTTTTCATTCGCTTCTGAATATTTGCGCAAAGGTAAGAATTTTTCTTTTTGCGGACATTTAATTCGGGGTTTTTGTGTAAGTTTGCACCCTGATTTCTCATATATGGCAGAACAGATTCTTCAGATAGAAAACGTTGATCCTAAAGAACTTCACGGTCCCAACGACAAGTATTTAGACTTGGTGAAAAGCATGTTTCCCAAGCTGAAAATCATCGCGCGCGGCGATTTCGTGAAGGTGATAGGCGACGAGGACGAAATTGATTATTTCATCAGCCGCTATGAAACCCTGATGATGCAATTAGAGCGTTTCGGCAAAATCACCGCGCAGACCATTGAGGATGTGATGATGGCCAGTACTGAGACGGAGCTGCAACAGAAAATGTCGGAGAGCGATGTGCTGGTTTTTGGACGCAGCGGAGTACCCGTCAAAGCTATCACTACCAACCAAAAACGCATGGTGACGGCTTCGGAACAAAAAGATTTGGTTTTTGCCATTGGTCCGGCAGGAACGGGAAAAACGTACACCGCTGTGGCTTTGGCTGTCAGGGCTTTGAAGGCCAGACAAGTAAGAAGAATCATTTTAACCCGACCTGCCGTCGAAGCCGACGAGCACTTGGGCTTCCTTCCTGGCGACTTGAAAGACAAACTTGACCCGTATCTGCAACCCCTGTATGATGCTTTGCGCGACATGATACCGTCCTCGAAATTAGAAGGTTATCTCGAAGACCACACTATCGAGATTGCACCGTTGGCCTTCATGCGCGGTCGCACCCTTGACCATGCTTTCGTCATCTTAGACGAGGCACAAAACGCCACCCGAAGCCAGTTGAAAATGTTCCTCACCCGTATGGGACGCTCGGCCAAGTTCATCGTCACTGGCGACATCACCCAAATCGACCTGCCGCCAAAAACACCTTCAGGATTGCCTCAAGCTATGGAGGTTTTGAAGGATGTTCGCGGCATAGAGTTCATCTATTTGGACGACAAGGATGTGGTGCGACATCGCCTCGTAACGGATATCGTGAATGCCTACAAGCGGCATCATGAGGAGGAAGCAAAAGAGGTTGAAGACGCCCAAAACATTCAATAAGGGCTTCTTTCAATGAACAATCTTGCCTGTAGAGCCGAAAAAAAACAGCGTTTGGCAATTTTTTGACGCATTTTTTTCAGAAAACGACTTTGAAAAAGAAAATATTTGTACTTTTGCAGCCCGTTAGATAAAAGACAATTGTTAATCATTTAAGGAAAAGGAATAAGAGTCATGTCAAAAGTTTGTCAAATCACCGGTAAAAAGGTTATGCACGGTAACAACGTTTCCCACTCCAATAAGAAGACCAAGAGAACGTTCGATCCGAATCTGAAAATCAAGAAGTTCTACGTTCCGGAATGGGACGAGTGGGTGGTCCTGAAGGTCTCGGCTGCCGGTTTGCGCACCATCGACAAGAAGGGTGTTTATCAAGCCTTGATGGACGCCTCCGAAAAGGGCAACCTTCAACGTTGGTAATCCCTTGAACGGACGAAAATATAGCTGCTGTGCTTGGCGCGGCGGCTTTTTTTGTTTGGCAACGTCTCAAAATCAAACTCGCAGATAATATTTCAGCCTTTTGTCAGTTATCTTTTTATGCGTCAGAAGCTTCTCGTCATAGTGTTGTTGCTCGTCTCGATGGCCTTGCGTGCCCAGCAGTCGCCTGTAGGTACCATATACGGCAAGGTGACCGATGAGCACAACCGTCCCATCGAGATGGTTACCGTGGTAGTTCTCGACTTGTTGGTGGGCCAAACCACCAACAGCAGAGGTGCATACGAACTATCGGTGATTTCAGACACGACACTGATTATCAGCTTCTCCTACATCGGATTCGAGCCGCAACAAATACCAGTGCGGCTCAAGAAAGGCGAAAAACGGAAGCTTGATGTCACGCTGAAATCGACAGCCACCGACTTGCCCGATGTCATTATCAGTGACCGTGCCACCGATGCCTCCAGCTTGACACACCTCGATGCCAAGCAGGCAACGCTGGTGCCCTCGATAGGCGGTGGCGTGGAGACGCTTATCAAGACCTTGCCGGGCGTGGTGTCGAACAACGAGCTCAGTTCGCAATACAGCGTGCGCGGTGGCAGCTTTGACGAGAATTTGGTTTACGTCAACGGCATCGAGATTTACCGTCCGTTCCTCGTCGGAACGGGACAACAGGAGGGCTTGAGTTTCGTCAATTCGCAGTTGGTCAGCAATATCGAGTTCTCCGCTGGCGGTTTTGCTGCTGAATATGGCGACAAAATGTCATCGGTCTTGGACGTGACCTACAAACGTCCACAAGAAACAGCGGGCTCGCTGAACGTGAGTCTGTTGGGTGCTGAGGCTTATGTGGAAGGCACTGTTGGTAAAGACAAGTTCAGCTATTTGGTCGGTGCGCGCTACAAAAACACTAGCCTTGCCCTTGGCCTGATGAATACCAAAGGCGATTATCGACCCATCTTCACGGATGTGCAGGCGCTGTTTAATTACAGCCTCAGCCCGAAATGGGACCTGTCGGTGTTGGGCTATTATTCCAAAAACCGATACATGCTGATACCTCAGAGCGCAAAGACCAACACGGGTACCATTAATATGGCGCTTCAGCTCAATGTGTATTTTGAAGGTCAAGAAGTCGACGATTACACCATGGGCTTGGGTGCTTTGACTTTGTCGTACAAGCCCAATAACAACCTGAATCTGAAGTGGATAGCCTCGGCCTACTCGACTTATGAAACTGAGACCTACGATGTGCTGGGCCAGTATTTCTTTGGGCAGCGCAACACTTCTTTTGGTTCCGAGGATTTCGGAGAAGTTATTGAAAACCACGAGGTTGGAACACAGATAAAACATGCCCGAAATTCGTTTTACGCGCAAGTGTACAATTTCGACCACAAGGGGCTGTATTCTTTCGACCCCTGTCTGCTGAAATGGGGCTTGCGTTTCCAGCATCAGGAAATCGATGACGTGGTAGACGAGTGGCAGGTGATGGATTCGGCGGGCTACACCTTGCCGCATCCGCCTGATATTGTGGGCGTTTATCCTGACATTTTACCCGAAATCGGGATGGACTTCACGCACAAGGCGCACAATAGGCTCTCTATTAATAATGTAGACGGCTTTGTACAAAACTCATGGACCATCCAAAAAGAAAAAGGCGAGATTGTAATTACTGCCGGCGTTCGGGCCAATTATTGGGGCTACAATAAAAAGGTGTATGTCAGTCCGCGTGCTGGCATCGCGTATAAACCTGAAAACGAGAAGCATGAGCTGGTTTACCGCCTTTCGGGAGGTGTGTATAACCAAACGCCGTTCTACCGAGAAATCCGCAACATGGATGGTACCTTATTTTTGGACGCCAAGGCACAGCAATCGTATCAGGTGGTTGTGGGCAACGATTTCAAGTTCCGTGCTTGGAACCGCCCGTTCATCTTGACTTCGGAAGCATATTTCAAGTATTGCACGCATGTGATTCCCTACGATGTGGACAACGTGCGCATCCGCTATTACGCCGACCAGTCGGCGCGGGCCTACGCCACGGGAATCGATTTCAAGGTGAACGGCGAGTTCGTGAAAGGCATCGACAGCTGGGCCAGCCTCTCCTTCATGAACACGAAGGAGGACATTCGCGGCGATTATTGCCTGCTCGGGGTGAATGGTGACACGCTCCCGTTCTACTACCATAACGATGCGGATGTGGCTGATACGCTGTCACTTGGCTGGCATGTGCGCCCTTCAAACCAATTGATTAGCTTCTCACTCTTTTTCCAGGATTACATCCCCTTTGCCCCCACTTGGCGCGTCAACATGACCTTGAACTTCGGCACGGGATTTCCCGTCAACGCAAACAATTCCGACTTTTACAGCCCCTACCGCAACTATCCGCCTTATCGCCGCGTCGACATAGGCTTCAGCAAACAGTTGATTCACGAGGGCAGCAGCTTTAGCAGGGGCAATCCACTGCGCTATATCAAAAATATGTACATCAGCGTGGATGTGTTCAACTTGCTCAACATCAACAACACGATTTCGTACCTCTGGGTCAAGTACATCGACAATGTTTATTACAGCGTGAACAATTACCTGACGCCGAGGTATATTAATGTTAAGCTGGTGATGGAGTTTTGAATCTATTTACACCGAATTATAAACCTACAAGCAAAATGAATAAGTTTTTTATCGCATTAACGTTGGCCCTCACAATGGCCATCGCCCTGCCCACACAAGCGCAGGAAAAGAAACTCTTCACGCCCGAAGACGCTTCTTACAACAACCGCAGCCTTTATGCGCAACGCCCCAACCAACTGAAATGGGTAGGCGACACCGACATCCTCATGAAGGTGAAAGGCAACGAAATCGTTACCCTTTCGCCCGACAGCAAAGGCAAGGAGACCTCTTTCCTCACTTTGGACGAGCTGAACAGTTACGCTCATGCTGCTGGCATTGACAGTCTGCGTCGCATCCCGCAACTGACCTGGCTTAATGCGTACCAAGCCAGCTTCTACGCCGTGGGCAAAGACGGCATCACCCTTAACCGCCTCGACCTTAAAAAGCAAACCATTGAGCCGCTGACTTCCGTCCCGCAGGATGCCGAAAACCAAACGCTTTGCAAGGAAACCATGCGCGTTGCCTACACCATCGACAACAACCTCTATGTGGCCAACGGCGACAAGCAAATCCAAATCACCGACAACCCAGAAGGTGTCATTGCCGGTCAGAGCGTCCACCGCAACGAGTTCGCCATCGACGGCGGCATTTTCTGGTCACCCGATGGCAAGTTCCTAGCTTACTACAGCATGGACGAGCGCATGGTGACCGATTATCCTTTGGTCAACATTGACAAACGCATCGCCACGGCAGAGCCTATCAAATACCCCATGGCCGGCATGACGAGCCACGAGGTGACGTTGCATATTTACAACATCGCTACGAGTAAGGAAATCGTGGTCAAGACGGGTGAACCCGCCGAGCAATATCTCACGGCCATCACCTGGAATCCCGACAACAAACGCATCTATATCGGCATCCTGAATCGTCAGCAGAACCACCTGAAATTCAATGAGTACAATGCCATCACGGGCGACTTTATACAAACCATCTTTGAAGACCGCGACGAGCAGTATGTGGAGCCGCAAGGCCCCGCTTACTTCCTCCCCGACAACCCCGACCAGTTCATCTGGAAGGCCCAGCGCGACGGCTACTATCACCTTTATTTATATACCATCAGCAAAGGCACGGTGCGCCAACTCACCAAGGGCGACTTCGTCATCACCGACTTCAACGGCTTCTCGAAGGACGGCAGCCAAATCTATTACCGCAGCACCGAGGTCAGCCCGTTGGAACGCCACTGCTACATGATGGACATCAAGAGCGGCAAAGCCACTCAAATCACCAAGGAGCACGGCACGCACGATGTGACACCTTCCGCTGACGGCAAATATTTCATCGATGTTTACAGCAGCACCGATGTGCCACTCAACGTGGACTTGCAGGACAAAAACGGCAAGTTCGTCAAACGTTTGCATGAGGCCGAGAATCCGTTGAAAGACTATTACATCGGTGAGACCACCCTCGGTACGCTTAAGGCCGATGACGGACAAACGCTCTACACGCGCCTCATCAAGCCTTACAACTTCGATGCTTCGAAGAAATATCCCGTAGTGGTTTACGTCTATGGCGGCCCTCACGCCCAACTGATTACTGACTCCTGGTTGGCCGGTGCAGGCATTTACTTGAACTACCTCGCCCAAGAAGGCTTCCTCGTCTTCACCCTCGACAACCGTGGTTCCGCCGACCGTGGCGAGGCCTTCGAGCAATGTATCCACCGCCAGTGTGGTCAACTCGAAATGCGCGACCAAATGAAGGGCATCGAGTGGCTGAAGACCTTGCCCTACGTTGATGCCAACCGCATTGGCAGCGACGGCTGGAGCTATGGCGGCTTTATGTCTACTTCGCTGAAAATCAACCACCCTGAAGTGTTCAAGGTGAGCGTGGCTGGTGGTCCCGTGTTGGATTGGAAGTACTACGAAATCATGTACGGCGAACGTTACATGGACACGCCTGAGGAGAATCCTGAAGGCTATGAACTGACTAGCCTTGAAAACAAAACCGACAAACTCGAAGGCAAACTTCTGATGATTCACTGCACCACCGACCCCGTCGTGATGTGGCAGCACAGCCTCGTCTTCGTCGAGAACTGTATCCACAACGGCAAGCAACTCGATTATTTCGTCTATCCTGGCCACGACCACAATGTCTATGGCATGGACCGGGCGCATTTGGTGACCAAGATTACGCAGTATTTTAAGGATAATCTGTAAGTTGCCCATAACTGTCGAGCCATGGCCAAAAAGAAAAAGATAGAAAACAAGCTGAGTACCTTCACCAGCGTCATTCTTGGCATCTTCGCCGATGAGCCTTTTCGCCCGAAGAACTACAAGCAGGTCTGCAAGATTATGGGAATCCGTGACCAAGCGGGCAAGGATGTGGTCTATAACCTTCTCATCGACCTGAAAGACAAGGGTTTGCTGAAGGAAAACAAGCCTTTCAGCTATGTGATGAGTCCGGAGGGCATGGAGCAGTTCCGCCCGAAGATGCGTTATGTGGAAGGCACGGTGGAGATGAAATCGACGGGCAAGGCTTACGTGGTTTTGGACGACGGCGAGAGCGAAGACATTTTCATCGCGGCCAACAACACCTACAAGGCGCTGCACGGCGACCGCGTGCGCGTGGCTATGTTCCCCAAGCGCAACAACAGCAAGCCTGAGGGCGAAATTGTGGAGGTTTTGGAACGCAAGCACACCGACTTCGTGGGCCTGCTCAACATCTCGCACGGCTATGTTTACGTCCGCCCCGATGTGGATTGGATGCCGGTCGACATCTTCATCCCGCGCGGCGACCTGCACGGCGCTAAGGACGGCCAAAAGGTCATTGCGCACCTCGTGGATTGGCCTGATGGCTCGGGCAACCCTTTCGGCGAAATCGTCCGCGTGCTCGGCAAGCCTGGAGAGAATGATGTGGAGATGGAAAGCATTTTGGCCGCCCACGAATACCCCATTGAGTTTCCGAAAGACGTTGAAAAAGAGGCAAATAAGATTCCCGTTAAAATCACCAAGGACGAAATCAAGCGGCGGCGCGACTTCCGTAAGGTGTTCACCATCACCATCGACCCCGCTGACGCCAAGGACTTCGACGATGCCATTTCGCTGCAAAAGCTGCCCAACGGCCATTGGGAGGTGGGTGTGCACATTGCTGACGTGTCGCATTACGTGAAACCAGGCTCCGCCATCGACAAAGAAGCCCTCGAACGCGGCACTTCGGTCTATCTCGTCGACCGCACCATCCCCATGCTGCCCGAAAAACTCTGCAACAACGTCTGCTCCCTGCGTCCCGACGAGGAAAAACTGACTTTCAGCGTAGTCTTTGAAATGGACGACGAGTCCAAGATTTACAACCGCTGGATTGGCAAAACGATTATTAAATCCTGCCGGAGATACACCTACGAGGAGGTGCAAACCATGATTGAGGGCGGCGAGGGCGACTACAAAACAGAAATCCTGACTTTCCATAGTTTGGCGACCAAATTGCGCGAGAAACGTATGGAGGCAGGCAGCATCAACTTCCACACGGAAGAGGTGAAGTTCGTCCTCGACGAGAACAAGAAACCCATCGACACTTACGTGCGCATGCAAAACGAGAGCCATGAGCTGATTGAGGACTTCATGCTCTTGGCCAACCGCACCGTGGCCGAAACCATCGGCAAGCCCGAAAGCAAATGGCACAACCACACCTTCGTTTATCGTGTCCATGACGAGCCTAACCCTGAGAAACTCAACAAGTTCGTGCTGCTGATTTCGCGCTTGGGCTATTCCATGAACCTCAGCAACCGCAACACCTTGGTGAATTCGTACAACAAGCTTTTCGAGGACGTGGAAGGCAAGGGCGAGAAGAACCTCATCGAGTCGGTGGCGGTGCGCACCATGGCAAAGGCCGTTTACTCGACCGACAACATCGGGCACTATGGCTTGGCTTTCGACTACTACACCCACTTCACCTCGCCCATCCGCCGCTATCCCGATTTGATGGTGCATCGCCTGATTGAACGATATCTCCTTGAAGGACAAGGTTCTGCCGACAAGAAGAAATACGAGGAGATGTGCCAACACGCCAGCGAGATGGAGAAACAAGCCGAGGACATGGAACGCCAGTCCATCAAGTACAAACAGGCTGAATATCTGCAAGATAAGATTGGCCAGGTGTTTGAAGGCTTGGTCTCCGGCGTGAGCAAATGGGGCTTGTTTGTCGAGCTGAAGGGCAACAAATGTGAGGGTTTGGTGCGTTACGAGAACCTCCCCGGCGACTATTACTACTTGGACGACGACAATTTCCGCGTGGTCGGGCAGGACACGGGACGCGTCATCCAGCTGGGCGATGAGGTGCGTGTGGTCGTAAAGTCGGTCGACCTCTTCAAGCACAAAATGGACTTCGAAATGCTCGATGACACACCAAAACGTGCCAAGAAAAAGAAAAAATCCTAATTTTGCATCTCAAATCAAAATCTTATCAACATGAAAAAGAATCACAATCTATTGACTGTCTTGATTTTTGCTGTTATTGGACTGAGTTTTGTCAGTTGCAAGAAAGAAAAAATCTCCTTGTCGACGTATGAGCTTTGGTTTCCCAATGAGGCCAGTGTACAAGAGATTCAGCTCACCGCCAACTGCGACTGGACCATCAGCATCGACGATAACGCTGATTGGTATACCATCAGAAAAAGCTACGACAAGACGGTGATGACAGAGGACGGGTATGTGACCATTTCCTACATTGACACGACTCAGGTTGTGACGAGAGGAAACGGCGACATGAGGCTGGCTGTTGTAGTGGAGCCGTTGGCTGGCGTGCAGGAGCGGACTTCCTCTTTTACCATCATTTCGGCCAAGGGAAAGGTGCAGGTAAAGGTAAAAATTTCACAAAACACCGTTGATCCTACTGAATTACAGAGTATTACGAATATGGTTTTCGGCGTGATGAATGTGGCCCACTGGAACGTGGATTTCTTTGGTGAAGTCATCGAAGACTCCTATCGTTACATTGAATACGATCCCACTGACACCACCACGGGATTTTTCATGTATTTCTTGGGTGAAGGCCAAGGCGTTCAGCAGGACAACACCCACGATAGTACCCTTTATTTCATGTTCACGTATAATTATGATCCTGTAGCACGAAATCTGCATATCGAGTTTGAAACCGTTTCTGACACGGTAACAGAAGTTTACGATGCCCCAGTGCTTACCGCGAAGGAAGATTTGTTCCATTTTTGTCACGAATATAAGCCCAACTTCTGGGAGCGCGCCAACATGAAGAAAGTGGGCGAAATCGTACCATCGAAGAAGAGGGAATTTCTCAAGCGTAAGGCACAGAAGCGCAAGGGCGACGAGCCGATTTTCATATTCTGAACCACCTTTTTGTAGAGACGGTGTGCTCACCGTCTCTACCTTTATATAATGAGCAAAAACCTCCTTCGCCATATCTCCCTTTTCGGCCTTGGCCTGTATTTGTTGGCGCTTGTCGTCATAAGCGTGGCGTTTCGTGAGTATGCCTTGCAGGCCAAATGGGTCATTTGGGGCGTGGGCGAGGTGTTGTTTTTCTTTGTCCTCACCACGGTTTTCTATCCTCGATGGAAAGCCGACGAGCCAAAGGTTTTCTGCCGTAAGGTGTTTTTTACTGCATTGGCAATCAGGGTGTTGTATGCATTTTTGATATGCTATTACTATTATTACCAGACGGGCATCGCTTTCGAATATGGAGCTGCCGATAGCTTGGGCTATCATAAAACGGCGGTTTATCTGTCGCGTTGGGTGCGCGGAGGTCACATCAAGTACATTTTCCAATACCTGAACGCTTATACGATGGGCTTCTCCGACCAAGGCTACACGCTTTGGTTGACCTTGATTTACACCATTTTCGGTCCCAGTTTGCTGACGCCGAGGCTGTTCAAGGCCGCAATGTGTGCGTATCTTTGCCTCGTGGTTTACCGACTAGGCTCGCGGACTTTTGGTGAGCGAACGGGTCATTTGGCCGCTGTGATGTGCGTTTTCATGCCTATTTTGGTTCAGATTTGCGGTCTCCACACCAAGGAGGCGGAGATGATTTTTCTTTCCATCCTCGCTGTTGAGCGTATGGATTACCTTATCCGAAGCAAGAAATACACCTTTTGGAACATCCTTTGTCCCATCGTTTTAACCGCCTTGACTTTCGGGTTCCGCACCATTATCGGGATGTGCCTGATTTTTGCTTTTTTGGTGTTCATCATCCTGTCGCCCAACGACTTGGTGGGCCGAAAAGGGAAAATCATCACCCTTGCCGCGACGGTGGTATTGTTTTTCGCCTTCCTTTTTTCCCCCATCGGTTGGGAGATGAAAGTCATTTACAAGCTGAAATTCACCGACTTGAACTACCAGGCGGAAAAATACGAGGCCAATGGGCTAAAATACAGCGAATTGGCCAATAGTTGGATTCTGGCTCAGGGCGCTTTTGTGTTGCCGTTGGCCCCGATGGTGGAGCCTTCGCCAGACCACAACAAGATGATCCATGGCAGTATGTTTGTGAAGAATTTCCTTGCTTTTTTCGCTATGCTGACCCTTCTCATCGTCATTAGGCAGCGGAAATGGCGCGATTTCTCGTTGATAGGCACTTATGAGTTGTCGTATCTTGCGCTCATTATGTTTTCGTTTGCGGCTAATTCGGAACGCTACCACGAGCCAGCCATACCTATTTTAATAATAATGGCTGCTTATGCTATGACTCACCTGCGGCGTAAGGACTTGACACTCTTTTATATCTATTGCGGATTGCTTTTTGTTGCCCTGCTCACTTGGAATTGGCTGAAACTTTCCGCCCGAGGACTTGTTTAGTTGTCAGTTATCAGTTGTTTCCTAACTGCACACTACTAACTCCTAACTGCTAACTGCTAACTGCTAACTGCGCGAAGCGCTCATACCAATCTTCCCCAAACTTCCGAATCATCGGGCCTTTGAGAAATTTCCACAGCGGAATGCCTTCCTTCTCGCCCTTGCGCTTGGCGGGCACGCAGACGCTCCATTCGTGGTAGAGAATGTGCGTGAAGCCGCCTTTTTCCACCAAGCGGATAGGGTAGAGGTGGCATGAAATTGGTTTCCAGAAGTCGCATTTGCCTTCGAGATAGGCCTTTTCGATGGCGCATAGGGCCGTGCCGTTCTCATGGAAATAGACAAAAGCACATTCCTCGCCGTTCACCAAGGGCGTGACGAGCTCGCCCGTTTCATCGTAATCATAGACATCGTTTTCTTCCACCACTTTGATGCCTTCAGGGCGCATATAGGGTTTGATGGCTTCAAGGTTGTCTTCAATTTGCTCTATTTCAGAGGCTTCGAGAGGTGCGCCAGCATCGCCGGCCACACAGCACCAACCTTTGCAGCGCGGCAGGCAGCAGCAGAATTGGGCGTTCAGGAATTCGTTTGTAACAACTACATTATCAAGTATTATCATGCTTGCAAAGGTAAAAGTTTTTTATTTAGGGCTGATAAAATTAGGTATATATTGTTGTAAAATAATCAATACTTTTTATCGTTATGGTTTTGAACAACAAACAAGCATGATGAAGCGATTTTTCGTAAAATACTGGTGGATTTTTCCTATCATAAACTTAGTCTGTTTGTTATTGATAATACCTTCTCTGAACTATGATTTATGGAGATTGGCTTCTTCTTTTATCATTGTCTTCATCTTATTAATGGTTATTCAGGGGATAATACTAATCCTTTGCCTATGTGAGAAAAAATGGTGGCGAGCCGTAGGTTCTGTATTCGGTGGTGTGGTTTGTTTTGTTGTGTTTTCATTTGTTTCTTTTGTTTACTTAATCCATGCCAGTTCTCAACCAGATCTTTTTGGGAAAGAACATCCAATTCCAGCAGATATGAAATGCGAAGAACCATTAGGGGTTAACTATATAAATACAGGTGATACATTGAGTTTTAGTTGGGATAATTTTAAACCCGTTGAGCCTATTGTTGATAGTCTTTCGAAAGATAGTTATTTGCAAATATGGAAAGATTTTCAAGGGGGGATGTATCTTTATAGTTTTTACTATCCAGCATTACCTGATGGAAAGGTGTTTTTGCGCTGTTTTGAGGCGACCGAAAACATCGAATTGTCGGCCTTTCGGGTACGAGCAGCATCATCTGTGGAAGTGAAAAACCATACTGGGTTTGGTGCGATAGCAAACAAACAAAAATTTATGATTTATGAAGGAGATTGGGGAGATTACTATGCGGCTCGTATCGAAATATGGCACAAAAATGCGAGAACTGGAGAAGAAACCAAACTATTGGAAAAGATTTATCGCGTTGAAGGTTGGATGAGATAAGAAAAAAGACTAATTTTGCAGCGAATTTATATCTGGATTGCTTCGCACCTCAAAATGGCGCGAAACGACAAAAGAATCTTGAAATTTCAATCTTTAAATCATTAAATTAAATAGTAATGGCATTTAACCTCAGAAACAGAAACTTCCTGAAGTTGTTGGACTTCACTCCGGAAGAAATCAGATTTTTCCTGAAGCTGGCCGCCGACCTGAAGGCCGCCAAGTATGCAGGCACCGAACAACCCAAACTGACGGGCAAGAACATCGCCCTGATTTTCGAAAAGACCTCGACCCGCACTCGCTGCGCTTTCGAAGTCGCCGCCAAGGACCAAGGCGCTCACGTCACCTACCTCGGCCCCACTGGCTCACAGATTGGCATTAAGGAATCGATGGCTGACACCGCCCGTGTGTTGGGTCGCATGTTCGATGGCATCGAGTATCGTGGCTTCGGTCAAGACATCGTTGAAGAACTGGCCAAATACGCCGGCGTGCCGGTGTGGAACGGCTTGACCAACGAGTTCCACCCCACCCAAATCCTCGCCGACTTCCTCACCATGCAGGAACATACCGACAAACCTCTCAACCAAGTGACCTTCGCCTACTGCGGCGACGCCCGTTTCAACATGGGTAACTCACTGATGGTTGGCGGTGCCAAGATGGGCATGGATGTCCGCATCGTGGCTCCTAAGGAACTGCAACCCAACAAGGAACTCATCGACACTTGCAAGAAGATCGCCAAGGAAACGGGCGCCAAGGTGACCGTGACCGACGACGTGAAGAAAGGCGTCAAGGGCTGCGACTTCCTCTACACCGACGTTTGGGTATCCATGGGCGAACCCGCCGAGGTCTGGAAACAGCGCATCGACCTGCTCATGCCTTATCAGGTGAACAAGGAAATGATGGAAATGACCGGCAATCCGAACTGCAAGTTCATGCACTGCCTGCCCGCTTACCACAACTTGGAGACCCAAGTGGGCCGCGACGTCAACAAGCAATTCGGCTTAAACGGCATCGAGGTCACTGAGGACGTGTTCGAGAGCACGAACAGCATCGTCTTTGATGAGGCTGAGAACCGTATGCACACCATCAAGGCCGTCATGGTGGCCACATTGGGTGACTAAATTAAAACTTACATTCATAGCATTTGTGGAGATTGCCCTGCCTCGTGCGGGGCAATCTCATTTTGTGCCACAACGCAATAAGAAAAACCAATCTTTGTATCAGTCTTTCATCATTTTTCCGTATTTTTGCGCCTTAATTTAGGATTCATAGTATTATGAAAAGCAACTACAAAGAATATAAGCAGCTGAATCTCACTGAAACAGCCAACGAAATCCGTAAGTTTTGGGAAGAAGACAACACCTTCCAAAAGAGTTTGGACAATCGCGACAAGGACAACGCTTTCGTGTTTTATGAAGGTCCGCCCAGCGCCAACGGCACCCCTGGTATCCATCATGTGATGGCCCGCTCGATTAAGGACGTGGTGTGCCGTTACCAGACCTTGAAGGGCAAACATGTGGTACGCAAGGCCGGTTGGGACACCCACGGTCTGCCCGTGGAATTGGGTGTGGAGAAGAAACTCGGAATCACCAAGGAAGACATCGGCAAGAAGATTTCGGTGGACGACTACAACCGCGCCTGCCGAGAGGAAGTTATGAAATACAAGGACATGTGGGACGACCTCACGCTCAAGATGGGCTACTGGGTGAACCTCGACGACCCTTACATTACCTTCACCAACGACTACATCGAGACCTTGTGGTTCTTGCTTAAGGATTTGTATAACAAGGGTTTGCTTTACAAAGGCTACACTATCCAGCCCTACTCGCCCGCTGCCGGCACAGGACTCAGTTCGCACGAATTGAACATGCCTGGCTGCTACCGCGACGTGAAGGACTTGACTTGCGTGGCGTTGTTTAAACTGAAAACGAATTCTCGGCTGCCACAGTGTGACAGCTCTACATTCGCTATCGCGTGGACGACAACGCCGTGGACCTTGCCGAGCAACACCGCATTGTGTGTAGGCCCGAATATCGACTATGTGCTTTTGAAGACCGTGCATCCTTACACTGAGCAGCCCTGCCAAATTCTCATGGCTAAAGCTCTTGTGGAGACGATGTTCAAAGAGGCTCCCGTAGTTATCAAGGAGTTTAAGGGTAGCGAATTGGTTGGCATTGAATATGAGCAACTTATCCCGTGGGTCAATCCGGGTGAGGGTGCCTTCCGCATCATCCCCGGCGACTATGTGACCACCGAGGATGGTACTGGTATCGTCCATATCGCCCCGACCTTTGGTGCCGACGATAAGCGCGTGGCTTTGGCTGCAGGCATCCCACCCTTGCAAATGATCGACAAGGACGGCAAACCGCAACCTATGGTGGACCGCACCGGCAAATTCTTCCGCATTGAAGACCTCGACTCAGAATTTGTCAAGAACTGCATGGATGTTGAGGCTTATCGTCCCTACGCGGGACAGTTCGTGAAGAACGCCTACGACCCCACCAAGACTGAAAAGGACAAGAGTTTGGACGTGGACATCGTGGTCATGCTGAAGGAAGAAGGCAAACTTTTCAAGAGCGAAAAGCACACCCACAACTACCCGCACTGCTGGCGCACCGACAAACCCGTGTTGTATTATCCTTTGGATAGTTGGTTCATTAAGACCACAGCCTTGAAAGACAGGATGATAGAACTCAACAAGACCATCAACTGGAAGCCTGAAGCCACTGGTAGCGGTCGTTTCGGCAACTGGTTGGAAAACCTCGTCGATTGGAACCTTTCGCGCTCGCGCTATTGGGGCACACCGCTCCCGATTTGGCGCACCGAAGACGGCAAAGAGGAAATCTGCATTGGCAGCGTCGAGGAACTTCGCAACGAAATCGAGAAGTCCATCAAGGCGGGATTTATGACTGAAAATCCTTACGCTTCAGATGATTACACCAAGTTTGACTTGCACAGACCTTATATCGATGGCGTGGTTCTTTGCTCCGCAAGCGGCAAGAAGATGTTCCGCGAGCCTGATTTGATTGATGTTTGGTTCGACAGTGGTGCCATGCCTTACGCCCAATACCACTACATGGGCAAGAAAGGCCAGTTGGGTAAGGACGTGTTTCCGGCAGATTTCATCGCTGAGGGCGTCGACCAAACCCGTGGCTGGTTCTTCACGCTTCACGCCATCGCCACGATGTGCTTCGACAGCGTAGCCTACAAGAACGTGATTTCCAACGGTTTGGTACTCGACAAGAATGGTAACAAAATGTCGAAACGCTTGGGCAATGCCGTTGACCCGTTTGGCGCCATCGAGAAATACGGCGCCGATGCCGTGCGTTGGTACATGCTCACCAACTCGCAGCCTTGGGACAACCTGAAGTTTGACGAGGCTGGTGTGGACGAGGTGCGCCGCAAGTTCTTCGGCACGCTTTACAACACCTACGCTTTCTTCGCTTTGTATGCCAACATCGACAGGTTCGACTACAAGGGGAAAGACCTCGCCATCAACGAGTGCCCCGAAATCGACCGTTGGATTCTTTCGGAACTCAACTCGCTGATTCTCACTGTGGATGAGGCCTACAACAGTTATGAGCCTACCCGTGCCGGTCGCGCCATCGCCGAGTTTGTGGACGCGCATTTGAGCAACTGGTATGTGCGCCTCTCGCGCCGCCGTTTCTGGAAGAGCGAGGACAACCTGGACAAGCTGTCGGCCTATCAGACGCTTTACACCTGCCTTGAGACCGTGGCCCGCCTCATGTCGCCCATCGCGCCGTTCTTCAGCGAACAGCTCTACCGCGACCTGAACAACGTGACCGAACGCAACAAAGCCGAATCCGTCCACCTGACCGACTTCCCTGAGGCCAACAAGTCGTTCATCGACAAGGCTTTGGAAGAAAGAATGGAGATGGCACAATTGGTTTCTTCGTTGGTGCTTTCGCTGCGCAAGAAGGCTAACATCCGCGTGCGTCAGCCCCTGTCGAAGATCATGATTCCCGTCAAGGACGAGAACATGAAGACGCAATTGGAAAAGGTGTCGCACCTCATTATGAGCGAGGTGAATATCAAGGAGATAGAATTCCTTTCGGCGGACAACAACATCCTCGTGAAGAACGTGAAGCCCAATTTCAAGACCTTGGGCAAGAAGTATGGCAAGCAGATGAAGCAGATTCAGGCTTACTTTACCAACATGAGCCAAGAGGAAATCCATCAGTTCGAGAAGAACAACGGCACCCACCTGAACATTGACGGCGTTGATGTTGAGCTGACCCTCGAAGACGCCCTCATTTCAACGCAGGACATCCCGGGCTGGGCCGTCACTTCACAGGACGACATCACCGTGGCCCTTGACATGACCATCACCGACGAGCTGATGCAGGAAGGCCTCGCCCGCGAAATCGTGAACCGTGTGCAGAACCTCCGCAAGACTGGCGGCTTCGAGGTCACCGACCGCATCGAGCTGCTCATCGAGAAGAACGACAAGATCGATGTAGCCGTCGAGAAATACAAAGATTACATCTGCAACGAGACCTTGGCCACCATCACGAAGGTTGACACTTTGGAAGGCGTTGAGGCCGAAGAACTTGTGGATGGCATTAATGTTAAACTGAAGATACAAAAGAAATAAGGCCGATGGCCGTTGGCAGCAATAACCCACAATTAGGAGATTACAGGGCAAGCCCGCAGTGACAATGTGGATGAAAGCTGCCAGAAGCCAAAAGCATTAAAACCATATAATCATGGACGAAAACAAAAGAACACCCCAAGTGCGCTATTCAGACGAAGACCTCGAAGAGTTCAAGGCCTTGATTCTTGAAAAGTTAGACCAAGCGCGCAATAGTTTGGAAACCCTGCAGGCCAATCTCTCTGGCGGCGAACACAGCACCGACGACACGGCGCCCACCTTCAAGATTCTGGAGGAAGGCTATGCCGTGGCCGAGAAGGAAGAAAACGCCCGTCTCGTAGCCCGTCAGGAGAAGTACATTCACAACCTTGAACTTGCGCTCATGCGCATCGAGAACAAGACTTACGGCATCTGCTGCGAGACTGGCAGACTCATCCCCAAGGAGCGTTTGCGCTGCGTGCCTATCACTACGCGCTGCCTCGACGTCAAACTGAAAAAGAAGTGAAAAAGAGCGGCAATCACGGCCTGTTGTGGTCGTTTTTGGTGATGTTTGTCGTCTTGCTCCTCGACCAAATTCTCAAGATTTGGGTCAAGTTGCATATGACGATAAGCGAGGAGATTCCCGTCTTTGGGAGCTGGTTCAAGCTGTTGTTCATTGAGAATGAGGGCATGGCCTTCGGCTGGATGGGCGGCGGCGGTATCATGAAGCTGATTTTGAGCCTGTTCCGTATTGTGGCGGTTGTCGTCTTGCTTGTCATCATTGTGCGTTTGTCGAAGAAAAACATCAAGTTTGGCGTGCTGTTCGGCCTTGCCCTCATCACGGCAGGCGCGATGGGCAACATCATTGACAGTGTGTTTTACGGGCGCATTTTCAGCGAAAGTACTTATCAGCAGGTGGCCACTTTGTTTCCCGATGGCGGCGGCTATGCCGGCTGGCTGCACGGGCGTGTGGTCGACATGCTCTATTTCCCCATCATCGATGTGGCCAAGGAAAATGCCTCGTGGCTACCGAATTTCTTTTTCGGTCCCGACGGGCATTTCATTTTCTTCCGTCCCATCTTCAACTTCGCCGACGCGGCCATCACCGTGGGCGTGTTCTATATGGTGCTCTTCCAGTGGAAATGGCTGAAAAGCCTTTGATTACGGCCTAAAAACATCAAAAGAGGATGGTTGGGGTTTCCAATCATCCTCTTTTTGTGAAGGTCAATCGCATTGAACCTTAACTCTTTTTCTTCGCCCCCTTCTTTTTTGGCGTATTCTTCGGATCCTCGATGATGGCCATGCAATCGGCATAGGAGAGCTTGAAAGGCTCGGTGCCTTTCGGAATCTTGAAATTATTCTTTTTGTAGGCAATGTAAGGTCCATAACGTCCATTCAGCACGCGTAAATCGGGGTCTTCATCAAAGGTGAGAATGATGTTATCCAAATCCTTTTGCCGTTTCTCTTCGATAATCTGCACGGCACGGTCGTATTCCACAAGGGCGGGATTGTCGGTTTTGGCGAGGCTGTAGAATTTGTTGTCGTGGCGAATATAAGGCCCGAAACGACCCACGGCCACGGTGATTTCCTTGCCCTCAAAATTACCGAGAGAGCGCGGAAATTCAAACAATTTCAGCACATCTTCCAAAGTGACATTTTCGATACTCATGTCCTTCTTGAGACCTGCAAAACGGGGCTTCTCGTCCGATTCGGTCTCGCCAATTTGTGCCACGGGACCAAAACGTCCGACCTTGACATACACTTTCTTGCCCGTTGCAGGGTCGATGCCGAGGAGCTTCTCGCCGCTGAACTTGCCGGAGTTTTCCGTTGTGGAAACAACTTGCGAGTGGAAACCTTTGTAAAAGTCCTTAATCATGGCGTTCCACTCGCGTTGGCCGTCCTCAATCTTGTCGAACTCCTTCTCCACGTTGGCGGTGAAGTTGTAGTCGATGATGTTCTCAAAGTATTGCAGCAGGAACTTGTTCACCAAAACGCCAACGTCGGTGGGCAACAGTTTACCCTTCTCGGCGCCATAGTTTTCTTTGCCGATTTTTTCGGTTATCTTGTTGTTTTTCAGTGTAATAATCTGATAAGTAATCGGTTCACCCTTCACATCGCCTTTGGTTACGTATTCACGCTTTTGGATGGTGGAGATGGTGGGCGCATAGGTCGAAGGACGTCCAATGCCGAGTTCTTCCATCTTCTTGACGAGGGTGGCCTCGTTGTAACGGAACGGCGGGCGCGTATAGCGTTGCTGGGCTTCCATCTTGTCCATTTCGAGTTTTGTCCCAACCTCGATGGGCGGCAGAATGGCGGTGGTGTCTTCGGCGCGGTCGTCGTCGTAGCTTTCCATGTAGACCTTCAGGAAACCGTCAAACAGAATCACCTCACCTGTGGCCACAAACTGTTTGTCGTTGGTTGAAACGCCGATGTTTACGTTGGTACGTTCCATCTGAGCATCAGCCATTTGCGAGGCAATCGTGCGCTTCCAAATCAATTCGTAGAGCTTGCGTTCGTCGGAGGTGCCTTTGACGGTGTGCTGGTCTAAATAGGTCGGGCGGATGGCTTCGTGAGCTTCTTGCGCGCCTTTGGTCTTGGTATGGTATTGGCGGGTTTTCACGTACTCAGCGCCGTAGTTCTCCGTGATTTCCTTCTTGGCCATGCCGAGGGCGAGGCTGCTGAGGTTGACAGAGTCGGTACGCATATAGGTAATTTTTCCCGATTCATAGAGTTGCTGGGCGATGCGCATGGTGTTGGCGACCGAAAAACCGAGTTTACGAGCAGCCTCTTGTTGCAGTGTCGAGGTGGTGAAAGGCGGTGCGGGATAGCGGACGCTCGGCTTCTTTTCGATGTTCTCGACCTTATAGGAAGCGTTCAAGCACGACTCTAAGAACTTTCGTGTTTCTTCCTCAGTATCAAATCGATTGGGCAGTTCGGCGGCAAGGTTATATTCCTGTCCGTCTTTCATGAAGGTGAACTGCGCCGTCACACGATAGGCACTCGACCGGACGAAATTCTTGATTTCCTCCTCACGCTCGACGATGAGGCGCACAGCCACCGACTGAACACGACCCGCTGACAATGAAGGCTTTACCTTCTTCCAAAGCAGGGGCGAAAGCTCATAACCCACTAAGCGGTCAAGGACACGGCGGGCCTGCTGAGCGTTGACAAGGCCCATATTGATGGTACGTGGGTTCTCAATGGCGTTGAGGATGGCCGATTTAGTGATTTCGTGGAAAACGATGCGCTTCGTGTCCTTCTTCTTCAAGTCGAGCACCTCGTAGAGATGCCACGAGATGGATTCTCCCTCACGGTCCTCATCGGATGCAAGCCACACGGTATCAGAGGTTTTCGAAAGTTTCTTCAACTCGGCCACAAGGGCTTTCTTGTCGTCCGAAATCTCGTATTCGGGTTCAAAATCATTTTCGATATCGACACTCAGCGTGTTTTTGTTCAGGTCGCGCACATGTCCGTAGCTCGACTTCACCATGTATTCCTTGCCCAAAAACCCCTCGATGGTCTTGGCTTTGGCCGGTGACTCCACGATAACTAAATTCTTTGCCATAACTCTATTTTTCGCTGAAGGAAAGACGCATTTCCCTCGGTTTTCGCGTGCAAAATTAGTGGAATAATAGTTGATAAAGGAAATTTTTTTGGTAGTTTTTTCTTATTTTGTTGGTTTTCAGTGTTATAAAATTCAAAATAAATCACTATCTTTGCCCCATGGAAACACTATTGCAATACGCCATCAATGCCGCACTTGAAGCAGGAAAGGCCATCATGGAAGTCTATGCGCAGCCGTTTGAGGTCTATACCAAGGACGACGACTCGCCCGTCACGCAGGCCGACCTTCGCGCCAGTAACATCATCAAAGAAATGCTGAAACCAACAGGCTTGCCCTTTGTCAGCGAAGAAGACCTGCCGCCTGACCGTTCGCAATTCAAACGTTATTGGCTCGTCGATCCTTTGGACGGCACGGTTGAATTTGTAAACCGCAATGGCGAATTTACGGTGAACATTGCCCTGATTGACGACAAACAACCCGTTTTGGGTGTGATTTATGCGCCGGTGACGGATACGATATGGTATGCAGATGGAGGACATTGGACGAAAGACGGAGGACGAAAGACGGAGGATAAAATGTTTTCGGACATCAGCACCCAGTCCCACGTCCTCAGTCCCACGTCCTCAGTCCCACGTCCGTTCACAGTATTGGTCAGCCGCTCGCACCGCACGCCCGAGGTGGACGCATATATTAATAAGGTGTTGCGTCCCGCTCACCCCGACCTCATCATCGACACGCAGGGCAGCAGCCTCAAGTTCGCCCGCTTGGCCGAAGGCAGCGCCGATGTTTACGTTTGCTACAGCAAGACCAAGGAATGGGACACTGCCGCCGCCGATGCCATCCTTCGTGCCGCAGGCGGCAAGGTGCTCCGCATTAGCGATGGGTTGCCTTTGGAGTATAGTAAAAAGGAGTATGCTAACCCGCCGTTTGTGGCCTGGGCGGCAGGAAAAAAGTGAGTTGTTTTTAAAATAGCGCGATAGAGTGAGCTATTTTTGAAAAATAGCGCAGTTTTGTGAGCTATTTTTGAATTTTTAGTATCTTTGCAGGGTCAAAACTATATAATTATGAATCTGCAACTGATAGAAGAAGCCTTGACAGAACAGAAACAGGAAATGCATCGCTATATGCAGCGGACCACTTGTAATCGGTCGGAAGAAACGCAGGTCAATTTGGAGAGTGAGATGGCGCAAGTGATTATCGGGGTACGGCGCAGCGGCAAATCCACGATGTGTCGTAATGTGCTGCGCGACAGCAAGAAAGTCTTCGCTTATGTGAATTTCGACGATGAACGTTTGGCCTTGCTTACTGGTGACGACTTGAATGAAGTGCTGCGTCTGCTTTACAATATTTACGGCGATTTCAATTGTCTTTTCATTGACGAAATCCAGAATATTCCAGAATGGTATCTGTTTGTCAATCGGTTGCTTCGTCAGGGAATGCACATTTTGATCACAGGCAGCAACGCCAAACTGTTGAGCGGAGAATTGGCAACCCATCTCACAGGGCGACATTCGCAAATCGAGCTGTTTCCTTTCTCGTTCCGTGAGTATTGCGCTTACAATCAAGTGGATATCGAAACACGAACCACGCAGGCAGACGCGTTCCGCCATGCCGCCTTTGACAATTATTTGCGTTTAGGCGGGTTCCCAGAGATTGTGAAACGTACCGCCCCTGCCTCCTATATCGATGACTTGACGCAAAGCATCATCTATCGCGACATCCGCATGCGCTATAATCTCAGGTATATGGCAACCTTTAGCCGATTGGCAGCCCATCTGCTGAATGTTTGTCCTGTCAAGGTGAATGTAAAAGAGTTGCAAAAGCAGTTCAACATCGGGTCTTATCAGACAATGGAGAATTACATTGATTACCTGAAGCAGGCTTATTTATTAATTGGTGTGCATAAGTATTCCGCCAAAAGCCGTTTGCGCATCCGTGACGAAAAACTGTATGCCGTTGACCCCGCTTTGATGAGCAACCGTTTGGATGCCTTTAGCGGCGAGAACCTTGGTTGGCGGTTGGAAACCATTGTACTGTTGGAGTTGCTTCGTCGGCATCGACCCTATAGGCGTGATGTCTATTATTATGACGAGACCGCAGGTGATACTGATTTTTTGGTATGCAAGGGCAACCAAACCTTGGAAGTCATTCAGGTTTCATACGACATTAGCAATCCAAAAACGAGAAAACGCGAGTTGAAAGGCCTTGATTTGGCAGCCAAGGCTACGGGGTGCAAGAATCTCACACTCATTACCAATTACCATCAAGAAGCCTCAATGACAGAGAAAGGCCTTCCCGTGAAATCCATTTCTGTGGTGGACTGGCTGCTGGAATGATGTTTTTTACTTTTTTCTAAGGTTTTTAGGGTCAAAAGAACTACGCTTTTCCAAAGTGTCACCCATCCGTTTACATTTTTGGCAACCAAAAAGGGCAAATCTTCGCGCCAAATGGATGACACTGAAAATGAACAATATATGAATCGTGTTTTTATCTTTGTAGCCGAATTTTAACTCTAAAACCGACGCGCCCGATGGGATAGAACTGGGCAAAAAACATTATGAAATTTAGAAAAAGTACAATTATATTAGCTATTCTAACAATAGCAATGTTGCCGACATCAGTTACTTATGCGCAAGGTTGGGGGGAAGCCCTGTTAGGAGTAGGTTCCGCTCTTCTAGGGAATCACATTGATAATTCCTCCAAATATTCAAGCGAAGACAAAAATAATATGAAAAATGTGCTCAATGCCCTATCCAATGAACTTAATATTAACCAAAATGCAGCAAATGCCACAATAGATGCTTGTCAGGGCAATTATTCAGGGGCAATAATTCAAGGAACTCAGACAATTCTAAATGCCACGGGCAATTATCAATACGATACATATTTGAATAGTGCCAATCAAATCAATAAAGCAAATCAAGAATACAATAAAGACATTCAAGATGGAATGGACAAGAATGAGGCTTTGGATAAAAGAAATACGACCTTAGGTTATTCAGTCGCAGAATCTGTGATAGAATTGCAGGATAAAATTGCAAGAGAAAGACTTGAAAAAGCTCGGCAACAAAGAGAGGTAGAAAGACAATCACGGGAAAGTAACAACAATTATTCAACCTCTAATTATTATGAAACCAATACAAGGACAACATCTTCCAATCCAAATATGTCAGGTGGGGTTCTGATAGCGCACATCAACACTGCGGCTGTCCTTGAAGCCATGCCCGACAAAGTTAGGGCTGAGAAAGATTTGGAGCAGTATTATAGAGGGCTTGAGAATCAACTGCAAGCTATGGCCAATGAATACCAAACCAAGATGCAAGATTACGAAGCCAATCAGTCCACCATGTCAAGTTTTGTGAAGCAGTCGAAAGAGAAGGAAATTATTGATTTGCAGAATAGAATCCAACAGTTTCAAGCAAACGCAGAAGGTGAGTTTGAAGCCAAACGTGCTGAATTGCTGAAGCCTATTCTCAACAAAATTCAAAACGCTATAAATGCAGTTGCAAGTGAGAATGAATTATCCTATGTCATTGATATTAGTACGGGAGCTGCGGTCTTTTTGGGCGAAGACTCTATTGATATTACATATATGGTTATGAAGAAATTAGGAATTCAATAAAAACAAACTAACCCCGACGAGCCAAATGGGATATAACCTGGCAAAAAAGAAAATGAAGAAAATACTCTTGTTAGGATTAGCTGTAATCGGATTTGCATTTGCAGCAAATGCACAACAAGACAGAGCAAGTGTTCCGGGTGATTCTGGTAACACAGTTCTCGTCTCTGTTTCAGATGACAGTCAAACCTCTTCATCTCTCAAATTCTACAACAATTCCACAAAATCACTAGAAGTCTGCGTCAGTGTTTTCAATGACCAAGGCGGTAAGGTTGGGGAAGGTTGCTATTATGTTTCTGGTGCTGCTAAGCAAGGTGATCATTCTGAAACCACAGAAACGCTTTCCAAAAGTCGAGCGTGCAGTTCCTGTACATCTGGCTGTGAGGCAAAAAGAATCAAAATAACTTCTGTGAAAGTTAAAAACTAGTATCCAATAATTTGCGGAATTTATCCCCTTTAGTCTTGTACTATTTATAATCAAGAAATTATCTATATTGTTTCGTTTAGATGTAAAGGGGTAATTCCTTTCTTTGGACATATTCTATTTCATTAAAACGACAATCAACAAAAATCGACGTGCCTAATGGGATATAACATGGCAAAACACATTATGAAATTCAAAAAAAACACAATTATTGCATTGGCTATTCTAACAGTAGTCATATTGCCTTCCTCTGTTAGTTATGCTCAGCTGGGAGGACTCTTGGGAGGATTGCTTCAAGCGGCAGGAGAGCGATGGATTGATAATACCAGTTCTTTGCCATCAAATCAAGACAAGGAAAACGCGAGAACGATACTTAATGCATTAAGCAATGAGATTAATGCCAATCAAAATGCTGCAAACGCCACAAGGGATGCGTATAATGGAAATTATACGGGAGCGGTAATACAAGGAGCTCAGACCATCCTAAATGCTACAGGTAATTATCAATATGACACGTATTTAAATAGTGCCAATCAGATTAATAATGCCAACCGACAGTACAATCAGGACATTCAAAATGGAATGGACAGGAATGCAGCTTTGGACAAAAGAAACACGGCTATTAGTTATTCAGCCGCAGAATCCGCAATTGAACTACAAGATAAGATTGCCCGGGAAAGAGCAGAAAAAGCCAGGTTACAAAGAGAAGCAGAAAGACAATCATGGGAAAACAACAATTATTATTCCAAGCCGAGTTATATTGAAACAACAAATACAAGAACTGCAACTTCAAACGTAAAAGTAGAAACACAGAATGTTCCCGAAGCAAGTTGGAAAATACTGCAAGATTATGCTGCAGGTATGGATGAGAGCGCACGTCTTTCAGAAAACGTATATAAAAACAGAGATTACAATAATAATGTCCACACACTTTCGTCAAATGGTTCCGTAAAGTTTCTGACCGACGAAGGAGAAGCCATATACTTATATGTATTAGATCATAGTAATGGCGGCACTTATATGTCCTACTACAATCACGACAATAAAGAAAGACGCTTAAGTTGCAATTGGGTTACCCTCAAAGTGAAGTATTCTGGTGACGACAATGTTCAAACAATTACGGATGTTTGCTCTTTCGTTATGCCAGCGAACAGAGCCAATAGTCTGGAATGGCCTGACATCTTTTCCAAAATCTCAAAAACAAAACCAATAGAGAACATAGAAATTTCTTTTGTGGAAACCCAGATCAAATAATAATTCAATAACCCCAACGAACTTAATGGGATAGACTTGGCAAAAAGAAAAATGAAAAAAGGAGCTTTACTTATTGTTATGACAATTGTCTGCTGTGGTTTCACCTCAAAAGGACAAACTCAAAATCTTTGGGATCTTATTCAAGTTGACGAGATTGCTAGTATTGCTAATAAACCAGCATATAAAATTGAAGCGGATTATTCAAGTGATTCCATAATAGGTGCTTTACATATTTTTCTTGATTATTATGACCAAAAGAAATATGGAATCGAATCGAACTCCATAAAAATAGAGATAGACAAAACAACTAAAGCCCCCCATCTTTCTGAAGATCAGAAAATAAAGTTGGATGAATATGCACTCTATCTTAACGAGTATTCGGATTTGAAGGTGTTTATTTCTATAAGCACTTACCAATATAGAGGTAAGAATTATGATTGGGGAGAACCTTTAGACAAAGAGTTAGAAAATCGTGCATTTCGCATTATAGAAGAAATAAAAGAATTCATGATGATGAAAGGTGTGGAACGGAAAAGAGTTATCATTAAACCTGTACCACTTTAAATAATCAATAAATAAACTAAACTAACCCCGACGAGCCAAATGGGATATAACCTGGCACAAAACGAGATGAAAAAAATAGTTGTAATTATTGTTGCAATGATGGCTGTTATGCCTTTCGTTTCAATGGGATTCAATAATAGTAAGACCGACAAATCCCACATTTTGACAGAAGAGATTAAGTCAAACAATGATGATTGGACACCAATTGGTACAACAGTAATATCAAAGAAAGTTGGAGCAAGTGCAAAGGTGGATCAAACCGTTCAGGTTTATCGAAACTCCGAAGGGACTCGTGCAATAAAGGACGGAAGATACTATCGTGAAATAGAAGAAAATACAAGATACGGCAGGTTTCCAGCTGATGAATGTTGGGAATGCGGCTATCGATACAGGGTCTTATACGAAGGAGAAATGTGGTACACCCATAATGTTGTAAAACAAACCTATGGAAGTTACTAACCCTGTTATCATAAGAATCTATTAATTATGGAGGCGAGCCTTTGAAATTCATAAGACATAGGTTTGCTTTTAAACTGAGGAGCCAAATGGAATACAACTTGGCAAAAAAGAAATGAAGAAAAAACTGTTTTTATCAATTGGAATTCTATGCTGTTTGGCTATAGTATTTGTGGCGAACAGTTCTTTTACCACGAAAAACGAAGTTGTGATTGCAACCAACTCACCTTTCCCGCAAACAGGGAAGATTATCGTGTACAAATACAAACAATTTGAAAAAGTACAGATTGGAGAATTGCAATGGTCAGCTATTACAGAGAAAAAAACAAGCGACAATTGGGGAGAGTATAATACCGTCACTTTGAGAGTACATAATACGACTGATCAATACATAGAAACCTACTTCACTTTCAAAGGTGCAAATGGTGTCATCGATGTAAAAGTTCGGCCAGAGGACGATTTTGAAACCACCGAAACATGCAGTTCTTCTGTAACTGGTGTTGTACCAGCAACGCGTGAATTAACATTAACTAATTAGCAACCAATAAAATCAAATAATCATGAAAAAAGCATTAATTATTTGTTTCGCTGTAATCGGACTTGTTTTTACGGCTAATGCACAAGAAAGAACAAAAATTAAAGACGGTCTTTATCTCGTTAGATACGGTAACACAGCCGTTATTGAAGATGACGAGAACAGTCGAACTATAAGCATTTCCGTCACCAAAGAAATTGACGACCGCAACACAGGTGAAGCAACATACAATGTGGTTTGCGGGAAATGGACAAAGCGGGTGGCTAAATATGGTTTGAAAACGGCTGTAGCTGCTGGCATTACATTCTCTGGAGCGACGTATGGTGCCAGCCTTGCTGTTTCGGCGGCAGCTGAATTGGCAAGTTGGATTTATGATGATGTCTGTGAGTACTATGGTGAAAAATACGAGCAGTAGTCACCATAACATAACTTCGTAACGTAAAACATCAAGGTGCTTTCGCTCTGACGTGAAGCACCTTGATGTTTATTTGAACAAAACCAGCGTTGTTTCAGAAATTATCCTTACCTTTGTCCCAAATCTAAATCAGAAAGAACTACAGATAAAAACTATTTGACATAATACCGAGCTTTACGCTCTTATTCTTTGTCTTGAAAAATCGGCAAAATTTGGTAAAGAAGAATAAGTTTGCGAAAGGCTCACGTCGTTAGGGCGTGGGCAGTTTTGCTTATTCTTTGCCGGGCGTTTGCCGATGCCTTCAAGACGGGTAAGTAAAAACGGTTCCGCCCGTTTTGTTTGCCCACCGCGCAAGGCTCCCACAAAGGCAAACCGATGAACGAAGAACCGCACATAGGGAAACTCATCAAGGCAGAACTGGCCCGGCAGGGGCGCAGTATCACCTGGCTCGCCGCGCAACTCAACTATTCGCGGCAATACATGTACAAACTTTTCCGCCGTAAATGGATTTACACGGACTTGCTGCTGAAAATCAGCGATTTGTTGGATTATGATTTCTTTAGGTGTTATTCAGAGTACAGAAACTCAATAAAACAGCAATAAAAAAGTTCCAACCCAATCCATGCTAAATGACAAAGATTCGGTTGGAACTACTTCTTTGTGTACTTACTTTTCTAATTGCCTTTCCACTTCGGCCATCAACTCTTCCCCTTCAAGGTTGCGGGCCACAATCATGCCGTCTTTGATTAAGGCGTTCTGAGGGATGAAAGCGATGGAATACAAAACTCCGGCGGTATTGCCCCAGCCTTGCAGGTCGCTGACATGGGTCCAGGTGAGGCCGTCCTTTTCGATGGCGGCAAGCCAGGCTTCCTTGTTGGTGTCGAACGAAACGCCTAGCACGTCGAAGCCTTGATCGTGGAACTTCTGGTAAGCAGCTACCACGTTGGGGTTCTCCTTGCGGCAGTCGGGGCACCATGAAGCCCAGAAGTCGACCAAGAGCAGCTTGCCTTGGGCGAGTTCGCTGAGCGTCACTGGGTTGCCGTTGGGGTCGTTTTGAGTGAAGTCAATCATCGACTGACCGGCTTGCACGCGCTCTTGCTTCTCAACATATTCCTCTGCCAGCTGCAAGTTCTTGGTCGTTAGGGTGCTGTCGGCGTGGTGGATGTTGTCGATCATCGTGCGCAGCTCACAGGGACCGAAAGCCCATTTGTAACGGTAAAGCACATAATGCGCCACGGGGTCGGCGGGGTTGTCCCAAATGTAGTCGAAGCAGTGCATTTTCAGGACTTCGTCCTTGTCGGCTTGGGCCATGGTGCTGTCGGCTTCGAGCTTCTCTTCCAAGGCGTTATAGCTCTCGGTGAAGGCATTGAGGCGGTCTTGCGAAGCCGAGCCTTTCACCGTAATGTTGTTCGGGTTCTGCGCATCACCTTCAATAGATATATCAGAGTTGTCTGTGAAGAACGAGAAGGGACGGCGCCAGCCTTGAAGCATGAGGCCATACATCTCGTTGTCGTCGCAAACGGGTGCGCTCAATTCAGCCTTCCAGTTTTCAAGGACAGCCGAATCCAAGGCTCGGCCGTCTTTTTGCAGATATACCATTTTGCCGTCGGCGTTGGCCAAGTCCACGTTGACCTTAAAGGTTGGGGTTTCAGGTTTAGAGGTGCAAGCGGCCATGATGAGTGACACGACAGCGATAAATAGAGCTTTTGTTTTCATTTTGTATTGATTTAAAGCGGGGCCTTCGACAGGCTCAGGCACCCTCAACTATTGAAAGCCAAGGTCCCTGAGCTTGTCGAAGGGCCGAAAATTATTGTAATAACTCAGCCAGTTTTGCCGCCAAGTCCTCACCGCGCAAACCCTTGGCCACCATTGTGCCGTTCTGGTCGAAGAGGAAGTTGGACGGGATGTAATAAATCAAGTAGTCTTCGCTGACCTTGTTTTCGGCGTCGCGCACCTGCGTCCAAGGCAGTTGATCTTCCTCGACGGCTTCCAACCAAGCGTCGGCATCTTGGTCCACGCTGACGCCGATGACATCAAAACCGAGTTCATGGAACTGCTCGTAGGCGGCCTTCACGACGGGGTTCTCCTTGCGGCAGGGACCGCACCACGAGGCCCAGAAATCCACCAGTGTGAGCTTGTTTTGGGCAATGACTTCGGAAAGGACGACTTCGGTGTCGTTGTTAGTTTGCAGCGTGAAATCGATGAAAGGCTGGCCCACTTCAAGGCGTTCCTGCTTGGCGATATAATCTTCAATTTCAGTTTTGTAAATAGATTCAGTGGTGAAAGTTCCCACTATTTCTTTCAGTTGGTCAAGAGGATAGTCGTGTTTTTCCTGGTCAAGGATATAGTGAGCAACGAAACTGTCGGGATGTTCCTTAAAATAAGTGTCAGTGAAGTTGTCCATTTCCGTTTGGATACCTTTGGTGATACCGACTAAAGAGTCAAGCATTGCGTAGTCTTCGTTTTGGTAAGCATGACTCTTCGCGTCATCATAGGACTTCATTTGCATGTAATAGTTTTGGATTTGATTGTCATACGCGTCCAACTCAGCCTGCGATTCCGAGCCTGTCATTACGGCATCGTTCATGTTGTTGAGGTCGCCCACAAGGGTCATGTCCTGATTGTCGGTAAAGAAAGGAAAGTAGCCGCGTTTTCCTTTGATTTTCAGGGCGTAAAGAATTTGCGGGTCGTCCTTGGTGGCAGTCAGGACGGCCATCTCATTGGCGATGACGGCCGAATCAATGGTGACAGGCGCGTTATCGACGTACTTTTGCAGATAGATGGTTTGGTCGTTGCCGTTTTTCAGGCTGACGTTCACCTTGAATTGGTCAGTTTTGTTGTTGCAGGCGGTCAGTCCGAGCGCCAATACAAACAGGAATAACAGATGCTTTTTCATTGTAATTTAGAGGTTTAAGTTGATTTCTGAATGATGCGGCAAAAGTACAAAAAGATTTCATACCTTTGCCTCAAAATTGTGAATATGGCTACAAAAGAGAAAACCACCTTTTTCTGCAAGGAATGCGGCAACGAGTCGCCGAAATGGTTCGGGAAATGCCCTGCTTGCGGCGCATGGAACACCTGCGTGGAAGAGACCGTCGTCACGGGAAAGGACAGCAAATCGGTAAAGAAAAGCGTCGGATTGGAGATGGACAAAGGTCTGCCTACGCCTATCAACGAAATCGGCAACGCCAGGGAACAGCGCATTATCCTGCCTTATGAAGAGCTCAACCGCGTCCTTGGCGGAGGCTTGGTACTCGGTTCCCTGACCCTCGTGGGCGGCGAACCTGGCATCGGCAAATCGACTTTGCTCTTGCAGACGGCCTTGCAACTCGCTGGAAGAAAGGTACTTTACATCTCCGGCGAGGAGAGCCAGACCCAAATCAAGATGCGGGCCGAGCGCATCGGCATCCACAACACCGACTGCCTCATCCTCACCGAGACCAACACACAAGAAATCCTGAAGCACTTCAAGAACGTGCAGCCCGACATCGTGGTCATCGACTCCATTCAAACGCTTGAATCGCCTTATGTTGATGCCACAGCGGGCAGTCTTTCGCAGATTCGAGAAACGGCCGCCGAGATGAACAAGATTGCCAAGGCTTATCAAGTTCCGGTGTTCCTCATCGGCCACATCACCAAGGACGGCAGCATCGCCGGACCGAAGATTTTGGAGCATATCGTCGATACCGTGTTGCAGTTTGAGGGCGACCGCCACTATGGTTTCCGCATCCTGCGCACCATCAAGAACCGTTTCGGTTCGGCCTCCGAGTTGGGCATCTTCGAGATGAACGCCACAGGCCTCCGCGAAGTGACCAACCCCAGCGAGATTCTCCTCTCACAGCGCGACGAAGAAGTGAGCGGCATCGCCATCGCGGCTACTATGGAAGGCCAACGCCCCATGCTCATCGAAACACAGGCTTTGGTGAGCAGTGCGGCTTACGGCACACCGCAACGTTCTGCCACGGGCTTTGACATCCGTAGAATGAACATGCTTTTGGCCGTGTTGGAGAAACGTGCTGGTTTCCGACTCTCCATAAAAGATGTGTTTTTAAACATCGCGGGTGGCCTCCACGTGGACGACCCCGCCATCGATTTGGCCGTCATTGCCGCCGTACTTTCCTCAAATGCCGACATTCCCATTCCTTCGCGTTACGCCTTTGCCGCCGAGGTGGGCCTTTCGGGCGAAATTCGTGCCGTCACCCGCATCGAAGCCCGCATCGCCGAGGCTGATAAATTAGGCTTTGAGAAGATTTTTGTTTCGAAGTATAATGCTAAAGGACTGGATACTAGGCGGTTTAAGATTCAGGTTGTTCCTGTGGCATCGGTTTATGAGCTGGGAAATGAGTTGTTTGGGTGAAAGTTAAAAAGTTGTATTTTTGCAGCGCAATGACCCGTTACCCGATAAAAATACTAATGGCTTTCGGCTGCACTTTTGAGCCGGAAAGCGACGAGTTCTTCGAGTGGCTGATGCGCAACGGCTACCCCGAATTGGGTGCGTTGAGTCGGACCATCCAAGGCGACACGGAAGCCAAAGACTGGCTCATGCAACATGGTTTCCCTCACTTGGCCGCCATCGACAGCGCCATCGACAAAGAGCCGAAAGCCGAGGAATGGCTCGTCAAGAACCATTTCGAGATCAATCTCGCCTTTGCAAAAGCTGTGAATCGCGATGACGATGCCATAGCTTGGCTTGAAAAACAGGAACTGCAAGTTTTCATCATCCTTGCCGACAAAATTCGTAAGTATTTGGATGACAAATACTTAAATTTCCACAAAATTCATTTTTAATTCTTTGGAAAAAAAGTTTGCCGAAGATAAGAAAAAAAGTCCTAACTTTGCGGCCAATCGGAAAGAGAATAATTAACAGAAAAACCATACAAAAATGAACAAAGGATTAAACATCATCATCAACATCGTGCTGCTCGCCGTTGTTGTGCTCTTGGCAATGCAAGTCATCAAGAGCATTCAAGCTCCCATCAAGTTCAACAAAGCCCAATCCGAGCGTGAAGCGCAAGTCATTCAACGCCTGATAGACATCCGCAACGCCGAAGTGCACTACAAAAACGTCAACGGCAAGTACACGGCCAGTTTCGACACGCTGATTGGTTTCTGCCAGACCGCAGAAATCCCGATCGTGAACATCATTCCCGACCCGACCGACACCACTTTCACCCGTACCATCACCGACACGTTAGGCTATGTGAAGGTCGTCGACTCCATCCGTGGCAGCAAGCGCGATCAATTCAACATCAACGACATTTGCTTCGTCCCATTCAGCAACCCGACGACGAAATTCGAGCTTGAAGCCAGCATGATCAAGCGCAGCGGTATCGATGTTCCCGTCTTTGAAGCTCGCACACCTTATGAAGTATACCTGAACGGCCTCGACGAGCAGCGTATCCTCAATGCCAAAGCCGAAAAGGAAAGCATCAACCGTTACGCCGGACTGAAAGTCGGTTCGATGGAAGAAGCTTCCACCGACGGCAACTGGGAGAAACTTTAATGGATGAGATGAATGGCGACATCATTGAATCCCTATATCTCCAAGTTTGACACGGGTTTTGATGTCGAGAAGTCATCGCAATACAGAATGACCATCCAATGCTCGTTGGGTGGTTTTTCTTATGCGCTTCTCGACACGGCAACCAACATGCTCATCGGACTGGAGTATTATTCATCGGATTTGCTGTCCGACAGCGATGAGGTTTTCAAAGCCATGGAACGAGCCTTGGATAGCAAAGGATTGAATAACAAGCCGTTCCAATCCGTGACATGCCTTGTCGATGACCGTTGCTGCACCCTTGTCCCAAAAGAGGTGTTTGACGAAAAGGAAGTTGCTACCTACCTCGACTTCTCTTTCCAGATTTCAAGTAAGCAAGTTGTTCTAAATGAGACACTTAAAGTGGAGCCATGTGTCAATGTCTTTACCATGTCCAAGGCTTTACACGCAAAAATCACCTCGAAATGGGACAACGCAACAATCACCCATTCAAGCACGGTTTTCGTCAACAGCATCATCGAATACGCGCCCGAAGGCAAGGTGGTTTTTGTCAATGTCCGCAACCGTGATTTCGATGTGGTCATTGTCAATGATGGTAAGTTGTTGTTTTACAACAATTTCAAGTTCAACACCAAAGCCGATTTCGCCTATTTCCTGCTTTTTGCCCTCGAACAAAACCAGATTTCAGGCTTGGAGGTTCCCGTCTGCTTCTCGGGCTTGATTTTGCCCAATTCGGAGATTATCGAGCTTTGCAGCCGTTATATAAAGTATCTTCTGTTTATCGAAGACCGGCAGGTTCTGCAGGTCAGCAAAGCGCTTGAAGATGTGCCTTACCAATATTATCACCTTCATTATCAAGCATTAAGATGAGAATTATCAGAGGAAGATACCAACGGCGCCAAATCATAGCCCCGGCTAATCTGCCCGTTCGTCCCACCACCGACATGGCCAAGGAAAGCCTGTTCAACATCATCGAGAACCACTTCGACTTTGAGGAGAGCGAGGCCATGGATTTGTTTGCTGGAACTGGCAATATCTCCTATGAATTAGTTTCACGCGGCTGCCCGAAAGTGGTGTCTGTCGACCAGGACTTCGGTTGCGTGAAATTCATCCGCGAGACGGCCAATAAACTCAATATGAAAGAGTTGCTTGTCGTCCGCTCCGACGTCTTCCGCTTCTTGGACAAACACACAATGCAATACGACCTCATCTTTGCCGACCCGCCATACGATTGTCAGCATTACGACACTTTGGTTAACCTCATTTTTGAGCGTAACCTTTTGCGCGAAGGAGGGATGTTTGTCCTCGAACATGATAAGTATCAAAGCTTTGAAGAGCATCCGCATTTCATGGAGCAGCGGCATTACGGAAAGGTGAATTTTACTTTCTTTGCTCAGACTATCGAGGAATCAGAAGAATGATACCTTAATTATATATACCCGAAACGTTTCCTGACAATTTCCTTTTCCTCGTCGCTGCTGTCGCGGAAGAGCGGCATCACCTCGTCCTCGGGGAAGTCGGTGAAGGTGAGGAAAAGCAGGGAGTCCAATGTGTCATTGAAGTCCGGGTCAACGTTGAAACAGAGGAACTTGGCATTCAGTTTCAGGTATTTCTTGTATAAGGTGGGCAGGCGATACTCGCCGTTGCTGAGGCGGAGCAGGAACTTGTCGAACTTCTCCACGCCAGTCATATAGTTTTGCAACAGCACATCGGGGTCCACTTTGAGGAAGTCCGGCTCAAAAGGCGTTTTGGGTGTGACCATGTCCTTCAGTTCGTCCTCTATGGCGTGCTTTTCAGACACAAAGCGTGCAATCAAGCTGAGATAAAACTTTGGATACCAAGCACTAATGCTCACTGGACCAATAAAATGATTGATTTCGGGATAGCGTACCACCACATCTGAGAGTCCGCGCAACAAGAGCATCATCGGCAGTACCTCCTTTTGGTAATCAAGGGTGACGAAGGAACGCCCCAATTCGATGGTATGGCTCAGTTTGTCTGAAAACGATTCGTCAATATTCACTAAAGTGCTGACGTAGAAACCTTTTATTCCATATTTCGGAATAATTTCGCTCCCAATTCCCAACCGATAACACCCTGCGATTTTCTGATGGACCGTATCCCAAAGAATCAACTGCTTGAAATGGGTATCAAACTCGTCTTGATCGAGGCTCTTGCCCGTGCCTTCACCGATGGCTCGGAAAGTTTCCTCGCGCAGACGCGCAATCTCGTGCATTAGGTTCGGAATATCCTCATAATCTGCTAAATAGCAATCGAAGTTAGCGGTGGAATATAGGAAAGACTTTTCGCGAATGGCCTCCAACTCGGCCAATATGAGTGACAAATCCGTGGGTGCGTCAATCTCGGCCTGATTCACTTCCTTTTTCTCTACTGTTTTGGCGGGAACATTAGCCTCAAGAGCATAGGATCGGCTGCGCAGATAGGCCGCCAAGTTCGTCGGATCCTCATACTGCGCGATTTCAGCAGGCAGAATTGGTTTGCCAATCTGCAAATTGAAGCAAGTGTCATGTTTGTTGATAAGTTCCTTGGTCAGCCGCGCTGTGCCCAGCATGGGATGAATCTTGTCAACCGCGTAAAACAGCTTCGAGTTGCGACCCGCCCAAAACACGGGAATCACCGGCACTTTGGCGTTCTTGATGATGCGGGCGATGGAATTGCTCCAAGGCAAGTCCTCGGGATAGTCATGTCCGTGATAACGAGATACTTCGCCCGCTGGAAAAACACCTAATCCATTGCCATCTGCAACATGTTGAATGGCACCTTTGATGCCGCCCACGCTGCTCTTCCACTCCGGATTTTTCTCGAAAGGATTCACGGAGAAGAAGCATTCTTTGAGGTTGGGGATATGTGAAAGGATGAAGTTGGCCATGAGCTTGAAGTCGGGGCGCACCTTGGCGATGGCGCTGAGGAGCATTACGCCCTCGATGCCGCCGAAAGGATGGTTGCTGACCATAATGAAGCCGCCTTCCTTAGGAATGCTTTCCAACTGTTCGGGACTGACATCAATGGTGATGTTCATGTTTTCCAGCAGGTGGTCGGCGAACTCACGACCTTGATAATCAGCGGCTCCGTCATACAAGCGGTTGATTTTGCCCAAACGCAACGCGCCATAAGCCATCCCTGCGGCACAAGTGCCGAAAAAGCCTTTCAATCCCAAGGCATTTTTAAGGTCGGATATGGTTACTACCTTTCGCATAGGGTGATTTGGCCACAAAGATACGGTATTTTATTGAACGCACCAAAATCTTTTGCTTAATACTATGGAAGGAGTTGAGAATCATGAGAATACCGTTCCGTTTTCATGATTTTTCGGATGTTTTGCTTGTTTTGGAAAGTATCAGCAGTGCTACTACGCCTGACAACACGTTGGAAACAAAGGCGGCGGCTGTCAGTAGTAAGACGACGATCAAGCTGTCTAAGACCGAAATACCTCCTAACAGCATACCGGCAAACAACGTCGGTATGACCGCCACCATAGGTTGAGCCATTGATCTTATCTGAGGTAAGATATGCTCACGCCATGTCAGGTTGCGAGTTTCTGGATCATGCAGGCTGCGTTGGTAGTTCACCATGGTCTGGATCATCGAAGCCGTCAGACTAGCCATCAGCACCGAATAAACAGTCATAAAAACACTGGTTGGCAGACATAGCAACGCGCTGCCTGCCACCACAATGCTGCCCACCAACATTGCTGTACTGACGGGCCACAGCATCTTTTTCCACATTGATTGTAATGGATACAGAACCCAGCAAATCGACAAAAACAGCACCACTAAGTACCATAGCAGATAGGACCACCATGCATGTGTTTGATAGACCAACCACACGACAGCACCCACAATGGCCATCTGCGCCACGGTCGCTCCAAATATAACCAGCATCCGCCGCAGCATTTTCTTGTCGATGAAAACAAGTACTATACATGCCGCAATTACAAAAAATGCTACCACGGCTGCGCCCCATAATGAAATTTCAGATACTAACATATAAATTAAGGCCATTAGTTAACCCAATGACCTTTGTAATTTGTTGATAATCAGTTAATTATTTATCAATACTCGTCCTCGTGGAAAAAGAAGTCGTCTTTGGTGGGATAGTCGGGCCAGAGGTCTTCGATGCGTTCGTATATCTCACCTTCGTCTTCAATTTCCTGAAGGTTTTCTATGATTTCTTCCTGTGCGCCCGTGCGCAAGGCCCAATCCAGCAATTCGTCGCGGGTGGCTGGCCACGGAGCGTCTTCCAATTTTGAGGCTAATTCAAGTGTCCAATACATGTCTTTTTCGTTTTGTTTTGAGCGCGCAAAAGTACAAGTATTTTTGGAACTAACAAGGGTTTTTTAATAAAAATAAGGATTTTTTATTTTCCTGATTTCCAGTTGTTTTCATCGACTTTGTCTAAAAAGCCAAAAAATCTTGCCAAAACAAAGAAGTAATCCGACAGGCGATTGAGATACTTCAAATCGAGTGAATCAACAGGATGTTGAGCGGCCAAACGCCATCCCTGACGCTCGGCACGACGGCACACCGTGCGGCACACATGGGCATACGAAGCTTTCAAATTCCCGCCTGGAATGACGAAACTTCTCAACTCGGGCAACTGTTCGTTCATCACGTCAATTTCGTGTTCCAAAAAGGCCACATCATCGGTTGTCAAGGAAGGAATCATTTTCTTCACCTCTGAGTTCTCGTCCAAAGCAAAATGCGACTCGATGGTGAACAGCTTGTTCTGAATCGTGTCCAATACGGTTTTCATTTTAGCGGTAACACCGTCCTGGTCGTAAAGCACACCGATAAAGGCGCTCAACTCGTCGACGGTGCCATAGGCTTCCACACGGTCATCAAATTTAGCGACGCGCAGGCCGCCAATCAGTGAGGTCTTGCCTTCGTCGCCGGTTCGGGTGTAAGTGATATTTTTCATTTTTAGTCTTTTTTGGCTTCTGGCTTTTGGCTTTTGGCTTCTGGCAGCTTCAACCAAGACGAGGAGTCCTTGAATATTATGGAGCTGCCAAAGGCCAGTAGCCAGAGGCCAAAAGCAATTCAATATTTCAGTACAAAATCCTGTTTCTCAATCCCTTCGCGGAAAAAGACCATGCCGATGCAGTATAAGTCAATGGTGACAGACACATCTTCATTGGCCTTGATTTCCTCCCAAGCATCCTCCATGTCACGGTTGTGGTGGATACCTTCGAAGACAAACACCGAGTCAACGGTCTTATAGTTCATGCAATCAGCGAGATAATCCCAAGTGTCGTCCTCAAAAGAATCGCGTCCGAAGAATACGAAGCCCGTGTTCAGTTTCCTGAAATGCTCTGAATCAAACTCTTCGGGCTGGATAAGTCTCACATTGACGATGCCCATCGAGTTGAGGGTCTCCAAGAAGTCCTCCGACTCCTCCAAATAGACCTTGGTTTGCAGATGTCCTAATGCCAAAGCCGCTGTGTTCAAGGCGGTTAGCGAGCCAAAGGAGACCGCAGAATCGGGCTCAAAATAGCGAATCATGCGATACAACAACCGGCTTTGCTTGCGGAGGTTGTAGTTGATGTATTTCCGCTTGTCCAACAGCCGCCCGATGCGGTAAATTGTGTCGTAGTCGCGATTGGAGCCACTGTCGTTCAGCACTTTCCGCATAAAGTCGTAAACGAAAGGCGAGTGGATGCTGTATTCGCTCTTGCGCTGCCAAAGGTATTTGAGGTAACTACCAATCATAACTCAATCATATTGAACCTTTTGCAGATAAAACACGGTGCGCCTTGCCTTGGGCTGCGTGCTGTTTTGGATGATTTGAGAGCCGTAAATGAGAAAACGGCTGCCATACCAATTCGCAAATTGTGCAAAATACTCATCTTCCACATAATCAGCACCATGCAATGGGTCAAGTTTTTCCTCCTGCAAGTTCATCAATGGTTCGCCTTGGGCATCGAAAGCGGTGTAACGCAGCTTGTTACGATAGGGCGAGGCCACTACCAGCTCGTCGTGGCAGGCACCTTCGGCGGCATGGGGATAGAGGTCGTAGGTCAGTTCGTTGTCGAATTTCACCGACTGTTGCCAATGCAAGCGGCCGTCGCGGTCGAAGGCAAGGATGATTTCGCTGAAGAAGTCGTAGCCGTCAAACACAGTGTAAGTGTAAGGATACCCACCATAGTAGCCGTAATAGCCGTAACTCATGCGCGTTTCGGTGTGATAGCACGGAATGAACGCTTCAGCCGCAAAGATGGTCAAATCGCCGAAATCGGTCAGGCGCGGCGTGAGGAATTGGAACGCGATTTCGCCCCGAGTGGGATTTTCCTTGTTTTGGTTCTTCAGTTTCTCCTCGCGTAACCGCACCCTGTCGGAGGCCGTCAAAGCGTGCTCGATTTCGGGCATGTCCTTGAACAAGAATATCTTACTGTCAGGCACACTCGAAATGCAACGCATCCACACCACGCCAACGCTCTCTTTGTCATAGTTTTCCGTCAGGCCTTCGAGGGTGACTTTTCGTCCCGTTTCGCGCTCCAATGTGCCAATGACGACAAGGTTTCCACTTTCGTCGAAACGGAACACCATGCGGCCTAATGCGGCGTTCGGGATGTTCTCATAACGGCATGAACTTAGCAAATTTCCCGTTGAGGAATAAACCAAGAACGAAGTCGAGGCAAAACGCTTGTCCTCAAACTCTTTCACGGCCACCACAAAACAGCGTCGCTTTTGGAAAGCGGTGGTTTGGAAGAAAACAAAACTATTTGAAGATGAAGGTGTTACTGTGCGGTATTGGCTGTCCACAAGATCGTAGAAATACAAGCTTCCATTGCCGTTTTTGTTGTTCAGGGCGAGCATCATCGTGCCGTCAACCACTTCGACGGACAGCGGAACCGACTTTTCGGGCCATTTGTCCCAAAAGGTTTGGTAGGTTTGCTCCGCACGGTTGAAGCTCACCACAAGGAAATCAAGCGAATCCGAGGCTTTCTTGTTGCCGTCGTTGACAAAAAGAAAGGTTGCAAAACGATCGTTGCTGCCCGCGTCAATAAATTTGAGCTTGTCGGGGAGAGGAATCAGGTCGTTGCGGGTTTCGTAAAGCGAGGTGTCCAAGCAGGCGAAACTCCACAGGCGGCGTTTGTCCTTGTCGGTCTTTTCGGTCTCGATGACCATAAGTCCCCCTTGTTCGCCAAACGACTGGAAATGAGATCCTTGTTCCTTGTTCCAGCGGTTTATCTCATAGCGCACGGGTTCCACTTGCTGAGCTGAGGCCCAACTTGTAAGGAACATAAATGCTATGACTAGACACCTTTTCATTTTTATTTTGGAATTTGCTTCGCAAAGAAATCTCTCAAAAATCTATATAAAATCATTCAAAATCAGAATATTAGATTTTTAATTCGATTTTTTAAAGATTTCTTGGCCTTGGCCAATCCGAAAAAAAGAAGGGCGGATTTGAAATCCGCCCCAACCTAATTGAATCTTAGAACTTCACGAACTTAGAAACCGCCGTAGTGCCGTCGGTATAGCGGAAGTTGACGAAATACACGCCGTTTTCAAGCTCGCTCACGTTGAATTGGGCTTGGCCGGCAGCCACATTCATCGTGCTGACCATGCGGCCCGTCATGTCGAAGATGCTCACTTGGGCATCGCTCTCAAGCGTGAACGAAACCTGCTCGCGGGCGGGATTGGGATAGAGGCTGACAGTGCTGTTTTGCTCATTAACTGAAACGGCACCGAACGAAACAACCTTCACATAATCAATTTCCCATGATGCAGCCAACTCGTCTGTACTTGTATAAACAAAGGCAACATAGAAATCAGGGTAGCCGAGTTCATATCCATTGATAATGCTATAAATATCAACCTGTCCTGATTCCACCCATTCATAGTTGCCCGATGAGTAATCGAAGGCATCAGTAATGTCAATCCACTCGAAATCCGTTGGCTCACTTTGTCCGTCGTAGTCAATGGAAATCTTCACTTGCAGCGGGGCGCCATCATACTTCATGGCCGTGCAGAAGCTTAAAATAGCATCCTGATAACCGCCACTAGAAACGGCAGGACTGATGAGCCAGTCTTCATTTTGGTGAGCAGCGCCAGCAGCATAACCGTTCATGTTCGCATAAGTCACGCCTTGATTTGTTGTGCCTTGATGCCAAGTTTGGTCGCCATACATGTCATAAACGGTAAAAACGCCAAGGTCTTCTTCGAAATCTTCAAATAAAAGAGTAATGATTTGCTCTGTTGAAGTCCATGTGGTCGGATAGGTGCCATCCGTCTTGTAATCGATATTGGCACCGCTGTTGGTGTATGGGAAGATGGCGAAATAATAAGTCGTTCCGCCTTGCAAGCCGTCAAAAGTTACAGTTTGAGCACCGTAAGGCACATTCTTGGCCAAAGGTCCATCTTGAACGGGAATGCCGTCGGTGGGTACGGCAAAGTTGTTCGTAGTAGAGGCAAGCACTAAATACTTTGAAGGCAGCTGGCCACCAATAGCGTCATTCCAATAAAGGTTGATGTCTAAGCCGGTTTCACCCGTATTCGCACGGAAATTGGTGGGAAAGTTGGTCGGCTCGGGGTCGGGCTGGGCACTACCGCCAGCTTTGTAAAAGCTCACGCGCGTGTCAATGCTTGACGTTTCGGAATAGCAGCTAAACAGCGGGGCGTTGTTGGAGGTGTTGGGGTTGAAACGCATGTTGTTACGTGTGTTCTCACCTTGTGCAACCACTTCAGCCGTGCCGTCAGCGTTGAAGACGATGCTCCACTGGCCGTTGGCATCGAGTGTGGTTTGGGTCTTTAAGTTGTTGCTGCTGCTACTGGCTGCATACAGATAACCGCCTTTCACCTCGTCGAACAAGGTCCAGGCGTTGGCACTGCCGCCCAAAGTGAACTGGAACACGTCGGTTTCACTGCTGGGGTCGGTGCCGGGCGTAACGGTGATGGCATCGCCGTTTTCGCTGACAATCACAGCATTACGGTTGTTTGTCTTTTGATTACCCATCGCAAGAACGCCCAAGTCGTCGTAATGAGCCACGATGAGGTAATTTGCTCCGGCTTCAAGACCCGAAGCGGAAGTGACCTTGGTGAAGGTCGTTTGGGCATAGCCGCTCACTGAAAGAAGCAGCATGGCCGCCATTGAGAATAGAAGTTTTTTCATTTTGCTTAAGTTTATGTTTGACAATTATTTAGTTGTATTTCAATTTTATTAGCCAGAAGCCTACAATTCCAATGTCTCCGCCTGTTCTACTGCCTTGATTTCGGGGATGACTTTCTTCATCACGGCTTCGATGCCGTTTTTGAGGGTCGATCTGCTGTGGGGGCAGTTGCCGCAGGCGCCCGTGAGTTCCACGATGACCGTATTGTCGTCGGTGAGTTCCACGAAGTTGACGTCGCCGCCGTCCTGCTGGAGGTAGGGACGCACCTGTTCGAGGACATTTTTGACTTTGCGCAATATTGTTTCTTTATCCATTTTCGTATATTTTGAAGGGCGAACACACGGGCTCGCCCGTACATTATGCATTAATAATGGTTTGTGCAATCTTGTCGAAGGCCTTGGTGACGGGCGAATCGGCATCAAGGGCGAGTGGCATTCCGTTGTCGCCACATTCGGCAATCTTCTCTGTGATAGGGATTTGTCCGAGGAGCGGCACACCCAATTGATCGGCAAACTGCTGGCCGGTTTCCTTGCCGAAGATGTAGTATTTCTTCTCGGGCATGTCGGTGGGCGTGAAGTAAGCCATGTTTTCCACCAAGCCGTAAATCGGGATTTGCAGCGCCTCTTCCTTAAACATCATTGCGGCGCGAAGCACGTCGGCGAAGGCCACCTTCTGCGGTGTGGTCACGATAAGCGCCCCCGACACGTTATATTGCTGAGCCAAGGTCAGTTGGATGTCGCCAGTCCCGGGAGGCATGTCGACCACCATCCAGTCCAATTCGCCCCAAAGGGTGTCGTTCATCAGCTGGTTCAAGGCGCTGGTGGCCATAGGTCCGCGCCAGATGAGTGGACGGTTGGCATCGACGAAACTACCGATGCTCATCAGTTTGATGCTGTATTTTTCAATGGGCACTATCACCGTTTTGCCGTCTTTTTCAAACGCTGCGGGTTGTTCGTTGCCGAGACCGAACATCATCGGGACGGAGGGGCCGTAAATGTCGGCGTCAATCAAGCCCACGCGCTGGTTGGCGCGCGCCAAAGCGATAGCCAAATTGGCAGCCACCGTCGACTTGCCGACGCCGCCCTTGCCCGAAGCCACGGCAATGATGTGTTTCACCTTCGAGAGCGCTGTCTTTTCTTCTACCACCTTGATTTCTATGTCGATACCCTCGCCGAACACCTCGGTTAAGGTACGTTTGGCACCGTTCACTACAATGTCGTTTTTCGGGTCGTTGGCGTGTTCCATGATGAGGTCGAAACGGATAGCGTTTTCTTTAACCATCAGATTTTCAACCATATTCAAGGCAACGATATTGTCCCCTTTAGGGAAATAGATGACGTCCTTCAGGACTTCAATGACGTTTTCTTTATTTAACATCGTTCAAAATAATTAGTCTGCAAAGATAATAAATTGTTGGGAACCGTTTTGCGGATTTCAAAAAAAATGTACTTTTGCGGAAACATAACATCTCCTTATATGAAAAAGTTCCGTTTCCCGATAATTGTTACGGTAGTCATAGCAAGTTTGGTTTTGTTGCTGTCATGTGAGCGGACGCAACCTCTTCCCACGATTGAAATCACCGCAGATGCTTTCCAGTTTGACGAAAAGCTTCCCTGCGAAATCACCTATTCTGACAGCCAAACAGAGTTTACGGAAGAAGCCAAAATCAAATGCCGGGGCGGCAGTTCGAGCGGTTTTCCGAAACACTCGTACACGTTCAAGATGACGCATCAACAATCGTTGGCGGGACTTCCTTCGCAACGCGCTTACATATTGAATGCCAATTATATTGACAAGACTTTGATGCGCCATAAGCTTTGCTTCGACCTGTTTAGGGAGATGAATCCGGTGAAAAACCTTGCCGCCCAATGTGCTTATGTCAACGTCATCAGGAACGGCCAATATGCTGGAATTTATGTGCTCATGCAGAAACTCAACGCAGGCGCGCTCGGCCTCGACAAGAAGGACAGTCTCGCCATGATTTTCAAGGACCCACCTTTGTTTTACGGCGAAAACCGGCTGGAATGGGTTCAGGAGCCTGGCAACTATTTCCAACAAAACTTTCCCGACATCGAGGACGAAGACATGAACGGCTATTTAGAAAACGTCATGCAGTTTATGATTCATGCTGACGACAGCACTTTCGCGCACGAAATCGGTCAGCATTTCGACCTTGAAAACATCATCGACTGGCATCTGCTGCTCATGTTCACCAACAATGGCGACGGTGTGATGAAGAACTTCTACCTCTATAAACGCAACACCCAAACCCCGTTCCGCATCGCGATATGGGACTACGACGACGCTTTCGGGCGCGACGGCGAGGGCGAACTGAAAATGACGAAAAGTCTGCCCGATTTCGACAGATGCTTGATACTGAACCGATTGCAAAACAATCCGTATCTTGATTATGGCGCTCGTTTGAGAGCACGCTACAAGGAACTGCGCGATAACGGCATTTTCAGCAAGAAACACATCGAAAAGATGATTCGCGCCAACGACAAACTGATTCACAATGAGATAGACCGCAATTTTGAGCTATGGCCTGTCGACGGCATTGGCTATTACGATGCCTCAACCTATGCGGAAGAGCTTGAAATCATGCGAAAGTACCTCGATATCCGCATCCCGCAATTGGACGCAGAATTAGGTTACAAGAAGCGTTAAAATCCTTAACGGGCTATTGAAATGTGCCTATTCAACTCTCCACAGTCCGTTTTGACGCGAAGCAGATACAACCCTGGCGCAGCATCCTGCAAGTCGAGAACCACTTGGTTTCCTGTTGTTTCTTTTTGCAAAACACACTGTCCTAACGTGTTGTAAACCGAAACACAGCTCATGCTTTCTGCTTCGACGGTTACTGCACCGTTGGTAGGATTGGGATAAACCTTCAACTGTGCTTCGTTTTCATTTAAACCGGTGGGGGAGTAGTAGACGTGTAGCTCGAACACATTGCTCTCGTAAAGGCGGTTAGCTGGTGACGATGTGCAGTCCAAATCGCCGTAATAGGCATAGAGGCGGTAATAGTAATCGCCTTCTTGCGTCAAGGCGTTGTCAGTATAGGTCGTGGCCGCCGCACCTATCAGCTTGATTCTGTGGTATTCGCCATTGCTTTCCTTGCGGAAGAGATAATAACCCGACAAGCCGTCGTTGGGCTGCGGAGCCTTCCAGCTCAGCTTCACCTTATAATTAGAGGTGTATTCAAAGTCCAAATCGCGAGGCGGGTAGCAAGGCCCGAATGAAGCGCAAGATTCATTGGAGCGTTCTCCATTGTCGCCGCCTTCGCAAAGCACGCCTACTTGATAGCAATGTCCACCCAAATCGACATTTTCGTCCAAGAAAGAATGTCCGTCCTGAATGAGGCGATAGAGTAGGCCGTCGCGATAAATGTTGTAGCCATAGCCTTGATTTTCGACGGCATCCCATGTGAGTAACAAACCATCGTCATCTGAGGTGACCATCAAATTTTCTGGCGTGCCGCACGATAAATCGCCGCCACAGCTGTTGTTCATTTCGAAGAAAATCCCAGAGGGTAGGTCTACCGACGATCCTGAGAACGTATATACCGAATTGCCTTCCGAATCCTTGATGACAAAAGCCATCTGATTCACAGTTTCTTCGGGTGTCGTCCAGCCGAAACTCAGGCGACCCAAAGGCAGCGAAGGTTCAGCCGTTGTTGCCGTTGAAGTGGTTGTGGTGAATTGCCCGATTTCGTGTCCCGTGGCGTTGTAGACGGATATGTGTCCGCCACGCCAGCCTTGGAACGAGTTGGTGGTCATCAAGATTTGCCATGGGCAGGATGGTCCCGTCATCACTTGCATCAAGTTGGCGTGCTTTCCAACACGACCGTTGGCAACAGCATACACCGCGTAATGGAACATATCGTAGCGCGGCACTTCGGTATCTTCAATTTCGAGGGTTGCGCCAGGCATGACATCGATTAAGGTTGCAATGATTTCATTGTCGCGCAAGACAATAATTTGATCGATGCCACTTAGCGACGTGCCGTCAAGCGTGGTGGTGGGGTTGGTCCAGTTGAGGCGCACCTTGAGGTCGGTGTCGGAAGTGGGCACCGCCGTGAAGTCAGTGGGTGCTTGAGGCGTTTGGTTGTAGACTTCGGTCGGGACGAAGTTGAACATCGCATCGGCGGGGCTGGTATAAGGCGCGTCGTCGATGAGATACCAGCCGTCGGAACTGCCGCTCCAACCCAAATTGAAGTGGAACATATCGAAGTCATCGTAGCCGTCGCAAATGAAGGCGTGGCAGCCACCGTCCTGGCAGCCACCATAATACATCGGCCAGCCCATGTCAAACTGCTCGCGAACCATGGTTTTCCATGTCTCGGTTTCGTAGTCGTTGCGGGAGCGTTGAACGATGGCATCGCAATAGTTGAAATAGGTGTGCATGGCATTAGGAATGGGGCCTGAAGCGCCACCGCTGCCATCGGGGCCGTATCCCATATCGATGGTGACACCGCAGTGGAAACACAAGGTGCCCACGGCCAGCTTTTCGACCTCGGGCGCATTGCTGTTCAGCACATAGGGCATGTTGTCCCAGTCATAAGTTGTGTTGCCGAAGTCGGCGCAAATCTCACCGTAGTCTTCATGATAATAGCAGTGACTGCCGATGCCTTGGGCGGGATAGCACCAGAAACGCATCAGCTGCGACATGGCCGTGGCGAGGCAGCCCACGATGGCATGACCGCCCGAACCGGCAGGGTCTTCGGGGCAGCAATAGTTGTAAGGGTAAGGCTGGTCCCACTTGGTTTGACAAAAGTAGCCCGTGCCGCGGCCGCCATTACGCGAAATCAACCGTCCGTGTGAAAGCACCGAAGCCCATTCCGCAGCCACATCAGGCTTGGCATTGGCATCGCGCAAACGCAACATGCACTCGGTCACGCCGTCCAAATAATAAGCCAACGCGGGCGGGATATTAGAAACATCGAAAATAGACTCGTTGGAGTAGCCGATGACGGGACGGTGCGCGTCGTCGCCAGCAATGATGACAAAGCTGTTTTCGCCGACATTGAAGACATAAAACGTCTCATTTTGAGCCGTATAGACCAATTCGGGCATGGCGCGCTCAACGGCCATTTGCACCGAGGCAAATTTCTGCGCCGCCAATTGCGCAACAGATTTGTCGATAGGTTTAGCTTGCAGAGCCATCATGCTGAAAGTCAGCATGAACAAAAGCATAGATATTTTTTTCATAACAACTACATTTAAGGATTTTGACCTGCAAATGTAGCGTTTTTTCTTTTTACAATGTCAAATCCGCAATTTTCATGCCCACCACCTGAATTAAATCCTGTGGGTTGAGTTTGAACTGCAAACCTCTCACTCCCGCGCTAACGTAAATGTAATCAAACAGTTCGCAGGTTTCGTGAATGAAGGTCGGGAATTGCTTTTTCATGCCCACGGGCGAGCAGCCGCCACGGATGTAGCCCGTCAGGGGCAGCAGTTCCTTCATCGGGATGAGGTCGCAACTCTTGTTGCCCGTGGCCTTGGCGGTTTTCTTCAAATCGAGTTCGTCGTTGCCAGGAATGACGCAGACGAAATACCCGATTTTGTCGCCTTTCAGCACCAAGGTTTTGAACACTTGGTCTATATCTTCGCCCAATTGGTCGGCGATATGCTGTGCCCCGAGGTCGTTCTCGTCCACCTCGTAAGGAATCAATTCATAAGCCACCTTCCTTTGGTCAAGGATACGGCAGGCGTTGGTTTTATTGGGTTTTTCTTTAGACATAGGTTGTTTATTTTCATTCAGTAACCAAAAAAAGATGATTTTAGACGCGCTTTGTCAAAATCGACTACATATCGTCAAGTGAGAGCCCTTTCAGTTCAATGGTCCATCGGCGGTGTTTTGCCACAATATCTATGGCTCTTTCTTGAAGCCTCTTCAAGTCGATGCGCTTTGCTTGACGCTTACACTCCGCGATGACCAAGTGCTTTTCCACCTCATTGACAGCAATCAGGTCAATCTCATCTTCGCCACCCTTCCAGTAATTGGTGACCATATTATAGCACCCCATTTCGGCAAACCGCTGACGGAAATAGCGTTCCAAAATGAAACCCGAAAAAGTATTATAGTCAGCCATGACTTTGTCGAGTACATAGTCAAAGTTGTCTATCTCAATGGCACTGCGGTATTTATGGATAAATCGGAACCAAAAAGTCAGGAAATTGTCGCGGATGAAATATTTCACATTTCGGGAGCCTTCAGGTTGCATATAGGCGCGGTGCCGACTGACAATGTTGTAAGTTTTCTCCAATTTATCGAGATAGCCTCCTGGTTCAATACCCGTGGCGTTTTTTATGTCGCCCCGTTCCGTATTACCATCCGCAATAGCCTGAAGAACAGAAAAATAATTAGAATACTCCTTGCCAAATTCGTCGCGGAGCATTTCGTAGCCTTCCGAAATGAAATAAGAGCCATAGGAAAATACAGAGCGAATCATGTTATCGTGTGTGAAAGCCTTGTCCATGACTAGCTGTTCAACGTATTTCGCCACGCCTCCCGTCAGCATGTATAGTGTCAGTAAATCATCAGGCGTGTAATTGGCATTTCCTTCAGCAAGGATTTCCTTCAAGGTAGCCGTCTTAAAAGGCTTCAAATGGATACGATTGGTGGCGCGACCATAAAGAGGCTCCTCCGAATCGTCAAAAATCTTGGTCATCATGGAATAGACTGAGCCGCAAAGTACAAGATTCAGTTGGCTTTCTTCTTTGTTTGCATCCCAAAGATTCTGGATGTCAGAGAAAACGGACTCGTTGACATACTTAAAATTTTGGAATTCATCGAAAACGAGAGTGAAATTCTTCCGTTTCGAAAGGTTCATAATGGCTCCGAAAAGACGAGCAAAAGACGTGAAATCGCCCAAGTCTTCGTGCAATACTTCATGAATAATACTGCCCAGTTCCTCACACAACATGGCCTCGCTTTTCCGTGCAACGAAGAAATAAAGGAAAGGAATCTTACCAAAGGCATGTCGGATAAGCGCGGTTTTCCCAATACGTCTTCTCCCTGTAATGACTGTCATTTGTGGGAATGATACCGACCTTTCTTCTATGCATTTTAGAGCTTCTATCTCTGTTTTTCTATTATAGAATTTCATGGTTCTCAACACTTTATTATTGCAACATCGGTTACAGTAACCTTTGTTGCAACAACAATTAACGCTGCAAAATTACAATTTTTCCCGAACATTCAAGCAAAGCACAAAAAAGCTATCCGACCGCAGCGGTTTCAAAAGCAGTTCCATAAATGAAATCGGTAGAGCGAAAAGCCCTTCCGATTTGTGTTTTTCATGAATTATGGCTCAAAAATTCATTTATTTTCTGTGTTCTTCCACCCAAATTCTAGCATTCACAAATGCCTCCATCCAAGGCGAAACCTCGTCATTCTTGCGCTCGTCGGGATAGAAGGCCCACTGCCATGGCAGGAAAGCGCGTTCAAGGTGTGGCATCATGGCGAGATGACGTCCGTCGTTGGAGCAGATGCCCGCCGTGGACCAGTCGCTGCCGTTGGGGTTACCCGGGTATTCATCCTGACCGTAGCTCATCACAATCTTGTACTTGTCGCGGTAGCAGGGGAAGTAGAAACGACCCTCGCCGTGGGCAATCCAAACGCCTAAACGTCTGCCCGACAGCGACTTGAGCATCACGCTCTCGTTTTGGGCAATCTCCACGTTGAGGAAGCCCGACTCGAACTTGTGCGAGTCGTTGTGCATCATCACGGGATGCTCCTCATGGTCGGGATAGAGCAGGCCGAGTTCCATCATCAGTTGGCAGCCGTTGCACACGCCAAGGCTCAATGTGTCCTCGCGGGCGTAGAAATCGTCGAGGGCTTTCTTGGCCTTCTTATTATAAAGGAACGCACCCGCCCAGCCTTTGGCCGAGCCAAGCACATCGGAATTGGAGAAGCCGCCCACGAAGGCAATCATGTTCACATCTTGTAAGGTTTCGCGGCCTGTGGCAAGGTCGGTCATCGTGACATCGCGCACATCGAAGCCAGCGAGATAAAGGGCGTAGGCCATCTCACGGTCGCACTGGCAGCCTTTTTCGCGGATGATAGCTGCATTGATGCCCGTGGGCTTCCGGCGGTGCAGGTCGATGCCCAGGCTGGCCGCCGTGCCGGTGAAGTTGCGCCCGAAACTATAGTGCAGGTACTGTTTCTTGTAGTTCATGAAGCGTTCCATGGCCTTGCGCGGACCGCTTTGCTTGCGGTCGAGGAGGTAGGACGACTTGAACCATGTGTCGCGCAGCGCGTCGATGTCGAAGATATAGTTGTGGTCGGCGTGCAGGATGTTGATTTGCCGTTTGGCTTGAGGTTTGCCAATCATCTTGAAACTAATGCCAAGTTCGCGCAACATGCGGTTGGCGATGCCGTCGTTGGAGACTTGAATCACCACTGAGGGTTTCTCGCAAAACAGCACGGCCATCAGGTCTTCTGCATCAAACGCGCTCAAATCGAGGTTCATGCCGTAGGTCGTGTTGGCGAAGTTCATCTCCAACAGCGTGGTAATCAGGCCACCCGCCGAAACGTCATGACCGGCCAAAATAAGGTTGTGCTCGATGAGTTTCTGGATGGCGTTAAAGCACTTCTTGAAGTAGTTCACGCTCTTCACATCCGGCACCGCTTGACCGATGGCACCGATGCTCTGCGCGAAACTGCTGCCGCCGAGTTCGAAGCCGTCTTTCGAGAAGTCGATGTAAAGGAGTTCTGTGTTCTCGTCGGCTTTCATCACCGGGCGAACCACTTGACGGATGTTGGAAACCTCGCCCGCAGCGGAGATGATGACCGTTCCTGGAGCCACAACTTTCTCACCGTCAGGGTATTTCTGCGTCATGGATAGGCTGTCCTTACCCGTCGGCACATTGATGCCCAAAGCCACGCAGTAGTCGCTCAAAGCCTTCACGGCTTCGTAGAGTCGGGCGGTTTCGCCTTCTTGTTTGGCGGGCCACATCCAGTTGGCACTCAACGAAATGCCTTCGAGATTGCCCTCAATCGGTGCCCAAAGGATGTTGGTCAAAGCCTCGGAAACCGAAAGGCGCGATGCGGCGGCTGGATCGATGAGGCCCGCAATCGGGGCGTGACCCAAGGCTGTGGCGATGCCGCGCTTGCCGTTGTAGTCTAAAGCACTGATACCGAGGTTGCTCAAAGGCAATTGCACCTCGCCCACGCACTGCTGCTGCGCCACGCGACCCGTCACGGAGCGGTCCACCTTGTTAGTGAGCCAGTCCTTGCAGGCCACGGCTTCCATTTGCAGCACGTTGTTAAGGTACTTGTGAATATCGCGTTTGGTGTAACTGATTTTTTTGAAATGATGAGGCTTGGTCTTGTCTTTCAGTATCGTCTTGGGCGCGCTGCCGAAGAAGTCGGAGATGGCCAAGTCGATGGGTGCTTTGCCTTTCTTGCGGACGAAACGCAGCCGCTCGTCGCCAGTCACCTCACCCACTTCATAATAAGGGGCTCTTTCGCGCTCGGCGGTTTCTTTGATAATGTCCTTATCTTTCTTATTGACTAACAAACCCATACGTTCTTGCGACTCGTTGCCGATGATTTCCTTGTCGGACAAAGTCGGGTCGCCGACGGGCAGGTTGTCGACATAGACCACGCCGCCCGCGTCCTCGATGAGTTCAGAGAGGCAGTTGAGGTGACCGCCCGCGCCGTGGTCATGGATGCTGCGGATGGGGTTGGCGTTGCTCTCGGCCATGGCACGAATGACGTTGCTCACGCGCTTCTGCATCTCGGGGTTGGCGCGCTGCACGGCATTCAACTCGATGGCGTTGCTGTATTGGCCCGTATCGACGCTTGAAACGGCACCGCCACCCATACCGATGCGGTAGTTGTCGCCGCCCAAAACGATGATGACATCGCCCTCTTCGGGTTCCAACTTCTTAGCATCCTTCACCTTAGCAAATCCGATGCCACCCGCCAGCATAATGACCTTGTCATAGCCCAAAGTTTCTTTTTCGCAATGTTCAAAGGTTAGCAGACTGCCGTTAATCAGCGGCTGGCCGAACTTGTTGCCGAAGTCGGAGGCACCGTTGGAGGACTTGATGAGGATTTCCTCCGGAGTCTGATAGAGCCACTTACGCGGCTCGATGTCCTTCTCCCAGTCGCGGCCTTGCTCCGTGCGGGGATAGGAAGTCATGTAAACGGCCGTGCCCGCCAGCGGCAGACTGCCCTGACCGCCAGCCAAACGGTCGCGAATCTCGCCGCCGCTGCCCGTGGCCGCACCGTTGAAAGGCTCTACGGTGGTCGGGAAGTTGTGGGTTTCGGCCTTCAGCGAAATCACCGTCTCGATGGGCTTGATTTGGAAGGCCGAAGGCTTGTTTGGCTCGGCGGGAGCGAACTGCTCCACCTTGGGACCAAGGATGAACGCCACATTGTCTTTGTAGGCCGACACGAGGCGGTTCGGGTTCATCTTCGAGGTCTTCTTGATAAGGGCGAAAAGCGTATTGGGCATCCGCTTGCCGTCGATGACAAAAGTACCGTTGAAAATCTTGTGGCGGCAGTGTTCGGAGTTCACTTGCGCAAATCCATATACCTCACTGTCAGTAAGTTTGCGCCCAATCTTTGCGGATATGCCTTTCAGATAGTCCATCTCCTCTGCGCTCAAAGCCAAGCCTTCCTGCTGGTTGTAGGCCTCAATGTCGTCGATGTATTTCAGCGGTTCCGGCTTGCGGTCGATGGCGAACACGTTCTGGTCGAGGTCCTTGTAACGGTTTTGGAGCATCGGGTCAAAAGGCGCGTCCTTCGACTCCACCTTTTGAAATTCCTCAATGCGCACAATGCCCTTGATGCCCATGTTTTGGGTGATTTCGACGGCGTTGGTGCTCCAAGGCGTAATCATCTCGCGGCGCGGCCCGACGAAGTGGCCCTTCACCGTGTCTTTTTGAATCAGTTCGGCCTTCCCGAAAAGCCAAGTGAGTTTGGAAACGGTTTCCTCAGAAAGTTCGGATTTGGAATCAACAGCGATAACTTTTTGATTATCAGATTGGAAAAAGCATATCATAAGCGCAAGGTTTTATGCATAAAACGATGGCGCAAAGATAGGTTTTTTATTGGGATTGTTTTTCAAATATTTTCATGCGAACGATTTTTTTACTACTTTTGCACCTTATTAAATAATAGGATTCGCGTCGATGACTGATATTTTTAAAAAATTTTCTTTTCGACTAAGGGTAAAACGAAGGTTGCGCGTCTATAAGGTGTCGACAATCTAAAAAACTGACTAGTCAATGGTATTTAAAAGCTACCAAATCGCAGTCTTAATGCCACTGTCGCGCCATGCGGCGGTGCAATTCTCATTTTATCGAAATCAATCAAATCAATTCACTCATTTATTAACTTAATTTACTCATTATGAAGAAGAAAGTATTTTCTTTGATGATGACGCTCTTACTGGCCGTTACTAGCATTGTGAGAGCGCAGGAACTGACTGTCCATGATGGTACTACCACCAACAGTTATGTTCCGTTCTACGGCTTGTGGGTGGACGACTTCACAAGAAGCGAGTTGGTTTATCCAGCCGCTGAGTTGAGCTCCATGAATGGTGGAGACATCAACAGTCTGTCCTTCTACAAGAGTTCGAACTCCACGAGTTCGTGGGGTGCGGCTTCCTTCCAAGTCTATCTGAAGGAAGTGACCAACACCACGCTGAATGACTACATCGGCATGACAGGAGCTACTGTCGTGTACGAAGGTAGCATTGATGCAGAAGGTGGTGAGAGACAAGTAACCATTAATTTCACCACGCCTTACCACTACAACGGCGGCAACCTTCTCGTGGGTATCTACCAAACCGTAGAGGGTTCTTACAGCTCTGCCTATTGGTATGGTGAAAGTGTTACTGGCGCCTCTGCCAGTGGTTACAACGGCTCCAGCGCTGCCAACGCTACTTTCAATCAGCGCGACTTCCTGCCCAAGACCACCTTTACTTACGGTGGTGGTGGCGGCGGCACTGCCGACATTCTGACCCTGTCGTACAATGGTAACGAGGTTAACGACCTCTACCTTGGCGCTCTTCCGGGTTATGTCGATGCCATCGTTTCCCCCAACTGGCAAGGTCCGGCTTGGATGGAGCCCAAGACTGTTTATCTGGTGAACGACAACGACACGCCTTACGAAATCAGCGTGCTCGACTTCACCCCCAGCGACGGTCTATTCGTTGTTGAGACCTGGGACGGCGAGCCCTTCACGATTGCCGCCCACGATTCCGTGGCCCTGGGTATCAAGTTGTATGCCACTCCCGATGTGACGGGTACGCTTCTTGAGCGTCAGTTCGTGGCCATTTACAACGGCACCCGCACGGCCATGGTATGGCCCATCTCGGCTGACGTTTACTCACCCTACTGCCCCGACATTTATGAGCTTGCCCTGAATGTGGATCCTGTGACCACGGGTTGGCCTTTTGTGAACGTTCCTTTGGTGACGCTCCAAACCTCTGATCCTACCGCAGTGCTTCACAACGACTACACGCTGCCCTTCCCCGAGATTCCGGAAGGCTACGATGCCGTTTACAAGCTCGAGTTTGAAAATGATGTCCTGCTGAGCGCTGCTGTCACTGCTGGTGCAGATGGTAAGGTGGCTCTCTATCGCGAGGACTTCAACGGTGAAGGCGGCCCCATGGCCGACAACGCTTACAACGGCCCTATGAGTGGTGGTAGCGGTGGCGGTGGAGGCAGCGCAACGCCTTTCTTAGCCCAGATTGGCGATGAGAGCAGCACTTCGAGCCTCAGTTACTTCCCTTATTACCAATTGTACTACAACAGCATTAGTGAGTGCCTCTTCCTCGCCAGTGAACTTGAGGAAGCTGGTGTGACTTCCGCCAGCATGACCAGCCTGAGCTGGTATGCCAACAGCAATGCCAGCTACGAGGCTCACGGCCTTAAGATTTGGATGGCCAATGTGAGCGACACCGAGCTGACTACGACCTCCCACAACACAAGCGGCATGACCCTTGTCTATTCTGGCGACAACACTCCTGTCGCGGGTTGGAACGAGTTCGTCTTCAACCAAGGCAGCTTCGCCTGGGACGGTCACAGCAACGTGCTTATCTGCACCAACCGTAACGATACCGAGTGGCACAGCGGTCCGAGCTGGAAGGCCCAAAACGCTGGCTTCACCGCAGTTGCTTACGACTATGACGACTACACCGTGTTCAATTCCATGACCGGAACCTACGATCTTTCCACCTCGTCCAACCGTCCTATCATTATTATGAATGGCGGTGGCCGTGGCAATCGCGATGTTGCCGAGGTTCGCTATGAAGCTGCTCCTGAAATCGTGGATATGCCCGTCCAAGCTGGTCGCTACTACCTTGTGGCTTCTTCCACCGACATGGACTTCGAGGTGACCATCAACGCTGCCGACCTGCCCTGCCCCGAACCGGCCTACAATCCTGTTCCGGCTGACGGCGAAGTCGCTGTGGAACCTGGTACTGTGGAACTGAAGTGGCACCTTGGCGAAGGCACCACTGCATGGCGTATCATCATTGGTACCACCTACTTCCCGGATCCCAACCACCCGCAGACCATTATGTATCCTGAAGACGGCAGCTTCACCACCGAACTTGCCCAGAGCTTCATTGTCCACAACCTGTGGAACAACACCCACTACTTCTGGAGAGTGGATGAGATGAACACTGGCGCTGGCTGCCCTGGCGGCATCACTACCGGTGAAACCTGGGGATTCACCACCCACCTCAACGTGCCCTCTGGCCTCTATGTGGATGACGAAACCATCTTTGATGATGAAACCACCACGTTGCATTGGAGCGCCATCGTTGACCGTACCTTCCGCACCTATCGCATCTATATGGATGGCGAGTTGATTGGTAACACCTCCATCACTCCCGATCCGGAAGCCCACCTCTCCTATGAGATTGGTCCTCTCGCCTACAACATGAATGGTTACATGTTCCAGGTGAGCGCCATGTACGATGAGGGTGAATCGGCCCTGTCCGATCCCGTCGTGGTGAAAGTGAGCGGCTATGGCGAAATCAGCGGTTATGTCTATGAACAAGACTATGACCAACCCGTCCCTGGTGCCACTGTGACTTACACTGGCGTCGACGAGTTTGGCGATCCTCACACCTACAGCTTCACCACGAACGACTACGGTTACTACACGGGTACCGTCTATGCCGGTGAATACAACGGAGAAGCCAGCAAGTCCGGTTATCAAACCGTCACTTCGCCCATGCTCCCGTTCATCAACCCTGTCGATGTGTTCTATGACTTTGAGACTGAGCCCGTCAACTACATGCTTGACGAGAACTTCTATCCTGTTTGCCAAGTCATTGCTGAGTACTATCCCGACAGCCTTGACCCGAACAGCCCGTATGTGAAGGTTTACTGGGGCTGCGGCCTGCCCGGTAGCGAAATCATTGAGGACTTCGAGACCGGCGACTTCAGCAAGTTTGATTGGCAGTTGGATGGCACCTATCCTTGGACCATCACCACCAACAACCCCTATGAAGGCGAATACTGCATGAAGAGCGGCGGCGCTGGCGTGGCCAATGTCGTCAGCAACATGACCGTCACGGTTGACATCCCGAACGATGGTGAAATGAGCTTCTACGGCAAGATTTCCTGCGAAAACAACTGGGACTACGGTTACTTCTACATCGACGGCCAGCAAATGGGTCAGTACACTGGTGCTGGCAGCTGGACTGAGAGAGTCTTCAACATCACCTCTGGCGAGCACACCTTCCAGTGGAGATATACGAAGGACGGCAGCGTGAACAGCAATGACGACTGCTTCTATGTCGACTACATCACCTTCTACCGTCAACCCGCTCCGCAACCCACTGGCAATGTCTACGGCTTTGAAAATGGCTTGGAAGGCTGGACCAACATCGACGCCGACGGCGACGGTCACGTTTGGTATCACAGTAGTGAAGCTGGCAACCACAGCACGGCTGCCATCGACTCGCACAGCGGCACTGGCCACCTCATGGGTGAAAGCTACTGCAACGCTGGCGGTGCTTTGACTCCTGACGACTACCTCGTTAGCCCGCAGATGTATGCCGCTACCAACCACTCCATGATTTCCTTCTGGGCTTGCGCACAAGATGCCAGCTATGCTGCTGAGCATTTCGGCGTGGCCGTTTCGACGACAAGCAACACCAGCGCTTCGGCCTTCACGACCATCCAAGAATGGACGTTGAGCGCCAAGGGCGGTGGCAAACCTAGCGGCCTTGGCCGTGGCAACCGCGCCGTGGCTGCCGGTGACTGGTACAACTTCACCTGCGACCTGAGCGCCTATGCTGGTCAGCAAATTTGGGTGGCTATCCGTCACTTCGGCTGCACCGACCAGTTCATCATGTGCCTCGATGACGTTCTCATCGGCGAAGCTGGTAAGGGCGTGGCTGAGACACGTAGCCTCGACTACTACAGAGTGTATCGTACCAGCTGCTACAACGATGGTCCTTACACCGAGGAGAACACCCTGCTTCTGGCCTCTGTTTGGGTGCCTGACACCATCTACATCGATGTGGATTGGCCGGATGCCGCTCCTGGCGTTTACAAGTGGGGTGTCGGTACGGTCTATACTGGCAACCGCGGTGAAATGACCGAAAGCCCGATTACTTGGAGCGAACCTATCAGCGTGAAGCCTGCCACTCGTGACATGGCCAACCGCGACGAAACCTATGACTTCGAAGACGGTCAAATTCCTGCTGGCTGGACCAACGATGCTACCTATCCTTGGACCGTTGTCACCAATGCCCCGAGCCACACTGGTCACTGCCTGAAGAGTGGTAACGGTGGCGTGGCCAGCTCATCTTCAGCTATCCAATGCACGGTTGACTACAGCGAAGCTGGTACGGTCAGCTTCGAAGGTGGCTGCTGGGGCGAAGGTACCTCGACCATCTGGGATAAGTGCGAATTCTACATCGACGGCGCACAACAATTCAGCAATGGTGCCCTCCAAAGCTGGAATACTTACTCGTTTAACGTTTCTGCTGGTAGCCACACCTTCAAGTGGAGCTACACTAAGGACAGCAGCGTGAACCCGACTGAAGATGCCTTCTTCGTTGACAATGTCACCTTCGCTGGTGGCACTGGCGGCGGTGGTGGCGGCAACGACAACTATGCTGCTGGCGGCGAGCCCATCCAGCTGCCTCGCGAGAGTGTCATCATCTGGTCCAACTGCTTGGATAAGGACATGTACCTCAACGATGTGACCGTCACTGTGCTGCTCAACAGCGCCGACAGTCCGGAAGGCACCACGGTCAGCTTCCGCAACTACAATGAATACGAACAGCAGACTTACCCGATGCCTGGTGTCACTCTTGACGAGTCTGGCTTCTATGCCTACGACACGTTCCGTAAGGGCGAATACCAAGTGACCGTTGAACATGATGGTTACTACACCATCACCGACAGCGTGAGCATCTGGAATCCGACTGACCTCCGTTATGTGATGACCGAAATCCTCTTCGGTGTTGAGAACGTCTATGTATCGCGTACTGGCTGGGCCATGTGGGATAGAACTACCACCATCCCCGGCGACCCGACTGGCAACGAGCTCATCGACTTCGAGACTGGCGACCTGAGCCAATATGTGTTCGACAACACTGTCAGCAACTATCCTTGGGCTGTCACGTCCACTAACGCCTACCAAGGCACCTACTGCATGAAGAGCACCAACAGCGGTGCTGCCAGCACCACCTCCGCCATCGAGGCTACGCACAACTACGCCTCCGACGGTACCGTGAGCTTCGCAGCCCTCTGCATGGGTGAAGGCACTTCCACTGCTTGGGATAAGTGCATCTTCTCCATCGACGGTGTCCAACAGTTTGCCTACGGCGCTCACGTTTCTGGTTGGAACGAGTACAGCTATCCTGTCAGCGCTGGTTCGCACACCTTCCGTTGGGAATACACCAAGGACGGTAGCGTGAATCCGACTGGCGATGCCATGTTCGTTGACAACATCAGCTTCAGCGCTGGCCGCGCCGAAGAAGAGACTCGTCACTTCGAGTTCTTCAAGGTGATGTGCACCTCCATCGACGGTGTGCCGATCTATAACCACAACACGGTCATCCCGATGTGCCAGCTGTCCACCGACGAACCCTTCATGGCTCCGCTCGTTGAAGGCGACCACTACCTCGTGAAGATTGCCGCTGTTTACAGCACTGGCCAAAGCGAATGGTGCGAACCTGTGGAATGGGTCTATGAACCTTGCGACCACTGGGGACCTGTTGATGAAGTTGAAGCTTCTACCATCATCGAAGGTAACCACATTGAGTGGGTGTTTGAACACGGCTTCAACCCCTACGGTGGCGATACTCCTGGTCCTGGCGGTGCCGGCACCTTCAGCGTTGACTTCGAAAGCGGTATGCCTGAAGGCTGGACTGTCATCGACGGCAACAACGACGGCTGGACTTGGTGCTTGACCAGCGCCATCCCGACCACTTGGACTTACTATGCAAGCTTGACGCTTGACTGGTACCACGGTGGCATCAACGCCATCTGCAGCGGTTCCTACATCAACGGTGTGGGTGCCCTGACTCCGAACGAATACTTCGTTTCACCTCTGGTGAACATTGCCAACGGTTCGCAACTGAGCTTCTGGGCTGCTGCCACTGACGCCAGCTATCCTGCTGACCACTTCGGTGTGTTCGTCTCCGACGACATGACCAACTGGACTTCGGTTCAGGAGTGGACGCTGACCGCCAAGAAGAGCGGTTTGATTGGCGGCGCTGCTTCACGCAACGGCGAAGGTCTCAGACTCGGCACTTGGTACAACTACAGTGTTGACCTGAGCGGCTATGCCGGTCAGAAGTACATTGCCTTCCGTCACTTCAACTGCACCGACCAGTACATCATGTGCTTGGACGATATTGAGCTGACTGCTGGTGCCAAGGGTGGCGACGACACCCCGATTACGCGCGTGGCTTCAGCCTTCGACTTCACGATGATTGGTGAAAGCGCCGAATTCGACATCACCAATATCGCCAATTTCGACGAGCGTGTCTACTTCCTCTACAACCTGTTGAATGACGGTCAGTTCGACGTCATCGCCAGCGAAGAAAGCGGCAAGTTCATCGTCACGGCCAGCACGGCTTACGAAAACATGGATCTTGAAGAAAACTTCTCCGACTTCATCTGGAAGACCACCAACGAGTTTGCCATGATGGATAAGGTGAGCGCTGCTGAAAGAGCTCAAGCCTTCAAGCCCGCCCTGCCGAAGGAGTTCGCCAACTCCCTGATGATGGACATCTACGCCAAGTCGCGTGAGAACAACCTCTGCGCTCTTGCCGATCCGTTCTGCACCGACAACGGTATGTACGAGTTCCCGGCTGGCGTCAATGCTGGTAGCGGTGAAACTGGTCCTTACTACGACTGCCTCTACACCACGCCTAACCCGGCTTGGTACTACATGCGTATAGGCAACCCGGGCGACATCGACATCTATATGTACAGCACGCCTGCCGTTGACATCGACTTCTGCTGCTGGGGTCCCTTCGACGACCCGACCGCTCCTTGCCCGAACGGCCTGACCTCCGACAAGGTGGTGAGCTGCAGCTACTCTGCCAACCCGACTGAGCACTGCATGATTCCTGCTAACGCTCAGACTGGCGAGTACTACATCCTCGTGATCACCAACTACTCGAACCAGACTTGCAACATCAACTTCAGCAAGGTGGCCGGCAGCGGCGACACCGACTGCGGCATCCTGCCTCCTGTTGACATCATCGGCTTCTTGATCACCCTCGATGGCGAGTACTTAGACATCGTCGGCCCGACCGTGCGTGAATACACTCACGTTGGCGAATATGGCGACCATGAGTATTGCGTCCGCCCGATCTATCCTGGTGAAATGACCCTGCCCGACCACAACTACGGCTGGTCAATGGGTTGCCCGGTCTGCGAAAGCACTGGTGGCGATATCACCTGCGAGCCTGGCGAAGCCATCCACGGCGACTATGTTTGGAACGACTATGATGACTTTGGCGCTCTGATTTGGTGGGGCGAGCAAGTTCCTCCGATTGTTCCTGTTGAGGAATGGCTGTACTACGACGATGGCGTCTATGATGATGCTATCGGAACGGGTGGCTCGACGGTCTACTGGGCCTGCATGTTCCCGGCCAATGTGTTGACTCCTTATGTTGGAACGAACCTGACCAAGGTCGCCATGTATGAAGATCCTTCCTTGAACATTCAAGCCATTACCGTCACCATCTACTTGGGCGGCACCACTGCTCCTCAGACTTCAGTGAGCACTCAGACCTTCAACCCGATGGGCACTGAAGGCTTCCATGAGGTGACGCTGAACACGCCTGTGGCCATCGACGGCACGCAGAACGTGTGGATTGTGTATAGCGAATACGGCACCTATCCTGCCACTGGTTGCACCGATACTGGTGATGCCAACGGACGTTGGATCAGCACTGACGGTGTGTCATGGGAAGATGTAGCCGCTTATGGTCTGGACTACACTTGGATGATCCGTGGCTTCGTGACCAACCAACGTGGTGGTATGGTTGAAAACATTGCAATCGAGAACGTGAAGCCCGCTGTGACGGAGAACGTCAATGCTGAGCTGCACGTCGCTGGTTTGAATGCCCATAAGACCGCTGACCTGAGCTTCATGAACAACAACACTCGTAGCGAGATTATTACCTACAACGTGTACCGCGCCTCTGACGTGACTGGTCCTTATGACCTGATCGCCGTTGTGCCCGCCGTTGCTGGCCAGACATACTACGAATGGTATGATGATGAAGTGTCAATCGGCACCTACTATTACCAAGTCACTGCCGTGTACGAAAACGGTTGCGAGTCTGAACCCGCTCCCGCCTTCGACAACCCGACTGTGGACTATGTGGAGGTTTATGTCGACGCCATTGGCGAGAACACTGCCAACGTGGCCATCTACCCGAACCCGACTAACGGCAACGTGAAGATCATGGTGTATGACGCCGACGTCAACGCTGACGAACTCGAACTCAACATGGCTCAGTTCAACACTGGTGTCTATGTGGTTCGCATCGTCACCGAGAACGGTGTCAGCACGCAACGTGTGACCGTGGTGAAATAAACCACTGCGGAATTGATTTCCGCTAAAAATTGGGCGACATCCTTTTGGGGTGTCGCCCTTTTTTTGGCATTAATTCGGCTATGGCACCGTGATTCCTATTTGGGCTTTCGGACTGAATTATTAAACGTTGTAGGGCTGCCATAACATGACAGCCCTACAAACGTGGTACGAAAACCCCACAAAACCAAATCATTACTGCTTCTTGAAAACTATCTTCTCAACACCAATATCTTCCTTGAAATCATAGAAACTGACGGTGATGGTGCCATCTTTGTTCACGAGGAAACCATAAGGCGGTTGAGGCTTTTCGCCCAAATCGCTGCCATCAGGGTTCTTGGGCTGTATGGAACCGATTGATTTGCCATCGAAGGTATAGTTGAAAGGAAGACCAACATCCTCAAACACTTTAGCCGTTTGTCCTTCCTTGTTCGCCGTCAGCGTCATGACAAAATAGCCCGCCTTGTCCGACTCAAACTCCATGGTCATGCTCATAGTGTATTTGGTGCCGTCTAGTGTACCTGTCCCAGAACCTTCCCATGTCGTGTTTTCAAGCCCGTTTGTCGTAGGGCTATCCAACTTGAAGTTGATGGGAATCTGGTAGCTCACGCGGACAGGCTGTCCCTCCATCTTGCCCGGCTTCCATTTCGGCATGGCTTTCACCACGCGCACGGCCTCCTCGTCGCAGCCGCCGCCGATGCCACGAAGCACTTTCACCTCGCCGATGCTACCGTCTTTCTCGACCACGAAACCGAGGAACACGCGGCCAGAAATGTTTTCATCCTTTGCCTTCTCCGGGTACTTGATGTTTTTGGAGAGAAACTGCATCAAAGCATCCACGCCACCCGGAAACTCGGGCATTTCTTCAACGATTTGATAGACACCGTTTTTGTCAGGTTTCATGTCGGCTTTTTCTGGATTGTCTGGGATTGTTGCCGTAGAAGTCTTGCTTGCATGTTCGTCATCACCTGCAATAACCGTTTTCACTGTGGTTTTGTGTTCACCATTTGTTTGTCCGAGTTTAAACGTGATAGGAAGCTGGAACGATACTCGAACTGGCTTGCCGTCTTTCATACCAGGTTTCCATTTCGGCATGGCACGAACCACGCGAGAAGCTTCCTCATCGATGCTTTTGCAAACGCCCCTAAGCACCTTGATGTTGGAAACGCTACCGTCTTTTTCCACGACAAAGGAAACAAACACCCTGCCTTCCTTGCCCTCGTCGACGGCATCTTCAGGATACTTGATGCTGGTCGAGATAAACTCCATCATTGCGTCCATACCTCCAGGAAATTCAGGCATTTGGTCAACGACCTGGAAGATGCTGTCCTGACTCGTCGACTCCGGGATAGTCAAGTCCACCGACCTGTCGATGTGGAAGGAATGGCCCTCTTCGTCTTCCATGCGCACCATGGCGGCATCGGCTATGCCGTCGCCAGTCAAGTCACGGGCATCGAACTTGATGGGCAAATTGTAGCTCACCCGCACGGGCTGGCCGTCTTTCCAGCCATGATACCACTTCGGCATGGAACGCACCACCCTGACCGCCTCCTCGTCGCAGCCGTAGCCCAAGCCGCTCACGACATTGACATTGGAAACACTGCCGTCTTTCTCAATCACAAAGCCCACGAGCACACGCCCCGAAACCTTGTTTTCGATGGCTTCTCTCGGGAACTTCACCCTGATGACAACGTATTGCATGAGTGCCTCAATGCCGCCTGGAAACTCTGGCATTTTGTCAACAGACTGATAAACAGGGTCTTCATTAGAAGTAGCAATGTCTAACAGCGATTCAAAAACACTTTCGGAGAGGGTAAATGGTTCGATACTGTAGGTTGCCGTGTCGCCTCTTCTTTCCGTCTCAGTGATAAAGAAATTGTTTCGAGGGGTTCCGTCAGCATCGTAAGAAGTGACGGTCACTTTTTTGCACGGCTCTCCTGACTCTGGCTGGAAAGCATCGGAAGTCTCGAATTTGACGTAGGAACCGTCGTCGGAGTAGATGACCGTGTCTTTCAGTTGCATCGGGAGACCGTCGTCGCCGAAAATCTCAAACTGGCCTAGCTCGATTGTAATAGGCTTGTCGTCGGCTGGGTTGCTGAGCCTATTCGAAGCATCTTGCGCTGTCAGTTTCGTGTTGGCAACCAACAAGAAAGCCAGCACGGGCAAGGTTGCCAACAGCCTCCACCAGAGGCCCTTGGCCTTTTCATTTTTTGTAATCATCTTGATTCGTTTTTTAGTTAGAATTAAACTGAAATTATTACTCATTTTGCTGAAATCGACGGCCGTGCACTGCTGCAAAATCAGCATCATATAGTTCTTTTTGTCAACGCCAGTGGCCACCACATCGCGGTCGGCCTGGTATTCGTGAAGGCTCTGCAATTCCTTCTTATACAGATAGATGAAAGGATTGAACCATTGCAGAATCATCATCACTTCGGCGAAAAGGATGTCCCACGAATGGTGGTGACTGATGTGGCTCATCTCATGCCGCATGATGTCGGGATCCACGTTTTCATTGGGGAAAAAGGCATAACGGAAGAAGGAGAACGAGCCTTGGTCACGGCCGGTGAACACCGCCGTGAAACCGCTCATCTTGCGCTTCGGCGAGCGGATGATGAGCGCGACAAGTTTCCCCAACTTGAAGAGAAACAGCAGCGTCATCACGCCGACACCTATTAGATAAATGCCGCCAACCACTTGCCACACACTGAAACGCGAGGGCGTGGAGTTGGTTGTCACCGTCACTTCGGGCAGCATGGGCTGGCCGTCGGGCGTGACGATGACCTCGTTCAGCATGATTCCGCCGCCAAACAGGTTTTGCTTCAACACCACCATCTGCTGGGATTCCATCCCCGAAAGCAGGCCGAGCAAGGGCATGGCCAAGGCTATCAGCAGGCTCGTTAAAAGGAAGAAACGGTTGAAACACAGCCGGTTGCTGTTACGGAACAATAGTCGATACACCAGCCAAAGCACCGCAATGGTGACCGCGATGGGCAGCAGGTGACCGATGATTAATTCTTGTGTGTTCATGGCTTATTTCCTTTCTGAGGCAATGGCCTCGTCGATGGCTTTTTTCATATCCTCTAATTCTTCGATGCTGAAATTCTCCTTTTTGGCGAAGGCCGAAACAAGGTCAAGGTAGGAGTTGTTGAAGTAGCGTTCCACCACACTGCCCAAGAAGTGGTGCGAGTAGTCCTCCTTGCTGACGGCGGGATAGTAGCGGTGGGCGCGACAGAAGGTTTCGTGCTTCACGAAGCCCTTTTGCTCCAAAATCTTGATGACCGTCAGCACGGTGTTGTAGGCTGGCTTAGGTTCGGGAAAGGCCGCCATAATCTCATTGGCAAACCCCTGTCCAATGTTCCAAATGACTTGCATCACTTGTTCTTCTCCTTTTGTTAGCTCTTTCATATTCAATGTGTTTTAATCGATTAATATACAATTGTTTTTGTTTTGCTGGCTTTTTTGAGTTTGGCTTCCTCCTCTGGAGTCAAAGTGAAATCGTTGTTGCGAATCACAATCATCTCTATTTCAGGCTTTTCAATCAGTTCCCAAGGAATGCGTTCGAGCAGGTTTTTCTCGCAGTCGAATTCTATGAGTGACTTCATTCCCGACAGGTCAGGCAGGACCAACAAATGGTTGAAGCCCACGCCCAAGCGTTCTATCGAGTCCATTTCGGCCAACCATTCGGGCAGGAAATGCAGCTCGTTGTGGTGGATATAAAGGTGCTTCAGGCGGCGCAAGTGGCGCAACGTGTCGGGAATCTTCTCGATTTTGTTGTATGACACGTAAAGCTGCTCCAAGTTCTCCATAGTGCCCACAAAATCAGGGATTTCCGTGAGATTGTTTTTGTAGAAGTCGAGGTGCTTCAAGTTCTTAAAATCGGTCAGGAGTTCGGGGATGTTTTCAAAGTTGTTTTCGTAGAAAATGACGCTTTTCAGTTGTTTCAGTTGGGCGAATGACTTGGGCAGCGCATGGAGCTTGTTTTTGGCCAAATTCATACTCTCGCAACGCAGTTTCACGATGTTGGAGGGAAGCCGCTCAATGTTGTTGCCAGCTATCAGAAGCTGTTGAACCTTTGCGAGGCGGCGAATATCTGACTTTCTGAGTTTCAACTGGTTGAAATTTAGGTTAATGTCTTCCAAGCTGTCGAGTTCCAAAAGCCATCTCGGGATGTGCCTGATGTGGTTGCCTTCGAGGTTAAGCGACCTGAGATTTTTGCATTTCCTGATGCTTGCGGGGATGCGGTCGAGCTGGTTGTTGGTCAGGTTCAAGCTCTTGATGTGGTTGCCCTCGGGAAAGTCGATTTCGCGGATGCCGCATCTGTCCAGGCGGACTATTCTGAGGCTGTCGGACGTAAACAGCGACTTGTCGACTCGTGGTGTCTCGTTGCCCGAAAAGTCGATAATTTCCACCTTATTATATTTGGAGAGGTCCGGTAGCGTGTCCAAGTGCGCCCAACTGAGATTGAGTACCTTGACCGAGTCGGGGTGGCGGGTTTCCAGTTCTTGGAAGTAAGCCTTGGCCTGTGCACGACCGTTTTCGCGCATCTCGCGCAGCTGTTCCTCGGTATAAAAGCCGTAGTAATCGGGCTTCGCTACAGGCTTGGTTGAGCACGAGAAAAACACGCAACCTGCTGTCAAGCAAACCAATATGTAAATTAAACGTTTCATTTCAATAATTATAACGCTGCAAATATACAGAATATTTTGAACAAACAACTATTTTTTTAGTTTTTTGAGAAAAAAATATATCAAACAGGTTTGCGACCCTGTGTTTCATGTTACGCCAAAAGGTCTTCTAAGCTTTTCATTGCCTTGCGTGCTGGCAAGCCTTGATGCAGCACTTGGTAGGCGGTTTCGGCAATTGGGAGTTGTACTTTTTGCTCATTAATAATAAGAGGTAGCATAGCTGAGGCGAAATAACCCTCGGCCACCATTGTCATCTCGTTGAGGGCGGTTTTCACGGTGTTGCCGCGTCCGATGAGCATACCCAACTGGCGGTTGCGACTGTGGCTTGAATAGCACGAGGCCAACAAATCACCGAAGAAATTGGATGGATTGAATTTAAAGAGGTCGTTGACGCTTTTTGGGTCGAGCAGGAAGAACATCTCCTTGATGCAGTTTGACACCAAAACGGAGATGAAGTTGTCGCCGTAGCCCAAGCCCACGGCCATGCCCACCATGACGGCGTAGATGTTTTTCAACACGGCGGCACGTTCCAAATAGCGCATACCCCGAACATAGTTCACTTTGAGGTAAGGCGTTTGCAGCTTCTCGCCAAAGGCACGGGCCTTGCCGACATTGGCGCAGGCTAAGGTCAAATAGGTGAGTCTTCCATGCGCCACCTCTTCAGCATGGGTTGGACCACCGATAAAGCACACCTGCGCTCCCGACAGGCCGTAGGTTTTCTTCAGATAATCGGTAACTAGTTGTTTTTCATTGGGAATAATGCCTTTGATAGCCGAAACAACAAACTTGTCCTTCAGTGAAACTTTCAAATCGGAAAGGCTGCTTTTCAGGTAGGCTGCCGGCGTGACCAAAAGGATGGTATCGGCGTCCTTCACTGCTTCGTTCACATCGTCGGAAAGATGGATAAGGCTTGTATCAAACTCAACATCAGGGAGATAGCGGCAATTGCGCCCTTCGGTGCGCAATGATTCCAACACTTCGGTGTTGCGAATATACCAAACGACAGACAGCCCTTTCATTGTCAATACTTTGACAATTGCTGTTGCCCAACTGCCGTGGCCTATGACGGCGCAACGTGAGTTCGTATCAAGCTTGTTCTTCGTTTCCATGTCTTATTTGTTTTTCTTCAAAAAGTCGTTTTTCAGCTTCTTGAAGGCTTTATATTCGTTGTTTCCCGCCTCGTCAATGATGTCGGCCATCTCGTTCAGCGTGACACCAGTCTTGTTGAGATAGCGGTTGCAATCCACGGTGAAGGCTCTCCAGCAATCGGCGGCCTTGCGCATGATGTCACTACTGTCCGCAAGCACTTCGCTTTGGAAGATTTCAGCAGATTCTTTCAGGAAGTCGGCAAATATATAACGGTAGCCCGAGCCGCCCGTGCCCGCCTGTTCAATAAGCCTGTAATACCACAGGAGGGTGAGGTCGATGAGCTCTTGGTCGTGTTTCTTTTCCCATTTCCGCATGCCGTTGGCCATGAAATGAATGCCCTTGCTTCCAAACCACGGCATGGGAATCGAGAGCATGTTGCGGCAGGCTTCTTTCAATCCTTCGATGATGGCGGATTTCAAATCCACGGTTTTGGCATAGTTGGCTGGCAAAGGATCGATGTAAAACATGCACCCATGAGGTGCTGCAATACCGCTCCTGAATCTCACCAAAGACATGCGGGTCTCATCCAAGGTGACCAAGTCATCGTTGGGCAATTTTTCATCAATGTCAGCAATGATATAATCTCGCCCCTCCTTGCCAATTACAGCAATATGGTGGCCGTTATAATCCAGGTCGAAACCGATGTCGTTTAGATATTTCAGTCCTACCAAATTGACTCTCAAACCAACAGGGATACCCTTGGCAACGAGTTCGTCGAGCTCTTGTTTGGCTTTTTCTCGGTTGTTACCATACGACTTCTCGTGGTAGCCTATATACATCCTTTTGGTGAAACGACGCATGATATTGGTGGGTTTCGACCGCAGCACGGGCAGCACGAAGCCGTATAGTTTCATCCACGGAAAATACAGAAAATACATGCCACCGCCAATGCCGAAGGTCATCGGTTCGCTGATGTTGTAACCATAATACTCCAGCATGTTGACCAGCACGCCGGTCTCGCAATGCATTCTTCTCTCATTGGGATAATTCTCTATCATACCAGTTTGTAATTATAGGTAAGGCTGTATGGCATTAGGGGTTGCAAAAGTACAATTTTTCCTCTTTCAGCGCGCAGTTTTTCAATCAACAAGCCCTTCAAAAGCTCTTTTTACCTTGAGCCAACAAGGAGATGACGAAGCACACTGCCGCGAAAGCCAGTAGCAGTAAACACTGAGGCAGTACCGAAACGAAGCTTCCACCGCGCAAGATGAGCCCGTAGAAGGCCTCAATGCCCCAATTGAGCGGCGAAATCATACTCAACGCCTTCAAGAATTTCGGCATAAGGAACGTTGGCACCCAGATACCGCCGATGGCGGAAAGTATCACGACCGAAACCGCGCCGAAGATGGCCGCCTGCTGGTGTGTAGTGGCAAATGTGCTGATGAGCAAACCGAAGCCGATGGCCGCCAAAGCCGCACAAAACACCACAATCAGGCAATAGAAGAAAGTCCCGTGCATGTCGAACACGGGTAAACCTATTAGCGGGAACAACCATTTGCCCATGAGCATGACCACTAAGAACTGGGCGAGGCAGACCGCCACATAAACAATCACCTTGCTCAACAGATATAAAGAATAGGGGCAAGGCATGGTCATCAGGCGGGCAAAACTGCCGTCCTCCCGCTCCTTGATGATGCTCCCCGACAAAGAAATGACAATGAAAAAGATGGCGAACAAGGTCCAAGCTGGTACATTGTGTGCGGCTGCGTCGAAGTTTGCTTTCGCGTCGTCATGGTTGGAATAGGTGATTTCCTCAATGCCCACGGGTTGGGCCGCCGACAGGCTGAACTCACCCATGGGCAGCATCGCCCTTTCGTTTACCTCCTCCGAAATTTTGGCAAACATGTATTCGTTCTCGATTTGGTTCGACGCTTCGCGCAAATAACTCATCAAGGTGGTGCGGAATGTGCTGTTGATGGTTGGGTCAAGGAAGACTTTGATGGAGACCGTGTCCATTTTTCCTTCAGTCACAGAGGCTGGCAAACCTGCAAACGCCGCCGCAATGCTTTTCTGCACATTGCCTTGGATCTTCGCCGTGGTGTTTTCGGGGATGTAAACGCCTATCAGATAGGTGCCCTTCCTGACCAAATTCTGCACTTCGGCTTCTGTCATCGATGCATCGGCAATTTTGACGTCGAACATGTCTTTTTCTTGCAGTTCCTTCTCGACGGTCAGTCCGATTTCGTCCTTGTCCGAATCTAAGACAATTAGTGAAATCGAGTTTTTCGTTGCGCTTTCCAACGCTCCTTCCTGCATACCCGTCATCACCAACACTAAAACCAAAGGCATGACAAACAGAAAAACCAAGCCTGCCTTGTCACGGACGAGCAAAAGGAAGTCTTTGTATATCAAATTAATGAGTCTCTTCATCCCTTTAATCCTCCATGTTTCTGAGTTTTCTTCCGGTCAAGCGAAGATAAACCGATTCGAGGTCGTCGCAACCCTCATGGGCGGCTATCAACCCCGAAGGCGTATCTTCAGCCACCAACTTTCCGCCGTCGATGATGCCGACCCGCGTGCAAAGGTGCTGGGCCTCTTCCATGTCGTGCGAGGTGTACAAAATGGAAACGCCTTCCTTGTTGAGGCTTTTCAGATTTTCCAAAATGACCATTTTCGACTGGACATCAATGCCGACTGTTGGTTCGTCAAGAATCAGTAAATCAGGCTTGTGCAATATGCCCACCATCAGATTGACGCTACGCTTCATGCCTCCTGAAAACGAGGCCACTTTCTTGTTCTTGAAATTCATCAGGCCGAACAGCTCAAGCAGTTCGTCAATTCTGCTTTTCAACGCTTTGTTTTCCATGCCATAGATGGCTCCGAAAATTTTCAAGTTTTCGTAGGCGGTCAACTCGGGAAAAACGGCAATGTTTTGCGGCACCAAACCCATGTGGTGTTTGATGTAATTTCTGTTCTCGTTGTAAGGTCTGCCAAACATTTCAATCTGGCCCGAATCGCCTTTCAACAGTCCAGAAATGATGTTCACCGTGGTGGTTTTGCCCGCGCCATTGGGGCCCAGAAAGCCGTAAATTTCACCTTTCTCCACCTTTAAGCAAAGCCCGGTAAGCACCTGCTTGTTCAGGTCGGGATATGACTTGGTAAGTTTTTCAATATTCAGAATCGCTGATGACATCTTTCCTTGTTTTTGACAATCATGGCTACTCCGACATGGTGATGGTGGTGCAGTCGCCTCTCGTCTCTTTCAAGACCGTTTTTTCTATCCTTTTGGACTCTTTGTTGAGATATAGCTCTATCACACTGAACCTTGAGGCGGCTTTTGGCGTCAAGCTGACAATATAGTCCTTGTCGCATGACCACACCTCCGCTTCATATTCGTTTGACTGCCCCACGGCTTTCCCGCTGACAAAGGTTTCCATCATGTCCATCATCTGCTTGTGCATCATGTTGGCTTTCATGGGTTTACCATTTTTGGTCACGCTGAGGTTGCCATTGGCGTCTTTGCTCAGTATCAACGATTCCGGCTCGGTGTATTCGCAGGTCAATTGTTTGGCAGCCTCGTAAGTGATGATGCCTTTCGACACCACCGTTTCGTCTAAAACGGCAATGTTTTTTTCCTCCACAAAATGGCAGCTGAACGATTTCTGCTGTTTGTTTATTTCTTTCAGTAAGGCGGCCTTTTCTGCATCAACCACCGATTGGCGAACAGGTTCCTGGGTAAAGGCTGCATAACTGATCGATAACAACAATATCAGTATTAACTTTTTCATTTTGTTTTATTTACGCTCTTTATTGGATTAGCATAAATCCCAAGGAAAATCTCTTCCAACACCTTGCGGTCCATGTCGGGATAGTCGTTCATCCAGTCCATATAACGCAAAAACTGTGCCTTTTGCTCGGCGGTGTATCGGCTTGCGTAGGTCTCCGTTCCGCTGCGTAGATCGTGGGCAATGTAGTTGTTGGGATGGAGATAATAATTCGGGTTGATGCGGCTGTCCATCAGCTCGGCCACGCGCTTGTAGTAATCGCTTGAGTTGCAGTCGTTCAATGAAACCAAATCCGCTTCCGTGACCATTGGGCAAATATGGAAATGTACATAACCCTTGGGTTGCATGATGCCCGTCAGGATGCTGTTGATGTCTTCGTTGGGTTGCTTCTCGTAATGGCCGTTTTTGCGGCGGGCATAAAGTTCCAGGGTCTTCAGCTTGTCGCACGACTCCCATTCGTAGGACACCGCCACGGGAACAATGTTCAGTTCAGCTAACGAAGCCACCCTGTCGTCGCAGCGGCTCATGCCAAACATCTTGATGATGGCGGGGTCAGTGGCGTCAATGCCGTCCTTGGTGCGACCGTTGCGCTGGGCAATCCACACCGACTCATGCACTTCAGTAATGACATGGCGCATATATTCCGACATATGCAACATGCTGTTGTAGAACTCCTTGGGTGTTCCACCACGCTCGGTGCGGAACATCTTGTTCACCTTGCCGAAATCGATGACAAAAGGGTGTGACATCAGGTTGCTTCCGAAGGTAATCTGGCAGGTGTTTTGCCCCATATTGCAAAGAATATATTGCAGAAACATGGCATCAAGCACGATGTCACGGTGGTTGGAGACGAAAAGGTAAGGCTTCTTCTCGTATATGTTCTCCACCCCCGACCAATCAAAACCTGTAGTGGTCTTTTTCACCAGGGTTTCTATCACATCCCGAAGCAGCCCCAGCTGGAATTCCGAAACGGTTTTGATACCTCGGATTCTTTCGCGAAGCATCATGGGGGATTTACCTAAAAATTGGGCGATGGCAGGAATCACCTCGCTGTCGGCCATACGTTGAGTCGCCGCAGGTATTTCTTCGGGGTAATAGGGCCTGATGTCATCGAAATTGCTCATTCCTTGTTCCTAAAGTCAATGAATTTGATGGGTTTGCGACTCTTGGCGGGATAGTTGATTTTCTGAATCATCTCGGTGGGAAGGATTTCGATTTGCGGTGCCACGCGGATACGTGAGCGGAAACTGTCTTTCAGTATTTTGACCACGTCAAAATCAGGTTGATACTTCAATCCGATTTTCACTACCACATCATCCGTGCCAGCCTCGCTTTGGCGCACTTCGATGACATAATTTTCGACATAATCAGTGTTGTCGAGAACATCGTTAATCGCTGGTGGATAGAGTGTTGTGCCTTTCAACTTAATCATGTTGTTCTTGCGGCCCACGAGCGGCGTGAGGCGGTAGGAATTGCGCCCGCATCGGCATTGGTCGACGATTTTGGCGGCGATGTCGCCCGTGCGGAAACGCAGCAGCGGCATGGCCTCCACACCCAAAGTGGTGACCACGATTTCACCCGGTTGACCGTCGGGAACAGGCAGACCATCATCACCGATGATTTCCACGATGATGAGTTCGGGATGCACGTGGCCGCCTTGCCCGTATTCGCACTCCGAGAATGTCGCGCCCATCTCTGTCGAGGAATAGGTGGCGAAGAGTTGCACGTCCCATTTCTCCTTGATTTTACGGCCCAGCAGGTTGAGCTCGAAGTTCTGCTCGCGCAAACCTTCACCGATACCGATGATGCGGCGGATGCTGCTGTTGTGGTAGTCAATGCCGTGTTCCTCAGCGTATTGTATCAGTTTCAGAATGAACGAAGGCACACACATAATGGTGTCGGGCTTGATGCGGCGGATGGTGTCCCACTGCAATTCGGGGATGCCGTTGCCTACGCGAATGACGCCTGCGCCGAGTTCGCGCAAACCCAGGAAATAGGCCAGTCCCGCCATGAAACGCTTGTCCAAGGTGGTCATCAGTTGCACCACATTGCCTGGTTTCACGCCCGCGCATTCAAACGACTTTTTCTCGTTGTAGGCCAAGCGTTGCAAATCCTTTTCGGTGCAGCCAAAGGTAACGGGGTCGCCGAGGGTGCCGGAAGTGGTGATATAGTCGATGATTTTCTCCTTCGGGCAGCAAAGGAACTCGTCGTTGAACAGTTGCAAATCCTTCTTCTCGGTGAACGGAATCTTCACCAAATCCTCAATATGCCGAATCTTTTCGATGTTGATGCCATAGCTTTTGAACATCCGCTGATAGTACGGCGAATGGGCTTGCAGATAGGCCAAAGCCTCATGCAGCAAACCTTCTTGATAGGCCTTAATTTCTTCTATGGGTTTGTATTCTATATCGTTGGTAATCATTATTATAGCGTTGATTAACTTCGTTGAATCTGTGATTTGTTTAATTGTTGTCATGACGGCCCTTCGACAGGCTCAGGGACCTAACCCAATTGAGAAACTCATTTTTCCAGGCCCTGCATTCTGGCGTGCCTTTTTCTTCGCTCGCACCGAAACCGTGGCCGCCGGTATAGTAGCGGATATATTGATGGCTAATGTTATTGACAGTCAAGGCGGAGTCGAGGAGGATGGAGTTGTGGTAGTCTACTACAGGATCGTCGGCACAGTTGATTAGGAAAACGGGCGGGCAATCGGTGGGAATGTGTTGTTCCAATGAAAGGGAGTCAATCATTGTCGGGTTGTGTTGTTGCTTCTCGCCGAGCAAGGCCCTGCGCGAGCGCTTGTGAACGTATGGCTCGTGCATCGTCACCACAGGATAAATCGGGGCGACGAAGGCGGGGCAGAGGCTGGCTTCCGTGTCTATTCCGTTTTCTTTCAAGAAGTTGGTTTCATTGAAACAAGCTGCCGACATCACCAAATGGCCGCCTGCCGAAAAGCCCATCATGCCCACTTTGTTGGGGTCGATTTTGTATTCCTCGGCGTGTTCGCGTACCCATTGCAGGGCACGTTGTGCATCGATGAGCATGTCAGGGTATTGCTTGCCTCGGAAAATGGCGCGGTGATGCCAAAAGAAAGCGCCGAAACCCGCCGCCCGATAGCGCAACACGAAGGCAGAAATGCCGTTTTTTTGCAACCACTGCGCCACGCCGTCGCCTTCGGTCTTTTCGTCGAGCCAGAAATAACTTCCGCCCGGACACACGATGATGGCAAGCCCCATCTCATTACTGTCAGCCAAATAGGGCGTCAGTGTGACTTGCTTGCCGTGAGGCACGTGATACCCTTCCCAAAGCGGGATGCTTTCTTGGGCAAGGGCTTGTCCGAAGAAAAGCAGTAACAAACCGAAAACCAATGCTTTACCTTTTATCATTTGCTTAAGATTTTCATCACTTCCTCTTTGGAAAGTTGGCGATATTTGTGTTGCATGTCGGCGAAGAAATCCACTTGGAAATATTCTTCATCGTAGAACGACAGCTTCGAGTTGGTGTTGGGTGTGCATTCCAAATAGACGATGTCTTCCAATTTCAGGTTTTTTGCCTCGCAAATCTGGTCGGCGAGCTTGCGTCCGGCATAGGTTACCGAAGTACCTGGATTGTCTTGATACAATTCGGTCACGATGACATACTTTTTGCCATCTACTTCCCTGATTTTCAGGCCACAGGTGGATTCCATATCCCATTCGCCTTTGAAGGGGAAAATTTCGTCGTAATATTCTGGGGATACTTTCATTTTCTGTTGTTGTTTAATAGTTGAGGGTGGACATTTGTTTTAACGGGCGGACACGCAGGTCCGCCCCTACGTTAATTCACGCGGACATTGACATTGCGTTTGCTGCGGTCCACATCGCGGCCAAACGACTTGTTGATTAACCTGCGGTCGCGGGGGCGATAGGTGCCTTCTTCCATCTCGCGCAAGGCCACGTTGCAGAACAGGCGGAACATTTTGGCCTCTTGAGTTTCGCTGGCATAGAAACTCTTCCATGCGTAATCGTAAAGGTCTTGCAATTTCTCCGGCGACATGTGCTTGGGTTGATACACCACCTGACCAGCGTTGTAATGATCCCAGTCAAAGTCGAAGATGCGACCTTGGCGCAACAGGTCGTCGTGACCCTTGGTGTGCGGGAAAGGCGCAAAAATGGTGAACTCGGCCAAATCGAGGTCGATTTCGCCCAAGAAGTCGATGAGCCGCTTGATGTCGTCTTCCGTTTGGTTGTCAAGGCCGAAAAGAATGGTGCCTTCCACGCCGATGCCATAGTCGTGATAGCGTTTTACGCGTTCCTTGATGTAGTCGGAAGTATCGTAAACGGCCTGATACACATACCAAGCACCCGCCTTGGCGGCCAAGTCGAGCACTTCGGGGTCGTCCTCAATCGTGTGACTGATCCATTTCTTCTTCAATGGCGCGATGGCTTTGAACAATTCCATTTCCCATTGTTTGTCTTGTGCCAACGAGTTATCGACGATAAACAAGCGGTTGTTGTCGATGCCGGCCATATCCTCCACCACCTTATCGACGGGGCGCGGACGGAACTTACGTCCACCAAGATACGACACTGCGCAAGGATAGCAACTAAAGCGACAGCCACGTGAGGCGTTGAACAAATCGACCATCTGAACGCCCTTATGGTTATACAGCTCGCGCTTGTAAAGGTCGCGGCGGCAGGGACCCACCGAGGCGATGTCAGGCTGGTTGCCCATAAAGTTATAGATTTTTTTCAGACAACCGTTTTTCCAGTCCAAGATGACCTGCTCGGAGCGGCCTTCCGACTCGCCCAAAAAGACGCTGTCCACATGGTTGACCATTTCTTCGGCGTGAAGCATGGTGGAAATGCCGCCAGCCAATACGGTTTTGCCGCGTTTGTGGTACTCTTCGGCGATGGCCCAGCCGCGCTTCACCTGCGTAGTGAGCATCATCGAGAGGGCCACGAGGTCGCATTCCTCATCAAAGTCAATGGGTTCCACGTTCTCGTCGGTGAACGAGATGTCGACATATTCAGGCAAAGTGGCCGCAAACGCCACGGGGCCATGAGGCGGCAGGTTAAAGGTGGTCTGCCCGGGCAGTTTGTTCCACTTGGGATAAATCAATTTCAGTTTTATCGTGTCCATGTTTAAATAATTGATGTCGCAAAATTACAAATTATTCCTCGAATCCTACAAATTTATTGATGTGATGCACGATGGCATTATGCCCGACAATGGCCTCAGCCGTCTCGATGGCCGTCATGGAAACGCCGCACAAACCATGCGAATTGACATTCTGTCCCGTAAGGAACAAGTTCTTGACTTTTGTGAACACGGCAATCTGTGACTGCATCATGTTGTTGCCATCACGATGGAAGCCATACATCGAGCCATCCTTGTTGCCGTAGTAATCCCTGATGGTCAGCGGCGACGAGGCAAAAACACGCTTGATGCAGCTTCGGAAATCAGGGTAAATCTTCTCCATAACATCAAGCACTTTTTCCGTTTGAAGTCGTTTCCATGTCTCATATTCCGCTCCCCGATGGCCTACTGTGGTGTTTTCCCAAGGCTTTACCCAAGCATAGTCCATCATGCAATTGATGACCATTGTTCGCGCGTATGGGCCGTCTTGAGGCGGAGGCGTTATATACATGAGGCCCTGCGGCCATTCTTTCGGCTCCACAGAAGACATCTTGGAATATTGGTCGTAATCGCTTACGAAGTAACTCGTGTGGTTCAGATAAGGGAAGGTGTTTTCCTTAAACTCAACAAATACTTTGAAGCAAGAGATGGTCTCCTCAACTTGTCGCAACCTGTTGAAATAGGCCTTTGTAAAGGCTTTTTGGTCAATAATGTCCAATAATACTTTCGGATGAACAGCAGAAATGTAATTATCGGCATGGTATGTGGTTCCGTCTTGGGCAATCACCTCCGTTACCCTATGATCCTCCACCTTGATTTCAACAACCTTTTTATTAGACAGCACCTTTCCGCCAGCCTCTTCAATCACCTTTGCCAGCAAGTCGGCCATTTGTTGGCTACCACCCATGAATTGGCATGTGCCTTCAATATGCATCATGCTGGTCAACGCATTCAAGAAAGCGGGAGTTTGGCCGTCGACACCACTAAACATGGGAGCCAAATAATGAAGCAGCGCCCTCAATTTGGGATGTTGAATGTATTTGTTGATGAGGTCGTTGAAAGTGACAAAGAAATCTTCAGTATGCTCGTAATTTGGATTATCAGTTTCGCGAAGGTAAAGCAAGGGTTCCTCTTTCGACAGTTCCCTCAGTTTTTCAATGTAGGCCTTGATATTATCCTTTTCTTTTGGAAACATCGAAGCCAGATAGTTCACATAGTTTTCACGACCACGCGGAAACCTGTATTCGGTGTGGTCGCTCTCAATCATCACAATGTCGTTGGCGTTTTCATCCATTGGTGAAAGCGAGAGTTGGTCCATAATGCCAAGATAGGAGAATAGCTTGCGCAGTACACCGTCCTCCTGAAAGCCGCCGAAGACATGCATTCCCGTCGGAAAACTCAGGCCGTTTCTCTTGAAAGACTGCAGCCCGCCGCCGATGATGGCGTTCTTTTCCAAAACCGTCACTTTGTAGCCTTCTTTAGCAAGCAGCGCGCCTGAAACCAAGCCGCCAATTCCGCCACCGATGACGACGACAGACTTTCGGTTGGCTTCCATCATCTGTTTCATCACTTCCTCTTCGCCAAGCAGATGCTGGCAAACCGTAATCGTCCCGACCAACACACCCAACATGCCGTGTGAGTTGATGTTTTGTCCCACTAATAACAAGTTTGGCACCTTCGTCTTGAACGAAACCCTACCTGCAACGCCCGTCCTGACATCCTTGATTTGGCCGTACATGGCCCCATCGGGGGTCGAGGTATAATCGCGATAGGTGAGGGGAGTGGCTGCATAATAGCTTTCAACGGCCTCGCGCAAACCGGGGAAATCTTTCTCAACGGCATCCAACAAACGCTCGGCCATTTCATGCTTGAAGGCTTCGTATTCCTTGCCCCGTTTTCCTATCGTCGTGTCTTCCCATTGCCGCAGCGCACCCATATCCATATAGGCAAAAATGACACCGCCCGTGGCATACATTGGGTTCGGCTCGTGGCAGTGATGCAAATAAAAATACCCTGATGGCCAGGCCTTGTCAACCACACCGTTCACTGTCCAAGGCGTGCTGTTGCAAAAGCCAAAGACATTGGAATTGAGATAAGGAAGCTTGTCTTTCTTGAAGCGGAGAAACAGCGAGAAAACGGAAGTCGTGTCAGGGATGCTGTTGACACGCGAGATATAGGCAGGAGTAAACGCCTGTTCATCAACGATTTTTACCAATTGCTTAGGGTGTATGTCCGAAATGACCACATCGGCGGGAAAGACTTCTTCGTCATCAGTCATTACTCCTGTAGCCATTTTCTCGTCAACGAGAACCCTGACCACTTTTTTCCGTGTCAGTATTCTTCCGCCATGCGCCAGCAGCACCTCTGCCAAAGCCGAAGCTATCCTGTCGCTTCCGCCTACAATGCGAAAAGCGCTTTTGTTATAAAAGTCAGAAATGAAGGCGTGTGTCGCAAAGGCGGTCTTGTCTTTTTCGCCGGCATACAATGTGATGTTGCCGAGAAGTGCCTCGCGCAGCAAGGGGTCGGTAATCGTCTGGTCTATAACCTCATTCAAGCTCTTGACAAACAAATCCCCGTCTACAAAAGCATCTTCCCTGTAATGCTGCAAGTCGTGAAACGGTGTCATTGTCGACACTTGCTCCACCATGTCACAATACCGCTCCAAGTTTTCTCGTTGCGTCGGGAAACGCTTCGAGAAGTATTCGACAAACGCCTTGCGTCCGTTTGGGATGGTGAATTTCTCGCCATGCAGCAAGAAGATGTCGTAGGCATCGGTGTCAAGTCGGTTCAGCTCAATCTTGTCCTTGATTTCCAAGTAGTTGAAATAATTGGAAAGTATTTGTCCGTCATCCAAACTGCCCACAATGTGCATTCCGGTCTCAAACTTCACTCCATCCCGCCAAAAGCACTGAAGGCATCCCCCGATTTGGGCGGATTGCTCCAAAATGGTCACCTTGTAGCCATTTTTCGCCAAAATGACTCCTGTTGAAAGTCCACCCAGACCGCTGCCTATAATAACACACTTTTTCATTTCAAAAACATTTGATTATCAATAACATAATCGCAATTGGGCAATCCCGTTTCCTCTTTCACGAAATGCAAGTTGTCTGGGATGTAACTACAATGCGAGGCAATCAGATACTTGTCCTCATCCGCCTCGACGGCATAGATTTGTGAATCCTTGTGAACCAGGGCCATCGTCCAAGCCAATTCTCCCAATCCACTGTTTTTCAATAAAATACTTTTATGCTGCAAAGCGTCAATTTCCGCCGCATGGGCGCGGATGCGACTGATGCTTTGGCGCCATTCGCGTTCCACGTTGTTGCCTTTGTAGATGTACTTATAGCGCACATACGGCAGCACGTACATCGTGTCTTCGCGCTGACGGCGGATTTCGCCATAATGCTCTAAATATAGCTTGTGGAATTGCGAAGTGAGGGCGCGGGCATCTTCGGCTTGCACCGCTTCCGCCGCCATCCTCTTCCCAATTTCTACATAAACACTACCTTCGCGAAGCACAAAGAAATCCTTCTTGGGCATGGCGTGATAGGCGCCGTGAATGAAAACGGGCAGGATATCGACTTTCAGGGTCTGCGCCAGTTGGAAAGCACCTTTGTGGAAACGGATGATTTCGCCTGTCATGGAGCGCGTGCCCTCCGGGAAAACCACTACGGAATAACCGCGACTCACCAAGTCTTTCAAACGTTCCTCGTTCTTTTCGTAGCCGTCCGAAATGGGATAAAACTCGGCAAAGCGAATGATGATGCCATAAAACGGGTTCTTCCAAACCCAGTCCGTGGTCAGCAAAATCAACTTGGGATGCAGCATCATGAGCGTAATCAAATCGAGCGACGACTGATGATTGGCGATGATGACCGCAGGCTTCTCGAAAGTTTCGCCCACCTCGTTGTTCATGCTGAATTTCACGCCGGGCAGTATTTTCATGGCCAAACGCATGACAGCGGCTATCATTTGGTGGTAGCGGTAACGTTTCTTCTCCGAATCGGGCCACAGGTACTTGTATAGGAAAGTCAAAGGCGTGACGATGAGGAATGCGCTGAAAATATACACAATAAACATCAAGAAGGTATAAACCAACCGCTTCAAGGTGAGCGGCACTTCACGGATTTGGCCTTTCTTTTTGGTCAGCCAATTGAAAATGACGGGAGGCAAATAGCAGGCCATCAAAACCACAACGGCCATGCCGATGATGGCCACTTCGGCCAAGGAGCGCATGGCGGGATGCTTGGCGAAAATCAGCGTTCCGATACCGATAAACATTAGTATTCCGCTGAGAATGACACTATTGCGGTAGTTTTTCAGCATTTTTTTGCCGTAGGTGTATTCGTAGAGTAAACCTTCTGTGATGAAAATCGTATAGTCATCGCCCTGCCCAAAGATGAACGTGGCCAAAATGATGTTGACGATGTTGAACTTGATTCCTCCTAAGTGCATGATTCCCAGAATCCAAGTCCAGCCGACGGTCAACGGAAGGAAGGCCAACAAAGCCAGCTCCAAACGACCAAACGAAAGGCAGAGGAATAGGAACACCACAATGCTGCACACATAAAGGATGTAGTCGAAATCCGAAGAGAGCGCACTGACCAAATTATTGCCTACATCGCTGATACTGAACGCGAAACCGTTTAAGATCCCTGAGCCTGAGGTTGTTGAGCAAGGTCGAAACATCGAAGGGTCGTCCATTGTACTCAAAACCTGCCTCAACTGCTGTTTCAAAGGCTCGGAATCTGCGACGGGAACCTGAACAAAATTGACCACCCGCATAAGAGAATCATGATGCAAAACATAATTGCCGCATAAGGCCAACAACGGCAGCATCTCGCTCTCCGTCAAGGGTTTGTATGTCTTTGAAATACCGTCAGTGAAGGTGGCGAAGGCGTTTTCCCTGAACCCCGCTTTCACCGCCTCCGCCTTGACTTGCTCGGCGAGATTGGGATGGCGTTGCCAGAAATCTTGCCACATTTCAAGTGACTTTTCCTGTTTTTCCACCGAAGGCAGCAAGGCGTCCAAACCCGAAATGTTGTACTCGATGCTGTCGGGAACCGTATTTTGGATTTCGGCAATTATCTTTTCATTTTGCCTTACAGCATCCTGAAAATCAGTGGCTTCTGAAACAAGATAAATCAAATCTGTTTCGCCTTCCTTTTGCAGCGACTCGCTCAGCAAGGCCAAATCCTCTTGCTGTTGTCGGGTCATGTAGTTGATATTGTGCAAGTCGGCATCGAAAGCGGTTTCTTGGCTGAAATAACTGAGTATCAATGTGATGATAACCAAAGGCCAAAAAGCATACAACTTGACTTTGCGCCAAGTTTCCGAAGGGGCTTTGCCATCGTCGACGAAAAGTTTCTTGGTTTTTTTTGGGGTGACGGCAAACAAAGGCAAAAACACCATCACGAAAAGGATGGTGCCTATCAGCGTCAAGGCTCCGAAAAGCCCGAGGTCGCGCATGGCTTCGGCCTTCACGAACATCAGGCAGGCGAAAGCCGCCACGGTGGTGAGATTGCCGATGACCAAAGGCTGGATGACGTCTTTCAAAGCCTCGCGCTTGTTGGGTTCCTGCTTGATGTGGTCGAGGTAATGCAGCGGATAGTTGACCGCGATGCCCACAATGACCGACCCGATGCCCACCACGATGATGGAAATGCTCGATTTAAACAAGGCGATGACCGCCAAGGCGAAAATCCAGCCGAAAAGGATGGCCAAACCTAACCACAGCAAGTTGCGCTTCCGGGCCATGGTGAACATCAAAATGCCGAAAATCAGCACGATAGCAAGAGAAATAGAAAGAAAACTGTCCTTCTTGATTTGCTGTGCATTGGTGACAGCGATGGTCGGAGCCCCGATAGCCGAAATCTGCACTTGTGGATTTTCGTGCTCGGTTTGTTCGATGGCTTTGTCCAATAAACTGACAATCTGAGTGTTGCCTTTTGTATCGCTGCTCGAAAACGGTGACGAGAAAAAGGCAAAACCTTTGTCGCCGAGCTCGTTGAAGAGGTATTCGTCCTCCATGCGGTAGCCCTCGGTAGGATTGAGGGCATTCAACCGCTGCAAAACAGGGGAATAAAGGTTGAGCGGGTCGGCCTGAATGCCTTCTACGATGACACCTGCCGTGGGCATGGAAAGTATCCGCTTGATGTTTTCCATGCTCGTGGAAACATGGTCGGGGTTGGCCAAAAGGGAATCCATGCGAAGGTAATCACTTTCCGTGAGAAACAATGCCTGGTTTTCGCGGATGAAATCGATGGCATCCAGCACTTTGCCGCCGTCGACGCGGCATTGCAAGTTATTGACTAACTGGACGGTATCCAATGCCTTCCAATGGCTTTCAAAGTCATCCATGGCCTCGATGATGGCGTCTTGGGCATCAATGGCCTCGTCGCTTACGGAACTAAAGATGACCGTTATCTGGCCTTGGTTGCCTAAATCATTGTAAACCGAGGTGTAGCGCTCCTTTTCTGAGTCTGTGGGCAAAAAATCGGCGATGTTTTCCTTATAGTCCAAACGCAGTGCCGAAAAAACGCATAAAGCCGTGATAAACAGCAATAAAGCTACTGAAAGTGGCTTGTTTTGCGAAAGGCGGTCGTAGACGGAAAGGAAAAACTTTTTCATGCCTGTTTCCTCCTTCTCAGTTGACGAATGAGCCGTGCAGGCCATCCATAGAAAACGGCCCCAAAACAGAGGATGGTGTTCAGCACGCTGATGCGGAAGAAATCCCAAAACGGCCGGAAATGCGTGACGCGCTCCTCGGCCTTGGGATAGAACACATTCACTTTGATGGGCACCAATTCAATGCCACGCCAAGCGGAAAAGACCAACAGCGACAACTCGGCCTCGTAGCGTGCGCTGAAAATATGCGGCAACTTTGGCAAAGGATAAAGCCGAAAGCCGGTCTGCGTATCAGGCAGGTTGATGCCCGTCTGTAGCCTGAACCAAAAATTTGAAAACTTGTTAGCAAAAGTGTTGCCGCCCGGCATATTATCTTGGCTCAAATTGCGGCTGCCCACAATCAAGGCCTCGGGGTGCTGCTCCAATGCTTCAATAAAAAGCGGGATGTCTTCAGGGAAATGCTGCCCGTCGCTGTCGATGGTGAGGGCATACTGGAAACCCATGCTTTTGGCTTTCTGGAAACCTTGTTTTAGGGCATAGCCTTTGCCTCGGTTTTTGCCGTAATCGACCATAGTGATACGACGTCCAAAGGAAGCCAAAATTTCAGTGGAATTGTCGGTGCAGCCATCATTGACAACGATGACATCAGGGCAATAAACCAATACTCGTTCCACCACATCGCGCAGCGTGCCGCCATTGTTGTAGGTCGGCATCACCGCGCAGACTTTCCTTTGCTGCATTTTGGCCCGTACCGCTATGTCATCAGAGGGATTCATAGCTGAAAGTCAGCGACATTTTGGAAAAAACGGTGGATTCGTCCGCGATGACAACTTGTGTCTTGCATTCGGTTTCAGTCCTTTCGAGATGCGAATAGTTGAGACTCACCTCTCTCCCCTCGGTGGGCACGAGTTGATTGAGAAATTTGATGCTTTTCGATGCTTTCAAACTAAGCGGTCGTCCCAATTTCTTTTGGAGCACATCGCAGGCCGTCTGCACCAAACAAGCGCCTGGCGTGATGGGATTGCCCGGAAAATGCGCCTGATGAACCGGATGCGAAGGATTGCAGAGCAGTCTGGCTGTGAAGCCACTTTCGGTGTCGTCCATCGATGCTATGATGAAAAGGTTGTCTAAAAAAGGCATGGTAAATCCGTTTATGAAAAGGCAAAAGTACGGATTTCGTCCCAAAGTGAGGCCGACAAAAAGCAAAAATGCACTTTTATTCCAAAAACAGCCTATCTTCTATTGCCTCGTCTATCTTGATTTCCTCAAAACGAATTGAAGTGACATCGCCGCCGGCTTCCACAAACTCGACGCGACGGATGCCCCTGGTTTGCTTGTCGAAAAGGAACACCAACTGGCTGAACATTCGTTTCATCTCGCGGCGTTTGGGGGTCATTTCAGCACGCCAAAACCCGTTGTCGTCGTAAAGCGCCACATCAAACGCCGAAGTGTCAAACAACTTTTTGCCCGAGGCGCTGCCCATAATCAAACTAATCATGCCTTGATACATACGGTTCGATTGGGCATCCAAAATCTCGGCCTTGCCCTCCGTTACCTTGATGATATGTTCGCCGTTGACAATCAGGGCGGAAGCATACGGTTTGGTGTATTCCCACCGCATCTTGTCGGGTGCGGCAAAAAGCATCGTGCCTTCGGCTACCGAGGGCTCGGCCAGCATGGCCATGGTTTTCTCCTGTACAAAATGGCATTGCATGGTTTGCATCGATGCGGCCGTTTGCGTCAGTTGTTTTATCAACTCTTGACTCTGTGTATCAGAAAGTTGCGATTGAGCAAAAACCCAACCGCCCACCATGGCGAAAAGTACGGACAACAAGAACTTCTTCATAACTTATTTCATGATTAGGAAACAACCCGACACTACAAGAATCAGGCCAAGCCACCGTGAAAGCGGGATGCTCTCACCAAAGACAAGCCATGCGGCTATCATGCCAAACACGAAGGACAGACTCGTCAAAGGATAGGCCTGGCTGAAGGGGAATTTCTTCAGAATGTAGAGCCACAGCACCGTGCAAATGCTGAAACTGATGCCACAGGCCAATAGCCACCAGTTGGTCAAGAGGGTTTTAAAATAGGTCCATGTCCACTCGAACTTGCCCATTTTCTCCATGGCCAACTTGAGCAATACCTGTCCTCCCGAAAGGAAGATTGTCTGCAACGAAACCAAGCCTAACAATTTCCACATAACTCAATCCTCCAAAAGGGTCAAAGCGACATTCTCGCCGTCTGAACGGTTGTAAATCAGAATACAATGCGGTTGGACAGCCTTGTTTTCCGAAGAGTTGACAAACAAGGCCTCCGGCACTCGATGATGGGCTAAACACTGCGCCGCCACATAAAACCCGATGCCCGAAACGGTGAAACTCTCGCCGAAAAGGTGTTTGTATTTCAGCAAGGGTTTGTCGCCAAAGAGCAGCTTTGTCTCCTCCAAATAGGCCTTGTCATTTTTGTGGTTCCCGCTGATGCCCGTAAGGATGAAATCGATGTCGGACACGGATTTCCCAGATTCTTGTAACAAATTTGTTACAGTTTCTTTCAATTCGTTTGTCGTGGGTCGATGCAGCATTTTGAAGCCTATGAGTTTGCATAATGCCTGAGGACCCTGAGCTTGTCGAAGGGCCGACTGATTCTGTGACGGCATTTCGACAGGCTCAATGACCTGCGACTCCAATTTACGGGAAAGTACCACAGAAACAGCGGTTTCGCCGCAGATTTCATCGTCGTTGCCGAGCACGCCGCCTTTTTTCAGGATGTGAAAGAAGGTTTCCGTCATCTCGTCGTGGCCACCCACCAAGGCAGAGCCAATCTTGCCGAGCCTGAATTGCAGCCAAGCATCCTGCAGGGCGCTTTCAAACGATATGCCTTTGTGCGCGTAGGTGACGTTGTAACCATGGTTCTTGGTCTGGATGGCCACCAACGAACTAATGGTGTTGTGCGTCGACTGCATGAAATAGGTCGGCTTCAGCAACTGTTCTCCTTCTTTGGTCAGGGCGTCAAGGAAAAGCTCAGTGTTTTCGACGCAACCGAAACCCGTGCCCGTAATAATGGCCTCGACTGATTCCAAACCGGCGGCTTTCAAGGCTTCTTTCGAGGTGGCCATGGCGCGTTTCAATATCTTTCCCATGCGCCGGGCCTCGATGGGCGACACATAGTCTTTGAAACTCGGGTCAATGGAACGGATGTAAGGCTGGTCATACACCACGGGGCTGTCCATCCAATCCTCGTTCAAAGGTTGCTGGATGGAGATTTGCTTGGCGGATAAGATATAGCAGGTTGCTGAGTCTGTCGAAGCACCGTCTGAATGGGTCGGCCCTTCGACAAGCTCAGGGACCTTAGCACTTGACAGTAACAACGAGGAATCGTTTCCACCGAAACCAAAAGCGTTGCACAACACATGTTTCAGCGTTTTCTTGGTCGGCTGTGAAACGGGAATGATGCCGTCGTCCATTGCCTGCGACCAATTCAAGTTGACGGGCAAAAAGCCGTTTTGCAAAGCCAAGATGCAGAACACCGCCTCAATGGAGCCCGAAGCACTGGTGGTATGTCCGGTGAACGGTTTGGTGGACGACACCGGCGGCACTTGCTCGCTGAAAAGTCGCCTCATGGCTTGGCTTTCGCTGACATCATTGTTGGGCGTTCCAGTGCCGTGCGCATTGATGTAATCAATCTCCGAAGGCTGCATTTGGGCCAGTTCAAGTGCCTCTTTCATCGCAAGATAAGCACCTTCGCCGTCGGGTGAGGAGGCCGTTTGATGGAAAGCGTCGCAGGCGTTGCCGTAGCCCGAAAGCAAGGCTTGGGCTTTCACACCGCGTTTTCTTGCGCTTTCCGCCGATTCCAGAACCAAATAAGCCGCTCCTTCGCCCAGATTCAAGCCATTGCGTGTGGCATCGAAGGGACGACAGGGCTTGGTGTCGAGAATCATCAGCGAATTGAAGCCGTTGAGATGGAATTTGGTGATGCACTCGCTGCCTCCCACCACTACGATGTCGGCTTCGCCGCAGCGTATCATGTTGGCACCCAATATAATGGCGTTAGCCGCTGAGGAACAGGCTGTGGACAAAGTGGTCACAAAAGCGAACTTCCCGAAATGGTCGGCAATCCTCTCGGAGCAGCTGCCGCAATCGTGAGCGGCGATATACTCCTTGTGGACATCGCCTTCGAGATAATCGAGATAATACTGTTCGCTTTTGTCCATGCCGCCCACCGTGGTGCCCGAAATGAAACCTACCTTGGACAGCATGTCGGGTGTGAGAGCGGCTTCTTCCAAAGCCTCGCCCAAAGCCAACATACCCATCAGGGAAGTCCTGACGGCCAATGCGTTTTCGGGAAGACCCAATTTGGAGCACATCTCGGCGTTGGTCAACTTCACCTCACCGACGGGAAACTCCTTGTGTTCCGTCTCCAAATAATACAGCGGACCCACTCCCGAGCGGTTGTTCAGCAAAGCCTCCAACGTCTGGGCCTTGCCCAAGCCAATCGCCGAAACGACTCCCATGCCCGTGATCAGAATCGGCTCCATCGCGTTATTTGGTACGGTTCTTCTGGATGTAATCGGCCATCACAGCCACCGACTTGAAGATTTCCTTGCCTTGCGACGGGTCTTGCAGCTTGATGCCGTAGTTCTTCTCCATCAGCACGATAAGTTCAAGCGCGTCAATGGAATCAAGACCGAGACCTTCGCCAAACAGGGAAGCGTTTTCGTCGATGTCTTCGGGTTTCATATCTTCAAGGTTCAGGGCCTCGATGATCTGCTGTTTTAGGGTGTAAATTAACTCGTCCATGATTTTGTTATTTAAAGATTTAAAATTCAAAGATTCAAAGATTTAAAATTCAAAGATTTGATGATGAATAATTCTGCTTCAAAATGCGACTCGTCGCTGCAATCGAGCCAACCGCCGAGGATGCTTGTGGTCATCGGGTCGAGGAAGGCGTTCTGCAATTGTTGTGCCATGATTTGCGGGTCGCGCTCAGGCAAGACCATGAAGGAAGTCTCGCCAAAATATTTGTTTCGGATGGCGATTTCGCCCGTCACGATGTTGGGCAAAGTATAGACGAACGCCGCCGGACTGGGGAAGAAATGCTCAGGGTCTTGTATCGTGGCTTGATAAGCCGTGTCGGCCTGCAACGAGGCACAGCAGTTGAACAACACGACGGCACGGTCTTCGCAAGGCTCGAAACGCGGTTTGCCCTCTGCTTGCAACAGCAATTCCGAAGCCACAAAACCCAACTTGCTCAAGGTGTCCATCTTGAAGAACTTGGGATAATCGCCGACATAGGTACGATACACTTCTGTCAGCAAAGCGGAGCCTTTTTCCTTGTGTTCCAATGCTTTGCCGTTGATCATCACCGTCTCAGGATTGATATAAACCTTTAGCATGGCTCACCTCCTTTCGCCATCAGCAAGGCCGCATTGCAGCCGCCAAAGCCTGAAAGCAGCTTGATGAAAGCCCGCTTTGAGGTCGGTTGGTTTTGGTTGGAAAGCACCAAAGGATGGGTCACGCCCATGGTTTCGTAGCCTTTGGTAGCTAATATATTGTTGTCGTCGACGGCACACATCGATAGGATGGTTTCGAGTACGCCAGCCGCACCCATCGTGTGACCGTAGTAGCCTTTCAGCCCGTTGACCGTAACTTGCGAAAGTCCAGCCCTTTCGATGGCCACCGACTCCATTTCGTCATTATATAAAGTAGCCGTTCCATGCGCATTGATGAAGGCGATTTGCTCGGGTTTGACCTCGCCAAGCGCGACTTTCAAAGCCCTGTAGCTGCCTTCGCCCGTGCGCGACGGCCCGCTGATGTGGTTGGCGTCGTTGCGAATGGCACCACGACAAGCCACCCACTCATTTTCGTTCACTTTGTCTTTTTTGGTATAGATGATGGTCGCGGCGGCATCACCGAGATTCAGTCCAGTACGGTTGGCATCGAAAGGCTTGCAAGGTTCCGTCGACAAAGCCTTGAACGACTGGAACCCCGAAACAATGAAAGCCGACTGCACATCGCAGCCCACAACCACCACATAGTCGAAGCAACCGTTTTCTAAATTGCGCATGGCTTCAATTTGTGCGCATACACCTGAAATACAAGCGTTTGAAACCACAATCGGTGTATTAGGATTGTGGAAAAATTCCGTCATCTGTCGGGCGGCGGCGCCAAGCAAAACCCTTTCCTGCGGGAACCCCGTTTCGCGCTCATCCAAAAGGAACACGTTGCCTTTGGTGGTGGAAAGGATAAACAGCACTTTGTCTGAAGTCGGGTCGATGTCGGTTTGCTCCAAAGCCTTCTTTGCCGAAAGGATAATCATCTTCTCGAAGAAGGTATATTTCCTATTGTCGGCCCATGCGGCAAAGGCATCTTCCACCTTTTCCCGGTCCATCAGAGAGGCCACAAAAGGCTCGGGCAAGTCCCACAAGCCTTCATAAAGCCTAAGTGCCGACCGCCCCGCCTTGACCGCAGCATAATTCTCAGCCGTGGTCATGCCCAATGGAGAAAGGATGCTATTTGCCATGCAAACTATCATGCACTTACCTCCCAACGCTTTTTCCAATCCTCATAAAACTCGGGATTGGTCAACACCAATTGATAGGTGTTTTTGTCCATAAACACCTGAATGGAATGCCCGGTCGCAAAGATTTCCTTGGTCTCGGGGTCGCGGATTTCGTAATCGAAGATGATTTTGGCGGCATCACAAGGGCGATAGACAATGTAGATTTCAGGCTTCATGCCGTAAACCAAAGGACGCTTATACTTGAAAGTCAGCTCCACCAAAGGCTCGAAAAAGCCTTTGTCATACATCATCAGATAGCCCAAATCGTACTTTTTGCCGAACTCCTCACGGGCATCCTCGAAATACATGGCATAATGGCCGTGCCACACCACGCCCATCGAGTCAACCTCGCTGAAACGAATCTCTACTTCCTTTGTTGCAAATAATTCATGTTCCTTATTCATCGCCTTCGTTTTTAGCCTCGATGTCCGTCAAAGCAGTTTTTATGGATGTTGTAGCCAACACTTCTTCTCCACTTTTCACAACGGCATCAAACATCATCATTTGAAACACTTCTTCCACACAATTCACAGTAGTTGTGATTTTTTCACCATTTTTAGGTAATCTATTGACCTCAAGATTGTTGAGTGCTCCAATAACACCAATCTTAATACTACCGCTACGGTTCATATTCCTGTATCCGATACCAGCGGCACAAGTCTGGGCAATATTCTCGACCAAACCTGCCGTCAAAAGGCAATCCTCACTAAAGAAGACATTGTCGCTGCGGATTTTCAATTCGGTCACCGAAGATTTGTCGTCACAAGACAGCAGCCTATCAACCATGACAAAAGGCGGTTGTTGAGGCAACAATTCTCTTACGTTTATTTCATTTATGGATATGCTCATTGTTTCCAAATATCATAGTAATTGAACCATTGTATCGGGTATTGCCGAACCATTTCTTCAAGTGTCGAAACAAATGTTTGTGCTAATTGTGCTACTTGTTCGCGTTTGTTTAACGTAGTGTCCCAGTTAAGCCTCTTGATGAAGATATGGTATTTCTTCATGCCATCTTTCATTACGAAAACAGCCAAAACGGGGACATTTTTTTGGACTGCAATGGAAAACGGCCCGGCGGGGAAGTCTGCGGGCTTTGAAAAAAACTGACACTCAACGGTTTTTTGCGATCCGAAAACCCTATCGGCCATCATGCTGACAATATCGCCATTGTCGAGGACGGAATTCAGAGTAAACAAATGCGAGAGGTCTTCTTTCACCAAAATCATCTCCACGTTGTGTTGAGCAAAGATGCGCCGGCGGTTATCCATTATGGTCTCGGTTTCACCGCTGTATGACAGCATATGGATTTTTTTGTGTTTTGGATGAACAAAATAGCCTGACATCTCATAATTTCCCACATGACAACTTAACTGCATGAAACCTTCGGGGCTTTGCTCCAATTCATCAGACAAGGACTGACCATCAACAACAAAATCATATTGCTTGCCTGCATATACGCCAAAGCGGTCTAAAACGACTTGCCCAAAATAGAAATGGTTCACGTAGACTTTCCAAAACGCCTTCAGTTTCCCATAACCCAACCCTTCTCGAAAGAATCTATATGTCGGCCTGAAACTCTTGCCAAAAAGCAAATAAAACGGCACTACCAAAGCCATAACTCCGTAAAGCAACCACAAGGGCAGTATACGGAGCATCACGATGAGAGAGCGTTGCATCCACGGCAAGCCGTCAGTCTTACCCGACCATTCTTTATGTTGAAAAGAGTCGGCCATCGGTCGTTTAGGCAACCTTTGTTTCGATATAGTCACAGAATTGGCTGAACGTCTTCACATTAGCCATCTCTTCGGTCTTGATTTTGAAGCCAAATTTCTTCTCGACAATCACTACAATGTCGATGAAGTCGAGACTGTCGATGCCAATGTCTTCCTTCAAACGGGCATCCGGCTGTATCTTTTCTTCTTCAATTTCAAGGTCTTCGATGAGGAACTCCCTGACTTTTGCTTCTATTTCTTGTCTTTCCATGTTTTTTATTTAAAGATTTAAAATTTCAAGATTTCGTATTCCGCATTAACTTCGTTGAATCTTCGATTTCCTAATTCCGCATACCGCATTTTTTGCAAACCATAATACTGTGTCCGTGTCCGAGGCCGTCATGGATTTGTTCCACTTCCAAGCCTGCTTTTTTAACCAAGCGTTCCATATCGTCGGAATGATACATCTTGCTGTTACCGTTGGCGATGGCGGTGAAATAGAGGCTCGTCATGGTGAGGCAGAAGGCAGCAGGCTCGAAGCGCTGACGGTCCCAAAAGGTTTCCATGATATATAAGCGGCTATTACCGTCCATAATCTTGGCGGCGCGGCTCACGATGCTGACAATCTCATCCTCGCCAAAGCAGTCGAGGAATTGGCTCATCCAAATGGCGTCGTAATGCTTGTTTGTCGGGAAGGCTTGCGAAGCATCCAACAGGTTCATGCTATAATCGTCGATGCGGTCGGCCCCAGGCTTGCCGGCAGTATTGCGGCGCATCATGTCAAGCTGTTGCGGCAGGTCCACGATGGTCACCTTTACCTCTTGGTCGAAGCCCACGCACTGCAAGGCCCAGCGACCTGTGTTGCCACCCACGTCAAGCAAGGTCTTGGGCTTGTTGGCGAATATGATTTCCAAGGCTTGTTGGAATGAGCTGTCGCTATAGAAATGGTCGAAGCCAAACCAGCTTTTTTGCACTTGAGGCGGCAACTGCGAGAGACCTTCGTACATCGTAGGCCATGGACCGAAATGCTCCAGTCCAACGGGACGGCCCTCTTTCAGACTTTCTTCAAGGCGGAACCAACCTTCGTAGTTCACATCGTGGTTGAACTCGGTGTTCACATCGGTAGCACGGTCGGTGATGAAGAACCAGCCCGTCTTGCTTAAGGTGTAACGATCGGTTTCAGGGTCGATGAGCACCGTGCCAATGCACAGACTCGCTTCGAGCATCACCTTGGCAGCATAGCCACTAATGTTGGCTTCCTGGGCCACCTCGGTATCAGTCATGCCGTTGTCGCTGTTGCGCAACATCTCGAAGATGCCGAATTTTTTCATCAAGCGGCTCACTTGGAACACGATGGGCCCCCAAGCGATCCATTCGGCCTTAACTTGTGCCTCACGAGCGGTCATATGTTCCTTACTGTAGGCTTCTTTTAATGTAGGAGTAAGATGCATGTATTTTACAGTGTTTATTGAATTACTTCAGTTTGGCAATTTTTTCTCCAAGTTTCCCAAATGCGTCATTGAAAGCTTTATCGGTCGTAGTGGCAGATCCGCCATCAACTTCATCAATTTCAACGACTAATAGAGTCTCTCCACTCTTGGCATTGGTAACAGTCAAGGTTCCCCAAACACGGATGCAGGGGCCAGGAATCCAACCCATTACATTGATAAACTCATCTATTTTTGTTACTTGGATGGTCATCTTGTAGGTTGCCTCGGATTCTGTCGTAACGAAATCCAACTTTTTATTGTTGTCTTTGAACTCCTCGATGAAGCCATTATAAGAAATGGTTGTCTTGGCTTCAACATCGTTGTATTTTTCGGTCAAAGGCATCTCGTCATCGAATAAAGCACCGTCATATTTCACTTCTAAATAGACATTTCCTTCCGCTGACTTGAAGAACTTCTTGTCTCCGTTAATCACTTTAATATGGTTTCCTGCAAATGCAGCCGTGGCAAATACGGCCATGAATGCCATTAAGAATAAACGCTTCATAGTGCTTGTGTTTTGATTAGTTATTATTTGTTTTTTTAATCACCAATGCCGAGTTGGTTCCTCCAAAGCCAAAGGAATTGGAGAGGATGACATTGAGCTCCTTGTTGGTCGTGGTATTGATGATATTCAAGCCTTTGGAGTATTCGTCGGGGTGCTCGAAATTGATGTTCGGGGCGATGAAGCCGCCTTGCATCATCAGGATGGAATAGACGATTTCGCTGGCGCCTGCCATCCAGCACTCGTGGCCAGTCATGGATTTGGTGGACGAGATGGGCGTTTGGGTTTTGCCAAAGAGCCGTTTCAAAGCTAAAGCCTCAAACATGTCGCCTTGTGGCGTAGAGGTGGCGTGAGCGTTCACATAGTCAACATCGGCCGGCTCGATTCCAGCTTCTTTCATTGAGCGGGTCATGGCACGATAGCAGCCGTCCTCACTGGGCTGCGAGATGTGGATTTCGCCATTGGAAGAAAACCCGTAGCCAGACACCTCAGCCAAAATGGTGGCGCCTCGGGCAACAGCATGGTCATAATCCTCTAAAACCAAGGCCGCCGCACCACCGCTTGGCACCAGTCCATCGCGGTCGCGGTCGAAGGGGCGTGAGGCTTTGGCGGGTTCGTCGATGCGAATCGAGAACGCGCTGATGCCGTCGAAGCTGCCCATCGAGAGATAGTTGGTTTCTTGTGCGCCACCGCAAAGCACCATGTCCTGCAAGCCGTTGCGAATCAGCATAGCACCCAATCCGATGGAATGGGAGCCGCTGGCGCAGGCTGCACTGATGGTCATGTTGATGCCTTTCAGGTGGAAGATGGTGGAAAGGTTCATCGTCACCGTGGAGTTCATCGAACGGAAAATAGCGGCAGAACCAATTAAGGTGGTGTCTTTCTTTTCCATGGCTATTTCGTGAGCCTCTAATACTGCCTTGGCCGACGAATCGTTGCCAAACAACACACCGACTTCGTTTTCCAACAGATAGGCATCATCAACCCCTGCTTGTTGGAAAGCCTCCAAGGTGGCCATATAGGCATATTCGCCCTCTTCGGCCAAATACATACGCAGCTTGCGGTCGAGTTTGCCTTTCAGTTGTGGCTGTTCCACAATGCCTGTCAAAGGCGAGCGATAGCCGTATTCGACACGTTGAGGATCGATGCCAATGCCCGAACGGCCTTCGCGCAACGAGGCTTCAACTTCTTCCTTGTTCTTTCCAAGGCACGACCAAATGCCCATGCCTGTGATGACGACTCTTCTTGCCATAAATGTTTTTTGTTCAAATAATTACCATTCAATACCAATTCTCAGGGAAATGCCCGAAGGGTTGATTTGTCTTACCACCCACTCATTATGCCAAATGCCCTGGTTATCGACAAATTCATCATAATATTCGCGGGTTATTTTGTCATAATATGTACCAGCCACTAACACGCTGACGGCAAAGTCTCTCTTTGATGAAAAGCGCACGCCAAGAGCCAGGTCACCGTAGGCTCCCATATTGCTGGAAACATAGGAACCGAGGCGCAAGCTTATGAAAGGACTGACTGCACTTTTGTTGATGAAAATGTAGCGGAAATTGGTGTAGAAAGGCATCAGGAAAAGATTTGAATTGAATTCCACACCCAAGCCAAGACCTGCGTAAATATGGTCGTTGAAGTAGAAACCGTGTGTGGTCGAAAGCTGGATGGTGGTGGCTAAATTCTGGTCGAAATGCCACGAATTGCTTTCTTCAAGGAATCCTTGATAGCCGTTGGGAACAAAACTCTTGGTTTCTTCGTTCTGTGCGAATACGGTGATGGCGAAAATGGCCATGACGATGGTTAAAATAGTTTTTTTCATAGTGATTAGTTGTTTAGTTATTTAGTTGTTTTTTAGGTGTATAGACCTCCGTTGATGGAGATGACTTGTCCGGTGATATAGGCGGCCTCGTCGGAGGCGAGGAAACTGGTCAAAGCAGCCACTTCCTCAGGTTTGCCGAAACGACCTAACGGGATGAGTTTCTTCAGTTCGGCCTCGTTGAGCTCCTTGGTCATGTCGGAAGTGATGAAACCTGGGGCGATGGCGTTGACGGTCACCTTGCGAGCGGCCACTTCTTGTGCCAAGGCCTTGGTGGCTCCGATGAGGGCAGCCTTAGCAGCAGAGTAGTTGGTTTGTCCGGGCAAGCCTTTCAGTCCCGACAGCGAAGCCATGTTGATGACGCGCCCGTTGCGGTGGGTCATCATGTCCTTCAGCAGGCGGCGCGTGATGTAGAAGAAGCCGTTCAAAGTGGTGTCGAGGACCTTGTTCCATTGTTCATCCTGCATGAAAATCATCAAGTTATCTTGACGGATACCCGCATTGTTGACCAAAACGGAAATATAATCGTCAGGGTGGCTTGCCGACCACGAATCCAAAGCCGTTTCGATGGTTTGCGGATTGGAAACGTCGAAAGGCAGCAGTTCGCCCGTGCCTCCGGCTTCTTGGACTTGCTTCAAAGTATCTTCGGCGGCCTCGCGGTTCGACTGGTAGTTGATAACGACGGCAAAACCGTCCTTGGCCAAGCGCAGGGCGATGGCTTTTCCCAATCCTCGAGAGGCGCCGGTGATGAGTGCGTATTTCATTATTTCAATTTCAATGGGTTCGTTTTCAGATAGTTCTCAACGGCCGCAATTTCCTTGTAGAAGGGTGTGTCCTCAATGAAGAGCGGTATGATTTCCCTCACTTTGTCGTACATTTTGCGTGAAGTGGGCGCTAGCTTGTCGGCAATCTTGAGGCAGTCAGTGGCCTGCGCCAAGGCGATGTATTGGATAGCCATCACTTGGAAGCAGTTTTCCACCACTTGCTTGCAAATCAAGGCGGTGTTGGTGCCCATGCTGACGATGTCTTGGTTGTCGTTGTTGTTCGGGATGCTGTGTACATAGTTGGGCATGGCCAAAGTCTGGCACTCGGCGGTTGTCGAGGTGGCCGTGAACTGGCAGGCCTGCATACCGTAGTTCAGCCCGAGGGTGCCGAGGTTGAGGAAGGGTGGAAGAATGCCGTTGATGCGGTCGTGGAACAGGTAGTTCAACTGTCGTTCCGAAGTCATGGCAAGGCGCACTAAGGCGATTTTCACCTTGTCTTCCTCCAATGAGATATAGTCGCCGTGGAAGTTGCCGCCGTGATAGACATACTCCGTCTCTGGGTCGACGATGGGGTTGTCGCAAGCCGAATTGAGTTCATCCTCAAGGATTTGGCGGGTAAACTTCAGCGTATCGTAGATGGGACCCAAAATTTGTGGCGTGCAGCGCAGCGAATAGTAGGCCTGCACCTTGTGTTCAAACACCTTCACGTCGGAGTGGCCGTAGTCGTAAAGTTCGTGGGCGCGTTTTTTCAGGCATTGCGAGCCTTTGGAGAGTTCGCGCATACGACGAGCCATCACCTGTTGGCCTTCGTGGCGGCGGCAGCTGTTCTCGCCTTCCGACATATAGTCGTCAAAAGAGGCTGCAATTTCGTTCATCCAAACGGCGGCCAAGGTCGCCCAATCGAGCAAGGTCTCGGCATAGAACTGGTTGATGACACTGATGCCCGTCATTACGGAGGTGCCGTTAGTGATGGAAAGTCCCTCTCGGATGTGCATTTTCAGCGGCTCGATGCCATTTTCCTTCAGCACTTCAACAGTCGGTCTCCATTGGCCTTTGTAGTGCACTTCGCCTTCGCCGATTAAGCACAGCGCGATATGTGCCAATTGCACCAAGTCGCCGCTGGCGCCCACGCTACCGTGCATGGGAATGAAGGGATAAATCTCATGGTTGATGAACTCCACAAGGATTCTGACCACGTCGGAATGTACGCCCGAACGGCATTGCAACACCGTTCCGAGGCGAGCAATCATGGCCGATTTCACATACACATCCTCTAAAGGTTCGCCTGCGCCTGTGGAATGGCTGCGGATGATATTATATTGTAAATCATTAAGATATTTGTCGTCAACACGCCATTGCGCCATGGGGCCAAAGCCTGTATTGATGCCATAGATGACCTTTTCGGCGGCGAACTTCTCCAAGAAGCGGTAACAGGCCTCCACGCGGTTCATCCATTCGGGCGAAACTTTTATCTTCTCGCCAGAATACAGCACTTTTTCAACTTCATCCAAAGTGATTCTGTCAAACAATGTTATCATCGTTTTACTCCTCTTTTATATATAAAGATTGGGGCGCAAAAATACAAAAAAAAACGATGTAAAACCAAGACTTTTTACTTTGGCGCAAAACATTTGGTTTGACCAATCAATTTATTTCCTATCTTTGACCCCGAAAAATTCATTGTTTATGACCGAAACAAACGACAAATGGTTGGTCGTCGTCAACCCAATGGCCTCAGTCGGAAAGTCAGGAAAAGACTGGCCTTTGATTAAGCAAATGCTTATCAATGAGGGTATTGTGTTTGACGACATACTGACCGAATATCCCCGACATGCTATTGAAATTGTCCGCAATGCCATCGTGGAGAAGGGCTATCGCAAGTTCATCTCTGTGGGTGGCGACGGCACTAACAACGAAGTCATCAACGGCATTTTCACCCAAGACGTGGTTCCCACCACCGAAATCACCATGGCAGCCCTGCCCATCGGGACGGGCAACGACTGGCGGCGCACTTTCGACATCCCTTTGGAATATGATGAAGTAGCCAAAATCATCAAGGAGGGACACACTTATGCGCACGACATCGGAAAACTGACCTATTATGACAACGGCGACACGCGCATCCGTTATTTTCTCAATGCCGCCGGAACCGGACTTGACGAGATGGTGTGCCACTCGACCAACCGCATGAAGCAACAAGGTAAAGGAGGCACAGTGCGTTATCTGATTAGTTTGGTGAAATGTGTTTTGACTTACAAAGTCACCCGTATCCAACTCACCATCGATGATGAGCTCGTATTCGACGACTATATCCTCAACCTTTCCATCGGCAATGGACGTTTCAACGGAGGTGGCATGATGACTATGCCCAATGCCATCCCCAACGATGGTTTTTTGGATGTCACGGTTATCAAGAAAGTCTCTATCTTCAAGTTTGCCGCCAACGTAAAAAATGTCTACGATGGCAGTTTTATCAATAAAATCGATGAAGTAAAGACTTTCAGAGGAAAGAAAATCCACATTGTTTCCATTCCGCCACATTCCTTAAAGGTGGAAACCGAAGGCGAGAACCTCAACAACTCACCGTTTGACTTCGAGGTGCTGCCGAAAGCCATCAACATGGTCATTCCTAAGGACAGAGGCCAAAAACCTCAGAAGAAAAAGAAACGCCGCTTCAAGAAAAAATAAACACCAAATAATCTTTAAATCTTGAAATTTTAAATCTTTAAATCAATATATCATGGTAAACATTGATCAAATCAACTTCAACAACAAGCACGTGGTTATCCGCGTCGATTTCAACGTCCCGTTGGACGACAACTTCAACATCACCGACGACACCCGTATGCGTGCCGCCCTACCTACTATTAATAAGGTATTGAACGACAAAGGCATGGTCGTGCTGATGTCGCACCTCGGTCGCCCGAAGAAAAACCCCGACCCGAAATTCTCCATCAAGCCAATTATCAAGCACTTGGAAGAATTGCTTGGTCGCCCTGTAGCCTTCGCCGATGACTGTATGAAAGCTGCCGATAAAGTGGCCGCCATGAAACCCGGTGAAGTTTTGGTGCTCGAAAACCTCCGCTTCTACGCCGAGGAGGAAGGCAAGCCGCGCGGCATCGAGAAGGGCGAGGAAGGTTATGATGAGGCCAAGAAGGCCGTGAAAGCCTCGCAGAAGGAATTCACCAAGACCCTTGCGGGCTATGGCGAATATTACATCAACGACGCTTTCGGCACCGCCCACCGCGCCCATGCCTCCACTGCCCTCATCGCCGACTACTTCGACGCCGACCACAAGATGTTCGGCTACCTGATGGGCAAGGAAGTGGCCGCCGTGAACAAAGTGATGAACGAAATCCAGCATCCCTTCACCGCCATTATGGGTGGCTCGAAGGTCTCCACGAAGATTGAAATCATTGAAAACCTGCTCACTAAGGTCGACAACCTCATCCTTTGCGGTGGCATGACCTACACCTTCAAGAAGGCTCTCGGCGGCAAGATTGGCAACTCGATTTGCGAAGACGACAAACTCGACCTTGCCCTCGACATCCTCGCCAAGGCCAAAGAAAAGGGCGTTAATTTGGTGCTCGCCATTGATTGCGTTGCAGGCAACAAGTTCAGCAACGATGCTGACACTCAGGTTGTTGACCCGATGAACATCCCCGATGGCTGGGAAGGCATGGACATCGGCCCGAAGACCCGCGAACTTTTCGCCAACGTTATCAAGGGCTCAAAGACCATCCTCTGGAACGGTCCCTGCGGCGTGTTTGAGTTCGACACCTTCGCCGTCGGTTCCAAAGCCATTGCTGAGGCCATCGCGGCTGCCACCAAGGCTGGCGCGTTCTCGCTCATCGGCGGCGGCGACTCCGTGGCCTGCATCAACAAGTTCGGCCTTGCCGACCAAGTTTCCTATGTCTCCACTGGCGGCGGCGCCCTGCTCGAAGCCATCGAAGGCAAGGAACTACCTGGCATTGCGGCAATTAAGAAGTAAAAAGCCATAGATTCTCACGGATTTTGAAGGCATGTCATACCGAACCTTTAGGTGAGCGTATCTATGCCTTCAAAATCCTCAGAATGACATGGCTTTTTATAAACTAAAACAATTATTTATGAAAAGATTTCTCCTTTTATTTGCATTCATCGGCCTTTGGTCGATGCTGAACGCCCAATGGGTGAGTCCGGGTAACGGAACAACCTACACCCTCGACGACCTTGTGGAGATCGGCTGTGTGCTACACGATGACGCGAATGCCACTTATAACATCACCACTGACATCACCATCTCGGCCACCGACCAGCTTAACATCAGCATAGAGAACGCCCCGACAGCGCTCCTTTTCAACGAAGACGACCTCACGCTCACCATAAAAGGCTCGATGGTTGTGGTAGGGATGGAGCAAAGCTCTTATTTCATCGGAATGCCCGTCTATGCCCAGCACGGCCACATCCGATTTGAAGATGCTTCCGCCCCCAGCCATTTCACATTTTGCGACATTTTCAGTCTCAGCGGCATCCAAATCATCAATAGTGAGGTGGTTTTTGAGCGTTGCCAAATTGCCTATTTCGACGCTTATTCCCAATCGTCCGCCGTTAACTTCATGAATTGCGACCCGGTGTTCACGGGATGTACCTTCTTTCTCAACCAAGGTGCAGCCCTCAGTTCACCCGTCAATGGGCAAGGCTCGCCGCAACTCACGGATTGCATTATTTCCTACAACGTGAGGAATAACAGCAATCAGCCGCAAATCAACCTCGGCCCTGGTTCCCAAGACACCATCCGGATCGTCGGCTGTCATATTGCTGGAAGCGGACAAGAAAAATCGGGCGGCATTTCCATTGCTGACTTGATAGGCACGGGCGATACCAAAATCCTTCTGAAAGACAACCTCATAGGAAACCACCGTTACGGCTACAACCAGCAAGGCTATCGGCTCAGCTCGACCATCATTGGAAACTCTTTCATAGACAACAACCTCGAAACTAACCCCATGAATGGCGGCAGCGGCATCAGTATCTACGGCATGGATGAGAACAACAAGGCTGTTTTGCGCAACAACATTATCACCGGCAACCTTTGGGGCATCACGGTGATTAATGCTGCCGATGTCGATATGGGCATGGAAGACGATTGGGGCTACAACCAAATCTACGACAACGGCAATAGTGGCGTGATTTATGACCTCTATAATAACTCTGCTTGCGACATCATGGCCATCGGCAACGATTGGGGCACTTCTGAGGCGCAAGTCATTGAAGGCCACATTGTTCACCAACACGATGACCCGAGTTTGGGTTTGGTCAACTATACTCCCTTCATTGACCACGACGGCGTAAGTGAGTCTAACAATACTGGTTTTGAAGTGTGGCCGAATCCCGCTCAAGGCCGTTTCACGGTGGAAGGCAAGGGAACGATGATTGTCACAAACGCACTCGGACAGACGATTATAACCAAAGAAATCGACGGCAAGGAGAGTATTGAATTGCCGCGAGGTTTTTATATCGTGAAATTAGGCAACGCAACGCAGAAGGTTCTTGTAGAATAATCAATATTTATACCATGTCCAAAACCATCGTAAACATCATAGACAAAAACAACCCGCTGCCGGCTTACCTGTTTACCAAGGAATATTACGAAGATGGCGACGAGTTGCTCTTTATCTCTGCCGAGGAGGAAGCCAAATGTATTCCTGTGTTAACCAAAGCCTTAGAGGCCGATGAAACAAAGGTGAAAAGCATCATCGTCAAGCGTTTTGAGGACAAGTTTCTGTATGAGCGCATCTGCCGCACCATCAAGGGCAACTTGGTTCCCAACAAGCATTATTACCTTAATTTGGCGGGTGGCAACCGTTACATGACGCTCTCGGTGCAACATGTCTTTGAAGAGTTCGATACCTTGTTTTTCTACACGCAAACCCGTGAGAACCTGATTGTTAAGACTATTTTCGACCATAGCATCTACGATGATGACGATGAGGTTTTCCCCATCAAGCACCGCATGACGCTGAAGGAATATTTCACGCTCTACGGGCTTGAAAGCGACGTGGACCAGCCGCGAAAAATGGTCAAGGAAACGGCTTTCTCGCAGCATTTGTTTACGATGTTTTCTCAAAACCTGCTCGGCCGAGGCGACTATCAAGTGATGGAAACCTTGCGCCAAAAATACCGCAACTGGAAGTTTATCATCATCTCAGAAGTGGAAAACCCGACCAAGGATTACATGACTGCCATCCCGAATCTGAGCAAGTTCCTGGATTTTATCGGCTTCGTTCCAGAAAGGAAAGGGTCGCTACAAAGCTATGAGATAGAGTATCTTACGGGCGGCTGGTTCGAGGAATACGTCTATGCGCTCATCAAGAACGTGCTGCAACCCGACGACATTGCCATGGGCGTGCACATCTCCAACGGCATCATCAAGCACAACAACGAGTTGGATGTGTGTTTCATTAAGGCAAACAAGTTGTTTGTCATCGAGTGCAAGACCGGCGTGACGAGTGAAAGCTTGTTCAACGAGATTGTGTATAAGGTTTGCGCGCTGAAGGAAGTGCTGCTCGGCACCAGTAATTCCTACATTTTCTCGCTCAAAAAGGATACCAAGGGCATCTGGAAAAAGACGGCGAAATACATGGGCATCACCTTCTGCGACTGGCTCAACCTGACCAAGCCTGAGAACCTGAAGGCACTCTTGAAATCAATGGATAAGATTGCCAAAGAAAACTGAGCTCTGTTTCGTAACTTCCAACCTTGATTTTTGTCCGAAGACAAGGACGCGGTTATCATCGAAGTGCCCGGCGGGGAAACCGAAACACACAGGATAATCATACTCCGAAACCACTTCGGCAATCACTTCTTCGGCAGTTTGGCCGAAAGGATGCGCGTTGTCATGGATTTGCGTCAGGCCGCCCACGATGAGACCTTTTAAATTAGCGAGTTTTCCGGCGCGTTTCAATCCGCGCATCATCCTGTCAATGTGGTAGATATACTCATCCACCTCCTCGATGAGGAGGATTTTTCCGTCCGTTTCAGGAAAAATGTCGGAGCCGTTGATACCCATCAAGATGGACAAATTCCCGCCCACGATTTCACCTTCCATTTCGCCCAAACGATTCAATGGGTTTGCGGGCAGTTCGTAACGCAAAGGCTTGCCCGTCAGCGCATCAAATAAAGACTGTTTGGCCTCTTCGGTCTTGTTCGCGAAGTAAAAAGGCATGGGTGCGTGAAGCGAGGGAATACCCAAACGCTGCAATTTGCCGTGGATGACCGTGCTGTCGCTGAAGCCCGCAATCCATTTCGGGTGCGCCGAAAACTTGGTGAAGTCCAATCGGTCGATGATGCGAATGCCACCGTAGCCGCCCCGAGCCAACCAAATGGCCTCAATTTCCTCGTTGTCAAGGTGTTCCTGAAAGACGGCGGCACGAAAACTGTCGTCACCGGCAAAGATGTGGTGCTCGGCAAAAAGCCGGTCGTCATAAACGGGGACAAAACCTTGCTCTTTCAGCCACTGGATGCCGTAGGCCATCTCCTCGGGCGTCACCCTGCGCGCCGGCGCTGCAATGGCTATTTTTGAGCCTTGTTTTAAGTAAGGTATCTCTCTCATTATCTTATAATTTCGGATTCTTCCAGCGCTTCGCCGTCGTATTTCACCTCCGCACCTTGGTCGTAAGTGATAGTGAAATACAACTCGCCCGTATCCCAATATTTTTTCCAGTCGCCGTGACGCACGCCTGCGGCATAGCTTTGAATCTCGCGCAACTTGCTGTTTTCATAGTAGAAGAAATGTTCGCCGTCGGGGTAGCCCGCGTTGAAGGTGCCTCGGAAGGCCATTTTGCCGTTGTCGTAATAGGACGTCCATTCGCCCACTTGCTTATCAGCGCGGTATTCGCCCTCGGTGCGCATGTCGCCAATCTGCTCGGTCCATTTTCCGGCCTTCATGCCGTCGAAATAGGTGCCGCTGACGATGACGTTACCCTTGGTGTCGTATTCCTTGTAAGGCCCGTTGGCTTGGCCTTTGTAGAACTGCTCCTCAATCTGCTTTTGCCCGTTGTCGTAGTACCAAGTCCAAAGTCCGTCGGGCTGGCCTTCCTTGTAGCTCCCAACTTCCTGAACCTTGCCGTTTTGGTAATAAAACTTCCACTGGCCAGAACGCTCTCCGTCGATGAAAACGCCCTCGGCACGGAGAGTGCTGTCGGGGTAGAATTCCTTGTAGTCGCCGCGCCGTTTGCCGTCCGTCCCGACGATGCCTTCGCCCACCAACGCGCCTTTTTGGTACGTCTGCGACTTGATGACGTTACCTTTCTCGTCAAACTCGCGCCACACGCCCTCGCGCTTGCCGTCGCGGAACGAAGCCTCGCGCCGCACTTTGCCGTTGGGATAGTACTCGTGCTGCACGATGAGCGGTTTCTGGTCGCCTTCCAACACCTGCTCCACATCGTTCACGTACTTGGTGATTCTCTTCAAGTTACCCTTCTCGTCGTACTCTTTATAGAAGCCGTCGCGGAGGCCGTGGCGGTAGTAACATTCCGTGTGCAGGCTCCAGTCATCGAAGAAGGTCTTCCAGTAGCCGTGTTTCTTTCCCTCGCGGTCGTAACGGTTCACCGCCTCGCGCTTCAGCATGAAGCCTTTGCGGTAGGTGATGAGTTCCTTGAGCAGTCCTGTGGTGTCGAAAACGGGCGAGAAGCCTTCCTCGAAACCGTTCACGAAGTTCATCGTTTGCAACACGCGCCATTTGCGGTCGTAACGCTTTCCCTCGCCCGAGCGCACCTCATTAATATATGGCTCTTCTAAAATCTCGTCTGCTTTATAGGTGTATTTCGGTCCGTTTTTCAGGTCTTTTTTGTAGTTGATAATCAGGGAGGTATCGCCATTTTCGGCAAAGAAGACCCATGTGCTGTCCAAAAGGAAGTCGGTGCGCTTGCCGATGGACTTTAGCTGGCCGTTCTCGTAATAGGTTTTCCACAGCCCGTCGGGCTTGCCGTCGCGGAGGGTTCCTTCGCTGGAAACTTGTCCGTTGGGATAGGTATATTGCTGATATTCAGACTGGGAGAAAGCTCGCAGTCCGAAAAAAAGCACTATGGCGATAATGAGGATTGTCTTGGTATTTCGCATTCGAATAAGGGTTTTCTGCGCTTCAAAAGTACGGAAAAACCACCATTTGAAGGGTGTTTGCAACGAAAATTTCCACTTTTTTCAAAAAAACGCGCTTGGTTTCCCGAAATATTCCTATTTTTGCAGCCGCAAATGAGGCCACTTTAGCTCAGTTGGTAGAGCAACGCATTCGTAATGCGTAGGTCGTTGGTTCGAGTCCGACATGTGGCTCAAGCGAAGAGTTTCGGAAACGAGGCTCTTTTTTTTGTGTCCTTCCGCGAAGGGCAGGCAACAAAAAAAACCTGCTGATTTTCAGCAGGTTCTGTGAGGTACCTGGCGGACTCGAACCGCCGTCCCCGGTTTTGCAGACCGGTCCCTAACCACTCGGGCAAGGTACCCTTTTAAGTTGGGTGCAACTTTCAATTTGCGGCTGCAAAGATACAGCTTTTTTCGGACTTACAAGGGGTTTGGAGAAATTTTTCTTCAAAACCACACTTTGTAGGAAAACGATGGGATGATAGGGAAGAAACTCCGCTGCCAGAGTTGCTGCGGCTCGTCGGGGAATTGCTGCCACGAAACAGGGTCGCCTTTCTTGTCACCGTAGTAGTAATAATACGGGTTTTGGCGGCAATACACGTTGTAGATCGAAAAGGTCCATTCGGCCTTGCGGCCTTTCTCGGTCTTGGTCTTGAACTTGGCGGCCAAGTCGAGGCGGTGGTAGTCGCGCATCCGCTCGCTGTTGCGCTCGCCGTAGATGTCGGTCTCCTCAAAATACACCTCGCCTTCGGGCGTGATGATGGGTGTCAGTTGCTCCCCGATGACGGGCGTGTAGGGCAACCCCGTCTGATAGGTCCACAAGGCGCTCAGCGACCAACGCTCGGTCAGTTGGCAGTTCACGTTGATGTTGACGGAATGGGGGCGGTCGTATTCATAGATGTATTCCTTGCCGTTATTGATGTGCTCAAATTGCCGTGTGGTGTGCGAGAAAGTGTAGCCCAAATAGCCGTCCAAGCGATTGAAATTGAAGCGGGTCATCAGCTCAATGCCGTACGATTTGCCCTTGCCGCCGGTTTCCACCTTGCCGCGCCAGTCGGAGTCGCCGATGAGGGTGCTGTAGCCCTCGCGGTAGGTGGCCAAGTCGCGGAGCAACTTGTAGTAGGCATCCACTTCCACGCTGATGTGGCTATCGTAAAAGTCACGTTGCCAACCGATTGAGGCTTGGTCGGAGGTGGCGGGCTTGATGCGCTCGTCGGCGGGAATCCAGATTTCGTTGTTCATGATGGAGCCGGGCGTCATCAACAGGTGCGAGTTTTGCGTGACGCGCATGGCGGTCAAGTTAATCGTGCTTTGGCCGATGCCGAAATTGAGGTTCAGCCTCGGCTCAAAGGCGAAATGATGGTAGTCTTTGTTGATGAAACTGTTGACTCTCAGACCGATAGAGCCGTCGAACCACTTACCGAACTTCAGCTTGTTGTCCAAATAGAGCGAATTGTCGAACACGTTGGAAACATCGGGGATGACATTGTCGGAATAGCTGCTGACATAGTGGTTGGGACGATAGTTGAGGTAGGAGGCCTGAAGACCGTATTCCAAGGTGTAGGCGTTGCTGACGAACAGCTTCCAGTCGGAACGAAGCGAGAGGTCGCCGACGCGCGAACTGGCCCTGACGAAGAAATCGGTCGTGTCGTTGGAGTTTTGAAGATAGGCCTTTATGTCGTTTTTAAGGCGGTATTGCGTGAACGACAGCGTATTGGCAGCAAACAGCCTCGAACTGATGGCGCTGTTCCATTGGCCCGAAACGAGCAGGTTGCCCCACGTGTTGCCAATGCTGTTGCGCTCAATTTCGCCGTTTTTCTTCTTGTTTTTCCAGATGTGCATATAGTCGTCGCCCTCGTAGACGTTGAAGGCGAAGCTGTTTTTGGCGTCGGGGCTCCAGGTGTATTTCGCGTTGATGTCATGGAAGCCGTAGATGAGGTTATATTCCTGAGCGCCAGTTCCTTTGCTGATTTCGCTCAAGGCATACAGCAGCAACTCAGTGAATGTCTTGCGCCCTGTGACGATGAAGCTGGAGTTTTTCAGTCCGCCAGGGCCTTCCACGGCAAAAGCCAAGTCGGTGAGACCCGCGCTGAGTGTGCCTTTCAGCTTTGTGGGGTCACCTTTTCTGGCGGTGAGGTCGACGATGGAGGAGAGCTTGCCGCCATAGCGCGCCGGAAAACCGCCCTTGTAGATGTCCATCGTGTTGATCATCTCGGAGTTGAACACCGACATGAAGCCACCCAAGTGGTTGACATAGATAAGCGGCACGTTGTCAAGCATATAGAGGTTCTCGCCAGGGTTGCCGCCGCGCACAATCATCAGGCTGGAGGCTTCGGTGGCCGCCTCGATGCCAGGCAGTTGCTGCGCCGCCTTGATGATATCTGGGCGACTGCCTATGGTGGGGATTTGCTCGATGCTTTTTGCGTTGAGAGTCAGCACGTTGAAGTTCTGTTTTGTTTCTATGCGGGTGGCACTCACCTCGACGGTTTTCAGGGTTTCCGTCAAAGGGCGCAGTCTCAGTTTGAGCGGCTCATTAGACTCTTCCTTTACGGTGAAACAGGTGTCGGCATAGCCGATGTAGGAGATGCAGATTTCGGCGGGCAGGCTGACGGCAAGGTTGAAGTAGCCTTTCTGATCGGTGGCCACGCCTTTCGAGCGGTCGCTGAGATAAACGTTGGCCCCGATGATGCGCTCGCCGTTGCCGGCATCGCTGACGAAGCCGGAAATATGGGCTTGTTGCGCTGTGGCAAAAATCGGAAGCAACAGGCTTATGATGAGAAAAATACGCTTCATAACCAATCAGTTTTCGGGGTTGAAAAACACAGTGTCGCAAGTCATCGTATTGATGGCAGCGAAGATGCCTCGTCCGTTCTCCACGTTGCTGTAGAAGTTGAGCGGCGTGACGACACCAAGGAAGAGGTTGCTGTAGCCGTCAGGAGCCTCAAAAGCGTCTTGGCTTTTCAGGTAATGATAGGCCGATTCCGAAACACCTTGCATCCTGACCACCGCCCAGCCCGAGCGGACGATGGTGCTGCCCTGAGATTGTCCGGTGTGGCCATAGCCATGACTGCCGAACGATGAATTGACTTTCAAGGTATAAGCCGTGTCGATGATGATTTCGTTGCTGAACAGCAGTCGGTCCGAGCCTTCGTTGAGCAGCACAGGGTCGTCGGTGTTGATGGACGAGGTTATGGTGCCTTTTTGGGAAGTATAATTTGTAACGATGCTGTCTTGCATATAGTAAGTGATGAAGAAGGCATCAATGCTGGTGTTGTAAAACAAGGATTTGTCGGGTTCGGTCTTGAAGGTGATGAGGAAGGCCGGACAGGAATTGCCCTCTTCGTCCACGGTGGCGTTGTCCATGATTTCCACGCGGGTCACGACGGGCTTCTTGGGCATTTCGGTGTGAGCAAAGAGCGTGTCGAAGCCAGGGATGACGACCTTGCAAGCGTATTGGTGAAGGGCCTCGGCGGTGGTTTCGCCGAAATAATAGCCTTCGCCGCCATGTTGCAGTTTTTCAGTGAATTGACCGTCCACGTAGAGCAACACTTCGGCATCCGTGCAGACGGCGGGATGCACCGAATCGAGGCACTGGGCCAAAGAGACTTGCGCCCATACGGGCTGGCCTTCGCTGAGGATGGCGTTCAGTGTGGGAACGGGTTCAAAATCAGGGCGTTCATAGTCGCTGACCTGTTTGCGGCAGCCCATCATGACCGCCACGACCGTCACGAGCAAAAGAACTGTCTTTTTCATGGTTTACTGTTTTTGCCATTTTTTCGGCCCGTCCAAACGGACGTTGATACCAAAGCGGTGGACGGGTTTTATTCTTGTTTCGTTTGTGTATAAATCCAGCTCTTTGTTCAAGTTGTCGATGGCCAATTCATAGAAAACGCCGAAGTGCCTCGACGGGTTGATGGCGATGCCCACGCTGCCACTGCAAAGGAAATTGTTGCGGAATGGTTCGGCAAACATGCCGTGGTAGGCAGGTTGGTAATGCTCCGTCACCGTTCTCATGCCCAACTCGCCACGGCAGTATAGGTCAATCCAATGGAAGCTCGGAGCCCAAATGGCCACAGGGTGCAACTCCAAGGTGAGGCCATAGCGATAGTAACATTCAGTCACTGTTCCGTCAAAGGCATTCTGCTCATTATAGATAATGCTATCACCAACCATTGTTTCACCGGGGGTCTTCAACCCGTAATCATGGATGCCAAAACTCCCGAACACGCCCGCCACACACCAATCGGTGAGGCCATAGCCAACACCCACACGGAAGTCTGGATAGTTGTCTAACAAGTGTTTCTGCATCAATTGGGAATAGCTCACGTCGATTTTGAAATTGCCTTTGTTGAAGGGCTTTGGAGCGTTTTGGCTTTGCGCGAAGGCCATGCAGGGCAGCAGCAGGATGGCCAGCAGATACACTTTCTTTTTCATGATAACCGTACTTATGATTTAGATGATTTCATGTAATACGGACTTCTGCCGAAAAAGTTACAGTTCAATGTGATTTTTTCATTTGCTTTGCCAATTCTTCGGCCCGCCGAAGCGGATGTTGAGGCCGAAACACCAATGGTTCTTGAAATAATCTGCGCTATTGTAGCCATATTCTGCAAATATGCCGAAATGCCGCGATGGATTGAAGGCCACACCCGCGTTGCCGCCCCAACAGAACTTAGTCACCGGACGGATGGATGCTATGCCTCCACTAGGGTAGTGGCTCAGTCCCAATTGAGCAGTGGCATAAACATCAACGATATAAAACGAGGGGTTGATGATGGCGGGGAGCAGATGCGCCTTGGCCTCGGCGTTGTAGAATTGGAAAAACACGTTTTTGTCGGCTGTGATATCCTGACTTCTGAGCGTTGCGCTGGCTCCAACCTCAAGCCAGTCGTTAAGGCCATAGTGCAGCCCAAGCGAAGGGTAAAACGGGAAACTCGTCCAAGAGGCATTGCTTTTGTTTGGTTTCGCTACAGCCAAATTGATGCTGATTTGGTTGCGGATGAAGGGGAGCCGTTTTGGTTCAGTTTCTTGCGCGAAGGCCATGCAAGGCAGAAGCAGGAAGGCCAGCAGATGGAATCTTTTTGTCATGATAATTATGGTTTACTTATGAATCGGGTAAAATAGTTATTAAAATCTGTATCCAATGCCGGCCATCATCATATAACCGAATTCATTGACGAACCATGGAAACGATTGAAAAGGATCCGGAACCAACTTTTCATCATTTCCAATGATTTCTGTAGCATTGAATCCGATTTTTTCATAAAGATACCACGACTTCCAAATGTCGACTTTGAATCCTACGCCGATGGTGTTCTGTAGCCAAAGGAACGGGCCAAAATAGTCTAAATATTCTTTCAACGGGATGAATGTCCCGTCATTGACATTATATGCCCATCCGTAGCCATGGTTCCTTGTGGTCGAATAAGCGGCCTGAAGCTCATAAAACACAAAGGGTTGCAAATGCTCAAGTCGTGGGAGGAAATACCAGTTGTAACCCAATTGCAAACCAAAGTGTTGCGCAAAATTAGAGGCGTACATTCTCCGATAGTATATGCTTTCTTGGTCATCAGGCATAATCAGGCTGTTAATATGAATACGAAGTCCGACTTCGATTTCATGTACTTGATTAAATGTTCTGGAATAGCCAATTATCACACTTTCTCTAAGGGTGGGTGTGTTGAGATTGATTTTCACCGCATTTTGGGCGAACGAACAATACCCCACCAGAATGCAACTGCAGATTATAATTATTACTTTTTTCAACATGATTTTTTCTTCACATTATAATTGTATTCATGTTTTTTACTCTTCATTCTTTTCAACAGAACGACCTCTATAATTATTTATTGCGCCGGTTTGGACTTCGTCGTTCAAGTATAAGGACAAGATTTGTGAATTGTGCAGATTAGAGATGATAACTGATGCCAACTTGTAATTTTAGTGCAGGAAAACAAGGAAGAGCCGTTGACCAATACTTTTGTTTATAGGGTATGAGAGTTGAAGCGCATACCTCGAGAGCCAAATGATTGTCCAATGCAGGATGTACATCCGTCAGAAGGTATTCGTATCCAATTTCAATATCGGGCATACAATAAAAAAACACATCGGTGGGTGAGGCGTTTTCAACACTGAAGTATCTTCCTGCCTGAACACCCAATCCCACGAAGCAATTTGCTTTTGCAAAAAAATAACGACGCACTTTGGCAGAAATATGGGCATCTAAGTTGCCGCCTGAATATGATGAATATGCCGAACCTTTATAGCCAAATCCCGAAAACAAGGCATATCGTTTGGCAAAAAAGTAAGCATACCAAAAATCCGCACAAGACTCCACCCCTAAATAACTCTTACTTGAAAATAATTGGTTTGAAGTGGCGAAATCAAACATCACGGAAATACACGATTTTCCTTTTTCTACTTTTTCTGGCTTCTTATCCAGGTTTGGGACGACTGTATCTTGAGCCATTGCCCTTCCATAACCCAACAACAACGGCATTAAAAGGATGATAAGCATTCTTTTCATGGGGATATCCATTTAGAATTTGTAAAATAACAATCCTCCCATATCTAATGACCTCTCAAAAAAAGCCTCTGTCCATGCTTCGGCATTTCCCGTCAACACAAAATTGCGTCTAATGCGAATATCTATTCCAAAGCGTTTCTTTTTGAATAAAAACACTTTGTATCCAAATCCATAAAACCAACTGTTTTGCCAATAGTGTTGCGAAAGGGTTTCTCCTTCTGCGTTTTTTTCAAAATAACACCAAGCGAATTTCGTCCCAAAATCAAGATGCAGTTTGCACTTGGGCTCAATATACAAAAGTATGGAAGGGACGACAGTATTTGACTTTTTTATCTTGGAAGATAACTCGGTTATTCCCTGATATTCTTCTTTTCGGTATCCATACAATACCTCTATTCCTATCCTCTTGCCGGGTTTATATTCGACCCCACCCTGCATTCCCTGAAAGAAGTTCTCTTTGTATGAATTATCGGTTGCAATGTTTAAATATGGCAGAGAGGCTTTTATGAAAACTCCAATAGCTGGATGCTCTTGTCTTTTCTGAGCCTTTGCGCAAACGCATACGCAGAAAAGCAAAAGCAACGTTATCAGTTTTATTCTCATGAATATGATTTTGTTGTTTACAAAACAAAGTATTGTTTGATTTAGTTGTTATTTCGGCTGCAAAATTACAGCCTTCATAACTCTTGGAAGGTGGGTGTGTCGGTTTATCTCGTAAGTGTGTCGGTTTGGCCCGCAAGTGTGTCAGTTTGTGCGGCAAGCGTATGGGCGCGGAGGGCATCCCGGAAGGCGGGCCAGCGGCGCACCGAGGTATTTTGCCATTCTGATTGGCATTGGAGCTGTTGTTGGGTTGTATTACCTGCTGACCCAATAACCTGCTTACCTAAAACGATAGCAGTCGGAATCCCGAAAAAAAAGTGCGATTCCGACTACTATTGATTGAATTGATTAGGTTGTTTATTCCTTTATTACCTTATCCGAAAACACCATGCCGTCCTTCGTGGCCACGCGCAGCAGGTAAACGCCCTGCGGCAGGCCTTCCACGCTGACTTCGTTGGTGTTTTGGAAGGTTTTCACGCATTGGCCCAAAGTGTTGTAGACCTTCACCTCGGTGGCTTCCGCGCCCTGGATGGAAACATGGCCAGAGGCCGGATTGGGATAAACTTTCACCTTGTTTGCCGGGGTTTCGTTTTCAGCGATGCCAATGTAATAGTCGCCAAACACGGGCACCGTGTCGGTGACCATTGTCCATGTCCTGTAAAGCTCGGGATG
>CAJOEZ010000007.1 GCA_905233685.1 uncultured Bacteroidales bacterium | reverse complement strand
TAGGTCAGGAACATCGGGACCTTGGTGCCGTCCTTCGAGGTGACGAAGACCTGTTCGGTGACGAAGTCGTCCGACTTGAAGTCGATGGCGGGAGCACGGAACACCGTCGAGGTGTTGTCGTCAATGTTATATTGGTAAATCGTGGTCGGGAAGGCGAAGGAGGTGAAGGCGTAGAACACCTCGGGCTCCTCGTATTTGCTGCTGAAACCGACGGCGCCGTAGGTCGGCAGGGCGATTTCGTGGAGTTGCTTGCCGTCCATAGTGTAGACATAGGCGTGGTTGGAGGCGTCTTGGTCGTAGGTAACGATCATCTTGCCCTTGGCGAGGCTAATGCCAGCGATGACATTCTCGTTTTCGGGAATCACATCCACCCAGTTCTCCATCTGCGGGGTCTTGGCCGACACGCGACAGATGCGGCCCTTGGGCGCGTTGTAATTGGTGAAGATATACAAGGTGTCGTTGATGACATCGATGGGACCATATTGGTAGTCCATGTCGTCGGCAATCTGCACAAACTTACCCTTCGGGTCTTGCATGTCACGGATCCACAACGTGCTGCCTGCGCCTTGACCGCTTTCGAAGAGGAACATGTAATGCTCATCCTCTGTGAGGTCGACCTGGTGGAAATAGCGCGGTTGGGCGGGATTGGAGTAGAAGAGTTCGTCCTTTTCCTGCGGCGTGCCGAGTTTGTGGTAATAGATCTTGTGGTTTTCGTTGACATTGCTGAACTCTTTGCCGGCTTCAGGGCGGTCGTAGGCGGCATAGAAGAAGCCGTCCTTGTACCACGATGCGCCCGTGAACTTGGCCCATTCGATGTGGTCGGGGAGGAGTTCGAGGGTGGCCATATCCTTCACGTAGATCTCAACCCAGTCGGAGCCACTGCGTTGGATGGTGTAGGCCATGTATTTGCCGTCGTTGGAGAAGCTGATGCCACCTAACGAGACGGTGCCGTCGTCGGAGAGTTTGTTGGGGTCTAAAAGGACGGCAGGCTCGCCGTCGAGCGTCTCCTGCATGTAGATGACGCTTTGGTTCTGCAGGCCGTCATTCTTCGAGTAGATGTAGCGGCCGTGTTCCTTCGAGGGCATGCTGTAGCGCTCATAGTTGACGATTTGTGTCAAGCGGTCCTTGATGGCGTTGCGGAAAGGGATGTGGCTCAGGTAGTCCTGGGTGACTTCGTTCTGCGCCTTGACCCAATTGGCGGTCTCGACGGAGGTGTCGTTTTCGAGCCAACGGTAGGGGTCGGCGACCTTCGTGCCGAAGTAGTCGTCAACAACGGTGGTGTCTTTTCTCGTCTCGGGATAAGCCTTGACGTTATAGCGTTCAGCAGGCTGCGGCTGGTTGCAGCCAAACAGGGTGATTGTGCCCATAACTAATAAGGTGAGTTTTTTCATTATTGGTTGAATTAAGATTGTTGGGGACAAAAGTACGATAATTTGGTGGAATGGGTCATATAAAATCACAAAAGTGTGTTTAGCAAGCGATTTCTTCGTATTTTTGCCAATAAAATAATGCCTTATGTTTGGTAAAATGATTATTACGATGAATAGAAAGACTCTCATCTGCTTGTTTTCAATGATATTCTCATTGACTTGTATTGCCCAAAGCAATTCCCAAATTACCGTCAATATCAATTCATTTGGAACTTATGATATGAAAGGGAGAACATACTACATTGAATCCTGTATGGATAATCTTCCGACAAATGATTTGGAATTTAAAGAATATGCGTCATATATCGACATGGTTATGAAAATGAAAGGTGCAATACGATGCGATAATCATAATAGTGCTGACATTGTAATACTCATGCATTTTGATATAACAGATGAGTCATATTTAATTAATGTTCCGAAACCGATTTTTGGACAATATCTTTCGTCAATTAATACTACATCAAATTCAAATGGATCGGTAAATTTGGATGGATTCTCAAATTCGTATGGTACGATGGATGCGGATGGAATCTACTCAAGAGGATACGGCAACATAATAGCTAACGGTTCTATGACAACAACAACAAATTCGTATTACAACTATTCATATGGAATAACCGGCTATCATAATGTAACGACAAAGGTTGACAACTATCATAGTGTGATTAACTTGTATGCATATGATAATAAAAGAATTGACATTCCAGAAATGTTGTGGAAGACAAATATCTCAAGTGAGGGAAATGTTTCTGATTACAGAATAGTATTTCCATATTTGGCATTTTCTACTATTCCTTTTATAGGAAATGATACAAGGATGAAAATTACTGAAACTATGGATCCAAACAATTATATTTATAATGCTATATACCATCCAAAATGCAAAAGAATAGAAACAGACAAACTTCTTGAACTTGTAGTATCTGAAAGAAACGATGATGAAATAATTATTACTGTTCGCGAAGGCTATTCTTCAAGTTGGGATAGAATATGGACTCCTAAAAAAGAGAATTTTTTCATTGAGATTGGAGAGCAAGAAATTGCTTGTTCTGAGTTAGAATCAATTTATGACAAAGGTGCCATCTATTCAGTTTTTCATTTTCCATCCGGGCAACAACCAAGCTACAAGGAAGTGGACATGATCAGTTATAAAAATTCTAAGCGAAAGAAAATAGCTGATGCTTGGTATGGAATAGAAATTAGATAGTTTTTTGATATTTGAAAAGTTATGACTAAGAATACTGATAATGACAACAAGACATTTGTCTCAACATATGGAATATTATTTCTGATAGTATTGGCTTTTTTTACGATTGCATTTTGTATGGTGTTGTTTTTCGCAAATAGAGAATTTCACCGTTCACAAGAAAGCATTAAGCAAACATATGCAAATCATATTCAAAAAGCTGATAGTCTGTACTTTGATATGATTAGTTATAACAAGAACTACATATCAATCTTATCAGATAGTGATGTGTTGTATATGATGGATTCAATAAGTTTTTATCATAGTATACACAATCAAACCCAATCAAAATCAATAAATAATTCTTTTTTGTTGAATCGCATTGAAGCAGTCCAGCAATTGCATAAGGAATACGATGAAAAGTTACAGCATGATTCTTTGTTATTATGCGTTGAAAGACAATTGTTAGAGGGTCAAACTAATGCTATGTTAGATGCACATTTAGACAAAATCGAACATGAATATAACAATATCACTTTATGGGCTGCTGTTTTAACTATATTATTTCTCGTATTTAGTTTTTATTCTATTTTTAAAATGGACGAATTGGTTCAACAAGGTAGTACTGGGCTGAGGGATATTAGAAGATTAAAAGAAAAAGGAGAACGCACTATTGTTTCAATTAAAAAAGCAGGTGAAAGGTCATTAATAGAAAGCAAATCAGAATTGAGTAAGTTTATCAATGACCAACAGCAAATTGTTTCAAAAACAATTGATGAAATTAATCTATCAAAATCGCAAATGGACGATAAGTATGGTGATGCTTTAAGCGAAAGAGTAGACCTACTTGATTCATATATAAAGCTGATTCAAAAGTTTGTGGAAGAAAATGGAATTCAGAAGCGAGATAATAACGGAAAGGAATTTGAAAATGAATAGTAATCTTTCTTTATTTTCTTCAAACGAATTGTCATTCGCCCAAAATTTACAATTACAAATATCTCAAAAAGAATTTGAGATTAAGCTTGTTGATATTAACCGACAATACTCAACTCCCCTAAATAGCGGTGATTATTATTATAATCAACAAAGAAAAATGCTTATAGAGATGGAAATCTCGAACCTAAAGATACAACGAGATGGACATCTTAATAATTCCCTCAACTATGCATTAGAATTAGCGGAATTTGAAATAGCAAATAAAAACAATTTTTCAAGTGCTGCAATAGTGCTGTCTAATGTTTATTCATTTATTAGTATAAACAATATTCGATTTGTTTTGAATACTTTTGTAATAAGTAAAATATATTCAATTTCATTTAGTTTATTACAGAATCCATTGGAATATAGCTTGTTAAGAACAGAAATAAACAAATTGAAATTGTATTTTCATATACCATAAAATAAACACATGCCAATTAAACAATGGAAACCCAAACAACGGAATACAAGCAACAGTGGGACGACAAATACCTCGCCTATATTAGCGGCTTTGCTAATGCGCAAGGCGGAACGATTTATGTCGGAATAAATGACAAGGGCGAAGTGGTTGGCGTCAGCAATGCCAAATACCTTTTGGAGAACTTGCCCAACAAAGCCATTCAAGCCACGGGTATGGTTCCTGACATTGAAGTTCTTTGCCAAGACAGGAAGGAATATCTGGCCATTCGCATCAAGCCCTCCGACCAGCCTGTGTCGTGCAACGGCAAGTATTATATGCGCAGCGGCAGCACCCTTCAGGAACTCAATGGCGCTGCGCTCACTGATTTCTTGATGCGGCAAACCCACACTACATGGGACATGCACATCGAACCCGATGCAACACTCGACGACATCGACCCTGATGCAGTCCGTTATTTCGTCAATTTTGCCATCGATGCCCAACGCTTGAACGAAAGCGCGAAACATGAAAGCGTGGAGCATATTCTTCGCAATCTCAAGCTCATCAACAAACAAGGGCAACTCTCTTTTGCAGCGTTGATGCTGTAGGTTCGGCGCAAGCCAAGCCGATTTGATTTTTGACGACAACATTGTTTGTCCGCTTATCCGTATGCCTGAGAGGGTGATACAAACCTTACGCAGCCGTTATCTCATCGCTCCCATCAAGTATGAAGGTTTGCGTCGCATTGAGCCGTTGGAGATTCCAGAGGACGCACTTCGTGAAATGATTTGTAATGCCATCGTTCACAGGGACTACCGTGGCACATTCGTCCAAATGCGCGTTTGGGACGACCATATCGATTTATGGAACAGCGGCACTTTCCCGCCAGAAATCACCGCTGAAAACTTGATGACCTTGCACGAATCGCATCCGCGCAACGAGCTTATTGCTAAGGTGTTCTATTTGGCAGGTTTCATTGAAAACTGGGGACGAGGCTATGAGAAGATAAGGAATGCTTTTGCGAAGGAGAATCTTCAAATCCCAACCTTTGAGCAAGTCCGTGGCGGCGTTATGGCCACCATTCAGCGTGAAGTATTTGTTACTCTCAATAAGCAAAATGGCGGTGATAATGGCGGTGATGTGTCAGAGAGTGATAGAATAAATGACCGAATAAAATCTTTGCAACTTACTGATAATCAAGTTAAAGTATTTTATTTTATCAAAGAGGGTGATAGAATAAATGAAGAAAATGATAGAATAACGGTTGGATATATTTCTGAAAAACTTAATCTGTCTGCTCCTACCGTACAACGAATTATGAAAGCTTTGGAACAAAAGGGTCTAATTCGTCGAATAGGAAGCAGAAAAACAGGTTATTGGCAAATAACAGTATAACCATGCCACGATTCTAATCACATCTTATCCATCTCTGAGTCATCCTCAATCCTAAGATTCTCGATGATGAACTTCTGGCGTTCCATGGTGTTCTTGCCCATGTAGTATTCCAGCAGTTCTTTAATGCCGAAGTCGTAGCGCAGGATGACCGGCTCCAAGCGCATATTGGGACCGATGAAGCCGCGGAACTCGTCGGGAGAGATTTCGCCCAAGCCTTTGAAGCGGGTGATTTCGGCCTGTTTGCCGCATTTCTCCTTGGCGGCTGCGCGTTCCTCATCGCTATAGCAGTAATAGGTCTCCTTCTTGTTGCGCACACGGAAGAGGGGTGTTTGCAGGATGTAGACGTGTCCGTTGCGTACGAGGTCGGGATAGAACTGAAGGAAGAAGGTGAGCATCAGCAGGCGGATGTGCATACCATCGACATCCGCATCGGTGGCAATGACGATGTTGTTGTAGCGCAGGTTCTCGATGTCCTCGTCAATATTCAAGGCGGCTTGCAAGAGGTTGAACTCCTCGTTTTCGTAACACACTTTCTTGGTCATCCCCAAGCAGTTAAGCGGCTTGCCGCGCAGGCTGAACACAGCCTGGGTCTGCACATCACGGCTCTTGGTGATGCTTCCCGATGCGGAGTCGCCCTCGGTGATGAAGATGGTGCTCTCGAGGCGTTTCTCGTGGTTGGTGTTGAGGTGGATGCGGCAGTCGCGCAGTTTGCGGTTGTTCAGGCTGACCTTCTTCGCACTCTCGCGGGCGGCCTTCTTGATGCCGGCAATCTCCTTGCGCTCTTTCTCGTTGGCTTGGATTTTTGCCTGCAAGACGCTGACGGTCTCGGGGTTTTTGTGCAGGTAGTTGTCCAGATGTCGTTTCAAGATGTCGAAGACGTAGGTCTTCAGGAAAGGACTGTCGTTGGTGCCATCGGGGTTGTTGGGTGCGAGGTGGGTGGAACCGAGTTTGGTCTTGGTCTGTGCCTCAAACACAGGCTCTTGTATACGGACGCACAAGGCGCAAACCAAGCCCTGGCGGATGTCGGCAGGCTCGTATTCCTTTTGATAGAACTCGCGCACCACGCGGGCATAGCCTTCGCGGAAAGCGGACTGGTGTGTGCCGCCTTCGGTGGTGTGCTGCCCGTTCACAAACGAATAGAAATAGTCGCTCGACTGCCCGTTCACATGCGTGAAAGCGGCCTCAAAGTCGCCGTCCTTGATGTGGATGATGGGGTAGAGGCCTTCGCCTTCCATGTTGTTCTGCAACAGGTCAAGGAGGCCGTTCTTGGAATAATAGCGTTTGTCGTTGTAAATCAGGCTCAAACCACGGTTGAGATAGGCATAATTCCAGATGCGCTTCTCAATGTATTCGTCCACATAGTGGTAGTTGCCAAACAGCGCGGAGTCGGGAATGAACTCGGTGAGAGTACCGGTATCTAAGGTCCCTGAGCCTGTCGAAGGGCCGACCTCAACAATGCCACTATCACTTATCATTTTTCCTTGCGCAAACTCCACGATGCGGGTCTTTCCCTCGCGGATGGACTGCACCTTGAAATAAGACGAAAGCGCATTGACGGCCTTGGTGCCCACGCCGTTCAGGCCAACGGACTTCTGAAACACCTTACTGTCGTATTTCGCGCCCGTGTTGAGTTTCGAGACGGCTTCGGCCAACTTGCCCAACGGGATGCCACGGCCATAGTCGCGGATGCGGACTTTTTTCTCCGCCTTATCGACCGTCACCTCGATTTTCTTGCCGAAGCCCGAAGTGAACTCGTCGATGGAGTTGTCAATCACCTCTTTGATAAGTACATAGATGCCGTCGTCTTGCGAGGCGCCGTCGCCCAATTTGCCGATGTACATGCCCGGACGGAGGCGCACATGCTCCATGTCCTCAAGGTGCACAATGTTGTCTTCGGTGTAGTTTTCAACCGTTGGAGTGGGGTCTTCGCTCTGCGTGAAGATGTCGTCGTCAATGATTTCGCTCATAAATGTGGATTTTGGTGCAAAGGTACGAAATTTTTCGTCAGAACAAACCTTTGAGGGAGGTTTTCACCCAATCCAAATCATCTTTATTCGGAATCAATTGGTTTATTTTGCTTCCTGTTTGTTTACGGAACACAATCCATTGGTAAACAAACAACGCCGCATAAGTCAACGAGGTGGTAATGGCGGCACCACGGATGCCCAACCACGGAATCAAAATGAAAGCCGCTATCAGCGTGACACTGAGGCCAATAAGTGATGCGTAAAGATTGTATTTGGGCTTGCCAGTTCCGGAGAAATAATTGGCCAAAACGGTGTGCGCGGAGAAAAACAAAATGCCTGGTGCCATCAACAGGATGACGGGACGAATGTCGGTAAACTCACCCGAGAAAATCCACTCAAAGAAAGCTGTAGGAAGCAGACAAATCACCAACAAAGCCGTAAAAGTCAGCAAGATGGAGACTTTCATAAAGCGTAGCGTGAGTTGCGAGGCGCGTTGTTTGTTTTCAGTATTGCTTAGTGCGGAAAACTCCACTAAACCGATGCTGTAACCTGCAATATTCACGCCTTCAGTGACTTGCGTTCCAGAGGCATATACACCGATAGATCTCTCATCGCAATGGGTCTTCAACAGATAGAGACTCAGGCGTTTATTGAGCGTGCTGACCAAGGTGGATAATTGCATGAATGCGCCGTAATGCAGCATTTCCTTGAAGCAAGTTTTCCAAGGTTCTCCGTTTTCGCGTTTCAGCGTGGGGAAAAGCAAAATCCAGCCGATGAGGGTCGCCAATGAATAACCACAAAGCTGGGAATAGAGCAAGGCTTTGCCCGTTCGTAAATCCAAAGCGAAAATCAGAACAGCCATCATCGTGACTTGGGTCAGTATCTGGATGAGAAACAGCCAGTTGTAAGTGGCTACTATTTCCTTTCCGAGAAAATGGTTGAGGTTGAATTCGTGCAGGCTGTAGATGAAAGTCATCAGCAGAACGAGCCATGTGTAGCCTTCGGGGACGATGGTGTAATAGAAGTTGGGAAAGAGATGTAAAATACTGAATAATAGGATATAAATCAGCATTACGAAGCCTATCCAGCCGTAGGAAATGGTCATCAGGGTGGAGAGTTTTTTGCGTGGTGTGAAATACACTATGCCGCTGCCAGCGATGAGCTCGATGCCAATTAATAAGAAGGTGATGTCGGTCTGGGCGATGAAGGCCTTGCCCCATTCGGCGGCGCCGAGGAATTTGGTGCCCATGATGAGGGTGGCCAACTGTGTCAGCACATTGACGGCCCGCGCCGCGCCCGTTCCGAGGATTTTCTTGAACATCTTTGCGTGATTTCGCTGTAAAAACGGTTTTCTTTCAATGACCGCGCAAAAATAACGAAATTTAGAGTATTTTTGCAAACTGAATCCAAACATAGTAAAAATGACTAATCTGTTGAAGTCCAGAAAGGTGAGAAGTATTTTGAGATTGGCCTCGTTGGTCATGGTATTGGCGAGTCTTTTTGTTTCGTGTCATCCGCATCCGAGTCTTACGAGCTTTACTGTTGATATTGAGCGACTTGAGGTGGGCGTGAGCTCTGTCAGCATCTCGGGTTCCTACGAGTTTACGGGTTCATGCCAGATTATCGGCATGATGGCCTCGATTGCCCAAAACGATGACTTTTCGGATGCCCGAAACATTGGCTTGAACCTTCAAGGTAACCGTTTTGACATGACAGTGAACGATTTGGAAAAGGGCACGCTTTATTACTATCGCTTTGTTGTGGACTACGGGGGCGAGAAGGAATACTACACGTCTTCTGACACGTTCACCACGCTTGACTTCGGCGTTCCAATGGTCACTACCGCTGAGGTGAGCTATATCGGGCCTCACGAGGCGATTTGCGGAGGCAACGTCACCGACGACGGCGGTGCCGAAGTGACTGCCCGTGGTGTTTGCTATAGCCTTTATCCCGAACCTGATTTGGCTGGTCTTCATACTGCTGATAGTTGCGGAATGGGTGCTTTTGTGAGCGAATTGTCTGATTTGCAAATTGGTACGCGCTATTACGTTAGGGCGTATGCCACCAACGAAAACGGCACGGCCTACGGCGAGCAACGGGAGTTTATGACCTCGGCTCAGTCGCCGACAGCGGCTACGATTGAGGTGAGTGCCTTGGGGACAAATGGCGTCACCGTAAAGGCTGAAGTGCTTGATGACGGAGGCAATAGCGTCACGCAGCGCGGTGTGTGCTGGAGCTTGAATGAAACGCCCACGTTAGATGATGATTTCATCGGGGAAGGTTCTGGCATAGGCGTTTACACTTGCTCAATCACTGGACTTGAGTCGAACAAAACTTACTATTTTCGGGCTTTTGCAAGAAATGATGTGGGCCTCGGTTTTGGCGACGTATTGAGTTTCACGACGGGTACGCCAGTCGTGTTGCCTACAGTTATCACTGTGGAAATCAGTGATGTAACAGCGGTTTCGGCGAAATGTATTTGCAACGTGAGTGCTAACGGCGGTGCCGAAATCACCGACCGTGGCGTTTGTTGGGGCGTTGGTCCGACTCCGGCCCTTGCTGATAGCCACGTTTCGGGCGGCACAGGCACGGGCACCTATACCGTTGAGTTGAGCGGGCTTTCGTCAAATACCTTATATTATGCGAGAGCTTACGCCACCAATAGTCAGGGTACGGCTTACGGCGAGGCCATTGCGTTCACGACCGCAGAAGGCTTGCCCGTGGTGACTACGGCCTCAGTCGGCAATATCACGGCTACTACCGCAACGGGCGGGGGCGAGGTCACGGATCAAGGTGCGAGCGCTGTCACCGAAAGGGGCATTTGCTGGAGCACGGAATATGGCCCAACTATAGAGGGAAGCCATGTCAGTGCAGGTTCCGGACTCGGCAGCTTCACCGCTCAAATGAGTGGTTTGACATCCAATCAGATTTATTTCGTCCGCGCATACGCCATCAACGCGCAAGGTGTCGCCTACGGCAACGAGGTTGGTTTTGTGGCTATGGACGGCTTGGCACAGGTGACATCGTCGTCCATCACCAACATTACTTCCAATTCGGCGAGGGGCAACGGAAATGTGGGCAATCAAGGAGGCAGTATGGTGACCGATAAGGGCTTCTGCTGGAGCACGACGCATAGTCCGACTCTCATGGACAGCCACGCCTCTGGCGGGTCGGGAACAGGCAGCTTTTCTTGCGAGATGACCGGATTGGCCGTCGGGACGCAATACTACGCCCGCGCTTATGCCGTGAACGGGCAGGGGATCTCTTACGGCGAGGAGCTGAGTTTCACGACTTTGACCGTTAAGCCGGAAGTGACTACTTTGCCTGTGACCAACATCACCCAAACCACGGCCACTGGCAGCGGCGAGGTGACTTCGAGCGGCGGTGCACTCGTGACGGAACGCGGCATTTGCTGGAGCACTAACCATAACCCGACCATGAGCAATAATTCCGTCTCAAGCGGCTCAGGCACAGGAAGTTTTGTCGCCCAAATGACGGGGTTGCAGGCGGGAACCACCTATTATGTTAGGGCATACGCCATCAACGAGCAAGGCGTCGCTTATGGCGGCGAAGTGAGTTTCACCACTACGGCCAGCTCACCGACAGTGACCACGGCTCAGGTGTCGAACATTGGGCAAACCACAGCTTTGGGCGGCGGCAATGTGACCAACAACGGAGGTGCCACCGTGACGGAGCGCGGTATTTGCTGGAGCACCAATCACAACCCCACTATGGGTGGTCTCCATGGCACCAACGGCACAGGTACTGGGGCTTACACTGTGGAAATGACCAACCTGACGCCCAACACGACTTATTATGTCCGCGCATACGCCATCAACAGCGCTGGGATTTCTTACGGCGCCGAGGTGAGTTTCACCACCTCGCAAAGCTATTCGGCTCCGTCAGTGACGACGGCTCAAGTCACCAACATCACGCAGACCACGGCTACGGGCGGAGGCACCGTTACCGCTGACGGTGGGTCGCCAGTCACGGAACGCGGCATTTGCTGGAGCACTTCACATACCCCCACCGTCAACGGCAGCCATGCGAGCAACGGCTCGGGCGTGGGTAGTTATACGGTGCAAATGACGGGTCTCGCCGCTCATACCACCTATTATGTCCGCGCTTACGCCATCAACAGCATTGGGACGAGCTATGGCAACGAGGTGAGTTTCACCACCTTGGCCGAACTCCCCACAGTGACTACTTTGGAAGTGACCAATATCACTCAGACCACAGCCTTGGGCGGCGGCAATGTGACTGACGACGGCGGTGCTTCGGTTTCGGCTCGCGGCATTTGCTGGAGCACGAGTCCTAACCCGACTGTGAACGACAGTCACGCTACAAGTGGAACGGGTATGGGCAGCTTTACGGTGAGCATGACAGACCTGACTGCCAACACGATTTATTATGTCCGCGCATATGCGACTAATAGTGCAGGAACAGCATACGGCGACGAAGTGAGCTTCACAACGGCGCAAGGCATTGCAACGCCCACGGTGACCACTTTGCCTGTGTCCAACATCACCCAAACTACGGCGACGGGAGGCGGTGATGTGACCTCCGATGGTGGTGCAACGGTAGTCGAGCGCGGCATCTGTTGGGGAACGGAACACAATCCGACCATTGCCAATAGCCATGCAAACAATGGCACGGGAACGGGTGCTTTCACGGTGGATTTGGCCGACCTGTCACCTACCACGACCTATTATGTCAGGGCTTACGCCATCAACAGTGCCGGCACAAGTTATGGCGATGAGGTAAGCTTTACCACAACCGACTATCTTTTTGCGCCTATAGTCACCACGGCTGAGGTGAGCAATATCACGCAAACCACGGCTTTGGGCGGCGGCAACGTGACTAACGACGGCGGTGCGCCAGTGACAGAACGCGGCATTTGCTGGAGTACGAGCCACACCCCGACCACTAGCGGCAGCCATGCAAGCAGCGGCACGGGGACAGGTGGCTTTACGGTGAGCATGACGGGCTTGACGGCCAACATGACTTATTATGTGCGTGCTTATGCTATCAACAGTCAAGGGACGAGCTACGGCGATGAGGTGAGTTTTGTCACGGCGCAAGACATTGCGGCTCCCACGGTGACTACCTTGGAGGTGACCAACATTACCCAAACCACGGCCATAGGTGGTGGCAATGTGACTGCCGATGGTGGCGCAACGGTGACTGAACGCGGCATCTGCTGGAGCACTTCCCCAAGCCCGACGGTGAACGGCAGTCATGCCACAAACGGCACGGGTACAGGAAGTTATACGATAAACATGACAGGATTGACGGCCAACACAACCTATTTTGTGCGTGCCTATGCCATCAATAGTGCAGGAACGAGCTACGGTAACGAGGTCAGTTTTACGACAACCGCCAACCTGCCTACGGTGACGACCACAGCTGTGACCAACATTGTCCAAACCACGGCCACGGGTGGCGGTAATGTGACCGCTGACGGCGGCGCAACGGTGACCGACCGTGGCATTTGCTGGAGCATTGTTCCCGTCCCGACAGTGAACGGCAGCCATATCAGTAGCGGCAGCGGAACGGGCAGTTTCACGGTGAGTATGACGAACTTGATTCCCAACACGACCTACTATGTCCGTGCTTATGCGGTAAACAGCGCTGGAACAAGCTATGGTGACGAGGTGAGCTTTACCACGCTTTCGGGCGGTGGTGGCAATGCCCCCATGGGTGCCATCGACGGGCTGTTCTCGGTGAGCGCTTTCGAGCAAGTGTATTTCTCCCGAGGCAACCTGCAATACCAAGCTTCCACCCACACATGGCGCTTTGCCCCTCATCAGTATGACTTGATTGGTTTGGCTAATAACAATATTGCAGAGAACTATAGCGGTTGGATTGACCTTTTCGGCTGGGGAACAAGCGGTTACAATCATGGAGCGGTATGTTATCAGCCCTGGTCCACGAGCGTTTTGGAAACGTCCTACAACGCCTATGGGAATCCGGACTACAACCTTTATAGCCAATCGGGGCAGGCTGATTGGGGCTATAATTCCATCAGCAATGGCGGCAACCAAACCAATCAATGGCGCACTTTGACCATTGAGGAATGGACGTATGTCCTTAACCTTCGCACCACGGCATCGGGAATCCGTTTTGCCAAGGCCATCGTTAACGGCGTAAGGGGACTGATTCTGCTTCCCGACGATTGGAATGCTTCAACCTATGTTTTAAGCGGAACTAATTCGAATTCAGCGTATTATGTGAGCAATACAATTTCTGGGACGGATTGGAACAATGTCTTGGAACCTGCCGGTGCGGTGTTTCTGCCCGCTGCCGGTAGCCGTTATTCGACCACAATCAGTGCTTACGACGGTGAGTATGCAAAAGGTTTCTATTGGGCCTCGACCCACGATGTGGATTACGGTGCAAAGTTGTTGAATTTCACGAGGGGAACGCTTTCGCTGACCTTGTCCCAATACCGTTATGTGGGTTCGTCGGTACGGGTGGTTTGCGTGGCCCTATAGAATCAATTTGATTTCCAAGAGTTTGCGAACCTCAAATGTCCGCTCTCCCTCAACCTTTTCTTCTTTCGGATTGAAGAAAATCTGGTCGATGCCAGCGGCACGGGCGCCGTCAATGTCAACGGCCATCTCGTCGCCGATGACGAGGCTTTCCTCGGCGGTGGCATTGGCTTTGCGCAACGCGTAATGGAAGATTTCGGGGTTGGGTTTCTTCACCCCGACTTCCTCCGAAACGGTCAAAGTCTCGAAATACGGTTTCATCCCCGAAAGACTTAGCTTGGTGTCTTGAACCTCTTGGAAACCGTTGGTTATCAGGTGTAAATGGTATTTGTGTTTCAAGTAGTCAAGTAGTTCCATCGTGCCGGGAACCAGCCTCACGATGCGCGGCGACCAATAGACATAATCTTCGCTCAAATGGTCGGCCAAGGCGGTGTCGTGGATGCCGTATTGCGCCAAAGGTTGTTCGAAACGGGTGCGGTTGAGGTCGCTCTTGGTGATTTTTTCGGCGCGGTAAAGCTCCCAAAGATGCTCATTCAACGGATGATATACCTCATGGAAATCATGCGCACTCGGGATGCCGAGGCTTTTCAAGTCGTACTTGTCGTATATCCGCTCAAAAGCTACTTCGGCGGCAGCATCGAAGTCCCACAGCGTGCGGTCCAAATCAAAAAACAAGTGTTTATAGTTTTTCATTTGTTTGCCATTTGTCTTTGCCATTCAAAAAGAGCCACCGCAGCGGCGTGGCTCACGTTGAGCGAGCGCGTCGGGCCGGGGACGGGGATGTAAACCACCATGTCGCATTGGGCAAGAATTTCCTCGCGGATGCCAAACCGTTCGCTGCCCACGACAAAAGCCACGTTTTCAGGGAGTGGTGTGTCGTAAATGCAAGTGGCGTTGTCGGCGGTTTCGATGGCGACGATGGTTTTTCTTTCGGGTACAATCTTGTGTAAATCAGTTTCTTCCGTGAAGTACCAGATGATGTTGTCGCGGCTTGAAGCGGCGGCGCGGCGCACTTTGCCTAAGCGGTGTTCGTCTTCGTTGCCCAAGAAGCACACCTCCGTGGCTCCGATGTTGTCGGCCAAGCGAATCATCGCGCCGATGTTGTCGGGGGTCATGAGGTGGTCGGCGATGACCATCGGGCGCGGGATGCGGCTGTAAAGGCTCTCAGGTTCGGTGTGCGCAAACAGGTCGTTTGATTTCAGGTAGGTCATGGTCGGATTTTGGCTGCAAAGATAGTTATTTCCCGCAAAACAACCGCCCCTGCCAGGCCCCGCGTTCCTCCATCCGCTTCTCGATGCGGCTCAAAACCGCGTCGTAGCGCAGTTTCATCCAAGGCTCGGAAATGAGGTAGCGCGGCGGCACCTCGCCGGCAAAACGCTCGATGACGATGTCGGGGTTGAGGCGTTCGGCGAAGTCGATGACGAAGTCGATATATTCCTCTAAATCAAAGAGATGGAAGTATTCTGGGTGTTCAAGGTATTCTTCGGCCATTTTGGTGCCTTTGAAGATTTGCAGCTGGTGAAACTTGACCGTGGTCAAAGGCAGGCGCGAGATGATGTCGGCGGCATCGAGCATCATCGTTTTGGTTTCGCCGGGCAGACCAAAAATGAAGTGCGCCCCGCAAGGAATGCCATAGTCGGCGGTCATGCGGATGGCCTTTTCCGCCGTGGCGAAGTCGTGACCGCGATTGACGCGGCGCAGGGTTTCGTCGTAAACGCTCTCGACGCCGTATTCCAACATAACATAGTGTGTTTTCTGTATCTCGTTGAGCATCAGCAAAATGTCTTCGTTAATGAGGTCTGGGCGCGTGCCGATGACGATGCCGACAATTTTTGGTTGTTTGGAAGGCATGTCATACCGAGCTTGCCCGTCCATAGATTCGCTTCGGCTGACGCCTCGGAATGACATGGACGGACAGGCGAGTGTATCTATGCCTTCCAAAGCTTTTGAGGTCATGTCATTCCTACGTGGCAATAGCGTGGGAATGGAATCTATGGCCTCAAAAGCCTGGCTGTAAATCCTTTTCAGCTCCTCCCACGGCTTATAGGTATTCGAAAACGGCTGAAAATAAGCAAGATACTGATTGGCGCGACGATACCGCTTTTGGTGGAACTCGATGCCTTCCTCAATCTGCTGGCGGATGCTTTTCTCGGGCTGGCAGTAGGAAGGATTGAAGGCCACATTGCTGCAAAAGGTGCAGCCGCCCGTGCTGATTTTGCCGTCGCGGTTGGGACAGCTGAAGCCCGCATCGATACTGATTTTCTGCACGCGCCCGCCAAACTGCTTCGTAAAGTAGTTGCTGTAGCTATTGAAACGTCTGTTATCGCCCCAAGGATAGGTCATGGTGCGGCGTGGTTGGGATTGTTCAAAAACGTTTCGTCCGTCAAGGTATTCAGAAACGCCTTCAACTGCGACTTTTCCTGTGGGGTGAGCCTCACGCCGTCTTGCATCACATGGTGCATCAGCGGACTGATGGTCGCGGAGTTTTTGACGCTATCGGAGTAGAAATCAATGACTTCGTCCATGGTGGTGAATCGACCGTCGTGCATGTAAGGTGCCGAAACGGCGATGTTGCGTAGGGTAGGGGCTTTGTAAACGCCTCGGTCATTGGGGTTACCAGTGACGGTGTGGCGGTCTTGCGGGTCGTTGAAGTCGGTGTCCAAACCGTTATTGTAGAACAAGTTGGTGGTCATCAGGGCGTTGCCACCACCGCCGTGGCAGTGGAAGCAGTCGGCGCCGTCTTCAGTAACGAAGAGCAGGTAGCCTTCCAGTTCGTCTTGGCTCAGCTGCGTCTCGCCGCGCAGGTAGCGGTCGAATTTGCTATCGGACGAGACTAGACTCCGCACGAACTGCGCGATGGCGCGCTCAATATTGACAAAGGTGATGTCGCGGCTACCAAATGCTTTCTCAAACAGGGGCGGATAGTCGTCGGTACTTTGTAAAAACCTGACTACCTGATTGGTATCCGCGTTGATTTCGACGGGACTCGTGATTGCCGCCAAAACCATGTCTTCAAGGGTGGTCACGCCGCCATTCCAACCCAAACCAGTCGTGTTCCAAGCCAGATTGATCAAAGGCATGACGGAATGGTGAAGCCCTGCCGATCCACTGAAATCGAAATTGTTCTCCTGATGGTGGCACGAGGCGCAACTGCGGATGCCGTCCGTGCCGTCGCGGCCAGAGAGGCGAGGGTCATAGAACAACTTTCTGCCCAAGGCCACACCTTCCTCGGTCATGGGATTGTCGGCGGGAATGTTGGTCAGAGTAGGGAAATAGGCGGGCTTTGGAAGCTCGTAAGGCTTTGGCTGATAGGTTTTTTCGTGTTCTGGTTCACAAGAAGCCAATGCAAACAAGAAAGCACCGATGATTGTTATGACTTTTATTTGTCTCATTGTTTTGGCTTTTGGCTTCTGGCTTTTGGCTCTTGGCAGCTGTTACGCTGCCAGATGCCAGTAGCCAAGAGCCAGTAAAGAGTTAGTTTTTCTCATCTTCCATTCTCTTTTTGACATTTTTCCACGTCCAGAAATGCGGTTTCGGAGCGGCCTTTTGCATGGTGCTGTTGAACTTCTCCAAAAGTTTTTTGTCTTTTTTCATGGCAATAGAATCTTGATTTTCAATACTTTGTTTACAAAGAAAAACATCGTTTCCGTTTTCTTTCAGGGCTTGTTGCGCGGCTTGGTTTTGCATGATGGCGCTGCCGTATTCGTTGAAATCGTAAAGGTTCGGGTTGCGGAACCAGTTATCGACAATCATAGTCAAATCGAGCTGGTTTTCAGCGTTTTCAACGATAGTGAAGTCGATGGGAAGCGTAATGGTGAAGTAGTTTTGGTAGAATTGGCTGTGGTCAGCGTTTTGCCCGATGCCCAAGTGGATGTTCAGCGGTGCAAGTTGCTCGTTTTCATCGAGATACTTCCCATTGAGTTTCATGTAGTGGTAGCCGCCGCCAAGGGGTTCGGGCCAAAACATGTTCGCCTCGGGCGGGTTGTTGAAGAGACCGCTTTGGTTGTCTTCCTCGTTGAGGCCGAAAACGAAACGCAGCGCCTTGTATTTCCCGATGGGCTGTGGTGCGACCTGAAACGTCTGGCTTTCAGGAAAATTGCTGTCGATGTAGAACACCCAGTCGGTAGTGTAGGAGAAGGGGAATTGCACCTCGTTGTGGTCGAGGCGGAACCAGTCGCCGCACTCGTCCTGAAGCTCGATTCGGGAAATGAACCATTGTATTTCGGTAATCATGAACGCGTTTCCGGCCTCGTTGATATAACATAAACTATCGGTAATCAGCGGTTTATCATTAACGGAATAGTCGATATTGATGCAAAGATTACCATATCCAGCAGGCTTGGTGCAGGAGGCCAAAACGGCGGCAAAAAACCATATTACGAGACGCGCTTTTTTCATTGTTGGTTGCAAATCGGCTGCAATGATACAAAAATCTTACCAAATTGTGTATCTTTGCGCCACAAAAACGTAAAATCATGGCAGAATTTAATATCGGCGACAAAGTAAATTTCCTCAGCACCGTTGGTGGGGGAAAGGTCACGAAAATCATAGACTCACGCATGGTGATGGTGGAAATCGAAGGCGGCTTCGAAATCCCCACTTTAATCACGGACTTGGTACTCGACTATCGCTCCATGCCCGCCCAAACCAAGCAACAGCAAACGGTTGATAAGATCCAGAAAGAAGTTCAGGGTCAGGAACTTCTGAAGCAGCAACAGGCTGATGAAGCACGAAAAGGCGGCCTACGCCGCTTCGCGAAAGAGGCAGAGAAGGAAGGCGTTTATATGGCTTTTGTGCCGCACGAGCAGCAGTGGCTCCTCACCGGTCCTTTGGATGTAGTGCTGGTCAACCACACGCCTTACGAGATGCTCTACACCTTCACCATCAAAGAAGAGGACAAGTTCACGAACGTGGACTTCGGGCAGGTCGCCAAGTATGAGAAAATCGTCATCGAGACCATCTCTCGCGACGACCTCGAATATTGGCTCAACGGCGTGGTGCAGGCCATCTTGACGGCGGAGACGTCTGATTGCGTGCTGCTTCCGCTCAACGCGCCGTTCTCGCTGCGCACAGGTCGTTTCCTCAAGGAGGGCAGTTACGTGCCTTCGGGTATCTTGGGCGAAAAGTCGGTGATGATTTGCCTCTCTGACCTCATCGCGTTGAAGCACGGCGACAGCGACTTCAGCCGAATCATGAAGGAGGGCGTTGGCTCTCAGGCTGCTGCGAAAACATTGGTAAAACAAGAAGCTCCCATCGACAAGCACAGGACCGCACCCGGCGAGGCCGTCGTGGACTTGCACATCGGAGAGTTGGTCGATAACATCCTCGGCCTTTCGAGCCATGACATGTTCAAGATTCAGACGGAATATTTCAAGAAGATGCTTGACAGTGCCATTGCCGCCGAATACAATAAGGTGACTTTCATCCACGGCGTGGGCAATGGTGTGCTGAAAAACGCTATAATTGAAGAACTTAAGAATTATCACAACATCGAAAACCGTATGGCTAGCATTGCCAAGTTCGGCGTTGGGGCTATCGACATAATCATCACGGAAAAAAAATAGCAATGCGATGAAACGTTTCTGGTATCTATCTATCTATCTGCATTTCACCCTCGTTTTGCCTGACAGATAGGGGTAAGGGCTTTGTCGAAGAAGAGAAAGCTCCAGTCAGCAACGATGCCGACAGTTTGGTGTATCTCTGTAAAGGTAGCTTTTCCTACGCTTATCATAAGAGCAAGGCTTGCAAGGGTTTGGAGACTTGCTCCACGCGAATTGACAGCCTCAGCGTGGATTCTGCAAAATTCATGGGACGCACTCCTTGTGGCTTTTGCTATGGTTTTGAGAAGACAGGTTACCGTCATTAAAGCTGTCGATGAATCTATCGACTTGATAATCAATGAAAAATAAAAACAAAAAAAACGGTCCGAAAACCTTCGAACCGTTTGTTAAAGTGTAAGTTGGAGGTTAGTCGTCGAAATCAACGACGTTGAAATACTCGTCAAACTCGATTTCAATGCCGTTGCTCAATTCAATTTCCCAGCCTCGGAAGTCTTTCGCGATTTTCACGATTCTTTGTTCCGAATGGAGTCGGCTTACATGGTCGGCGATTTCAGTCGGTATCAATGCGGCTGGCACGGCAGTATAAACTGTTGATTGCTTGCAGTTTACTTCGTCCCATTCAAGTTTTTTACCCGCGATGTTGCCGTCGAATTCGATTTGGGTGTAGTCGCTGAGGGTCACATCGTAGTCGAAACCGTCCCTGATTGTCGCAATTACCTCCTCGTTGGGGAAATAAGTGGCAACAAAATTGTTGATACTAATCTGAGTTTGTGCGGTGGCTTCCTTGCTGCACGAGGTGGTGCAGAGTGCAAACCCGATGAAAAGTGCTGCTATGATGATGCTTTTTTTCATGGCTGTTTATTTCTTGTCGTCGAAACCAGTTACATTGAAGTTGGAGTCGAAGGTGATTTCAAGGCCGTTGCTCAGTTCGATTTCCCAGCCGTTGTATTTCTTCTCGATGCTGTCGATGTGCTTCCCAGGGAAGTTAGCAGTCACATAGTCAGTGATTTGCACGGGAACAAGCTCGGTCGGAACGCTGCCGTAGACATTGGAGTCGTCGCAGTCGATTTTCTTCCATTCGAAACTCAAATTGAAATCGATGTCGGTGTTGTCGGTGAGTTCGACTTCATACTTGTTGCCGTCGCGTTCCACTTTGCGGATGCTGACCTGTGGGAAATAAGTGTCAACGAAAGTGTTGATTTCCGGATAGTTGGAATTGTTTCCGCCTCCATTGCCGCCTCCGCCATTGCCACCGCCACTGATGACGTTGAAGTTGGAGTCAAACTTGATTTCGTGGTCGTTGTTGAGTTCAACATCCCAACCGTAGTATTTCTTCTCGATTTGGTCGATGTGGTTGTTGGGGAAGTTAGCGGCCACATAATCAGTAATTTGTACGGGAACAAGTTCGGTCGGGACGCTGCCATAGACATTGGAATCGTCGCAGTCGATTTTCTTCCATTCAAAACTCAAATTGAAATCGATGTCAGTGTTGTCGGTGAGTTCGACTTCGTATTTGTTACCGTCGCGTTCCACTTTGCGGATGCTGACCTGCGGAAAATAAGTGCCAACGAAAGTGTTGATTTCCGGATAGTTGGAGTTGTTTCCTCCTCCGTTTCCTCCTCCGCTGATGATGTTGAAGTCGTGGTCAAACTTGATGTCGTGGTCGTTGTCTAATTCGATTTCCCAACCGAAGTATTCCTTCTCGATTTGGTCGATGTGGTTGTTGGGGAAGTTAACCGTCACATAGTCTGTGATTTGCTCGGGAACGATGCTGGAAGGAACGATGCCGTAGATAGCGGAATGTTCGCAGTCCACTTCGATCCACTCAAGCGAATGGTTGAATTTCAGCTTGGTTTGGTCGTTGAGCTTCACCTTGTAGTAATGCTGCGTCTGATGGCAGTTGTAGATGCCGGTTTGCGGGAAGTGCGTTTCCACAAACATCATGATTTCGGGGGCGATTTCGCTGTAGTCAACTGATACTCCAACTTCCTCGGCTTCCCATTGCTGTTGGTTGACAGCGGCTCTTTCCATGTTTTCGTTGGTCGCGGCTCCATTTTCCTTGCCACAGGCCGTCACGATGAGGGCCAATGCCGCGATTGTGGCGATTACGCTTAGTCTTTTCATTTCTTTTAGTGTTTAAAAGGTTGATAATTATTTGGTTATATATTTTAGTCATCGTATCTAAGGAACTCGCCGTTTTTGTTGAAAACGATTTCCAACCCATTGGCCAATTCCACCTCTATCTTATGCCGGTCTCTCGCTATTTCGTTCAGGCAAAAATTGGGATGGTTCTTGTTTAAGAAATTGAGTATCATTTCGTTGAGAAACCCTGAAGGCAGACACTCGGAATGGCTTTCCACCTCTTCCCAGTCGCCGTTGCTGTTGAACTCGATTTCCATGCCGTTCTCGAAACGCACGGTGTATTCGGTCTTGGTCACTTCGATTTCTATCCTGACAAAGCGGATGGTTTGGCTTGAGAAATATGTGGTTACGAATTCTTGCGCCTTAATCGGAAGCTCCTCGAAAGTGATGATGCGATGTGCGTCTTCGGCGTGGAGAGCGAAGGCGTTTATTAAGAAAGTAGTGAGTATGAGCAATGCTTTTTTCATTATTTCAGTTGTTTCGGCTGCAAAATTCCAAACCGATTCTGAAATAATTCTGAAATGGACTACTTTTTTCCGATTATTTGAACCTTACCGAGAAAGTATGTTGATTCTCAATGAATTGGTAATTGATTTCAAAGCCGTATTCAGTGCAAATGGCTTTGGCGATGGCCAATCCGAGGCCTGTGGAATGGGTGTTTTCGTCTTTTCTGTAGAAAGTTTTAAAAACCGATTCGGCATCCAAGGCCTCGTTTTTTCCCGTGTTGCCGATGGACAAGGTGTTATCGCTCAATGTGATGGAAATGTTTCCTCCTTGTTGGTTGTGGATGAAGGCGTTTTTCAACAGGTTGTTCACAAGCGAGGAGGCCAAAGTCGGGTCCATTTGTACAACGATGCGTTGTTTTTCGACTACTGAAACTCCAACTTTCATGCTCTCGTAAATCTCTCCAAGGTTTTCAAGTGCTTGATAAACAACTTGGTTGATTTCGATTTCAGCTTCTTCCTTGAATTGGTGGTTGTCGATTTTCGAGAGGAGGAGCAAGGATTTGTTGAGCCTCGAAATGTAGCCCAAAGTGTCCAAAGTTTTCTGGATTTCGGTGAGTTGGTGCTCGTCCAGATGGGTTTCGTCCACCAAAAGTTCAAGGCGGTTTCGGCAAATGGCGATGGGGGTCTGGATTTCGTGCGAGGCGTTCCCGATGAAGCGTTTCTGCTCCTCAAAAACCTGTTTTGACCTTTCGGAGGCTTCCAAGACTGCGGTTTCTATCTCCTTGAATTCCTTTACCTTGATTCTGCTGTCGGGCTTGGGGACTTCTTCTGTGGCTTTCCTGTTGCGGAGCCAGTCGGTGAGATGGTAAAGCGGGCGCATACTGCCGATGACGATGAAACTGACGATGAGAATGATGGCGACGAGCAGGGCAATGGCGAGGGTGAGGATACTGTAAATGGCAAAGTCCAAGGTGTCGTTCCAAGCGAAGACTTGTGTGGACAGGGTCAGTTCGTAGTCGATACCTTTCTTCTGGAAAACGCTGGTCATTTCCCTGACGATTTCTTCATGCTGAATGTCGTCGATGAATTCCTCATTGGTCTGGAATACAGGTGTTTGGTGTTTTTTTGCGTATTCTGGCGACACTTTCTCGATGAAAAACTCCATTGTCCCCGACATTCCCGAAAGGGAGTTGGGGAGGCTGTCGTTTTCTATAAATCGGGTGATGATTTTGTCGGATTGTTGGGTCAGAATGAGGTCGATGTGACTGTAGATCTGGCGTTTGCTGGTCTGAGTGAAAACGAGGGCCCAGAGCGCGAACAGCGCTACCAAGGCGATGGAAACCGACACTATGATGCGGCGCGAGAGTTTCATTGCCGCTCCAATTTGTATCCGTAACCATGCACGGTCTTGATTTCGATGTCGGCTTGCGCTTCGGCAAGGCGTTTGCGCAGGTTTTTCATCTGGGCGTAGATGAAGTCGTAGTTGTCGGCTTGGTCGATGTAGTCGCCCCAAACGGCCTCGGCCAAAGTGCCTTTGCTGACGGCACGGTCGGGTCGCGTCAAGAAAAAGTGAAGGATGTCAAACTCCTTTTTCAGCAGTTCCAGAGGTTTCCCGTTGATGAGGACTTGCCGCGTTTCTGGCATGATTTTCACGTTTCCATATTCGATGAAATGCTCGCCGTGTTGTTGTTTTCGCCTGAACACGCTTTTCACGCGGGCGGAAAGTTCGGCGATGTGGAAAGGCTTGGTGAGGTAGTCGTCGGCACCGAGGTCGAGGCCTGTCACCTTGTCTTCAAGTGAATCTTTGGCCGAAATGATAATGACGCCAGCCTGCTTACGCGAGGCTTTCAGTTGGCGCAACACGTCAAGCCCGTTGCCGTCGGGCAGCATGATGTCCAAAAGGATGCAGTCGTAATCGTAGATTTCGGCTTTCATCATGGCAGTTTTGGCGTTGGCGGCGGTTTCAATGATGTGGTTGTCGTCCGCCAAAGCCTTTTGCATTAGTTCTCTCAAACTGCTATCGTCCTCAATGATAAGGATTTTCATGGCCGTGTGAATTGCCGTGTGGTGAACCCGCAGGGAATCGAACCCTGAGCTAAGGAACCGGAATCCTTTATTTTATCCATTAAACTACGGGTCCGGGAATGGCGGCCAGGCCGCTTCGTTTTCGTGCTGCAAAAATAGTCTTTTTCTGAATACATCATGTGCTGTGGAGCACAATTTCCTTGATTTCGTTGCGGCTTTGCCGTGTCATCATTTGGATTCGTTGCTGATGACCATCACGTTTTCGTTATTCAGCCTGACCTTCAGCCAACGCTCGATGCGGTCTTGAAGCTCGGTATCAATAGGCGCGTTTGAAGTAATGAAAGCCACAATCTGCTCTTTTTCTTTGCCTTGTGTTCCGACGCTTGAACCTCGGCTCAGGCTGAGATTGGTGATTTCTGGGTATTGGGCGAACAGCTCCATAGAGATGGCTTGGACGGGGATTTCCTTGCTCTGGTAATCGGCAATTAAGGATTCCAATTTGTTGATGCTATCAGTTAATTGCCTGATTTGCTTGTCGGTATGCTCATAAATCCCTTTGATGATTTCGGCTTCCGAGAGGTCTTCGCGCACACTGGTGGCGTCTTCATGGAACACGATTTGGCTGCGCTTGATACCGTAGCTTTCGGCGTTTTTGTAAAGCCTTTCCCTCGCCTCCGGAGTTAGTGTCTCGCCCGCGAGGAAGAGGTCCAAGGATTGCGACTTGCGCGTATAGTGGGTCTTGTAGTCGTAGATGAAGCACTTGCCGAGGTTCCTGTTTTCGGCCACCACTTTGTCGGCATGGCTTAGGAAGTTGTTTTCCTGCACCATTTGGATGGCGGAAAGCACGCTGGGCACGATGACGGCGATGAGGATGATATACATGACCGATTTGGACAGTTTTTTCTTCTCGCTCGTCGTTTCCACCACGGGGAAACGGAAGTATTTCACGGCGAAGAAGGTGGCCAAGGCAATGAAGATACTGTTGATGGTGAATAGGTATAATGCGCCAAAGATGACACTCCCTTTCCAGATGGAGATGCCGTAGCCGATGGTGCAAAGGGGCGGCATGAGGGCAGTGGCGATGGCGACTCCCGTGATGACGCTACCCTTGTCCTTGCGCGAGGTCTCGATGATACCCGCGAAACCGCCGAACAAAGCGATGAACACGTCATAGATGGTGGGACGTGTGCGAGCCAAAAGCTCAGAAGGATTGGCAAGGCTTAAAGGACTGAGAATAAAGAACAAAGACGAGGCGAGGATGCTGATGGCCACCATCACGGCGAAGTTCTTCAGGGCGTTTTTCACCAGCTCGTTGTCTTGTGTGCCCAAACCCAAGCCGAAGCCCATAATGGGACCCATGACGGGCGAAATCAACATGGCGCCGATGATGACGGGGATGGAGTTGACATTCAAGCCCACCGAGGCGATGATGATGGCGCAAGCCAAAATGAACACGTTGGTGCCTCGGAAAGCGATGTTCTTTCGGATGGAAGTGCTGGCGTTTTCGTAGTCGATTTCGTCCGAGAGGTGGATAAGCGATTTCAGGTATATCAGGACTCTTTTGAAAAACTTTTTCATGACAGATAACATATTAAACAAGGTGCAAAAAACGATAAATTTCTTGAATTGTGCAAGACCATATTTCGGATTTGTAGCGAGTCAGCGCTTGAACAGGCATTTTATGGCAATCAGCATGGGATAGATTTCGACACGGCCAAAAAGCATGATCATCATGGCGGTGAGTTTCTGAAAGGTCTCCAATTCGGCATAGTTGCCCATCGAGCCGACCTCGCCAAAGCCTGGCCCCACACTGCCCATGCAGGCAATGGAAGCCGTGACCGAGGTCTTGAAGTCCATGCTAATGGCAAACAAGAGGGTGCCGATGGCAACGATGAGCATGTAAGTGCCCATAAAAGCCACTATCGAGGAAACATTTTCCTCTGTCTTCAATTGTCCATCCAGTTTGGTTTGGTTGACATTGCTGATTCCAATGAGTGTGTTTATCATGCCTTTAAGGCTTTTGATGACGATGACAAAACGATCCATTTTCATGCCGCCCGCAGTAGAACCTGAACAACCACAGACTAAGGAACATAGTATCAGAATACCTATACTGCATGGCGGCCAAAGGTTGGTGTCGGCGGTGGCAAAGCCCGTTGTCGTGGAAAGAGAGCAGACCTGGAATGCCGCCATCCGCAAAGCCTTGGGAAACGTGGAATAATAGCCGCTGAAATATAGATTGGCCGTGACTACGAGTACGGCAATCGCTACAAGGGATAAAAACCATCGGACGACTTGCGTGTTGAAGAGGTTCTTGTGGGTGCGCTTGTCGGGCCAAACCGTAGAAAACAGCAGACTGAAATTGGTGGCACCCAACAGCATGGCGACGATAAGGATGGCTTCCACGACCCAGCTGTTGTAAAAACCTACGCTGAGGTTTTTGGTGCAGAATCCGCAGGTGCTACAGGCTGACATGGCCAAAGTGACAGCGTCGAACCAAGGCATTTTCGTGAGTCGCAAGGCAATGGCAGAGGAGGAGGTGATAATCAGATAGACTGCAATCATCCTGTAAACGAAACGCTTTTTCCGTCCGCCATAATATGATTTGGCGAGGTCTGACAGCTCGGCACTGGCCAAAACGCAATGCCGGTCTTGTTGAGTAGGAATGACCAACGAGACCAAGGCGACGATGCCAATGCCGCCCATCCAAGCCGTAGCGATGCGCCAAAACTGCAAACCCATGGGCAAAGCCTCGATGTTGTTGAGGATGGAAGCCCCCGTGGTGGTAAAGCCTGATACACTCTCAAAAAAGGCGTTGATAAAGGTGAACTCGCCTCCAAACATCAAAAAAGGCAATGCGCCAAACGCGCAGGCGGCCACCCAACAACCCGTAACGATGCAGAAGCCCTCTTCGTGCCCCATGTCTTCTTGCGGTTTTGTGGCGATGATGGCAAAACACCCGCCGAGTAAAGTGACCATGGCGGAAAAGACCAAGGGATCAAAACTGTCGTCCATGCCGTTTTTGAATGCGATGAACGCCGATAAAAACATGAGTAACGAGACACCCGTCAAGGAGAAGCCTGCATAGCGTATGGTGGTATTCCATTTTTTCATTTATGGTCGATTTTGAAACATTGCAGCAAAAATATCGGGGCAAATTTTATGAGTCAATGCAATAATGTCTATCTTTGCATTGATAAAAATCAATAAAATGACCTTGCAACAATTGGAATACATCATAGCTGTTGAGGAATACGGCTATTTCGTGGAAGCTGCCGAGGCTTGCGGCGTGACGCAATCCACTTTGAGTTTGATGATTAAGAAGCTTGAGGAGGAATTGGATGTCAGGATTTTTAACCGTGACTCACATCCCGTTTCGGTGACGGAAATAGGCAGAAAGGTGATTGATGAGGCCCGGCAAGTGCTTTATCACTCCAAACAATTGGTCGAACTGACGCGCTCGGAGAAAGAGCTGAGCTCGGGCGATTTGAATATTGCCATGACGACTACCGTGGCACCCGTGCTGATGGCAGGCATGTTCAAATATATGAGGTTACGTTATCCTGCGCTGCGACTGCGGACTGAGGAGATGATTACCTCCACCATCATTACCAAACTAAAAAAGGCGGAGATTGACATGGGCATTTTGACGGCTCCTGTCAACGACCCTGACTTATTGGTGATACCTTTATATTATGAAAGATTCTTCGCCTACGTTTCGCCCGAAAATGCCATGGCGCGGCAAGAAAGTTTGGAGCGAGACCATGTCCTTGACAACCCGGTCTGGATTATGAGAGACGGCGTTCGTCTGTTCGACAGGTCCATGTTGAGGCCAGGCGAAGTTTTCACGTATGAGAAGATGTATGAAGGAGGACGCGTGGGAATCCTGTTGCAAATTGCCAACGAAAGCGGGGGCATCACCATCATCCCTGAGACGCACCTCAAGCTTCTTCCGGCATCAGTGCGAAATTGTCTGAAACCCATTGTCAACCCTGTACCTAAAAGGACAATCTGCCTTGCAATTAGAAAAGATTACATCCACGAACAGATCATGAACATCGTGATAAGGTCGATAAAAGCCATCATCCCATACGAGTTGTGGGACAGCGTGATTATGTCTGAGTATTTAAGGCTATAAAACGCCAGAAACCACCTCTGCAATCTGCTCCAACCATTCTTTGTCAGTCTGGTCAAAAGTGGCCAAACGCTCGCTGTCGATGTCCAATACGCCGATGACTTCATCGTTTTTTATCAGCGGCACCACGATTTCACTTCTCGACTCGCTGCTGCATGCGATATGGCCTGGAAATTGCTCAACGTCCTCAACCACAAGGGTTTTGCGTTCTTTCCAACTTGTTCCGCAAACGCCTTTACCGAAACCGATGCGGGTGCAGGCCACGGGGCCTTGAAACGGGCCGAGCACCAATTGCTCACCGATGACGCGATAGAAGCCTGTCCACCAAAAATGGAAAGTTTCTTGAATCAGAGCGGCCACGTTGGCCATGTTCGCAACGGCGTCAGTTTCGTCTTTCACCATCGCCCGCACTTGTGCGAGGAGGGTTTTGTAGTCTTCTTGTTTGCTCATTTTTTTAGCTTTGTTTTGCAAAAGTAGTCTCTCCTTGGTTCGCTGTAAATCAAAAACACGGCTGGCTTTTTGTTCAAGTCGCCTTTATAACTTTTCCATTCCCCAATGCTTTGACTGATAATGAGTTCGTCCTCACAAGTAAGGTTGCAGGCGACGCAAACGCGCGTGGCAGGATGGAGGTTTTTGCAAAGGTCTTGCAGCATGGCGTTGTTGCGGAAGGGTGTCTCAATGAACAGCTCCGTCTCATTGTTGGCCGCCGACCTGCGTTCCAAATCCTTGATGGCGTTTTGTCGTTCAGGGCTTTTGATGGGCAGGTAGCCGTGGAAAGCGAAGGCTTGTCCGTTGAACCCCGAGGCCATTAGTGCCAATATCATCGCATTTGGTCCGACTAATGGAATCACTTGAATTCCAGTGGAATGAGCCAAATCCACGACCAAGGCACCCGGGTCGGCGACGCAGGGTGTGCCGGCCTCCGACATCAGCCCCATGTCTTCGCCTTGCAGGCACGCACCAAGGTGTTCCATCAAGTCCAAGTTGCGGGCATTGTGCTTGTCGAGTTCGATAAACTCAATGTCGTCGATAGCATTGTCCGTCCCGATGCGGCTCAAGACGCGGCGCGAGGTGCGGGTGTTCTCCACCACAAAATGCTTCAGCCGTTTCACGATTTCAATAGTTCCGGCGGGCAAAACTTGTTCAGGCTTGGTGGCACCAAGGAGGTTGGGTACCAAATAGAGCTTTCCGAAAGTGTTGGTAATCATGGTTTTGGAATGGTAATGGGAAGCCGTTACATCGAGATCTTTTTCTCCAAGTCGGCCATCATCACCTTGAACTGCTTGTCGGTGTCCAGGCGGTCGGTAACGGTCTTGCAGGCGTGGTGTACGGTGGCGTGGTCCTTGTTGCCGCATTGCTTGCCGATGGCGGCGAGGCTGGCGTTGGAGTATTTCTTGGCAAGGAACATCGCAATTTGCCTTGCTTCAACGACTTGGCGCTTCCGGGTTTTCAGCGACAGTTGCTCAAGCGGAATGTTGAAATAGTCGCAGACGATGTTAATAATGTATTCGACAGAGACTTCCTTGACGGAGTTGCGCATGAAGCGGTCGAGAATCTGCTGCGTCAATTCGATGGTGATGGCTTTCTTGTTGAGCGACGACTGCGCCACAAGCGAAATCATCACGCCTTCCAACTCACGCACGTTGGTTCTCACGTTGGTGGCCAGATAGTTGACAATCTCGTCGGGCAGGTTGATGCCGTTACTGTAGAGCTTGTCTCGCAAAATGGCGGCGCGGGTGGCCACGTCGGGCGTCTGAAGGTCGGCGGTGAGGCCCCATTTGAAACGCGACATAAGGCGTGGCTCCATGTCTTGCAGCTCGGCGGGGAACTTGTCGCTGGTGATGATGAGTTGTTTGTTGTTTTGGTGCAAGTAGTTGAAAATGTGGAAGAAAGTCTCCTGCGTCATGGTCTTTTTGGCCAAAAACTGGATGTCGTCGATGATGAGCACATCAATCATCTGGTAGAAGTGGACGAAATCGTTCAGGTTCTTGTTTTTGGAGGCCGTGACATATTGGTTGGTGAACTGTTCCGCCTGAACGTACAGCACTGTCAATTCAGGATGCAAACGCTTCACTTCCAGTCCAATGGCATGGCAGAGGTGCGTTTTACCCAACCCCGTTCCGCTATAAATGAGCAGGGGATTGAAGGCCGTCTTGCCCGGACTTTTGGCCACGGCCAGACCACCTTGGCGCGCCACGCGGTTGCAGTCGCCCTCAATGAAATTCTCGAACGTGTAGTTCTCGTTCAGTTGTGAGTCGATTTGCAGTTTCTTCAGTCCCGGGATGACAAAAGGATTGATGGGGTTTTGCGAAAGCGTTTCAGGAGCGGGCCGTCCAATCGGGTTCTTGATGTTGTTGCGATTTGAGCCGGGCATCACCATCGTGTACGACTGATCAGAGCAGTCCATGAGGATGCTGTATTCCAGCTTCCCATCAGGGCCGAGGAAGCGCTTGATGGTCTTCCTGAGCAGGTCGATGTAGTGGTCTTCGAGCCAGTCGTAGAAAAACATGCTGGGTACCTGGATGGTAAGCACTTGGTTGTGGAGCGACAACGGAACTATCGGCTTGAACCAAGTCGCATAGCTCTGCTCCGAAGTGTTGTCTTTAATCACTTCGAGGCATTTGTTCCATATATCCAAATGGTTACTCATCATCTGAAATGCGTTATTTGCTTGTTTTACAACCTGATTTGTCAAACAAAAAGGCGTTTTTTCCGCTTTTCGGAGCCTTACGTTTGACTTTGCAAAGGTCTGAAATTAATAGTTCATAAAAAAATTAATTCGCTATTGTTTTTGAATTTTCTTTTCCGTAAAATACGAGATTTTTGGCTTTTTGGAGCAATGTGTCGCTGTAAAATGTTGGTTTACATTGTCTTAATGTGCTCTATTTTTACTCCAAATAAATTGCGAAATTTTTCTTCAATTTTTGAAGCGTCATTTTTCCTTGTTGAAAACTCCAAATAGCAGTCTAATTCGAAGCGCGGATTTTGTTGCTCCAGATTCTCTTCTTTCATGATGCGCATTACGTCGTTCATCAAGGGGTATTCGAACTCCAAACTGTAAATTTCGTTTATGGTTTTCTCCACAATCTGCGCGTTGTCAAGGGCTTCACGGGCTGCCGTTTTGTATGCGTTGATGAGGCCTGAGCTGCCCAATTTGATGCCTCCGAAATATCTCGTCACGACGACGCACACGTTGGTGACATCCTTTGAGAGGATTTGGTTGAGGATGGGTTTGCCTGCTGTGCCAGAAGGTTCGCCGTCGTCGGAAGAGCGGAAATTTTTCTTGTCGGGACCCAGCATATAGGCGTAGCAATGGTGCCGTGCGTCGAAGTATTTTTTCTTGACCGAAGCGACGGCAGCTTTGGCCTCGTCTTCGCTCATCACGACGAAAGTCTCGGCGATAAACTTGCTGCCTTTCTCCTTGTAAAGGCCCTCACCGCGCGTGGCAAGCATGTAATATACATCGTCTTCTTTCATGGCTTCAGGGTAATGAGGATAACGGCGATGACGGCGATGGCGAGGCCGAGATAGTTCTTCCAGGTCAGTTTTTCCTTGAAGAGCAGCCAACCCGTGAGGGCGGTGAGGCTGACCACACCTATATTATATACGGGGAACAGCACCACGTTGTCGAAACAGCGCATGGCCTGATAGACGCAAAAGGTCGAGAAATAGTTGATGACGCCGAGGCCAATCCCACCCACGGCGCTTTTCCACTGCCATTTCGACTTTCCACGGATGAGGTCGTAGGCCACGATGAGGATGCCGAACAGCAGGGCAATGAAATAAATGAAGGCAATCATGAAGCTCATGTCGTTGGCTGGGTTGCGCTGTTCGGTGAGTTTCATGAGAATGTCGCCTGTGCCTGTCCCGAAAAAGATGAGGATGGGCAATAACCAATTGGTTTTGTTGGTTTTAGTGGATTCGTTTTTGCCGCCTACCACCAACACCAAAGCCACCAAAGCCAGCACAATTCCCATTGAGGCGACAAAATTCAGCTTTTCGCCGAACAAGACCACGCCCGCCAAAGTGGGCAATACCACGGATAGTTTGCTCGACAGGGAGGTGACAGTGACACCCGAGCGTTGGGTAGAGGCTGTCATCAGCAAATAGGTGAAAATGAACCAGAAACCCGTCACAAGCGAGAGTCCAAACCATGGCTCGGCGACCAATTGCGGCAGCGTGTCGAACTGCTTGCACATCAGGAAGCCAGTGCCCGAGGCGAAGACATAGTTCCACATCAGCGCCTGATGGTTGTCGAGCTTAAAGCGCTCAAACAGCCGCATCGCGACGAAAACGCCAGTGGAAAACAATATGGCAAGGATGAGATATAGCATGATTAGTAACTGTATCTCATAAAACTATCTGTCTATGGAAGTGACTGGCCAAGTAATTATCCCACCACGATATTCACAATCTTCTTCGGCACAAAAATGACCTTGCGGATTTGCTTGCCTTCGAGCCACTTGGCGGACTCAGGGGCAGCGAGTACGGCGGCCTGCACCTCGTCGGCATTCATCGTGAGGGGCAGCTCCATGTTGAAACGCATCTTGCCGTTGAAGCTTACTGGGTAGTTGAAACTGTTTTCCACAGTCTTCGACTCGTCGTAAACAGGGAAGGTCGCATTGACTACCGTGGTGTCATGACCCAATAGGTGCCAAAGTTCTTCGGCAATATGAGGCGCGTATGGCGAAATCATAATCGTCAGAGGCTCAAGGATTTCGCGCTTGTTGCACTTGAGGTCGCTGAGCTCATTGACGCAAATCATGAAGGCCGAAACGACCGTGTTGAATGAGATGCTCTCGATGCCGTCTTCCTCCTTCTTGATGAGTTTGTGCAGGCTCTTCAACTCGGGCGCGGTGGCGGCTTCATCGCTGACATTGAACTCGTTGTTCTCGTTGTGGAACAACCTCCAGAACTTGCGCACGAAGCGGAAAGTGCCTTCGATGCCCTGCGTGTCCCAAGGCTTGGACTGCTCCAAGGGACCGAGGAACATTTCATAAAGGCGCAGCGTGTCGGCGCCGTATTTTTCCACAAGGTCGTCAGGGTTCTGCACGTTGTATTTCGACTTCGACATCTTCTCGATTTCGTTGCCACAAACGTAAATATTGTTACCGTCTTTGTCCTTCTCGAAGATAAACAGGGCATCCCGCAGGTCGTCACGCCAATGACGGAAGGCGATCACGTCAAGCACATCGTTGTGAACCATATTGATGTCCACATGAATCGGGTCGCTGAACATCTCGCGGTCTTTGAAATTCTTGGAGATGAACAGCGGTATAGAAGGAAGTGGTTTAACTTCTTCAAAAACAGGAACTTCCTTTCCTTCAATAAGGTCTTTTATCTTTTGAATGATCTTGTCGGTGCCGTTGATGTAGTCCATCACAATGTCAGCGATGGGAATCAAAAGCAGCTTGTAGCCCTTCTCGCGGGCGTATTCTTTCCAAGGCTCAACGACCTTCTCCAGATTGCCCACGCGATTGATTTCGATGAGGATACCTTTCTCGGGGCAGAAGAAATCGAAGCGACGGCGACCGTCCTTGAAGTCCTTCTCGAACTTCACACCCATTTTGCCATCCTTGAGTTGACACCACATGTTGTGCTCGCACATTTTCTCCATGTTGGCACGATAGGCGAAGCTCGACCGCCCCTGAATCATGCCTTGGTTAATCATGCGCTGGAACGGCTCGTCCTTGCACGACAAACCAATGTCATACAGGAACTTGCACCAGAAGCGGCTGTAAATCAAGTGGCCGGTGGCGTGCTCGGCGCCGCCGATATAAAGGTCCACGTTCTGCCAATAGTCGTTGGCTTCGCGGCTGAAATACTCCTTGTCGTTGTGCGGGTCCTCGTAGCGGAGATAGTAACCACTCGAACCGGCAAAGCCCGGCATGGTGTTGGTCTCGATGGGATAGCCCTCCTCGGTGACCCAATTCTTAGCGCGAGCCAAAGGCGGCTCTCCATTAGCGGTGGGCTTGTATTCATCGATGGTGGGCAACTCCAAAGGCAGCTTCGACTCGTCCATGGCATAAGGCATCCCGTCCTTATAGTAAATCGGGAACGGCTCGCCCCAATAGCGCTGGCGGCTGAAGATGGCATCGCGGAGGCGGTAGTTGGTCTTGCCCGTGCCCACGCCCAATTTCTCCAATTCCTCAATCATGCGCTCGATGGCTTTCTTGACACTCAGTCCGTTGAGGAAGCCCGAATTGACCAGTTCGCCGTCCTTGGCATCGAAGCTCTCCTCCCATGTGGCGGGGTCAGTCGGTTCAGTGCCAGGTTTCTTCACCACTTGGATGATGGGCAGGTTGAAGTGACGGGCGAAGGCGAAGTCGCGGCTATCGTGGGCAGGTACGGCCATGATGGCACCTGTGCCGTATCCCATCAGCACATAGTCAGCAATCCAAATGGGCAGTTTGGCGCCCGTAATGGGATTGATGCCGTAAGCACCCGTGAAAGCACCGCTCACCTTGCGCACCTCAGCCATGCGCTCGCGTTCGCTGCGGTTCTTAGTGCGGGTAATATACTCTTCCACCTCAGCGCGCTGCTCGTCGGTGGTGATTTCAGAAACCAATTCATGCTCAGGTGCTAGTACCATGAAGGTGGTGCCGAACAAAGTATCTGCACGGGTGGTGAACACCTCCAAATCAATGTCCTTGCCATCTACCTTGAAGATGACCGAAGCACCCATGGATTTGCCAATCCAGTTGCGCTGCAGGTCCTTCACCGACTCGCTCCAATCCACGGTTTCAAGGCCTTGAAGCAGGCGTTCGGCGTAGGCGGTGATGCGCAACTGCCATTGTTTCATCGATTTGCGCTCCACAGGGAAACCGCCACGCACCGAGAGGCCGTCGGCCACCTCGTCGTTGGCCAATACTGTACCCAATCCTGGGCACCAGTTCACCATGGCCTCAGCTTGATAGGCCAAACGGTAGTTCATCAGCACCTCTTGCTGTTGTTTCTCGCTCATGGCCTTCCATTCAGCGGCGGTGAAGCTCAGAGGCTTGCTCTCGGCCACATTGAGGCCTTCGGTGCCTTTTTCCTCGAAACGGGCAATCAGTTTGCTGATGGGCTGGGCTTTCTGGCAACCATTGCAGTAGAACGAGTTAAACAACTGAATGAAAGTCCATTGCGTCCACTTGTAGTAGCTTGGTTCGCAGGTGCGCACCTCGCGATTCCAGTCGTAGCTAAAGCCGATTTTGTCCATCTGCTCGCGGTAGCGGTTGATGTTCTTCTCGGTCGTCACAGCGGGATGGGTGCCAGTTTGAATGGCGTATTGCTCGGCGGGCAGACCGTAGGCGTCGTAGCCCATCGGGTGCAGCACGTTGAAACCCTTCAGGCGCTTGTAACGCGCATAGATATCGGAAGCGATATAGCCCAGCGGATGTCCGACATGCAGCCCCGCGCCCGAAGGATACGGGAACATGTCCAGGACATAGAATTTCGGCTTATTGTGGTCAATATCAACCTTATACACTTTGTGGTCGCGCCAATACTGCTGCCACTTTTTCTCGATTTCGGTAAAGTTATAGTCCATATAACGATGGTGTTTTTTGCTGGTTTTGAAAGAAACTGCAAAAGTAAGGAAAACTTTGGTTTCTGCGATACAAAGTAAGCCAAATCTTTGATTCAATGAAGTTAATTTTGGGATTGTTTTCGTTTCACGACTTTTTTCCATAGTTTTGCCCTCAAATTGGAAAAAATGATCGGTTTTAATTTGCAGAAAACGAAGCGCCATTTCACGGAAATGCTGACCGAAAAATTCCCGCAGCGCGAGGCGGAGCAACTGATGCGTATCCTTTTGGAAGACCTGTTCGGCATCGACTGGAACCGCCAACTGTTGGAACCGGACTTGCGTGTTGATGAATTGCAGTATTATCAATTGGAACAGGCGGTGAAGCGGCTGTTGGACGACGAACCAGTGCAGTATGTGACAGGAGTGGCGCATTTCGGTGACCTATTAATAAAGGTGTCGCCGGCAGTGCTCATTCCGCGTCCTGAGACAGAGGAACTGGTACAGAAGATTTGTGACTCCTTTCCAAGCAAGAAATCCAGCCTCCCATGTCATTCCAGCGTGGGTATGCAGGGAGAGAGGGAATCTATGGGAGGCACCCCGTCCATCCGTATTTGGGACATCGGCACAGGCTCAGGCTGCATCGCCATTGCCTTGGCCAAGCATTTCGTGAACGCCGAAGTCATCGCCTTCGATGTTTCCGAAGAGGCCTTGCAAATCGCCAAGAAGAATGCAGAAAGCAACGGTGTGAGGGTGACCTTCGTGCAAGACGATGTCTTGAATCCCCAATCCGAGTTTTTCCGCCAGCCCGTGGATTTGGTGGTGAGCAATCCGCCCTACGTTTGCGACAGCGAGCGTGCCTCGATGGAAGCCAATGTCCTTGATTGGGAGCCCGAAACGGCACTCTTTGTCCCTGACGACGACCCGCTTCGGTTTTACCGTCAAATTTTGGCTTTGGCCAAAAAGCAGTTGAATCCCCAAGGGCAGGTTTGGTTCGAAATCAATGAGCGGATGGGGGAGGAGATGCTCTCGCTTTGCCGTGAAATGGGGTTTCCGAAAGCTGAGATTTTGAAGGATTTTGCTGGGAAACTGAGGTTTGTGAAAAGCTGGATTTCACAAATGGCTTGAAGAATGATGCTTGGATTTGAAGGTTTTTGAGTACTTTTGAGACGTGAAACGCATATTGTCAATAGGGATTCTGATTTTTCTCACGATTGCGGCTTGTACCCGACAGGAAAACAGCTTTTTGTCGCCCACCGACGTTAAAGATGCGGAATATGCTTTGCTAATCGACTCGGTGGAAGTCGTATTTGACGGCTCCAAGTACCATGACTTCACGGATTCCGTCGTAAGTCCTGCCTTGGCTTTCTACGAAAAAGGCCACAGGCCGCGTGATTATTGGATGCAGGTGCGATGCCATTACTTGACGGGTTGCCTGCTTTTTGATAAAAATAAACTTTCGGAAAAGGCAACGGCGCATTTCGTGGAAGCACTGAACATTTTGGACACCCATTTCGATGCCCATCAGGTGCCCGTTGGAAGGCTTTACAGCAAGATTTGTATCATCCTTTCGCGTTTGGCTTTCAATTTCTCCGACGAGCAATGCAGCACGAAGTTTGCCCGTTTGGGCTTGGATTGTGCCTCCACTGTTGGCGACACGGCTTGGATGCTCCGCTCGATGGCCAACCTCGGTTTGCTTTACGAGCGTTTCGGGAAACCCGGAGAGGGCGACACAGCCTATTTTTATTGTGACGAAGGCCTCCGCATCGCCAATGCCGACCGTTATCCTTACGAAACGGCATTGTTGGAAAACTCGCTCGCCAATAGTTTGCGGCACAGCCATCAATACGATTCCGCCATCTATTATTTTGAGAAGAGTTTTGCCTTGGTCGACAATGACTGCCAGCTGTTTCACAAAAACGCGATTGAAAAGGCTTTTGTCCACTATCGGGCGCATGACTATGCGGCGGCTTTGGCCGATTTGGAAGTCGCCTATCAATCGAAGGATGAGAACATTAAGACGCAGGCTGCCTACGGTTTGGCCGATTGTTATGAGGAGTTGGGCGACACGCTGAGGTCAATGCCTTATTATGCTTTAGTGAAGGCACAGGAGGAAAAACGAGTGACCGAATTGAACCACAACGCCGAGGTGCTTTCGGTGCTGAACGCCTATTTGAAGGAAAGGGAGCCGCAGAAAGGTGGGGAAACGCTGTTTTGGGTGCTGGTGTTTCTCGCTATGGCGGCTACTTTCGTAGGTTACCACCACGTCTATCGAAAAAGGATGAAGCAAAAACATGAAGCCATTGAGCGCGACCTGCATGAGGCGCACGGGGCTTTGGAAATGCAGGCGCAAGAAGCCTTGAGGATGAAGGTGCAGGCCATCTATGGCGACAAGCGCAACAACACTTTCAGCCGTATTCTCGAAGTGTTCAGCGAGGCCTATCCCGATGCTTTGACGAAACTGAAGGCTGCCCATCCCGACCTGAACGAAACCGAACTCGACATTTGTGTGCTTTCCATGTTCCCCTTCCGCACGAAGGAAATCGCCGACATCCTCGACCTGCGCGAAAACACCGTCTCGAAATACCGCACTTCCATCAAGCGAAAGACGCAAGCCGATTCGTTTGAGGTGCTTTGGAGGCGGTTTGTCGGGTGACAAAATTCGTCTAATTCGTATAATTCGCCGTTGTTTTTGTCGGCGAATGAAACGATTTTTGCGAATTTATCATGGATTTCCAACAACTTTTTAGTGGAAAAATTTTTCGTAATCTGTTGACAATCAATATTAATTTCCAAAAAAATAGTGGATTGGCCGATGGAATTGGTTTTTTGGCGGATTTTTGTTATAGTTTTGTGTCGCAAATTCAAAAACAAAAACTATGGACAAGATTTTTAAACTTTCAGTCGCTTTCGCTCTCGCATTGTTTGTCGGGGGCAAGGCTTTGGGGCAGGAGTGGGAACAATCCTACGAATGGCATTTTTCCGATGAGGAGGAATTTGATTTGGTCAAACCGTACGAAACATCCTCGGGCAACATCGTTGTTTCGACAAATCAATACTATAAGTGTGGTTGGGGTGATTTTTATGCGCCACACCCCGCTTTGAAAATGTTTGCGGCTGACGGAACGGAATTGGCGGAAAACCTTTATTTCAAACCAGCCTACTATGGAGGACACCCGCACATCATTGAAAACAAAAAAGGTGAATTGTTTATGATGGCCTCTTACACTCCAGACCACGACTATACTTCGTTCAATTATTTTCTCAACTATGACAATCCGCCCGATGAAGGTATTTACGGATTGTACAAACTTGACGACCAACTGAACATTGTGGAGGCTTACGAACATCATATCAAAATTGACACCTCGGAATACCGAGACCAACAATGGGAAGATGTTCCGCTCGAACAATGTGGTGCATTGGTGATGGTTCCTCCTGTCGTTGATGATGACATAATAGTTGGTGCCTATATGAAGACATACAGCAGGTATCCGACCAATCCGCATGGCCCCGATTCCTTGTTCGCATTTCGTATGGATTTCGAAGGGAACATCATTGACCAACAGGGATTTGAGCTTCCCTATATGGGTAGCGGTGGCAGTTGTCTTCATTTTTTGGGAAGGGAATTGATGTTTAAAACGGAAGCAGGTTATATGTTGTATTGTCCGTTCCGTTTTGTCGATGATGGATACTATTACCATGTTGTTTATCTTGACAATAACCTCAATCTGCTAAAGGTGAGGCCTTGCAAGAAAATCGATCCGCTTTCACAATTTGATGACCTAATGCAAGGAATCAAGGTGAAAAGGAGTCGGCACAATACGGCTTATTTTGCTGTTGAATTAGCGTCAAACAACCCCGCGAAAGCCACGGATTACGATGTGAGGCTTTACGAGTTGGACGACAATATTGACGGAACGGAGCCCTACATCCCATCGTTGCAATACATCACTCGCACTTCCGATGATTTGGATTGGCCAAGTGGCATCGAATTGTTTGATGACAACAGTCTTTGCTTTGCCTACACGTTGAACATAGGATTTTGGAGCAATCTCGATTCATGGATGATGATAGAGCGTTTAAGTCCAGGTTTCGACACAATATCAACGTTATATTACGACCATGAGGGGGAGCGCATCCATAGTACCGCCACGAGCATTTTGGTTACAAGAGACGGCGGCTTGCTGCTTGTCTATCAATCCAAAAACCTCGACAACACCGACCAACGCTGGACGACGATAACCAAATTCCCTGCTGAAGCCTTTGTAGGCATTGATGAAGCCCACGACAACGGCCTGAAGGTGGCCATCGCCTATCCCAATCCTGGGAAGGGTGCGCTGAATATCAGGACGGGATTGAAGGATGTCTGGGTGGAGGTGTTTGATTTGAGTGGGAGGATGGTTTATGGGCGAGAGATTACGGAGAATGTCACTACGATAAATGCTGAAGGGTGGCCTTCAGGGACTTATGTTTGGAAAGTCATTGCCAACGGCAAAGAAGTTGAGAGTGGAAAATGGATAAAACAATAATACAAAATGAAAGCAACAAGACTTTACACTTTGCTTGCGCTTCTGATATTTTTCTGGGGCAAGGCCTTTGGGCAGGAATGGGAATTTGCCGACGAGTTCTCTTATTCCAGCAATGAGTGCATGACAAATTTTGATGCGACAGAATTGTCTTATGGAACAATCGCCGTCAGTTCGGTGCATTATTTCAAGAGTGGTGAAGGCGACTTCTATTCCTATCATTCTGCGGCCAGGAAGTTGTCTGCCGATGGCGAATTGTTGGCTGAAAAAAGCCATTTCAGGGAGAGCTATTTTTCACCTAATATCCCTTATCTCATCGAAAACCCAAATGGAGGGCTTTACATGCTGGCAACCTACAGTCCCGACCACGACTATACCTATTTCAACTATTTCAAAAACTACGACAACCCGCCTGACAAAGCCATTATCGGTCTGTACAGACTTGATGACAACCTTGAAATTGAAGCGAGTTATGAGCATGATTTTGTGATAGACACCTTTGAGAAACATGATTCCCAATGGAATTACCTGCCAAATCATTACAGTGGGCAAATCTATATGTTTTCGGCTTTCGAGGATGAAGGAAGCATCGTCGGCGGTTATATCAAGACCATTAGTCATGGAAATGAAAACCAAGAATGGCACGATTCCATCTATTTCTTCAGAATGAATTTTGAAGGTGAATTTGAAGACTTCAATGGGTATGAGATGACGACAAGAGGCGGAGCGGTTTCGTTTGTCTATCGGCGCAACCATATCGTAAAAGATGATTCGGGGTATCTTTTCTACATTCAGGGAAGGGGCTGCTTGGCTAATTTTTCGCCTAATGCCAATAGGAAAGGTAGTGTTTTTAGGTTGGATGAACATCTTAATGTTTTGAACGTAAGTGAGTTTCGACATGCCGATTACAGCCAAATGCCGGAAAACACTTTCTATAACATCACCGTCAAACGCAGCAAGCATAACACCACTTACCTTGCCACTTCCTCAAAGTCGAAGTCAGACCCAAGCAACGATGAGGATTGCCGTTTGTATGAATATGACGACAACGGCACAGCGGTTGCAGTGGCGAATTACATCATTAGAAGCACCAACCAATGGGACATACCTGCCATGTTGAAAGGCGTAGACTTAGCGAATGACAACACCGTGTATTTCGCCTATACTTTGAATGTTGGCTTTATGAATGACCTTGATTCATGGATGATGATTGAGCGATTGGACACTAATCTTGACACAATTTCAACGGTGTATTACGATTTGGGAGGATATGATAACATTCATAGCGAAGCATTTGGCATCACTGCAACTAATGATGGCGGTGTTTTACTGGTTTTTTCGTCAGTAAATCTCAACAATACCGACCAGCATTGGACAACGGTCACCAAATTCCCCGCCGAGGCTTTTGTAGGCATTGAAGAGGCGCATGACAACGGCCTAAAGGTGGCGATTGCCTATCCCAATCCTGGGAAGGATGTGTTGAACATCAGGACGGGATTGAAGGATGCACGGGTGGAGGTGTATGATATGAATGGGATGATGGTTTATAGGCAAGAGATTACGGAGAATGTTACTGCCATCAATACGATGGATTGGAGTGAGGGGACTTATGTTTGGAAGGTGTATGCAAACAATAAAGAAGTTGAAAATGGTAAATGGATAAAGGAATAATACTATGAAAGCAACGAGAATTTACACCCTGCTTGCGCTCCTGCTGATTTGCAGGGTCAAGGCTTTTGGACAGGAGTGGGAATATTCCATAGAATACTCGGATAACGACACGTCTTGTTTCAATCAATATGATGCCGTCGAATTGTCAAACGGCAACATCGCTGTTGGCTCTGCTTTGTTTTTCAAGAGTGGTGCCGGCGACTTTTATTCCGCTCAACCTGCCGTTGCTTTGCTTTCCAGCAATGGAGAGGAGTTGGCTCGGAAGGACTTTTTCAAGCCAGGGTTCTGCACGACATCTACAACGCCTTTTCTATTCGAAAACCAAGGCGCGCTTTACGCTCTGATGACTTACAATCCTGACCACGATTCCACCTACTTCAATCATTTCATGAACAACGAGAACCCACCGACGGATGCCATTTTGGGCCTTTATAAACTGGATGACGACCTTTCCGTTATGGAGAGTTACGAGCACAATATTCCTATCGACACCTTTGAGAACAGAGGCGATGCCGCTTGGGATTTGTGGCCCAACGAATTGAGTGGCAATTTGTTTCTTTTTTCCGCAATCATCGATGAGGGCAACATCGTTGGAGCCTATTTCAAGACCGTAAGTCATGACTATTTCAACCCAAGGGGAAACGATACGTTGTTTCTGTTCAGGATGAACTTTGAAGGTGAAATCATCGAACAAAAAGGCTACGACTGGGGCGTTTCCGGTGCAAACCATCAAAACAATGAACGGAGAACCCATATTGTGTCCACAGAAACGGGCTACATCTATTATTTTGGCAATCTGTTTGGTGGCACGGAACATCAAGGAGTCGCATATTACTATGACAAAAGCTTCAATTTCCTGAAAAAGAGGTTTCTGAAGCATCCTGGTGAGCCAAACCAAAATTCATTTACCAACATTTGCGCGAGAAGAAGCCGTCATAACACGACCTATTTGGTGGCTTCCACCGAGGTCAAAAACTCAAACACGGACAGGAACATCAGGTTGTATGAACTGGATGACAACGGCCCCGACTCTTTGGACATCATCCCTAATGTCCATTTTTTGGAGAGGGGAACTATGGAGTACGATATTCCGGCATATATGCAATCCGTTGATTTTCTCGACGATGACTCGTTCTTTTTTGCATACGCATTGAACATCGGATTCAATTCGACCAATGACTCTTGGATGATGATAGAGCACCTTAATTCGGATTTTGACACTCTTTCCACGGTGTATCATGCCTTTGAAGGAGGTAGAATCAACAGTTGGGCGCGAGCCATCGTAGCCACACGTGATGGCGGTGCCTTATTGGTGTCACATTCAAGAAACATGGACAACCATGACCAATACTGGAGTTCCGTCACCAAATTCCCCGCCGAGGCTTTTGTGGGCATCGAGGAAGCCCACGACAACGGCCTGAAAGTGGCCATCGCCTATCCTAATCCTGGCGGCAACACGCTCAACATCCGCACGGCCTTGCAGAACGCCCGCGTGGAATTGTATGATATAAATGGAAGACTTGTTCACAGCCAAACCCTCATTGAGAATGTGACGGAGATTGATGCAACAGTTTGGCCTACTGGAGTTTATGTTTGGAATGTGGTGGTCAATGGCAAAGAAGCGGAGAGTGGAAAATGGATAAAACAATGATACTATGAAAACAACAAAGATTTACACCCTACTTGCGTTCTTGCTGATGGCGAGAGGACGGAAAAAGTTGTAATCTGAAATCGTAACAAATTAAAAATCAGGAAGGAGATTATACAAAAGTTTGTAATGGCCCAAAAACCTGCCAAAACGACGAATTTTTTCTATACTTTTGCGGAACAAGTTTCAAAGCAAATTATAAACCTCAAAATCCAATCATTATGTTCACAAACAGAAACATCAAATTCGGAACGCTGCTGGTGCTGTTGGCGGTGTTCATGGGCTTTGCCTCTTGCAAGAAAATCGACCTCACCGTGCAAGTCCCGCAACTGAAAGGCTCTTGGCAATGGGAGGAATCCGCAGTGGGCGGTGTTGTCGGCATTATTCATGCTGACACCTCGCAAAACCTTGTTCTCACTTTTGAGGACGACAACAAAATCAGCGTCGCTTACAATGGTGAATGGCTTTTCCAAAACGAGACCTACACTGTCACGAAGTCGAATAACAGCCTTTTCGGCGATTATATCATCACCTTGCCGAAAAAGATCCAGACCAAAGTTGCCGAGTGCTTGGGTCATTCGGAAGGGAGCATCGTGTTGAGCGGGTATGTCAATCTCTTTGACTTTATGTCTGAGGCTGGCCCGAGTACACTGGTCAAGAAATTGAGCATCATCGATAAGAAGGAAATCGATGTGGGCGTTGCAGGCGGCAATTATCATAAGAGTTCGGTATTTACACCGATCACTTACACCGATCACTAATTGCATTAAAATTTTCCCTATTTTTGCCGCGCAATTCAGGCAGACTGTCGCGGGTCGGGAAAGCCGGCACGAGGAAAGTCGGGACAGCACAGAGCACCATACTTCTTAACAGGAAGGTACGTACAAGCGTAACAGACAGTGCCACAGAAAAACATACCGCCTATGTCCCCGCTTCACGAGGATGGCATGGGTAAGGGTGAAAACGCGAGGTAAGAGCTCACGCGGAGGATGGCGACATTCCGCCGGGGTAAACCTTATGGGCTGCAAGTCCAAGTATAGAGGCAAGGAAGCCTTCGGGCTTCGAGAGGGCTGCTCGTCCGTCGTCTCAGGGTAGGGCGCTTGAGCCTGTGGGCGACCGCAGGCCTAGAGAAATGACAGTCGCCCCGCAAGGGGAACAGAATCCCGCTTATTCGCCTGAGTTGTTGTTTTACAGAGGGTTTCGCTATGGCGAAACCCTCTTGTGTTTAAAACCGATACGTCAGCGTGCCTTTCAGCGTCCAGTCGTGGAAGGCATCTTGGAAATGGATGTCGCGTAAATCATAGTTCTGAAGGTCAAACTGGGTGGCGTCGATGGCGTCTCGGCTGCGGAAATAGAACCAGTTGTAAGTGAATTGCGTCGAGAAAAAGAAGCGGTTCCACGAGAAGCTGAGGCCGGCACTGCCAATGTAGTTGGGCATGGGCCGGCAAAGCACTTTGGAGACTCTGTCGCTGGTATGATGTAATTCCTCGTCGTATTCGTAGGCCGTGGTTTTCAGGTAGTTGAACAAGGTAATTACGGGCATTGCCGTCAGGTTAAGGGTGAGGTTGCGCAACCCTTTGTCGCGCTGTCCTGTCGGATCCTTGTGCCATAGCACGAAATTGGCCGAATAGCCGCCGCCCAACGAGACCTGCATAATGGAGAAGCAGTCTAGGAGATTCAGGTTGGACAAAGCTCCCTCGGGGGTATTGATGAGATCGCCTTGCATATAGCGCGCCGTCAGCATCCATGAGCCTGCCGTGCGCCGCTGCACCAACCCGACCTTGTATGTCGCCGGAAAGGCAAAGCGCTTGTTGTTGAAGACATAGTATCCGTCGAAAGTGAGGCTTCTCAGCTTTGCCAACTCATCGGAAACAAGTTCGTCATGCCAATAGGACTCGCTTTCCGGTTGCCCCAACTCGATGCCTGTCTTGAACGGATTGCTGATGCTGAAATAGTTGAAATGCAGCCCCCACGAGCGTCCCAAGATGTTCAGCGTAAGCGAGCGTTTCTTGAGCGCGCTCTTTGGCCCCACTTCCAAGCTGTAGCCCAAAATGACCTTGCCGTAGCCCACTTCAAGCCCGATTTTGTCGCATAGGTTTTCCGAAAGGCTGTAGGTCGTCGTGGCCGGCATAGAGTTGCCCTCGTCATCAACGATGTCGAAGATGTCATCTACATCGAAACCGGCCTTTTGGCTCGTAGTGAACAGCCCCAGAGAAAATCCCGCCTTGGGCTGGTAGATGCGCGTTGTGTCCACGCCAGGGTACTTGGTCACCATGTTGTTGACCTTCTCCCAAAAGGTGATTTCCTGTGCCTGTGTTGTCATCGCGGCGAGTAGGAAAGCAATAACAAGGTGCTTTTTCATTCGGGTTGTATTGTGGACATACGTTTTGAATTACACAAAAGGACAGGAACAAAGCCTTTGCGGTGAAGGTCACTTGTCAATGCTGACGATGTGGTACTTGCGTGTACCCAGACCTATGACCTCAGCGTGTTCAATGGTGTGGACGCCATGTTGTTGGTCGATGCGTGAGAGCAGGTCGGTGGGGTCGTTTTTGGCGGTCACCTCTTGATTGTTGATAATGTCGACACAGGCTTGGTCGAGGGCGACGGGGTCGATGGAGGCGAGTATGCCATAGTCTTCGAGTTTCACCGGGGCGGGATGGTCAACGCAGTCGCAGTCGATACTCATGTTGTTCATCACGCTGATGTAGATGATGCCCTGCTTCTTGTTGAAATAGTTCGTTATTGCCTGTGCGGCGGCGGCCATGCTCTCAAGGAAACCGTCTTGGTCACCGATGTACTCGGGTGTCCAGAGCTTATCCATGTCGAGTTTCTCCATCTTTCCGGAGGAGTGGATGTATGCCTTGCCGTTGGCGCTGGCGCAACCAATACTGAGGTTCTTCAACGCGCCACCGTAGCCACCCATAGGATGACCCTTGAAATGGTTGAGCGCAATCATAAAGTCGTAGTTGGCCATGTGACCGCCCACGATGTCGTATTTGATGTGACGCTGGTCTTTCACGGGGATGCGGATTTCGTCGTATTCGTCCATGATGTCCACGGGGAAATAGTCAGTGAAGCCGTGACGGCGAATCACCTCCCAGTGGTTGGCCGAGTTGTTGCGGTCGTCTTTTTCGTCGCCGGGGCCGTTGCCGTAGGCGGTGTTGCATTCCACGATGGTGCCGTCCACCTCATGCACAAGGTCTTTGATGAGTTCCGGTTTAAGGTAGTTGGGATTGCTGCCTTCGCCCGTCGAGACCTTCACGGCCACGCGGCCAGTGGCTTCCACGCCAAGCGCCTTGTAGATTTTAACAAGCGACTCGGGAGTGATTTCTTTGGTCAGATAGACCGTTGCGCCTTCTTGCTTGGCGGCTGTTTCTTTGTTCTGCGACTTGCAGCCACACGTCATTATTAGTGTTGCCATAAGGATGATAGTTAGTTTTTTCATTGTTGTTGTGTTATTTCAGCATTGCTTCGATGTCGGCCTCCATATCCTCGGGCTTCGCCACGGGCGGGAAACGCTTGATGACGCTGCCGTCTTTCGAGATGAGGAACTTGGTGAAGTTCCAGCGGATTTCGCCGTCCTTGCGGCCATCGGACTTGCTCAGACTGTCGACGAGCTTCATCGTGGCTTTGTCCTTCAAGCCGTGGACTTCTTCATCGGGTACCTGATTGCATAGGTACACAAAGATAGGGTGGGCGTTCTCACCGAAAACATCAACCTTCTTCATCAGCGGGAAGGTCACGCCGTGGTTGAGGCGGCAGAACTCGGCGATTTCCTCGTCGGTGCCGGGCTCTTGGTGTTTGAACTGGTCGCAGGGAAAGCCGAGGATGACCAGACCTTGGTCTTGGTACTTCTTGTAGAGGGCTTCCAAGCCGTCATACTGCGGGGTGAAGCCGCACTTCGAGGCGGTGTTTACAATCATGAGGACTTTGCCTTTGTATTGGGCCATGTCCACCTCTTCGCCCTTGTTGTTCAGGGCCTTAAAGTCATAAATTGTTGTCATTTTTTCTTGTTTTTGCGCACAGGCCGTCAGCAATGTAACTAACATGACGGCAATGCAGGTGATACTTTTTTTCATTATTAACAGGATTTTATCCTGCAAAAATAGTTTTATTTTTGAACCTGACACAAAAAACCGCCAAAAAGGTTTCATGCCAACGCATTATTCAACTCAATTTTTGTTCGGCCAAGGACCACATTATCTGACCGTTACCCTCGTGGTCTCAACGCCTTTCGCCGTTTCCACCGTTATCAGATACACGCCGGCGTTTTGATGGCTGAAGTCATATTCAAAGACGTCACCATTGGCGGAACTTTCAAAGACTTTTTCTCCAAGGAGATTGAAAATGCTGATATTCTGGATGTTTTCAGCCTCGATTCTCACCTTGCCGCAGGTCGGATTGGGATAAACCGCTGTGACAACAGGCTCGACTTCCGCAATCGCTGTGCAGTCTTCAACGAACTCATAGAAACCGACCAATCCGAATGGGTCGTACCAAGCGGAGTTTTGGTAAGCCTCGATGCAACCGCAAGGGACGGTGAGGACTGGAATGCCAAACTCGGCGAACACCATGCCTCCCAATTCGTTTCCAAGCGTGGCAGGTGTGGTGGCCAAAGACACTGCCTCCGAAATGTGTGAGCACTTCCTGAAGGCCCAATCGCCGATGTAAGAAACGGATTCTCCTAATATCAGTTTCCCATCCAATCCTTCGCACTGGAAAAACGCACTTTCCCCGATATAGGTCACTGAATTCGGAATCACCAAATCACCCGTCAAATCGAAGCATAGAGCAAAAGCGTTGTTACCGATGGTTTCCACTGACTCCGGGATATTCATCGATGTCATTCCCGTGATGCCCTTGAATGCGTTGTTGCCGATGGCCGTGACGGTATTTGGAATAACCGTATTCTTGCAGCCTGTAACCAGTTCGTTCGTGTTTGTCGCAATGATGGCGTTGCAATCGTTTCTGGAGTCATAATTTGGGTTTTCAGGGTCGACCACAATGCCGGTGAAGTTACAATACACGAAAGCATCTTCGCCGATGGATTCCACATTGCTCGGGATGTTTAATATGCCAGTCAAGCCGTCGCATGAATTAAAAGCCCAAGCGCCGATAGTCGCAACGGAGTTCCCTAAAATCAAATCTCCGTTAAAAGCATAGCATGTGTGGAATGCGCTGGGTTCAATAGTGATGACAGAATTAGGAATCACCAAATCGCCAGTGAAACCTGAGCAATAGGCAAATGCGGCCTCCTCGATGGTGGTCACTGAGTTCGGGAGGGTCAAGCTGGTCAGGTAGAAACAATACATAAAAGCGGCGTTGCCGATGGTGGTCACGGCAAAATCATGGCCCTCGTAACTCACCGATTCAGGGATGACCAAAGCACCTTGTGCATTGTAACCGTCAACATGGCCCGTGACCGTTACGGAAACCTGGTCGTCATTCACACGATAGTTCAAATCACCGACGGTGAATTCCGACGGAACGGAGCTGCCGTAGGTCATAAACAGGCAGGTCGGGTCATAGCCTTGGCCTCCGTCATGGAGCGCGCCCAAAACGGTATAAGCTCCGGTATTGGGGTTAAGCTGATACAAATTGCCGTAATGAGCGCCAAACAACTCGCCCGTCAGCATGTCGAAAGCCATCTTTATCGGCAAATCAATCGAGTTGATTACGGTCAATTGGGCATTGGAAAGGTTCAAAGAGCCAAACTCACCCCAAGAGCTTATCATATAAGCGTTACCCTCCATGTTGATAGCCAAATTGAAGCCATCATGTGCTATCGCGCCATGGTCTTGGATGTTGGTGGGATTAGCCGGATTAAAGCTTTTCAGGTGCTCTTCTGTAATGAGATAAATCAATCCGTCGGCGGGATTGTAGGCCATGTCGTTGATATAGGAAACACCTGCAATCATCACCTCAGGTGCTTCGATAAGATTATGGGTTTCATCGAATTTTGACCTGCAAATGTGATAGCCGTTGTCATTATTCACGCTCCAGACATAGCCATTGGCAAAAGTGGCTGTCGACACAGGAGAGATCACGTCCGACGCAACGGACACCGACCCTAAATCCTGCATGTTAAAAGAGATATACTGGTATTCTGCTGGACTTGGGGGTAAGATATATCCAAACCAATTGGCGGTTGATGCAGGCCCTTGCGCTTTGGCGAAGCCGGCGAATGCGAGTGACAATAAAACGAGGTAAAAATACTTTTTCATCATAATAGAATTTAGTTAGTTAGAGCTTAGTTTTTAGGATACAAATTTGTGGCGCAAAAGTAGGAAAAAAAAGTAAAAAGACAAGGTTGTTATGACTATTCTTCTGCGAACTGTTTCAAAGCTTTTTCATCCAGTCGTTGGACGGTCCATTCATCCATCGGAATCGCCCCGATGCTGCGATAGACTTTCAAGGCGGATTTGTTCCAGTCGAGGCAAATCCACTCCATGCGGCCGCAGTTGCGCTCCACGGCAATCTTGGCCAAGTATTTCAGCAGGGCTTTGCCGTAACCTTTGCCACGTTTTTCGGGCAAAATGAAGAGGTCTTCGAGATACAGGCCTTTCCGTCCCACAAAGGTGGAAAAGTTGTGGAAGAACAAGGCGAAGCCGATGACTATGCCGTCTTCTTCGGCGAAGACCACCTCAGCGGAACGCTCCACAAACAAGGAATGATGGATAGTGGCTTCGTCGGCCACCACATCGTCGGCACATTTCTCGTAAACGGCGAGTTTTTTGATAAAATCAAGGACGAGGCCAGCCTCATCAGGCTTCGCCTGCCGCATAATGAAACTCATGTCTTAGTCCTCCTTCTTTCTCTTCTTCATGGCGTAGGCTGCGCCAAAGCCGATGAGCAACAGGGCGCCTCCGCCGAGCGGAACTTCTGGATCGGGTGGATAATCTGTCCAACCATCAGGATCTGAATTCCAGTTGCCCCAGCTGGCGTGGCCAGGAAAAAACAAGAAACCATCGTCCGACCATCCCCTCATTTGTTGTTCCGGAGTACTGCCACGGCCCCCAAGGCCGCCCCCATAATAATAAAGCTCGCCCTCAGAATAATAGTAGCCGCCTTGAGCATAAGTGCCCATTGCGAAACCCATCAGGATGGCTGCTGTTAAAAATAGTTTTTTCATCGTATTTAGGACTGAATACAATGGAATACTTCCCACAAATCCAAAAAATCCCTTTCGAAGGGACTGAATCAAAGAACGTGATGGCCTTTCATTACTACGACCCCGAGCGTGTGGTGATGGGCAAGAAAATGAAAGACTGGCTGCGCTTCGCCATGGCTTGGTGGCATACCCTCGGCCAGGCCAGCGGTGACCAATTTGGCTGTCAGACCCGAAGCTATGCCTGGGACAAAGCCGCCGACCCCATCCAGCGCGGCAAGGACAAGATGGACGCCGGCTTCGAGCTGATGGACAAGCTCGGCATTCACTACTTCTGCTTCCACGATGTCGACCTCGTCGAAGAAGGCGCGACGGTGGAGGAATATGAGGAACGAATGCGCGTCATCACCGACTACGCCTTGGAGAAGATGAAACAATACCCCGACATCCACCTGCTTTGGGGCACTGCCAACGTGTTCGGCCACAAGCGCTACATGAACGGTGCCGCCACCAATCCCGACTTCGACGTGGTGGCCCGCGCCATCGTGCAAATCAAGAACAGCATCGACGCGACCATCAAGCTCGGAGGCACCAATTACGTCTTCTGGGGCGGTCGCGAGGGTTATATGAGTCTGCTCAACACCGACCAGAAACGTGAAAAGGAACATCTTGCCACCATGCTGCGCATGGCCCGCGACTACGGACGCGCCCACGGCTTCAAAGGCACCTTCCTCATCGAGCCCAAACCCATGGAGCCGACGAAACATCAATACGATGTCGACACCGAGACCGTCATCGGCTTCCTCAAGACGCACGGCCTCGAGAAAGACTTCAAGGTCAACATCGAAGTGAACCACGCCAACCTCGCTGGGCATACTTTCGAGCATGAGTTGGCGGTGGCCGTCGACAACGGGATGCTGGGCAGCATCGATGCCAACCGTGGCGACTACCAGAACGGCTGGGATACCGACCAGTTCCCCATCGACAACTTCGACCTCACCCAGGCCTGGATGGAGATCATCCGTGGTGGTGGTTTCACCAACGGTGGCACCAACTTCGACGCCAAACTGCGCCGCAACAGCACCGACCCCGAGGACATCTTCATCGCCCACATCAGCGGTATGGATGCCATGGCACGTGGGTTGCTCAGTGCTGCTGACCTGCTGGAACACAGCGAGTTGCCCAAGATGAAGAAAGTCCGTTACGCATCCTTCGACAGCGGCATCGGCAAGGACTTCGAAGACGGCAAACTCACCTTCGAGCAAGCCTACGAATACGGCAAGAAAGTCGGCGAACCCAAGATGACCAGCGGCAAGCAGGAGAAATACGAGACCCTTGTGGCTTTGTACGCACGATAAAACAAGCAGTACTAACAACCACCGCAAAGGTCAAGAAAACCCTTGCGGCGGTCAAACTCATTGTGATTCCACGCATCAGAACGGATAACCTATGCTGAAGTTGAGGCGCAGGCCATCAAAGACGGAAGGCATATTGTAATAGGAGGTGATCGGTCGGGTGAGGTCAGGCGTGCCTTCCTCGGAGTATTTGTAGGTCTGGTAAGGCGCGTGGATACCTACACCCAAGTCCAAGCGGATGACGAGCCCGTCGATGTCGAGGCGGAGTCCGGCACCCGTATCTAAGGCGATCTGCTTCGCAAGATACGGATTCCCAATGAATCCATCCCACAAATCTTCAGTTAAACCAAAAGCCTTAAGAAGGAGCTCATAATCTTCGCTGCTGATGAGGTCGCGGGTGTTACGCAAGTTCCATACGTTACCGGCATCGACGAAAACGGCACCATTGATTTTCCAAACAACGGGGAAGCGCAGTTCAAGGTTGGCTTCGAGTTTGACATCACCGGCATGGAAGAAATTCTGGTTGAATCTGAGGCTATGGTAATTTCCCGGTCCGTAGGCGTAAGGTTTGGCAGCCCGCAGGCTGTTGGGACCACCGGTATAAAAGGATTCGGAAAGCGGAACACTCTCGGAGTTACCCAACGGTAGGTTGGCGCCTGCAAAAAGACGTGTTGCGATGCATACCCGGTCAGTCAAGTTGAATCTGTTCCACAGTTCGGCCGTCAATTTGACGAACTGGTTGTAGGGGAGACTGGCTATCGGTTTGTCTATCTCATTCCACGGGTGTCCGAAGAGGCAATAGACGGCGTTAGTCAGGTTACCTGCTTCTTTGATCTCAAAGTCAACCATGGTGTTGACCGTCCGTTTGGTGCGATAGTCACTATAGGTGATCCCATAGCCGATTGAGGGAACGAACTCGTTTCCAGCAAGCACTTTGATGAGTTCCGGATGCTCAGCTGCCTCATGGGCCAACTCTTCCGACTCGGCCTTCACTCTGATTATGGAGAGCGAGGCAGGTGTGAAGACATGTGTGATATAATCCGACGTGCGGATGAAATACGAGAAGGCTCCGGAGAGCCTGTGAACACCATACCCACCGGCAATGTTTTCGTACTTGTATCCTAATCGGTAGCGGGTGTCGCCCTCGGGGTTGTTGTTCCCCGGCCAGTGCAGATACGGGAAGACGAGAGCGGCATCAATACCGAACTTGTAGGTGTCAGTCTTTTTCGGGTCTCCCGGAATTCGATTGCTCAGCGCCCCATAGTATGCCCCATAGCCTTTGACCGCGAAGGTCTCGCCGCGTCCCAAAAGGTTCTTTGTCGAATGAGCGAGAGTGAGGTTCGGCCCGAGGCTGTTGTTGGAACGGTAGGTGATATCCGCATCCGCCATGAGGTTGTAGGTGCGCGTGATGGTATCGCCCAAGGAAGGCATATAACTGTTGCGCTTCCATTGCTTGGTAGCACCCACACCAACACCAGACTTGTTTAGCTCGCCTTCCAAGATATTCTCATAATCGCGCTGTGAGAACGCACGTAAGAAAACATTCCCGGACTTGGTCAGTTTATAATTTGCGGAAATAAGGCTGAGCAACCCATTGGCTTTGTTGACCTCCGGGTTGTCAGAGATGGTGGAACCAACCGTGATGCGCAGCCTGTCATCGAACAGGGTTTTGCTGATGGCGATGTTCATGTCACTGGTCTTGCCGGAGGCATGTTCGGTTTCTCCGCTGCTGATATCCACATCCACGATCTTTCCTATCTTGGAATTCGCCATAGCGGCATTGATACGGCTGTTGATGATGCTGTTCAGGGCATATCCGTCCTTATGCGCGGCCTCATTGCTTTCGCCCATATACATTCCGGTAGCCAGCAATGCTGCCGCTAAACCTTCGCGCGTGTCCTCATCCAAAGAGGCGAGTTCGCGCGTGATGGTCTCGTCATCCGGCGCTTCGAGGAAGAAGCCTATGGTGTTAAGGCCTATCGAATCGAGAATGCCATATACGCGCACACCCGTGTTGAAGGTTACACGGCGTGTTTCTTCGTCTGCCGATTGCACATCTGCTTTCACTTGTTGCGAAGCAGAGATGTGCAGAATGGTCTGGCCTATGGGACCGTTGAGGGCAACATAGCTTCCCGAATCCACCTTGAAAGGTATCATGGGATATAACTTGGGCGAATAACGAACCAAACCTTCGTCCACATGAATCATTCCTCCTAAATTAAGTTCCCCGTCAGTGGTGTTATATTGTACGTTGACCGTACCGTGCGGTTTGACTTGCGCCAGGTTCTTTTTATCTATCGGATAAGTTAAATCGGTGGTGGGCAGGATGGTGACATCCACATTGGCATGAATACTGTCTAACGGCCCGGTCACACGTCCACGGACATCGGTTGCCAAGTCACCATAGACAGGGAAAGGCCCGTTTTGCTCTAATTTCACCGGAGAGAAATTATCGGCAGTTAGATCCACATCTATGAGCATCGTGTTGAGGTCCATCCCACCGTTCAGAGTCAAATAAGAGCTATCGACACTATAGATGCGCACATCGTTTAATTCCACGTTGTTGTGTACCATCACGATAGGCGTTTCCCCCAGATTCAGCTTCACATCGTAGGGTTTGTAATTGACGCTTACATCCACAGGCCACACTTCGGCGGAGATGTCCAATTGGGCAGGCAAACCGTCTACGGTAGCCTTAGCCCGAACGAGACCATCCAAGTCGATATCCTCCATTTGAATAATGTCGCTTACCAGCTCAAGCGGGATGTCGTCCAACCGCACGTCAGCCTGGATGGCATTCTCATACTGCCCCGATGGCGAAATCAGGATGTCTGCCGTTCGGTTTCCGAGTTCCATTCCATTGTACACGAGGCCGTCTAACGCAAGGTGCCCCGTGCCGTTCAGCTCGCGCTCGTCCCGTTCTAGGTCAAGTTGCAGCCTGGCGTCGGTACGTAACTTATCCACACTCATCACGCCATTGGTAATATGGGTATTGGCAGTGAGCGAGGCGGTGGTCTTGCCTTCCGTCATGTTTATCCGTATCGCCGCTGTGGCAGCAGGCAGGCGCAGGCCCGTACTGTCGTCGTCCGTGTGGTCAATACTCGGGATGGAAACGTCCAATGCCAAGTCTGATTGGAAAGCATCGGATTGCAGCGAAACTGTCACTTCATTGATGTCTACCCCCATCCCCTCAATGATAGCCTGAACAGGACTGCCTTTCGCCAGTTGTATTTCCGCCTGCATGTTTGGTATAAGCCTTCGGAGCGTGTCCAACATTGTCAGATCTTGTAACAAGACGAGGGACTGGACAAAGGCTGAGTCTGAGACGACCCCCAGCACGGGTTGTATATCGTCTACTAATCTGAGCACATGCATCGGACTTTGTGCATCGACGGTAAGTCCCTGGGTGGCCATATACAACGATGTGGCGGTATTCGTAGTGAAGTCAAGGTTCAGATAGTCGACATCAAAATCCTCGCCCGCCACGTGTGCAACCACATGCTTCATCTGCGTATGGTAGTCCACCTTCATCTTCTTTGGTGTCAAGAAGTTTGATACCAAGAACTGATGCTCCGTCTCCGCCTTCAGCCGCATGTCGCTGTCAGTCATCGTAACTGGCAAATGCAGGTTTCCGGCCACGGTTTTATTGGCCAATTCGGCATTAAGCTTTATGCCGGATACATTAATGTCGTCATAGATGCAATCGGTCAGGTTCATGGCCACTTTGCACTTTAACGCAGGGGAATCAAGGTCTATTCCTTTGCCCTGCGCATGTATTTTGCCTGCGATTTCCACGTGGTGACGGTCTTTGAGGAATGGACTTATGTCAACCTTCTCAACATTCACCAACATGTCATACATTTCATCATCAATATCATAGTATCCTCTCAAGGTGGCCTTGCTACCGCGGTAATCCGCATTGCCTTCCAAATCCACCCGCATCGTCTCCATGTTTAATACCGAGGCCATCAAGTCTGCTTTCGCCCCAAACTCGTCGGAGCGCACGTGTAATCCTTTGGAATTAATCAAATCGGTGTTCAAATCCACAAACGCATCTCCATAGATCGTGTCAAAAGGCAAGTAGTATTTTTTCTTGTAATCAATCGAGGCTTTCCCGATATTCACGCGACGTATATCATAGAGGTCGTTTCCCACATCCGCCAACACACTCGTGGCAAGGGAGTCGGCACGTATGTCCACCCCCCTCGGGTTGAGCACGAACCGCGCATTGCGTAACTCAGCATCCGGTATATCAAAGACCATCGGGGTGGAGATGGTGTCCTCATCCTCGGTGTCGTCCTCGGTGTCGCGCAGTTCAACTCCCACAAACGCATCCGTCAACTTCAAACCGTGCAGCGGGTATTCTCCTTTCGCGATGTTGAACCCTGGACTTTTTACATGCAGATGCTCTAAGACAGCGTCAACACCTATCCCGTCTATCAGCGTGTCGGAATGAACTGTCGCTTGGTCTAATAGCAATTGGTCCACCACGATGGTGCGAGCCAGAAAATCATCTTTCGGCTCACCCTCCCCAGGTTTTTGCATACAACCTTGCAGACGTAGGCCATGCACGTAGAGCAACGTGTCCTGGCCGCGATGACCGATATAGAGACTGTCTATTTCTATGTGCAGCGGCAGGTCTTCATTGCCCTTGTAGGCGCGGTAGAGCATCATCGGAGAATGATGGAAAGGAGAAAGATAGAGCCGGCCCAGATCCACATCCAAGTCGGTGCGCCCGTTGATTTCCGCCACGCACTTTTGCAGGACAGCCGTACGGGCTTTGGGCGTCACTAAAACGACCGTCACGGCAATCAGCAGTAACAGCACGATTCCCAAGATGACACCTAAAACGATACGGGTTCTTCTCCAAATCAGACTCTTCTTACTCATTACTCACGACTTGTCTTTCTCTTTTTCGACGGCGATGCCGTTGATACACTTCAGATCCTCAATTTCCTCGTTCAGCATCTCCTCGAACATACGCACAGAATTAGCCAGACTGTACTTCTTGGCCGCCTTGACGTAGGTTTTTTCCATGTTTTCACGCTCTTTCGGGTTGTCGAGCCAATAGTCGATGGCACGGGCAAGGTCTTTCGGGCTGCCCGGCTGGAACAGCGACCGATCATCCAAGGCAAACTGCCGCGTGGCCGAGAGCTCGCTGTTGGCGATGACAGGCACCAGACCCGTGGCGAAAGCCTCAATGCACGAGATCGCCTCGCTCTCCATGTCGCTGGCATGTACGTACAAGTCGCACTGGAGAAGCAGTTTTATCAACTCATCCTGTTTGACATACACAAACTGCGGTGGATTGGCCAGCTTTTCGCCCAGTTTCAAATATTTTTCATATTGCGGTCCCTTTCCGGCAAAAATCAACTGTATCTTGTCGGCATATTTTGAGTGATTCACGGCATTGATGATGACATCTTGCCGTTTTTCCTTCGCAAGGCGTCCAACCATCATAATTACAATCTTGTCTTGGTATTCCGGCAACTTCGGCGGCCTGCCGTTGGCAATCTTGTTTTCCCCGGTCTCCATAAACGCATCCTGTATGCCGTTGCTGATGACATGGATCTTCGCCTTGTAACCTCTCTCTTCAATCATACGCCCCATAAAGGCAGACGGCACATGGATATGGCGATACTTGTAGTAAAACGTGTTACGGAAAAGACGGTAAATCATGTTTTGTACCCATTGCACTTTTCCACAGCCCAATGACGACGTGATGTTTTCGGGCTGGACATGGAAAGCCCCCGTGTTGGGTTTACCCAACTTTGCCGCATAATTGCTTGCCACTATTTCAAGCGGGAAAGGGAAGAAACTGTGCACAATATCTGCCCACTCTACCGCCTCATGGATAACAGGTCTTGACTTGGACCGAATATCACCGTATGCGAAACCATGTTTCTTGACTATCGAGTCAAACAAAGGTACTATAAATTCCGGTACAGTGTATTTCCCTGTCACCTCCACGGGCAACGCCGCGCCTTTCTCATCCGTCTCCTGCGGGTTGGCACATAAAACACGCACCTCATGTCCACGTTGCTTCAGTTCACTGGCAAAACGCTGTGCCGAGATGCTTGTCCCATTGTTGTGGGTGTCGAGAATATCTATGACTAAGAGAATCTTCATAAAAGGTCTTATTCTAAATAAGTTTGCAAAAATACGGCTTTTTTGATTGTCTTCAAAGGCAAAACACGTTCTTTCATCAGAATTCCTTCGTTTCGGTAAGTCCGACGCCGTATGGCAACAGGGCTGATACCGTGATGCTATGTTGGGGCGCATTCTTGAACCATGCTACTTCCACGGTATTGTTTTCAGTGGAGAGGATGACACCCCCTTCGACCATCCAGCTGGCCTTCAAAGGGTAAGGCCTCACATAATAATAGCCGTCTTCTCCGTCGATTTCAAGTTTTTGTGGCACGATAATGTCGTGGAAAAACTCCGACATTGTGTCTTGGACGACGTAGAAATTGTCGTTAATGACTTTTGTTTTGGGGTCCACGTGTGGCATGTGTTTGTAGCCGGCAAAGGTGACCAAACGGGCTTGATACCCCAGTTTAGTGGCGCGGTCGACAATGCACGATGCGCCATACATCGGGTCGCTCGCCAGCCTGTTGAAGGGTTTGGCGACGCTAAAGGGACGGTCATAGCCGTAAGGCATGATGTCGTCGGCATCGCCATGGAAGGCTAATATCGAAACGTCGTGTCCATGAATCAAGGCGGTGTCGGATATGGCTCCCCACATTTCGGCGACGCCCCTGATGCGGAAATGGGTCCGGAGGGCATTACCGCAAGTGTCGATACCGCCGAGGTCAGGGCGAAACAAGCCTTTGCGGGCGTATTTGGGACGGCTTTCATTGGTCATGTAGGCGAGGCTGAGTGCGGTGACGGCCCCGGAGCTGGAGCCGCCCACGAAGATCATGGAAGTGTCGATGCCATAGTCTTCAGGATGTGAGACCAAAAAGCGCATGGCAGCATGGGCATCCTGCACCGCGCGGTAAGCCGCCCGCCCGATGCCGGACTTGCCGGGAAAGAAGCCTAACCTGTGGTCGATGGAAGCCACCACATAACCTAACGAAGCGAGGTGCCGGCACCAAGTGGTGATTTTCACGTCGTCTTTCGACCCGAAATAATACGCGCCACCGTAAATCAACATCACCAACGGATGCTTTTCTAAAGTGTCGTTTTGTGGCCTGTAAATGTCAAGAAGGAGATCCAACGGGACTGTTCTTCTGACATCAACAACCCGAAGAAGCTTGCCCATGGTTTTGACACTGTCGTCTATTTCCAACCAAAAGCCAGGGGAATTGCCGTAACAGATGTCGCTGATTTTCTCCACCGCAAACAAGGAATCTTGATAACGTTTGTTCCCGAAATCCTGGAAAGCTGGCGTCTCATGGCTTTGAAAACGGAAATCGGCAGTGTCAAAAATCTCCTTGTGGTCCTCGTAATAAAGGATCGCATTGTGACCTTCGGCTCCCAGTTTGAAAGGAAGGGTGTCAGTCATGGTTTCCTCCAAAGCCATGTAGTGCCCTTTGATGTTCAGGCTGTCGCTGTACTCGACGAACACAAGGAAGTCCCTGTCTCCAATAGTGCTTTTGAAAACGGCGGGGGTCTCAATGATGGGGAAACCGTCCCCTTTCATAAACATGCCAGGGTCAGGTATGCTGTCGTTGCCAAAAAGATGGACACAAAACAGCAGACACATCGTAGTCAGAAAGGGAAAAGAGATATTTTTTTTCATTACTACTGTCAAAGTTGCTTTATCTGAAAATGGCTGCAAAGGTACGGTTTTTCCCGTTATGTCTTGTCGCGTCGCCAAAAAAGCGTACTTTTGCATGCAAAACAATGCCTATGTCCAAAACATCTAAAACCATACTGTTATTCCTTTTGCTGGGCGTGTCGCTTACGGCATTCGCCCAAGTCTACCGCACCGACGATTTCAGGGAACGCTACACGCTGAAACAAGTCGTGGTGCTGAGCCGCCACAACATCCGTTCACCCCTTTCGGGGAGACGCTCGACGCTGCAATGCATCACACCTCACGAATGGTATCAGTGGTCGTCGGCACCCAGCGAGTTGTCACTGCGCGGAGGCGCCTTGGAGACGATGATGGGCCAGTATTTCCGCAAATGGCTTGTTAGTGAGGGACTGATGCGGGAAAACGAAATCCCCACCGAAGGTGCCATGCGCTTTTATGCCAATTCCTTGCAGCGCACCATCGCCACGGCACAGTATTTCTCCTCGGGGATGCTGCCTGTGGCCAATGTCCGCATTGAGCACCATTGCGAATTGGGCAGGATGGATTCAGTATTTGCGCCGCAGATTACCGACGACAACGAGGCTTTCAAAGCCCTTGCCCAACAGCAGATCACTGCCATGGGCGGCGAGAAAGGAATGCTTGGAATAGGGGAGAGAATGACGGAAAACTACAAGGTGCTGGAGCGTGTGCTCGACATGGACCAAAGCAAGGCCTGTCTTGAAGGCGACACTTGTCACTTCCGTACCGACGACGCGCATGTCTATCTCGTCAAAAACCGCGAGCCTGGCATGGGTGGCTCGTTGCGCCTCGCTTGTCAGGCTGCCGATGCTCTCGTCCTGCAATACTACGAGGAGCTCGATGCGGTGAAAGCCGCCTTTGGCCATAGGTTGACATGGGAAGACTGGGTGAGCATTTCCGCCATCAAGGACTGGTACGGTGATGTGCTGTTCACCGCGCCTGTGGTGGCCCGCCAAGTGGCTCGTCCGCTCTTGCGGACGATGCTCGAAGAGCTTCAACACAACGGAAGGAAGTTTACCTTCCTCTGCGGCCACGACTCCAACATTGGCAGTGTGCTGGCCTCACTGGACGCAGAAAACTATAGCCTGCCAGAAACCATCGAGAAAAAGACTCCTATCGGTTGCAAACTGGTCATTGAAAGATGGGAAGACACTGAGGGACGTTCTTTTGTCGCACTCAACCTGGTATACCAAAGCACCGAGCAACTGCGCAACATGACCTTATTGGACTTGGAGAACCCGCCAATGGTTTTTCCTATCCATCTTAAAGGTCTGAGCTCTAATGCTGACGGACTTTATCCTTTCGACGCGTTGGTTCAACGGTTTCTTTCTGTCACTTCCATGACGAGATGATTTTGGGTTTGCACAAAAAAGATGCGGGAACAGTGCCTGCGTCCCCGCATCTGGAAAACTAACTCAAAATTCATCCTTGTACAGTATGACAAAAATCTGCTGCAAAGTAACAACGGTTCCGGCAGGTGTGAAATCCCCTTTGATGGGTATTTTTTGGATGCACGAATCCCCAGTTTTGGCGATGGCTGAAAAACAAAAACTGCCGCAAAGGTCACGAAAACCCTTGCGGCGGTCAATATCAGTGTCATTTTAGCGCATCACCTTCCTAAACACAAACATCTCATCGTCCTCGCTCCAGTTGCCTGCCTCTTCGTCGGGAATGGCGGGGCCATGCTGGTATTTGTTCCAAAACTCCACGATGTGAAAACCGCAGCGGTTCACGTAGAAATGAATGTTCCGCTTCTCGAAATAAGGTGTGATGGTTTCCCAAGCCTTGATTTCAGGATGCATGGCTTCCACGGCCTTCCATGCCGCCTGACCGATGCCTTTGCTGTGGACTTCGGGCGAAACAAACAACAGTTCCAGCTCGCCTTCGGCTTTCTCTCGGTCGATTTTCAGCACCACGCCGCCCACTTTTTGGCCATCCAAAAGGATGCGGTAAACCTCGGCATTTTCTCCGTCTATGGAATTTTCAATAGTCGTGCGCGAGATGACTTCTTCGCCTTCTTCGGTGCGGGTGTCGCGCAGACCAAACTCTTGCTGCGCACCGTATTTGAACGCCCATTGGTTGTCGAGGATGAACTGCTCGCGGTCGTCGGGCTGCAATGGTGTGAGGGTGATGTTAGGTTGGTTGGTTTTCATGGTCATTTTTCCTTTCTTTTCATTGGTTTGAAGCGTTCCTGTAGTTTTTGGAACACGGCGAACAAAGTCGGCACGGTGACGAGCAAGCCCAAGGTGCCGAACAACATGCCACCGACCACGCAAACGCCGATGGTGCGACTGCCATTAGCCCCTGCACCTGTGGCGAACATCAGGGGCAACATGCCGAAAATCATTGTCAGCGAAGTCATTAGGATGGGACGCAGACGCTCCTTTGCGCTCTGTAGGGCGGCTTGTCCGATGGATAGCCCTTTCAAACGACCTTGTGAGGCATATTCCGTAATCAGGATGGAGGTCTTTGCCAACAATCCGACTAACATAATAAGGCCAATCTGCATATAAATATTGTTCTCCACGCCGAAAAGTTTCGCGAACAACAGACTGCCCGCCAAGCCGAAAGGCACCGACAGCATCACCGCCATCGGGATTAAGAGGCTTTCGTAGAGCGCGACCATCACCAGATAGACGAACAATGCGCTGATGATGAAGATAAAGACCACGCGACCTGAAGTGCGACTCTCCTCGCGGGTGATGCCGCTGAACTCCACACTGTAGCCTACAGGCAACTCCTTGGCCGCCACTTCTTGAATGGCTTTGATGGCATTGCCCGTACTGCCGCCCTGCGCTACATTGCCCGACACATCGATACAGCTGAACATGTTGTGACTGCTTAAAGTCTGCGGCATATATTCTTTTGTCAGTGTGACAAACTGACTGATGGGCAGCATCGCACCCGATTCTGAGCGGACAAAGAGCTGGTCAAGCGACTCGGGACGGATACGGTCAGAAGGTCGCAGTTGCGTGGTAACTTGATACACCTTACCATATTTGTTGAAATTGGAGATATAGTCGCCGCCCAGATAAGCACCCAATTCATTGAGCACCGTTGAAGGCGAAACGCCTACCTTTTTGCAGCGCGACACGTCCACATCCACACGGTATTGCGGGTAGTTGACATCGTAGTTGGAATAGATTTCGCCGATTTCAGGGCGTTCCTGCAACTTCTCCAAGAAACGGTCAGTGATCTTTTTCAAGGTGCGGACATCCATACCGTTGTGGTCCTGTACAGAAAACTCGAAGCCGCCTCCGCCACCGTAACCTTCAATCATGCCCGGTTCCATCGCAAACGACTGCGCTTCATGCTCCTCGGCTAATATCTTGTTGATTTGCTCCATCACACCCGTTGATGAGTTCTCGTAGCCCTTGCGCTGCTTCCAAGGCTTCAGCTGCACATAAATAAAAGCACCGTTGCTGCCTGCGCCGACACCAACCACGCCGCCCACAGCTTCGACGGCAGGCAATTCTTGTATCTGGTCGCTCACGCGGTTCATCACCTCGCGGGTCTTTTCCATTGTATAGCCTGAAGGCGTGTTGATTTCCACAAACAGGTTACCCATGTCCTCATTAGGGACAAAGCCAGTCGGAACCACCTTGAACAACACCACCATCAACACAGCAGCGACAGCAACGCTGACTGCCACCACCCATTTGCGACCGAGCAGCCAATGCACCATATCAGCATAATGCTTCAGCAATGCGTTGAAAGTCGTTGTGTATATTGTGCGCACCCGTGTTCGTAGAGACGTTTCCTGAAACGTCTCACCAGTCGGTTTCAAGATAAGCGCACATAATGCCGGTGCCAAGGTCAATGCATTGATGAACGAGATGCCCACAGCCACCGCCATCGTCAGGCCGAATTGCTTGAAGAAAATGCCCGTGGTGCCGCCCATGAACGACACAGGGATGAAGATCACCATAAACACCAAGGTCGTGGTGAACAATGTGACAGCCAATCCTTTCATGGCATCAACGGAAGCTTGGTAGGCCGATTTATAGCCTGAATCAAACTTTGCCTTCACGGCTTCTACTACCACGATGGAGTCATCCACCACGGTTCCAATGACCAGAATCAACGCAAACAGCGTCAGCAAATTGACGGAAAAACCTGCTACCTTCATAAAGGCAAAGGTACCGATGAGTGACACCACGATGCCAATGGCGGGAATCAGCGTGGCGCGGAAGTCCTGAAGGAAGAAAAAGACCACCACCAACACTAACAGAATGGCAATGATAAGCGTGACGACCACCTCGCGGATGGAGGCAAAGAGGAAGTCGTTGGTGTTGTCGAAGGTGACGATTTTGATGTCCTTGGGCAGCGACTGCTCCACCTCGCGGATGAGTTTGTCGATTTCGAGGTTGATCTTGGTGGCATTGGAACCCGCCACCTGATGCACCGCGCCCATCACGCCCGGATGCCCGTTGATACGGTTGGTGAAGGCATAGTCCGACTGTCCTAACTCAATGTAGGCCACATCCTTCAGTCGTAGTTCCTCGCCAGTGGGGAGTGAGGTGATGACTAAATTCTCAAACTCGGAAATCTCGGTTTTGCGTCCCGTGTACCTTAGTGCGTATTGGAACACATTGTCGGAGTTCTCGCCCAACGCACCCACAGAGGCCTCGATGTTTTGCTCGGCCAGTACCGCGCTGATGTCGCTCGGCATGAGACCGTGACGCGCCATCACATTGGGTTTGAGCCAGATGCGCAGGGCATATTGTGCGCCCCATACCTCCACCTTGCCCACACCGTTGATGCGCAGTATGGCGGGTCGCAGGTTGTTGTAGAAGTAATTGCTCAGGAAGTTCTCGTCGTAGGTGCCGTTAGGGCTTTCCAATGCGATGATACGGAGCTGTCCGAGTTGCTGTTTTTCGGTGGAAACGCCGATTTGCAGCACCTCGGCAGGCAGCTGTCCCTGTGCTTGGATGACGCGGTTTTGCACATTCACCGCCGCCATGTCGGCATTGGCACCCTGCTCGAAAAACACCGTGACGCTCGCCGAACCATTGCTCGCCGACGATTTCATGTAAGTCATGCCCTCCACGCCGTTGATGGCCTCCTCCAAGGGCGTCACCACGCTCTTCTGCACCGTTTCCGCGCTCGCCCCGGGATACGATGCCCAAACATTGATGGCTGGCGGCGCGATGTCGGGATATTTCTCCACCGGCAGCGAAGTAAGCGCAATCACGCCCAACGCCACGATGAACACGCTGATGACGATAGAGAGTAAGGGTCTGTCTATAAAGGTTTTGACGGTCATAACATCTTGTCTTTAAGAAAAGACAAAAATAGGTTGAATGACCGTGTGCAAGGTGTATAAAAGTGAACCGATGTTGTATGTTTTCGGAACTAATTAATGCTCTAGCATCGCCTCAATCGGCACGGTGCTGTCCATCAAGCCGATGCGGGTGTCGGAGGCGTGGCGGTTTACGCCGGTGTATTCCAATGAGGCATCCTCGTAGCGGCGGAACTTCAGGATGGCGTCGTTCATCTGGGCGCGGTTGAAGACGCCGACACGCAAAAGCAAGTCAAAATCATCGATGGTCAGGCCTGTGACGCGCTCGAATAGTTTGGGTTCCAACTTGCGGATGACATCTTCTAAACTTTCTTCACGATAATCGGTGAGGTACATGAAAATGGGGATGCGCGTAGCGAATTTCATCAGTTTTTCCTGTACCTCGCGCCGCTTGGAACGGTATTCTTTTTCCTCGGCGGTGAGTTCCTTTTTCTTCTTTTGATTGTTATCATCGCCAATCTCTCGTTTCAACTTCTTGATCTTCTCGGCACGGTTGACAATGTTTTCGATGATGTCGCTGCCCAAGGCGCGGAAGCCCTCAATCTTCATGATGGTAGCCAATGCCTCGGGATTGTCAAGCACTCGTTGAAGAGTGGCGTTATCCACGTTTACAAGTTGTGCGCTGTTCCAACGACGGGCAAGCAACGTCCCACTGGTGCCGTTATCGACAAAATCTAGTATTTCTGTGGCATCGACCCGTTTCATGGAGCTGCCATCGAATTGCAAGATGGGCAAGAAATTGATGAACTCATCTACCTTGTCGGTGATCCGACGGTTGCTGTCCACATCCAACTGGTTGGCGTATGTCACCACTTCACGCAGGGCACGGTTGGGGGCGAAGTCGAACACATAGCATGTAGGCTTGAGGATGGTATGCTTCGTGGGGTCGTCTTTGTCGGTGGCCGTCCATGGGCTTTGCACACGGAAAGCGGTCTGGAAGTAGGTTTCAGGACTTGAGCAGTTGCGCAACATCAACAATCCTCCCAACGGACGCAGTGTCACTCCTGTGGTCAGTTTGCCGCAGGTCAGCGTGATGGTGCGTGTTTTCAAAGGGTTGTCGCCCATAGCCTCACGCACTGGCCCAAGGGCGTCGATTCCAATGCCTGCCTTGGTGCCGCTACAGTTGATGATGGTGTAGTTCTGATAGAAGCCATTGGCTGGGCGATGCAGCAGTGCTTCCATGGCATCGCATGAGGCCACGTTGGGCAGGAACCACATCGTATGGGCGCAAAGGTCGAGCAGACGGGTGTCCTCGAATGGCAGAGCAGGTCGCACATTGAGCGGCGAACTGCCGTCACCGAAGATGGAGGCTTTGCCACGGATGATGTCGAGCCATTTCTGCACGGCTTTTTCATGGACAAATTTCTTTCCTTCGGCACGGAAGAACTCATTGAGGTCGAAGCCGTCCATGTCCCATTGCTCAATCATCGCCCCAAGGTCTTGCGGCATCTGATAGGTCATCATCACCATGGTGGGCATCTCCAGATAAGTACCACCGACGGCCTCTTTCCGTGCCTGCTCGTCCTGATAAGTCCAGTTGAAGATTTGACTTTCCATAAACTCGCCTGTGGCCAATGCTCGGAACGGCGTACCGCTGAGGTAAAGGTAATGGTTACCAGTGATGGGCACATCCTCGTCGTCCCAAGCGCGTCCGCTTTCCACATCAATACCGCTTTCTGTCATCACTTCGTCCTCCTCCGTCTGTCGCTTTTTGGCATCGGCATCCCCAAGGTCGAGCAAGCTCTTGGCGTTGTCGTTCCAAGCACCAAAGTGGTATTCATCCAGCACAATCAAATCCCAATTGATACAATGCACCCACTCATTTTTAGGCTTGATGTTACCATAACGGTCTCTGCCAAGGTAGTCTTGAAATGATCCAAACACCACCAATGGCTTTGGCGAGGACAATGAAGGAAATTCTTCGTCCATGCGACTGCTATAATACCGCCAGCCCTCGAAATCACGGTGGCGCAGCAGGTCGTCGCGCCATGAGTCTTCCACGGCGGGTTTGAAGGTGAGCACCAAAACACGTTTGGCACCCATCCGTTTGGCGAGTTGATAGGTGGCGAAGGTCTTGCCGAAACGCATCTTGGCATTCCAAAGGTAATGGCTGGGACGGTTAGGTTCCTCTATATCCATCTTGGCGAAGTAGTCGGCGGTTTGTTTTACTGCCTGTTCCTGTTCGTCGCGCATCTTGTAGTCAAGGTCACGATCCGTCTTCACCTGTGTGTCGCGGTGGCGCACGGCCACATAGGCCGCCTGTGCTTCGCGTAGCGAGCAACGGCACCACTCGCCGATGAGTTCCTTGCCCATGCGGCGCAGGCACTCATGCAGGTCGTGGTCGCTGAAACTCTCGCCGCTACCGTCGGCATAGAAGGCATTGTCGTGCCACAACAGGTGGTAGGTCTTGTGTGGCTCGGTGATGGGGTGTTGTTCATCGATGCGTTTCCGCACATCGGCACGGGTGGTTTGTCCTATCTTTATCCATCCTGGGAAGGATGTGTCGTCGTACATGTAGATTTGAGGTACTGTACGCCGATTGTTGGGGAGGATTTGGTCTATTGTTTGCATATTGGTATGTTTTTACTCACTACACTGCGCCTATCGGCTTGTATGGTGTTGCCACCACACTGCGCTGCGCTTGTATGGTGTTGCCACCACACTGCGCTGCGCTTGTATGGTGTTAATTGCACTCTGTGCGTGTCGCCTCTTTGAGGCGATGAGGGGACGGAACATGTCGGAGACATGGGAAACGCCGTTAGGCGGAATTAACACCATACAAGCAACGGAGTTGCGTAGTGTGGTGCGTTGCGAGCGGTATATGATGTGGCATAGTGTACACCATCGGGAAAAGCATCTCGGAGAGATGCGACTATCACAATAATCCCAACATCTCCTCGTTACCGTAATATGAGTTACACACAGACATTCTATCATATCATCTTGCGTACCCATCGAAGCATTCCAGCCATTGCTGAAGAGCATGAGCGGGAACTCTACTCTTACATGCTGGGGTTTATCAACAATGTCGGAGGCCGTCTTTACCGTGTCGGCGGTATGCCTGACCATGTGCATCTTTTTGTGTCCTTGCCTGCCACCTTGGCGATGTCCAAGTTCGTGCAAGAAATCAAGGTCTCTACCAGCAAGTGGCTCAAGGCCAACCCTCACTTTCCGCTTTTCGACGGATGGTCCAAAGAGTATGCGGGCTTTTCTTATAGCCTGCGCGACAAGGACATGATAGTGGGCTATATCGCCAAGCAGAAAGAGCATCATCGTAGTAAGGCGTTTGCCAAGGAGTACCGTGAGTTTCTGACAGATAACGGCGTGGAAATCAAGGAAGAGTACTTCCTCAAGGACTGACTGCCGTATCATGTCGAAGACATGAGATGTGCCGATAGGCGCAAGTAACACCATACAAACGGCGAAGCCGCGCAGTGTGGTGCTATACGGGCTACGCCTCTCATGCATGTCGGAGACATGCGACATCACTATACTGACTATCATGGTCGGTCTCATCTCTACGAGATGCCCGCCAGACGCACACTCCTCATCCACCACACTACGCTGCGCTTGTATGGTGGCAGACGGGCGAGGGTGTGACAGCATATCGGAGATATGCGACACCGTACTGTATCTATCATCCAGCATCGTCTGTCCCATCTCTTCGAGATGCTCATAGCGCGTGTGCATCGCTATCACCACACTGCGCCTATCGGCTTGTATGGTGTTAATTGCACTGTGTGCGTGCCGCCTCTCCGAGGCTATGTATGCCGCTGCCATCATCATAATAGTCTATTCCATCGGGCGAATCATGCTCTCAATAAAGGCTATCTCGTCTTCGTCCAAATTGTATTTCTTGTATAGCATCTCGTCTGTCCAGGGGTGGGAGAAATCTTGAAGAGGAATAAACTGAAACTTCTCTTTCGAAAGATTAATGGATGACACCGCCATAAGAAGCATGAATCTTACGAATCTTGTTGTAAGATAGCTGTATAGATTTGTTGCTTCTTTTCTATTATTGAAGCCACCTATGATTATATATGAATCAGTACACACAACATTAGGCTCTATCACTTCAGTTCTAGAAAGAACCTTATATGTACCCTCCTTGTCAGGTTCTCCTGCATGTTCTGCAGTTACTTTGCTAATTAGCACTTTATGTTTGTCGATGAGATTTTTACCCTGTGTAACATCTTTCTTATCTATATAGAAAAGACCCTGGCTTGTAATCAAAGAGACATCACCTTCCAGTCTGTCTGAATGTCCTCGTTCTTTCGAGGATAATCCAAAGGGATTACGTGTGGAAATAATTCTTTCTATACTTCCTTGCCGCAAAGCTTTTACTTTATTGACGATGTTAATAGCATTATTAAATCTAATAAAAACAGGGTATTCATCAAGGGGTCTGGTCGTCTCATTTCTATTTTCCCCATTTATATTTATGACTTTACACTTCCCGTTCCATGAAGCATCCCATAGAAAATATGACACGCCTCCTCCAATGCTGTTGTTTGGGAAGCAATCTTTAGCATTTGCATAATCGACAAGCACTTTGATATGCTTATCGGACAGCATTTTATTGCGATAATCATCCAAGCCTTTTCCGCCCGCAAACCAACGTGATGGAGTAATCATGACCAAATATCGCGGTTTTAACTCGAGTGCTTGTTCAACAAAAAGATTATAAATTGGCTTTGCGCTAGCACCATTCCCTCCATCGCTCATTTGATATGGGGGATTGCCTATGATTACATCGAATTGCATATCTTTTTTGAGTATTTCTTTGATTGGTTTATGGATAAAGGGATAGGCATAGGTCTCAATGGTTTCTACGCGGTCGTATTGGGCGCGGTTGGCACCACAATACTTACATTTGCCGTTCTCCCAAGTGTGTTGGCATCGCATATAACGCAAGTTGCCTTGTGCATCATTGAAACAGGTGGCCACACTGTACTCGCCGTTGGCTTGTTTGGTGCAATAGAGAGTGCGGCGGCTCATCTCAGCGGTGAGGTCAGTGCAGGCAATGCCAAAAACCTGTTTGGTCATAATATGGTCGATGCGCTGTTGCAAGTCGGGAATCTGCTCTTCTAACCCTGCCAACAGCCGTTTGGCAATCTCACGCAAGAAGACACCGCTTTTGCTGCAAGGGTCGAGAAAGCGCGTCTTGCTGGAACGGAACAACTCCTGTGGCAGCAGGTCGAGCATTCGGTTGGCCAACTCGGGCGAGGTGAAGACCTCATCGCTGCTCAGATTGGCCAAGCAATTTAGGATGTCGGGGCTATAGTGCCCCACACTGCGCTCCGCTTGTATGGGGGTATTGAGATTGGCTCTCTCCGAGAGCCTCAAAGGATTCTTTTCTTTATTCATACATCATATCGGTAAAGTTGGGTGTAATGCAATGGTGGATAGGTACGCACAGGTTCGTCGAAACTTTGCACTTCGCCCTGTTCGTCGAAAAGACTGTACTGGTGGTTTTTTGTGACAAGGAAATCAAATTGGAAGTCGCGCCGCGAGAACTGCATGCTGCCCGCGATTGGTGTCCACTCGCAGAAAGTGATGGGCTTGTCCTCGGCAGTGCGATAGGTCAGTGCATCGCCGCAGACGATATTCTTTTGCAGCATGTATCGGAGGCTTTTGTGATACTCGTTAAGAAGAGATGAATTATATGAATAACTAGAGCGAAAAGGGGTGCCAAGATTTGAATCATCTATCCTCTTTAAGCTCATAAAGCTCATATAATAATCTGTCAGCACTATCTCTTCCAACCTTTGACGACATGCCTCGGCGTTATCAGGAAGCAACTCTATTCCATAACAAGAGCTAACGGCTATAAGACTATTGAACTCCCATTCGGTTATTGACCTTAATTTTTCTATCAGTGATAATTTGCGACGCAAAATTTCAACGAGGAAATTCCCGTCACCGCAGGCGGGCTCAAGGAAGCGGCTGTCAAGTCGAAACGACTCGTCGCGCACCAAGTCGAGCATGGCGTTCACCTCGCGTGGATTGGTGAACACTTCGCCATGGTCAGCCACCCTTTGGCGGCTCTTGATTTGTTTTGTGTTTTCGTTGTCAGGCATAAAAAATCGTGGAACTTTGCTTAAGTCCACTTAGGTGTTCCACGACCCGCCTGACAATTAAGTAAAGCCCACGATTACTCGTAGGCGTTACCGCTAAACTATGTCAGGCTTGTTTGTGGAACTTCAAGTGGACAATTAGAGCGAAAACGCTTTTATAATATGTTAGTTATGTTCTATTTTATTTGTTCGATATGTTGGGTGTTTTGTTGGTTTATGGGTGCAAAGATATATAATCTTTTGGAATGGGGATTGTTTTAAATTAAAGGGTTATTCTCAACCTTATGCAAAGGAATGTCGTTCAAAACATAATAAATCCATATACCTATTTCTGTTGGCTCGCAATATCCACCTCCTATATTAAGCGTTCTGTCCACTATTTTCGGCGGCTTCGGATTTTGGTATAGGCCGCTCCCAATAAATGGTTCGCAGTCTTCTTGCTTGATATGACAGTACTGATCTTTTGACATATTCAGAAAAGCTTGCACATCCATTACGGATAGTGATGACAATGTTTTTTCCGCCCTCATGAAAAGACGAGATAAATTTCTTTTTAGTACGAGTTCATAAAAAAGTTTTGATAACCAAGTTGCTTTTACTGTATCGTCACATCTTTCAATCATTCCTATTAGTGTGTCACCCACCTTTCCTCTATAATTCTCATCTTCTTCCCATTTTTTGATTGCTTCAATTCTTTTTTCTGATGGCACATCTTTTATAGGAATAAGAAAAGCTATTAGTTTCTTAGCAAATCTAATGTCATATACATTTTTGATACATTTGCCTACTCCGACAATGGTTCCAAGAATCGGAACATCTTTTAAAACACCATCTTTGAGTACTGTATCTATCATTATTTCACCAATATCGCCAACAAATTCTAAATTACTATACTCAATGGTCTGTTTCATTGATGTTGCGAGGCTATTTTTCTGTTCCATATATAAAGTTTTTCAAATCCAAATATTACAGTTCCATCTCTGTGTGATTTCGCATAAAATCAGCAACATCCGGGCGTTTCGTGACAATGTACTTTTCAAAAACTTCTTTCACATAAGGAGCCACCCAATATTGGGAACCTTCTTCTGGCTTAGAGTCGCAATCCAAAGCATCCATATAATCTGATGACATCATATAGTGCGGATTTAACATATACATGTAAGAGAAATGAAAAATGAACAAATGATGTATGCAAGCATATAGATTATCAAGTTCTGTCACTCTATTGGAATTACATATCATATTATTGTTCAGCCATAGATAGTACAACTTATTGTAGTGCGTATTACCATTCGTCAGTCGTCTAATTCTGTGATATAACCCATCAAAATCAAACAACTTTTCCAAATCTTTCAAAGGATCATGTTTCCTGATTTTGTCCAACATCTTCTCAGCCGATGGTAGTTTTTGTTTGTTGTTAACCCATTGTTGAATTTTTTCCACCACAAAATTCTGAAGGCTATAGTTCTCCGCAATATAAACATTGATGTATAAAATAGCTATTATTCCATCATGGTATTTTCTTACCAATGCATAAGCATCATTTATTCTCCCTTCCTTTAAAACTATTCTCACCGAATCAAGAGACCCCGCTAAAGAGCCACAGGCCACCTTATCAACATTTAACAGCCCAGATATCACACCATCCGTAATAAAATCTGGACCAAACATATAAACACAATTATAAAACTCAATAAGGGAATCCAATAAAGGAAAAACTTTATGTCCTTGATAAGCTTTGTCGTTTCTGACCTGATTTTCAAATAATTCCATCTCTAAAACACATCTATATTACTTAAGTGACTACATCCCATACTCCATCTCCCGCATAAACTCATCGGCCACATACAAATCTCCATAAAGGTATAGTCCTGTGGATTTGTCGTGCAAGTCGGCGCAGGTCTGGCTTTCATAAAACAGTTGCAATGCTTTCACGGGTTCAATATTCAGCCGTTTGGACAACTCCATTGATATGGCACCAATGCGGTTGCTCATAATAATCTCCTGTATGACAGGCGACTTAATGGGGTCTTCAGATTGCTTCTGTTCCATCGAAAATCAGGTATTTATCGGTTAATTCTTGTGAAAGCAAACACATTTGGTTGTTAGGCCGATGCTCCGACAGGCGAAGCAAAGCGGTGTCCTCATCCATCAGACCTGCCATGTAGAGGTTAACGGTGTCAATCACTCGGTCGTTGGCCACACCGCCTTCAATATAATCGTAATTGTCGGCCACGGGCTCACCACGACGGCTGGCCACAATAAAGTGCAGCCACTCCTTGTCGTATGCCGTGAAGACCTTACAGCGCGCTTCTGCCAATATGGCATCACGGTTAAAACGGTATCTGTTTATGATTGGCGGTGCTTTCCTGCGGTCGGCCACCTGTGTAGCCCAGTCAACGGCTTGTTTGCGAAGGTCGGTGACATAAAAACCCTGGCCGAAGTCCAAGTTGCGACGGCCAAACTTGCAGATGGGAAACTCCACCTTTTCCGTTCCACCATGATAGACAATAATTTCACTCATTTCCTGCCCTCCCAATTGTTCATACATTCCACCAACACCTGCGCAAGGTTCTCTCGGCTCTCACTATGAAGGGTTTCGTAGTGCGGAAGTATAAACCGCTCTATCAGTCCCACGCGCTTCATTCGCTCGTACACCTCTTTGTAGGAAGTGTTCAGCAGTCGGGCGGTGGTCTCGATGCAAGTGGCCACAAAAGTCATCATCACTTGTGTCTTTGGTATTTCTACAACATTCTTCATAATGCAAATTTCAAGAACAATTATTTATCACCGCAAAAATACAAATCTTTCCCTATTTGGCAAAATGTTTTATTCCTAAATTTCCATCAGCCGCCTTCATTCCAGTAGGGGTACAAATTGTTCCCCACCTGAATTTGGATGATCAATGACAATTGTATTATTCCATCACCCTCCCAATAAATCTCACAAATCCTTCAATATTTCCCTCCACGCTTGCCTGCTCCAGGTCAGCCATGTATTCCTGCCGGCGCTCCACGGGAATCACTACCCAGGGGTAACCGGCTGTAACCAATTGGCTGTTCATCACGAAACGGGCCGTGCGTCCGTTGCCGTCCATGTAGGGGTGGATATAGACAAAGAAGAAATGCCCTAAAATCGCACGTACCAGCGCATTCTCCTCTTGCATCATCAAATCTGACAAGGCACCCATCGCATCCAACACGGCGTCAGGATTCAACGGCGTGTGCATTGAGTTGCGGATATATACCTGATGCCTGCGGTAGCCTATCAAATCCGATGCCTTCACTATACCCGCCCTTACGCACGGCTCAAACAACTGAAAGTGCCAGTCCTGATGCCCTTTCACATACAACTGTGCAGGTGCCTTGCCCGAAAAACAGTCCCTCACGCCTTGCTTCAGCAATTCGTAGGCTTGATAATACCCACGGGCAGCCAACGCATTCCTGCGTTCCTTGTCCTCCTCGTTTTTTTCAGGATCCCAGTTGCCACTCCGCACACGCTCCAACAGACCTTCCGTAATCTTATAGCCCTCAATCGACAAAGAGTTATAGCTGTCCTTTACATACGTCGCATCCATCATCGCCAGCACCGATGCTGCATCCTGCTGCACCGGTTGAACTTTCAATGTGTCTATTACCACCTTCCGCATCTGCATCCACATCAGGCGGATACGGGATGCGTAGGGCGACGCGGCGAAGGTCTTCATCTGCACGTTCTCCTTAAACGGATTCTCCTCCGTCACCGCATGACCCACTTGGCGCATCATGCGCAACAACTCATCCGCCATCTCCTCCCGTCCGATGGATCGCAGCGCACCTGCCACGCGACCCGCCCGAGTGGTATGGCCGCCATCGATGGCCGCCAACACGATGGGCGAAACGTCACGCAGGCTTGCAAGGCACGTTCTTGCCTCCAATGCATCACGCCGATAATAGTCTAGCCCCACCATCAGCAAGGCATACGCCATCGGATACAACCGCACTCCATAGCGCGGTTCCTGCATCACCTCTGGTGGCAGGGCCGCCTTGATGTCGACAAGCGAAGTCCCGAAAGGCAGTTGCAGGATGTTGTTCGTCCCTTTCTCGCAGCGCACTATCAATTGCCTGGGAATCACCGTCTTTCCGCTGTGGAAATAGAGAGACAACTCTGGCGACAGGCACCAAGTCCCGTTGAATCTCTTGTCTAAATATGCAGTAATGAAGTGCCAGTACGACACATACCACACCGTTGAATCGCCCTCGCTCCCTGGCGATGACGGGATATACCATCCCTTCATGACCATCTGAAGGTATCCGCTGTTCACCAACCGTTCTGTATGTGTCCGTCCCAGCGTATCCGCTCCCTGAATCACCAGATTATCCCCATGGGCATCCTGATATGCCTTCAACACCGCCAATGACTCCGCCAATTTTTCTTGTATTGTTGCCATATTAGTATATTTTGCACCGCCGTTATTAGTTTATTTTGCTTTACTAACATTAGTATATTTTGTTTTGCTAACATTAGTTTTTGACGCTGCAAAGATACAAATCTTTTTCTATTTCAACAAAATAATTACCAAAGAAGAAATAAAAAACACTATGCATTTTATTGCAAAGTCTTTCTAATCGCGCTTGTTTTTATTAGTTTATTTTGCTTCGCTGTTATTAGTTTTTGCCGATAGGCTTCGATTGGTTTCAATGCCTTTTTTGCAATCACCACCGCCACAACTGCACTGAAAACGCTGGAAACGAAATTGAGCACCCAGACACCGTCGAGTTGCCAAATCGGGACGAGGATGGCGGCTGCCGACATGACGACACGCTGCATCTTGCGCATCCTTGGCAGGAGTCCCGCACCGAAGCAATAGCTGATGGCGGGCTGCAAGGCATCCGACATGCTGTAAATCACCATGCCCGTGAGGCTCGCGATGTATTCCACAGCCCATGCCGACCATCGCAGGCAGGGTACACTTGAAAAACAGCTTCAAAATGGGTGACGATCTGTAGGCTTGCTCGTTCATGGTTTAGTTTACGGAATTGAATTCTGTTCCTTCTCTGACAAACCCCGCGCCCTTGGCGATGATGACCTCACCGGCTTTCAGCCCATCAGTCACCACGTATGATTTTCCGTCAGTGGCGGATTCCACCTGAATCATGCTGGCAACCGCCTTGCCCTCGACCACTTTCACTACATAGACTTTATCCTGAATGTCGTAGGTGGCCTCTTGTGGAATGACAATGGCGTTATGAAGCGAGGTCGGTAAAATGACCTTGCCCGTGCCGCCGTTGAGCAGCCTAACCTCGTTGCCCGCAACAAAATGGCTGACGCTCTATAACGCTTCCGACAGACCCGAAAATACCACGCAAAAAGACAACAGCAAACGTTCCCGTCAACTCTTGAACCATTTCTTCGAGTTGGTCAGCGAAAACATCCTCTTGGGGCAACGCGGTATCTCATTTTATGCCGAAAAACTTTGCGTTTCAGAGCGTTATCTTTTCAAGGTTTGTAAAAAGGAAACGGGCAAAACGCCCAAAGACTTCATCAACGAGTTCCTGATTGGCCAAATCAAAAACGCTTTGCTCACCACCGAAATGACCCATCAGCAAATTGCTGACCAGTTCGGTTTTCCCGACCAGTCGGCTTTCGGGCAGTTTTTCAAGCGGCAAGAAGGGATGTCACCGTCGGAGTTTAGGCAGAAATATAGATAAATTTCATTCAAACGGGAAACAAACACCGCCGCAAAGGTCTAACCCCGTTCGGCAGCAACTGTTTTTTCACACCATCAACTCTCCTTTCGCCACGATGGTCGCTGTACCTCCGACATAAATAATGCCGTCAGGCGCAATGCGTGTGGCGACTATCGAAGGCCGTCCCATAGCTTCGCCTTGAAGGAATGAGAAATCGCCCGCCGATGGTATGCGGCCGTTCTGTTGCAGGTAATGGGTTAAGGCGGCATTGGCGGTACCCGTGGCCGACTCCTCCGGAATGTCATAGAGCGGGGCAAAGTCGCGAACATGAGCTGTATAACCGTCGCCAGCGATAGCAAACACATGGAAACTGACGGCCTCATATTTACGGGTAATCGCCGTGATAGCCTCCATATCTGGTTTTAAGGATTGCAGCATCGACACATCATGCAGTGGGATCATGATATCGGGCAAGCCGGAATAGGCGATCTGCACGGGCAGCGTCGGCTGATAGTCCGTCACGCCGATGGCCCGATAGATCTCTTCGGCATCCAAAATGGTATCAACGATGCGCGGTGTCGCCATCTGCATCAGCACCTTTTCACCCACTTCGATGCAAAGGTCGCCTGCCAGCGTGTGGCAAATGCATTCGCCCTTCGCCAGCTGCAGCTGGTACAGCAGCGAGAAAGTGGCAATGGTGGCATGTCCGCAAAGCTCCACCTCGGCCTTGGGCGTGAAGTAGCGCACATGGTATTCCTTCTGCGAAAGGATGCGTACGAAAGCCGTTTCCGAATAACGTAGTTCGGCTGCCACTTTTAGCATCAGTCCCTCATTGGGAAAGGTGTCGCCGTCCAGCAACACCACGCCTGCCGGGTTTCCCCCGAAAGGTTGGCTGGTGAAAGCGTCAACGATAAAGTATTTCATATATGTTGAAGATGGTTAAATGCAATGCTCAATAAACCTAGAAAATATAGCCAAACTATCCGCATCCGTTTTGAACATATACTCAGGATGCCATTGGACGGCCCAGACGAAGCGCTTGCTTGTCATTTGTGCCGCTTCGATGAGGCCGTCGGGGGCAACAGCCATCGGTATCAAATCGCTGCCGAGGTCTTTGACGGCTTGGTGGTGCAGCGTGTTCACTTCGAGGGTTTCTTTGCATAGAAGCGTCCTGAGGTCGCCGCTCAGCGTGACTTGATGCGTCGGGGTAGCATAGGGCTTGCCTTGCCTGTGGACAATGTCAGACGGATGCTGCGAGGGCAAATCCTGCCATAGTGTACCACCCAAAAACACATTGAGGAACTGGAAGCCACGGCAAATGCCAAGAATGGGCTTGTCGGCTTGGAGGGCTTTCTTCAGCAAAAGCGTTTCCAACTTGTCGCGCTCCGGGCTGGAAACGACGGTTCCTGTGGTGTCCTTTGTTCCATAAAGTTCTGGCGCGACATCCTGACCGCCCGTGAAAAGGAAGCCGTCGCAGGTTGCCACAATTTGGTCTGCATCCTCTTCTGTCATTTCAATAGGGAGTATGATGGGGAGGCCGCCAGCAGCCTTGATGCCGTCTAAATAATCCGGCAGCATCCAAACGCTCTTGCGCTCGGCATCCCATAGCGGCGTAACGCCTATGATTGGTGAGTTATTCATTTTTCATTTCCATAGTTATCCGACAATTTTCAGTCCAATAATAGAAAGAATCAGTGTGCTAAGGAAAAACACCCTCCAAAAGGTAGCAGGTTCGTGAAACACAAAGATGCCCAATAGCACCGCCCCGACGGCACCGATGCCCGTCCAAACGGGATAGGCCACGCCGATGGGGATGGTTTGTGTGGCCTTCGCCAAAAGCACAGCACTCAGTACATAGAGCAGGCCGAAGCCCGTAATCCATAGCCACCACTCCGTGCCAACCGCCAATTTGGTCTTGCCGAGGCAGAAGGCGAAGCCTGTTTCACACAGGCCAGCGATAATGAGAATGATCCAGTTCATGGCTGCAAAAGTACGGTTTTTTGCCGCAAAACAACCACCATTTTTCCACAAACGAAAAAACCGCCAAAATAATGCTGTTTTGACAGCACGGGCTATGGCGGAATTGTCTATTTTTGCAAACTTTAAAGAATGCAGAAATGAAAAAAGTAGGTCTTTTCATCGATACATGGTATCCTATGGTGGATGGAGTGATTAAAGTGGTGGACAATTACGCCCGTCGCTTGGTCCGGTATTGTGATGTCGTGGTGTTTTGCCCGGCCACCCGTGGCTACAGCAAGGAAGAGGACGATAAACTGCCTTACAAGGTGGTTCGTTGCACTTCGTTGCCCCTGATTAATAACGACTACGACCTCCCGACCCCGGCCTTGGACCCCGTGTTTGAAGCGCAATTAGTGCGCAGCGGCATTGATTTCGTTCACATTCATTCTCCTTTTACCGTTGGGCTGGCTGGAGTGCTTTATGCCAAACTGCACAAACTGCCCGTAGTGGCCACACTGCACAGCCAATACAAACAGGATTTTGAAAAGCCTTTGGGAAAAGTCAAGCCGGCAGTTACTGTTGTTATGAATACCATTATGCGTGTGTTCAATTCATGCAACGAGTGTTGGGCGGTAAACGAGGAAATCAAGGAACTGTACCAGAAGGAATATGGCCTCACCGCCCCCTGTAAGGTGCGCCTCAATGCCACCGACCACCAGCCTGTTTCCGACCTTCGGGAAGCCGCCCGAACGGTCAACAAAACCTACAGCATTCCTGAGGACGCCAGGGTCTTCCTTTTTGTGGGAAGGATTAATTTTATCAAAAATATCGACTTCACGGTGCGATCGTTGGCTCGCGCCAAGGCATTGGGGCTGAAGAACTTCCGGATGCTTTTTGTAGGCAAGGGACAAGATGAGGAGAAACTTTCGGAATTGGTCGCGGAGTTGGGCTTGACGAATGAAGTGGTGATGTGCGGACTTGTTTCAGACAAGGCCATGTTGGAGAACCTGTATTCCCGCGCCAAGTTGTTTTTGTTCCCCTCGCTGTATGATGCCAATTCGCTGGTGCAGATTGAAGCGGCCTGCCAAAGCACCCCCACGCTTTTCCTGGAAGGGGCAAAGACAGCCGCCACAGTGACCCCCGGGGTCAACGGTTATGTTTCACCAGCTGGAGAAGAAAATTACGCTCGTGCTATCATGGACATCCTTGCCGATGCCGAAGGTTATGAGCGCGTAGCCAAAGCTACTTTCAGGGATCTTTACATCAATTGGGACGATGTTATTAGGGATGTTTATAAAGATTACTGTATGTTTGACCATTCGTAGAAGATTAGTAAAATGTCATTAAAATATAAAATCGGTGCCGCCTTCGGTGGCGGTGGAGCCAAAGCTGCTGCACATTGCGGGGCGCTACAAGCGTTGAAAGAGTATGGCATCAAGCCGGAGATTGTATCTGGAACCAGTGCCGGTGCTTTAGTCGCCATCTATTACGCAAGTGGGTTTTCTCCCAAAGAAATGGTAGATTTGTTTCTCGGGATGCATTTTTTCAAGGATATTGTGACTCCAAGTATTCCAAGAGGCGGCGTGTTTGACTCCCAACCCCTCATAGACCATCTCCGTCAAACGTTTCCATACTCTCATCTTGAAGAGTTACCGATTCCAACGTACATTGTTGCTTCGGATATGGAACACGGAGCAGCCAAAATCTTTTCCAGCGGAGAGATAGCTCCCCGGGCTGCCGCTTCGTGTTCCATCCCGGTTATATTCAAGCCAGTGGTCATTGACGGAGTACATTACATTGATGGCGGAGCTTTCATGAACCTGCCCGTGTCCGTTATCAGAAGACGATGTGATACAGTTTTCGCTTTTAACCTCAACCACATTTACAAGGAAAAATACAGAGATAATTTGGTTTCTGTAGCATATCGTTCCTTTTCGATGATGTATGTTTCAAACACTGTTGCAGACGCTCGCAATGCCGATATATATGTGGATCTGGATACCAAAGGCTGCAATGCGTATGACATGTCAAAACTTGAGAAATTATTTTTTAGAGGTTATGACAGCACCATCAAAGTATTGGAAAAAAACGGTTTCGTGCGCTTGCTTCACAAGGAAGAAATCACTTTCGAGCGGAGGAGAACATTTTTCGGTCATTAGGTCGTGACGAAGCTGTGTTTGAAGCGCATTTTGCCAGCAAAATGGCTTGCGTATGTTATGGAAATAAAATTAGAACAAAAACCGCCGCAAAGGTCAAGAAACCTCTGTATCTTATTTTGTCAGAAAATAACCGACAGCAACCAAACCGAGACCAATCGACACACTACCCAGCACATATAATGCAAGCATGAAATAATGGCCTGATTGCAACAGCATCACGCTTTCTTTCGAGAAAGTGGAAAAGGTGGTGAAGCCGCCACAGAATCCTACTGTCAGGAATAGAACAAGATGCTGTGAAGCATTGGAAAAACGGCTGAAAACGCCCCACAATAGGCCAATAATCAGACAGCCCAATAGGTTGACCGTGAATGTCGCCCACGGGAAGCCCCCAGTGTATTTCAGCCCTTGTGAAACAAGGTAACGCAAAGCCCCGCCAAGGAAACTTCCTGCACCGACAAAAAGAATGTTTTTTATGATGCTCATGTATTGTTTAATATTCTAATTTCAAGGTTAAAAGGGGTAATTCCGTATGCTATTGATACTTATTCATCGTTCTGATTCTCTCCAGCATCATAATAGCCCACTGGGCATTGCCTGGCAACTGGTAGCGCACGTTACCTGTGGCAGACGGAGTAAAGATGGTGTGGGCCTGCGGCGTAATGCTGATGGTGCCGCGTTCGCTAAGGGAGAAGAGCGCATCACCCTCCACGGCTTGAATGACACACATGGGGTCCCACATCCTCTGTCCCGTATTGCAGTCGCAAGTCATATACACCTGCTTGATGGGATGGCGATCGGTCCACGACACGTCGGCGATGACCTGCTCGGGTGTGTATTCCACGGCTTGTCCCACCTCCATAGGCGAAAAGACCATATCCGCTTCCTTCGGCCACAGCTCGAAGAAGGTTTGCGCGAATGTGATGCCCTGGGCAAAGTTGAAGTCGGGCTCTTCGGCATCACCGAAGACACCGCCCTGCAAATAGATGCACTTCACCTTCTGCCGTACCAGTTCCACACCACTCAGGGCAGAGTATTCATCAGCTTCCGACTGTAGCAACTGTGCCAGACTGGTGACGAAGCCTGTCGTCACGATGCTCACCGAGTGGTCGGGCTGCTGAGAAAGCAGACGACGATAGAGTTGATAGCCGTCGGGGCGCATCCCAGGTTGGTTGACAGTGCGCGGGAACATCGGGGTGGTACCATCTTCCTCGGTCATATAGGCCACATGTGCATAGTCTATCCACACCTTCGGATTCTTGATGCCATCCTGCACCAGTCCGATAGGAACATTCGGATGACCAAAATACGTGTTCATCACATCGGCAAAATCAGCATTCGCTTCGCCCTCGCGGTCCACCACCACACCCAGCAACCGGCACAACTGCTGTTCGTCATAACGGCAGAGCATCTCTAATGCAAAGAGGTCGTCTGTCGATGAACCAATGTCGGTGTCGAAAATGACAATCGGCACCCCCGTGTACACATTGTCCTGTGTGTCAGGCTCATCCTCCTTCGAGCATGAGGTCAGCATTAAAAAACCGCAAATGAGGGTGGCAGCAAGCACCCATTTCATCAATTTACTCATTATTTCAATGGATTTGTTTTATATTGGTTGAGCACATAATGTTCTGTGCATCCTGGACGATATACGTTCCAGAATGCCTCACGTGTAAGGTTCTCATCTTATGTGTGTTTTTAAACATTCAACCAGTTCATCGCTGATGTTGTTCCCTATCTGGCGACAGACATCCTGACTCCAACGCTGTGCCATCCCAATGCGGGAAGTCTCCTCTTGTTCTCCCTGCATCGTGGCGTAGATGTAGCCTGCGTTGAAGTTGTCTCCAGCCCCCACGGTGCTGACCGTCTCTATCGTCTGCACGGGATAGGTTTCGCAGCCGTTGGGAGTATAGACTCGTATCGGACGCGCGCCGTCGGTCAGTATCAGTTTGTGGCAGTATTGGCTTACCCGTGAATATATCTCGTCTCCTTCGTGCAGACCGTACAGATAGTCGAAGTCCTCCATCGAGCCGCGCACCACATCCGCCAACCGCATATTTTCCTCGATATTGGGCATCACATCGGGCAGGTCGACGATATGGGGCTTGCGGAAGTTGACATCGTAATAGAGCCAGGCACCGGCCTCGCGTGCGGCGCGGAGCAGACCTCCCACGACCGTGCGGATGACGGGATTGATGGCGAAGAACGAGCCGAAGAGCACCACGTCGTCATTGCCGAACACGGGCAACGGCCCATCCAACGATACCGAGGCGTGGTCTTTGTAGAAGATATACTGCGCGTCATTATGCTCGTCGAGAAAGGCCAGCGAGATGTGCGACTTCACGTTTGGGTGGCGGCAGACATATTCCGATGACACACCGTTATCCTGGAGGTAGCGGCAGATGATGTCGCCGATATGGTCGCCGCCCACCTCCGTCACCATGGCGCACGGGACACCGGCGCGTCCGAGCGAGACGATGCTGTTGAATGTCGAGCCACCTGGGATGGCCTTTTGTGGCTGGTCGTCCTTGAAGAGAATGTCCAGCACCGTTTCCCCTATACCTATTATCCGTTTCATATGATTGGTGATTTGTTCATGGCTGCAAAAGTACGCTTATTTACCGATCATCTCCCAAGTAAAGTTATCTCCGGCGCCAACCTCAAAATGGTATTTGGCGATGCCAAGGTCGAGGTGCGAATAGCCGATAAGCGAAAACTTTGCCTGCGCTTCCACACGATTGCCTTCATGCAATATGAACTTGAACTTCTGCTGATTGACCGCTGTTGGGGCAAGCAATGCGGCCTCCACACCTTGCACGAACCAGTCGGGGAGGGTGGGGGATGCGGTCTTGTTCAATGCTACATCGGCAACGGTCTTCTTCTGCGGATGCTGCTTGCCTTGCGTCGCACCATAGCCGAGTGAGATGACGCATTTCAGTTCCTCATTTTCGCCTACCGAATATGCCTCTTTGACCTTCTTGAAAGTGCCGCCTACCCAGCACGAATTGAGTCCAAGAATTTGCAGTTGCAGCACCAATTTCTCACCGTAATAGCCGGCGGTCACAGAGCCGCTGCTGCCTTTGGGCGCAACAATGGCTATGTAATTGCTGACGTTCTGGAACTTGCCGTAACTACTCCAATCAATACTGTTGTGGAAGGCCTTGGGCTCGTTGGTCACCAGTTGGAAATGCACACCGCCTTCACCGTTGCAAAGGTCGATGCACTTTTGTATCGCCTCGATTTTCTCCGCCTCGATGGGCTTGTCGAGGTATTTCCGCACGCTGTGGCGGGCTTGAATGGCTTCTGATTCTGTCATTTTGCAGGTGCCCATTTGCAGCGGACGGGCGATACAATAGCCCCCTCCTTCTTCAATTCAGCAAAGGCTTTGTCCACTTCCTTGCGGTCGATACCTGTGATTTCTGCAATCTTGCCAGCATTGACGGGAGCACCGAACTCACGCATGGCCTGTAATACTTTCTCTTTCATTGTCGTAAATATTATTGGTTTTACATCTGTTTCATCAGCCAGTTCTGGTAGCCGATTTTCTCGATGAGTTCAAGCTGTTCCTCACTCCAGTACTGGTCTTCCTCCTCGTCGGCCAGATAGGCCTTCAACATGTCGAAGGTGAGATAGTCCTCGCATACCGAACCCATGCACTTGCGCAGCAACTCCACGCCGGCCGTCTGAATGGCGAGGTCGGCCTTGATGTATTCCAACGGGTCGCAAATCAGCTCGCGGGCCTCATGTTTCTCCACCTTCGGGCAACCGCCGAGGTCGATGATGCGGTCGATGAATTTCTCCACCCAGCCCATCTCCTCGTTGTAGTGGTCGATGTACTTTTGCCCGAGTTTGTCAAAGCTTTCCGACTTGAAGATTTGTCCTTGTACTTTGTGTACGAATGCGCCTTCCGAGAGGCCGGTCACGAAGAATTGTAATGCTTCGATTGATTTTTGTTTGTCCATGATTATTATATTTAAGTTGATAATTAAGTTTTTACGGTGCAAAATTATGACTAATTTTACACATAACAATAACCCAAACGAAACAAAAACCGACTGAAACGAAACAAATTAAAAATTATTCATATCTTTGCGCAGAAAATATGTGCGACTATGTACAGTTTGAAGGAATTTTGGCACCTAAGAAACCTGACCGTACCCGAGGGTGAGTGGGACGGGAATGTCATTTGCATAGAGACTAACGTGGAGTGGACATTCGGCGCGAACGAGACGCACGGCTTCTTGTCGTGCTACACTTTTACGATTGTTACGCGCGGTTGGGTTACTATATTATATAATAACCGCGAACTGACACTACACGAAGGCAATCTCTACACCTATTCGCCCGGTTTCGAGGTTACCGTCCTTTCGTCCTCCAGCGACTATCGGGGCATCTGTCTGTTGGCCGACGAGCAATTCACGCTCGAACTGCCCAGCGTCCACGACAGCATTCGTGCTGCCTACCTTTCCGTTGTCGAGTTGCAGCAGCCTCTGCTGACACTCTCCGAAGACGATTACCGCCACATCTTTGAACTCATGCAATTAGCCTTGCGTTACCAACAGTCATCGCTGCCCAATGCCGATGAAAGCCTGCGGATGCTCTACAGCATCTTCCTGAACGACTTGACGGGCCTGATGGAGCGCACCATCCATGAGCAGCGCTTCACCAAGCGCGTCGAAGAGTTGTTCCTCGCATTTCTCCACCTGTTGCCCCGTCACTTCATCGAGCACCATGACATCGGTTTCTATGCTTCCGAGTTGTGCATCACCACCACCTATCTCTCGCGCATCGTCCGGCAGGTGTCGGGCGGCCGCACCGTCGTCGACTACATCAACCAATTGCTCCTGATGGAAGCCTCATATTTATTGCGGCAGACCTCACTCAGCGTTGCCCAGATAGCCGAGCAACTCCACTTCGCCGAGACCACCACTTTCGCCCGTTTCTTCCAGCGCATGAAGGGCATGACCCCGAGGGAGTTCAGGAAAGGGAAATAATACAGGTCGGCAGTCGCTCCGCAATCAATATTTCGATTTATTGGCTTTTTCACTCCTTTTTGCTTTTGTATATTTCGCTTTTACGATCTCGTAGGAGTTTTTGGTAAGGTCTTTCAGTAGTTCATCGGGCGCGAAATTCGGGTCAATGCCAATCCAGTGTTTTGGAGATTCATTGAATGGATTGCCGATGCAGTTGTGCTCCGCTTTAAGTTCCTCAATCCTTTCCGGCTGGCATTTAAGCGAGATGACCGAGAATGCGTCGCAGTCGAAATAGGAGAACATATGGCCGCAGACGTAAAACACCAACACACCTTCGCCGTTTTTGAACTTGGCGAAGGGGAACTTTTCCTCAATATCATCGCCTAACGAGAGGCAGAAATCACGATAGTCTTCGATGTTCATTTCGTGCTCTTTTTATTGCAATTATTTCTAACAATCCGATAATGAGGATTGTAAGCCTTCCTGAATGCCTCACTATGCCTCACGGCGTGCTTGCCTTCCGCCGCCAATCGGAGTTCCGTTTGCAGCGGCTCGTTGGCCCAATCTGGGCAAACCTTTAGGGCAATACGTTCAATCTTCTGCCATTCCTTCGACCAAGCTTCACCAAAGGCGTTATCCTTTCCTGCCGCGTCAATGAATAGGGCAAGCAACTGTTTCTCAGTCAGTTCGCCATCAACAACGCAGGCAAAGTTGATTCGCGTGAAACGGTGCCTGAATCCCGTTGGCTCGCGCTTGGGCATTTGGCTCATATCCGTATTGCGGCACTCGTCCATTTCCCTTTGAAGGTATTGCCGTGCCGCTGCTGTGTCGCGCATCAGATGTTCAGCCCCGAAATAGTCCTGATAGCAGGTCTTGTAGATATCCTGCAAATTAGCCAAAGGATACTGCGCGTGCATTTCCTCGCACATCTGGCGGATGGCTTTGTCTTCATTATTACAAGGAATCGCCGCAATTCCACCAGCAACCAAAGCGGCGGGAATGCCCAAGAGCATCCCGATGAGTGCCCCTTTGAGGTGGAACCCGTAGTCGTGGTAGGCGGCAGTCATGTCCTCCGTGCCCGGAATGACGAAATGCTTGTTGTGGCAGAACCAGAGACAATCCAACACAATCGCGTCGAACCAGTTCACCACCACCCAGAGGGCGTAGGCCGTCAAAGCGCCACAAAGGAAGGTCTCGCATCCGTTGACATACTTGACCAACAGCCCCAGCAGCACACCGAAAACCATCATGGCGAAAATCTTCTTGACGTAAAACGCCACGCCTCCAGGACGGTTGCTCGAGTCCACCAAACCCAATTGGTCGCACCGCTCAATGATGGCAGGAGGATAGTTGAAAATGCTCTTGATGGGGTTTCGCGACATCAGGAACACAAACAGCGTGAATAAGGCGCACGCGATAAGGGATTCTATCAAGAAGGTCATTTCATCTGAATTTTTTAGTTCAACAATCATTGAAAAGTCAAGAAAACCCAATGTGCCCCTCTAACCGCAAAAGCGCGATTTTGTTGTTCATGCCGCCACCATATCCGACAAGCTTCCCGTTGGCGCCAATCACGCGATGGCAAGGCACAACAAGGCAAATAGGGTTCCACCCCACCGCGCCACCCACGGCCTGCGCTGAGTTGGTTTTCAGCTGTTGGGCAATCTCGCCGTAGGTCATGGTCTGCCCGAAAGGAATGTCACACACGGCCTCCAAAACGGCTTTGCGAAACGGCGTAAGACCCTTCATGCGATAGGTCGGCGTGAAATCGGGCTGGCGGCCCGAGAAATAAACGTCCAACCAATGGAAGGTGTCTTGAATAACGGGTGGTAGAGACGCAAAATTTTGCGTCTCTACATCACGCGATTCAAACCAAAGCCCCGTCAAAGCCTCGCCGTCGGAGCACAACAGGAGGTCGTCAAAGCCCTCGGGCGTTGGATAGCGGTAAAGCGGCGTCATGGGGAATCAGTTCATCAGCCGACTCTCGCCCCAAGTGTATTGCGGATAGGCTTTCTTGAGGTCGTTGGCAGAACCTTCAACGCCGCTGCCGCCACTCGTGGCGAAGACATTGAGCGTCTTGCCGCTGAGGTCGTGGGCCTCGATGAAGGTGTTGACGATGGTCGGGGCGGTGTACCACCACACGGGGAAGCCAATCCAAACCGTGTCGTAGTCGGCGATGTTCTCGCAGCGGCCCTTGATGGCGGGACGTGAGGTCTTGTCCTTCATCTCGATGGTCGAGCGTGAGGTTTTGTCGCGCCAGTCCAAGTCGGCGGCGGTGTAGGGCTGCTCGGGCGTAATCTCGTAGAGGTCGGCGTTAAATTCTTTGGCCAGCTTTTGGGCGGCGGTTTTGGTGTTGCCGGTGGCCGAGAAGTAAACAATCAAGGTCTTTTTCATGTCTTTGTTCTCCTTTTGTTTGGTGTTTGTTGTCGTGTTTTGTGCGCAGGCGCCCAACATCAGGCAGCAAGCGACGATGGTTAATGCGATGTGTTTCATATTTTAATTCTTTTTGATGTTCTTTTGGTGCGTCTTCAAAAGCTTTGTTGTTTGCCCGTATGGGCTAGTAGTGACGCTGCTAAAGTAAGCCGCCATATCGGTGGTGTAAGTGCATTGGTCGTAGATCCACCGTGCACCACATTTCTTCGGGTCATTGGCAAATTGGAATGGTGCGTTCAGTTCGTCATCCGTCATTTTGCCGATTTGCTCGTTCAACTTAGAATAGCTTTCAACTATGGCATTAAGAAGTTCGTTTTTGTTCATACTCGGCTTTTTCTTTGTAATCTCACTTCAATTTGAACCCACAAAAATACAAAAACTTGACAAACCTCTCATGATCATGTATCTTTACCGTCGATTTGGCAAGGAGCAAAGAGCGACTTGAGAGCAAACAAAAGGCGACCAAAGAGCGAGCAACATCGTTAGTTTTTCGTCGGTTGTTCAATAGTTCTCCGTTAGTTATTCGTTAGTTGTTCGATTTTTTATCGAATAAATGACGGAAAAGTAACAGAGAAAAATAGAAGAAATATTGAGCCTGATAGCTTTCTGATACGGATTAAGTCGCTCCCTGATACTTGTCTGCCGAGTCTCAGCTACGACTCGACTCCGAAACAAAACTGAATGATAACCAAAGAAAGGACAGAATATGACCAGCAAAAAAACGAAAACAGGAGGAGGCTACATTGGCAGGATACCTTCGTTAGGAATTACCACGTATATCAGAAACGGATCTATCGTCACGCGCGTTTCCACCTCGGATGTCAGAAGCAATACGCGTAAGCAATTCATCCAGCGACAGCGTATGCGGCACAGTATCGCCTTGTGGAAGCAGTTGGCTCCCTGCATCCCCCTGTTCACCCAAGGGAAGACTGCCTACCACAGCTTCCTCTCGCTGGCCAACCGGCTACCTGTGGTTTACCTGCCCAAAAACAAAGCGGAGATAGAAGGGTCGTTACTGATGCCCGGCATCCCCGTGAGCGACGGCACTTTACAACCTATACAACAAACGCTGGGCGAAGTGGATGGAATCCCGGCTCTTATCACTGACCGTAAAGTCAACGTTATTCTGCCTTATGAGGCTTTTCTGCTGTATACTGCTGAGCAGCAGTTCTATTATAATGATTGCCCTGAGGTAAGTTTCAAGGTGCGCGTGGTGAAACAGGACGAGTTTACAGAGGTAAACGGCTGTCTGGCCTTGGTGGGCGACGACTTCACCGACGAAATGAAGGGCTGGGCTTTGGTACGCATGATAGGGAGGAATTGTTCGTCGCAAAGCATCGTCACCCGATGCAAGGTTTACGAGCAGTACACCACCGACGAGGCCTTACAAAAGGCCGCCAAGAGTTATGGCGGATTGAGGTAAACGGCACCGCCGCAAAGAGCACGAATACCCTTGCGGCGATAACCAAGATTATTTGATTATGATGCTTTTCCGATAGTCTGCTATGGGTGCCACCGTCAACGGATGGCGCGTGGCAATGCGATAGTCGAGGCCAATCTGGCGGAATTCGTCGAGGAAAGCATCGAGATAAAGATCATCCGCAAACCGCTGCATCAGACTGATACAGAACGTGCCACCCACGGCGCTCATTTCAATAGTGAGGGCATACGGTGTATCAGCCTCTGTATACATCTCCCTGACGTATTGTTCGGCAGCACCCAGATGAGCCTTGCCGACATAGCTGACACA
>CAJOEZ010000006.1 GCA_905233685.1 uncultured Bacteroidales bacterium | reverse complement strand
CATCGAATACGGCATGATGAGCGACCCGAAGTTCTACGAGCGCGCCGAGAAGTTCTTCCTCTTCAAGGACACCGACGACAAATACTACACCATCGAGGAATACAAGACCTTGATTAAGGAAAACCAAACCGACAAGAACAAGGCCCTCGTCTATCTGTATGCCACCGACAAGGACGACCAATACACCAACATCGAGAACGCCAAGGCGAAAGGCTACAACGTGTTGATGATGGACGGCATCCTCGACCCACATTTCATCAGTGCCTACGAACAGAAAGAAGGTGAAAAGGGTGATGACAACCGTGCCATGTTCGCCCGCGTAGACTCCAACACCATCGACAAACTCATCGTGAAGGACGATAAGGAAGCCGCCTCGGGTCTCGACGACAAGCAGAAGGAGACCGTGAAGGCTGCCTTCGAGAAGGTCATCGACAAGGTGAAGTTCAACGTGGAGTTCAGCAACGAAGGTGCTGAAGCCGCTCCCGTGGAGGTCACCCAAAACGAGTGGATGCGCCGTATGAAGGAGATGGAGCAGATGGGCGGCGGCCCCATGTCGTTCTACGGCTCCATGCCCGACAATTACACGCTGATGCTCAACACCAACAGCCCCGTCATCACCGCCCTCTTGGACAAGGACGAAGCCGATCAGGAAGCCACGATTAGGCAAATCTATGACCTCGCGCTACTCTCGAAGAACTTGTTGAAGGGCAAGGATTTGAGCGAGTTTGTGAAGAGGAATATGGAGAAGTTGTAATAACTGTAGTATTGTTTCTACACACAAAAAAAATCCCCGCAACGGCTCTATTGCGGGGATTTTTTTGAATACAGCAATCATTTAACCGAGCAAACCGGCCTTACAGCACAGCCCCTATAACGTTCGGTTGCGGACATTCCATGGTCATTGTCAAAAAATTTAAAACGATAAATAAACGCATAGTACGGTCCATAATCTGTATTAAGAGTGCTTGACCAATAATAAGCAAAAACAGGATAAATTTCTTCAACGGGCAAAAAGATACTATTGCCATTGGGCGACTTAATCAAATGTCCTCGAACATTATTTAGGACAATCATATCATGGAAACAATTGTCCCTCAACTCACGCCAATCGTCAGCAGTTGGTGTACGCCAACCATCGCCCCAATTGACCGTTGCGGCGTCATCAATGGCTTCCAACTCAGTAAGTAAGTCTTCAAAACCATATTCGCCGTTATGGGTATTCCAATTATTGACACAATACTTGAGCACCCATTTGTCATCATTTGTATATTTGTAGGTTTGCCAATTGTAAGCCTCCTTGGGGCTTGTTTCGCCCCAAGCAAAACGGTCACCATAATCACCAATGGAATCAGCTCCCACATTGCATGTGGCCCATAAAGTGCCGCTCGGGAGACCAAGGTCGACATACTCGTGACCATTGAGACTTCCGCTATGGTCAACAGGTTCATTTGGCTTGTTGCAACTTGCGGCAACCATCATCAGCATTATGGCTGCTGTTGCCTTCAAAGTTCTGTTCATATTGATTCTGTTTTAGTTGTTTGAGACTGCAAAGAAACGAAAAAAAGCGTGATTTGGCAAGTTTGGGATGGAAATTTGCGGAAAAATGTTGTGTTTGTTGCAGTATTGAAAATATTGTGTATCTTTGTCCAAATTTTCAATCCAACTGCAAATTTGTCCATATTATGAATAACAAACTTATACACAGATATTTAGAAAATACACTAAAGAACACTTTTAGCTATTTTCCTGTCATTACATTAACTGGACCGCGACAGTCGGGCAAAACCACCCTCTGCCGAATGGCGTTTCCCGACATGCCATCAATATCAAGGATTTGCAGGCTTTCCAAACTTTCATTCGACTTTGTGCGGCGAGGATAGGGCAAGAATTCAACGCATCCAATTTGGCGGTCGAAACAGGCGTAGCGGTAAACACCATTCGCCATTGGATCAGCATACTCTCTACTTCGTATGTCGTTTATCTCCTCCACCCTTATTATGCCAACATTGGCAAAAGACTCACCAAGATGCCAAAGCTTTATTTCTACGATACAGGTTTGGCTTCGTTCCTTTTGGGTATCCAAACTTTTGAACAGATGGACACTCATCCGCTTCGAGGCTCCTTGTTTGAGAATTTGGTCGTAAACGACATCATGAAATTCGGAAGCAACGAGGGCGAGGAAGAACAACTTTTTTTCTACCGAGACAAGAGCAAACATGAAGTCGATATTCTGCGATTGCTGCCAAGAAGCATAGAAGCATACGAAATCAAGTCTTGCAAGACCTACTCGCAAGATTTGTTCAGCAATCTAACCTACTTGAAAGCACTCCTAAAAAACAATCTTTCCAAAACAATGGTGATTTACGACGGAGAGCAAGAAAACCTCACTTCTGAAAACGGGTTTTGCAATTTCAGGCATCTGAACTTATCATAAAATCATCTTACCGAACAAACCGCCCGCACAGACTGTCCACTGTTCCTGTCGCTGCTGCCGCACACATGGCTACTGTCGGGATTGATGTGGAAACCCCACGAGCGGTAAGGAAATTCTGTGTTAACCGTACTCGACCAATAGATGCCAATGCCAGCACCGTTGAATTCACTTCCCCACCAATATCCAGATGCGGGCAAAAAGAGGCTATTGCCGTTCGAGGCAGTGAGGAGGCATCCATTTACCCCATTTTGGGTAGTTATGGTGTTAGTCGTGTTTAAAAACAATTCCTCCCATTCATCCCTTGTAGGCATACGCCAATCTGAGCCCCATAAAGCTCTGGCTGCATCGTCATCAGGCTCCAATAGGGTCAAGTTGTCAACGAATCCGTTGAGGCCATACACTGAATCGGAGCAGTACTTGTTCAATTCATAGCGTTCATTGACAAAATTGCCGTATTTGTAACTTTTCCAGTCATAGAGTTCTTTGGAAAGGGTCTCGCCCCAGGCAAAATAATCACCAAAGTCTTCCGGCGCATCGGCTCCCAAATTGCATATAGCCCACAACGTGCCACTCGGTAGGCCGAGGTCAACATAGTCATGGCCGTTCAAAGTGTCGTTATGGTCAACAATACTGTCGTTTTGCCCGCCATTGTTTCCACCATTATTCGGCTCTTCTGGTTTGTGGCAACTCACCGCAAAAACCAGCATCAGCACTATGGCTGCCATCGCCTTGATAGTGTTGTTCATATCCGTTCGGTTTAGTCCTTTTGGATTGCAAAGAAACAAAAAAAGCGCGATATGGCTAAGTTTTATTATTTTTGCAGTCAAAATCAACCATCATGTCAAACGCCATCACCATACTGAATAGAGAGGAAGACCGCCGCATCGTGGAGGCCATCAAGCAGGCTGAGCTGAACACCTCGGGCGAAATCAAAGTGCATATTGAGAACCATTGCCGAGGCGATGTGGAAAAACGCAGCCTCGTTGTCTTTAACCGACTGAAACTCAACGAGACGCAACTGCACAACGGCGTACTCATCTACCTCGCCGTCAAAGACCGCAAGTTTGCCATCCTCGGCGACGAAGGCATCAACAAGGTCGTGGAAGACGGCTTCTGGAACGACGTGAAAGACCTAATGCAAAACCACTTCAAGGAAGGCCGTTTCGCAGAAGGTCTCGAACAAGGCATCATGTGCTGCGGCGAGAAACTCAAGACCTACTTCCCTTACCAAACTGACGATATCAACGAAATCCCAGACGACATTTCCTATGAAAACAATTGAAATACATAAACTTACACTACTTCTTGGCTTGTTTCTCGTTTTGCTCACTTTGGGCACGGCACTGAAAGCCCAACTGCCAAGTCCACCCAACCCGCCACGCTTGGTGAACGACTACACAAACACCTTGAGCCCATTGGAGATCAACACGTTGGAGCAAAAGCTTGTGGCATACAACGACAGCACTTCCACCCAAATCCTCGTTTTGCTTGTCAATGACTTGCAAGGCTACAGCGTGGAGCAGTACGCCACCGAAATTGGACACAGCTGGGGCGTGGGTCAAAAAGGCAAAAACAACGGCGCAATCATCCTCGTCAAGCCCGATACCGAAGACGAACGAGGCCAGGTGAACATCAGTCCTGGCTACGGCATGGAGGAATACGTCACCGACGCCACGGCCAAGCTCATTATCGAACGCGAGATGATTCCCGCTTTCATGGAAGACGACTACTACACTGGAATCGACAATGCCGTCAACACCATCATGGACCTCTGTTCGGGCAAATTTACGCAAGACGAATACAGCGAAGGCGGCGGCTTCCCGCTTTGGCTCATCATCCTCTTTATCATCGCCATCGTAATCATCCTTTCCAAGTTCTCCGACAACAACGGCCAAAACTATACCGGCGGCGGCCATCGCACTATCTGGATTCCCACGGGCGGCGGTTTTGGCGGTGGTGGCTTCGGAGGAGGAGGTTTCGGAGGAGGCGGCTTCAGCGGAGGCGGTTTCGGAGGCTTCGGAGGAGGTGGCTTTGGCGGCGGCGGAGCTTCTGGGAGTTGGTAATTATCAGTTATCAGTTATCAGTTCGCAGTTATCAGTTTGGAGTTAAGGAGTTAAAAAGAAGAAAACATATGTCAGAACCCATCATCGAACTCAAGAACGCATCCATTTTCCAGCGGGAAAACCTCGTTTTGGCCAATGTCAATTTGACGCTGAACAAGGGAGAATTCTGTTATCTCATTGGGCGAACGGGAAGCGGAAAGTCCTCATTATTAAAGACTTTATATGGTGAGCTGCCCGCCCGCGACGGCATCGTGCGCGTAGCCGGCTACGACCTGACCCAACTGCGCAAGAAAGATACCCCTTACCTGCGCCGCAAAATTGGCATCGTGTTTCAGGACTTCCAACTGCTTTTCGACCGCAGCGTGGAAAAGAACCTTGAGTTCGTGCTGAAAGCCACGGGCTGGCGCGAGCCTGAAGAGATTTCCAAACGCATCCACGAGGTGCTACTGATGGTCGGATTGGCCGACAAGCGCAAAGTGATGCCGCATCGGCTCTCGGGCGGCGAGCAACAAGGCGTGGCCATCGCCCGCGCCCTGCTCAACCATCCCGACGTCATCCTCGCCGACGAGCCCACCGGCAACCTCGATCCCGACACAACTCTGGATGTCATGAAACTCCTGCGCCGCATCAGTGAAAATGGACAGGCCGTGCTAATGGCCACGCACAACTACACGCTTATGCAGAAATATCCCTCCCGCATCGCCAACTGCAAGAATGGGACGGTGGTTTGTTCTGAAATGGAGTGATTTTTAAGCTGTTAGCTATTAGCCGTTAGCTGTTAGCTTGGGGCCACTAACATGCAAGCTCATTGCCTACTGCTAAAAGCCTTATCATGCCACAACCAGACAAGCTAATAGCTAAAAGCTAACTGCTAAAAGCCAATAGCCTCAACGATTTTTCGTGCATTCGCCTCATTATCATAAAGTTGACTCATCTGCACATCACGCTCCTCAATATCGTCCTCGGTGAAATCCTCCTTCATCAGCCGCTTGATTTCAACAATCATCTGCTCCGGCTCATCGGCCACCACGCAAAGGCTTTCCAAAGAAGTCCCTTTCACCATGTCCTCGTTCACCAGGCAGAAGCGCCCGTTGTAAAGCGCATTCAACAGCTTGAGTTTCAATCCCGTAGGTTGGTTCGTCACCAAAATATTCACCTGAGCCTGACGCAAAAGGTCAATCATCTCGGCATCGTCGGGATTGGCTACCAGAGTCACGTTGAGATGTTTCTCTATCGACTTCCTCAACTTGTCCGAAGGGTTCAAGCCTGCAATCACGCAATGCGTTCTAAGTTTGGAAAACACATTCTCTATCAACCACTTGGCCGCTGTTTCGTTCTCCTTAACGGAAAGGTTGCCGTGATACAAAACGAACTCTCCCCTACCCGTTTCCGAGCACACCGAATCGGCAGAATTAAAGCCTGGAACGAAGATGACATTTTTGTAGCGTTCACTGAAATAATCCGTGTCTTTCTGGGAAATGGTGAAGATGCCCGCCGCTTTGCGCAAAACGGGTTCATAACGCCTTAGTTTCCAAGCCTCTGCATGATAAAACAACCACTTCCAGCCCCATTTCTCCGAATCGCCCAAACCCATGTAATAGTCATGCTCTACATTGTGGGCGCGGACATATATTTTCCTGTTTTTCAAGCGCTTGTCCGACAAAACTGCGGTTGTGTGCAAGCCTTCGCAAAGAATAGGATAATCGTCCTTCAGCAAGTCTTGAACCAAGGTCTCGGAACAGCGCGAATTGACGATAAAAGGCGTGAGACTCAGCTGTTTGGCAAAGGAAGTGTCGCGTTTGTAATACTTCACCTCATGGCAGCGATTCAAGACCTCTTGCTCGCCACGACCGTACTCGAAGCAATGCAAATGCACCTTGACACCAACCTCAGTAAGGGCTTTCACGCGATAAAACACATCGATAACCCCACCGTAATTGGCAGGATAAGGCACGTCGAAAGCGATGATATGTAGGTGATTTTCAGCCATAATGATGGTAGATCTCCAACAATTTCTGTTCTTCGTTCTCCCAACACAAATCCCATGCCGCAACAGCCAGATTCTGTTTCCATTGTTCCCTTCTCGCCTCATCCGACAAAGCTTCACGAATGGTAGCGGCAATCGTCTCGGGCTCGTGATTCTCAATGAAAAGTCCCAAATCGTATTGTCTTATAATCTTCTCAATTTCAGTCAAATGAGAGGCAACAATTGGCACGCCCGCTTGGATGAAGTCAAACAGCTTATTGGGCAGACTAAAGCGATAATTGAGATTGGTGTCTTTGTCAAGGCAAAAACCCAATTCCGCGAGTTGCGTGTAGGCCATCATTTGCTGGTAAGGCATACGAGGGAAGAAGCGCACTCTGTCGCTAATTTTCTGTTCCTCAACCATTTGTTTCAAAATGGGCAATACATCTCCCCCACCGATAATCATCAAAAAGCAGTCGTCCAAAAGCGACATGGCCTGCACTAACTCCTCGGCCCCACGTTGAATGTTGATGCCGGAGCCTTGTAATACTAATAAGTGTTTATCGGCAGGCAAGCCCAAAGCCGTTTTGTCGCCTTTCGGCGGCAAAGCCTTTCTTGGCGGTATATTTCTGATAACATGGCACTTAACGCCATATTTCTCACGAAACAAGTCGGCGATAGAGTCACAAACGGTAATCATCTCGTCCAATTGGGGCACCACATAGCCCTCAATCCGTTTCCAAACACGCTGCACCTTGGGCCGATTTACCAACTCAGGCGTTTCGGTGAAGTATTCGTGGCTGTCAAAAATCATCTTGCAGCCTTTCAGCCGCGAGATGAACCAATTGGGCAGAAGTGTGTCCAAATCGTTGGAAAGCAATAAATTGGCGCGATGGAACAACAAGAAGAAAAACAGCCGGATATTGTACTCGGCATAAAACAGCGGCCCCTTTTCGAAAAGTAATATCATGCGATGATAAGCGTATGGACGTTCGTCCATTGGCGGACTCATTCGCTGCTCTCGTCCGACCAAAAGCACCTCATAGCCAGCCTTTTGCAAAGCCAAGCAAGACTTGTTAACCCGTTGGTCCGTGACCAAGTCGTTAATCACCGATACAATGGCGCGTTTCATGGGACAAAGATACGAAGTTTTTGATGAAACGGCGAGAATTAACTTCTATTGTGTATTTTTGCACCCATGAAAACCAACGTCAACCTACTACCCTACAACAGTTTCGGCTTCGATGCCGTTGCCCGATATTTCGTTGAAATCAACGAAGTCAGCGAGCTGCAAACACTTATCCAAAGCGGAGAATTGCAGAAACACAAAACTCTGATTCTCAGCGGCGGAAACAACATCCTTTTCCAAAACGAGGTGTTTGACGGCCTAGTGGTTTACATCAACACTAAAGGCGTTGAAGTCCTTCACGTGGACGAAAACGAAGTCGTTGTCCGTGTCCGAGCCGGAGAGGATTGGCCCAATTTCGTGCGGTTTTGCGTCGAAAAGGGTTGGCATGGCGTTGAGAACCTCGCCCATATTCCAGGAAAGGTGGGAGCTGCCCCCGTGCAAAACATCGGGGCTTACGGCATGGAATTGAAAGACAGCTTTTTGCAATGCAAGGCAATGGATTTGGCAACGGGCGAAACCAAGATTTTCAGCAAAGAGGAATGTCGTTTCGGCTATCGTGAAAGCATTTTCAAGGGCGACTTGAAAGGGCAGTTTGTCATCACTTCAGTAGACTTCCTGCTGAAAAAAAGCGCCCCGCTCCACCTTGATTACGGCAACATCAAAGCTTATTTGGAGCAAAACGGAATCGAAGCACCGACTTTACAGCAACTTCACGACGTCATTTGCACCATCCGCGATGCCAAACTGCCCAATTTAAAGCAGATTGGCAGCGCGGGCAGTTTCTTCAAGAATCCGGTCATCGAGGCGGCACAATTTGAGGGCTTGCAAAAGGATTACCCGAACATTCCGCATTACGACGAACCTAATGGGATGGTAAAAGTCCCTGCAGGTTGGCTCATTGAACATTGTGGCCCTTCGACAGGCTCAGGGGCCATTAGCTGGAAAGGCTGGCGCGACGAGCATGTAGGCGTGTACGACAAACAGGCGCTCGTCCTCGTGCATTACGGCGGCGGAAAAGGTCAGGACATCGTGGAACTCTCCCGAAAAATCCAAGATTCCGTGGAAGCCAAATTCGGGATTCGGATTAGTCCTGAGGTGAATTTCGTATAGCCCTAATACATAGTGTTTTATCAACGAAAAGCAAAAATAGTAATGGCTATTACGGTAATGGCCATTACTATTTCAAAAATCCAACAACAATAGTATGTATTTCAATTGATTAGATATCTTCAAGGGTCAAAAATCCAAGGTGTAATTTCATTCTGGCAAGTTCGGGTGTTTGGGCGACCATTGCTTTCACTTTCTCCTTCAAAACCTTGGCCTCGTAACGCTCGCCTTGCTTCTTCAGTTCATAAACCCAAGCCTCTTTCTTGATGGGGTCGGCCACGATGAGGTCTATCTCGTTCTCGCCTTTACGATCCCACCACTTGCCGATGATGTATTTGCCTTCCTCCTTAAACTTGCACGCGAAATAACGCTCCATCATAAAACCAGAAACCGTGCTATAGTCACGCAAGATAATGGTTTCCAGCGACTTCAACGCACGATTTTCGACAAGTGACTGATACTTGTAGAAGAAACGGAACCAGAAAATCAGGAAGCAGTCGTTGAGTTGGTAGCGCATTTTCTTGCTGTTTTCCTTCGCGAAAATGGGTAGCGACTTACTGACGAGGTTGTAATAGTTCTCCAACCGCGCCAGATAACTCCCGATGTTGCCGATGCCCAACTCGCCTTCAATCTCCGCACGGGTTTTCAGTCCGCCCGCGATGCAGGTCAAGATGGAGAAATAAATGACATAGTCGGTGCCGAACTCCTCAATGAGGATGTTTTTCCCCTCGTTGATGAAAGGTGAGTTTTCCTCCGTCAAAGCGGTAAGCATTTGGTCATTAGTGACATAACCTTTATCGAGCAAAAGCGCAACATACCACGGAACGCCGCCCGTGATGCTGAACAAGGCCAACAAGTCCTCAGGCGTGTAATTGGGGTTGTAGTCGGCCAAGATTTCCTTCAAAACGCTGGTTGAGAAGGGCTTAAGCAATAGCCGTTCTGTGGCACGACCGAAAAGTGGCTCTTCGTAGTCCTCGAAAATTCGTTTCATCAGCGTGAACACCGAGCCGCTGATGATGAGGTTCAAATAGCTCGTGCGCTTATGCAAGTCCCAATCGCGCTGCATGTCGCTGAACACGGAAGGATTGATTTTTAGGAAGTTCTGGAACTCATCGATAACCAACGTGAAAGACTGTCTTTCAGCCAATTGCAGCACATACCTGAACACTTCCGAAAACGAGGAAAGTTGCCCAATGATGGGAACGCCCAATTTGAAACTGATTTCTTCCAAATAATCGTGGCAAAGCAGCTGTTCCGTCTTCTTTCCGACGAAAAAATAGAGTATTTTTTCGTCGCCACATTGCAACGAAAGTTCGGTCTTGCCGATACGCCTACGACCCATCAGCACGGTCATCTGTGCTTCTTTCTTACTCTGTTGCAGCACTTTATAGAGTTGCGCTTTTTCATTTTCACGATTGTAGAACTTCATACCGCGTCAGTATTTTGAGTTGTTTCAATAAATAGTAATCATCATTACGGTAATACTCATTACCATTCTGCAAAAGTACGCATAATTTTCGGAACTGCAAGCGTTTGCAAAGATTTTTCTTCGATTTTTACATAAAAATAGTAATAGCCATTACGGTAATGGCTATTACTATTTTTGTTTAGTGGCTTCCTCTTCTCAATAATTCAGCACCTCAATATCATCGCCAAAAAAACTTCAAGTTCACTCAATTGCATCCTCCAAACACTGTCGCATTACTGAAACGGCATAATGGAGGAATTTAACGTCACCATTCAAATTGTAGGTCAGAGCAGCCTTTTTCATGCCTTCAATACCGATGGTAATCAGTTCTTCCAGCGTCAGTCCGCGTTGCTGATACTGCCTGACCAACGACACTACAAACCTCATGTTCGATTGGCACAGTTGTTCCATCTCGTCGCAGTCTTGCCCTTTTTCCTGCACGGCCTTGAGGAGGGCTAATTCTTCTTCTTTCGTTAGCAATGGCACACGGCCAATTTCTTGTAAGAATTTATCTATGTTTTCAATTCTCATGGTATTCAGTTTTATCGTTGTTGTCCTTTTCAATAGATCATTAAACTCAGGCAGCATGAGCCAAAGGCTCCTGCTGCTGGACTTTGGTGAGGTGGTTGGTCTTGATGAAGTCTTTGATGAACTTTTCCAGGGTGTTGTAGATCTTGTTTTTCTTGATGAAACGACGGATTTGTGTGAATTGCTTTTCTGAGGAGGTTTTGATGGTTGTGTTCATATTGATGTTGTTTTAAGGGGTTAGGCCTTAAAATAGTTCTTTTTTGCCGAAAATTTGTAAATTGGGGCAGAAAAAGTTTAAAAACGGCATCCCAAGACCTTTATACTACAGGATAAGAAGGATGCCTGCCAGTCTCCGGTCTCATGAAGCGGCTATCTACAGCTGGTTCTGTTGCTGGTATAAAAGTTACCAATTACTCCATCAAAAAAATATGCCCTATAGTTCTTCAAGTTTTCAACCTCCATTTGTGCGCTGAAAAGCATCTCGATCTAACCCAACTCACGATACAATTGAATCATTTGTGCATGGAACAATTTCCTTACCATTTGTGTCTATCACGCCCCACTTTCCAGCACTGTTCTTTACAGCAGCTCTTCCATTTCGAAACCCTCGAACATCATCATAAGGCAGATTGAAAGGTATGACAATCTTATTATTCAAGTCGATGGCGCCATACCAACCGTCTTTCTTTGCAATGGTAATGCCATTCTCGAAACTATACAAATGATCGTATTCTACGGGAATCTGCTCAACACCTTGCTCATTGACATAGCCATACAAATATCCATGTTCTTGATCCACTCTAATCATGCATAATCCGTTCCCATCAAACGACCAGAAACGGTCATATTTTTTGAATCCTGCGACTGCATTTTGACTTGGCAGTTCTATGATACTCCATTTATCGCAACGGTCCTTCACTGCAATCCATCCATCATGACCAACTCCCTCAAATACAGTTTCAATAAAAGGTTTATGTTTCCACATGGCTTTTAACAAAAGCACAATATCAAAATTAAAAAGCACTTTTATGCCCATCCATTGATCAATGTTATCAACAAGTCTCATATACAACTCCCATCCATCGGAATAGCCCCATCCTTGACTCTTGACAAAGTTTTCGATGAATGATTGTTGTTGTAAAATGAGAGGCTTTTGAGACGCAACAGCATGTTTGTCCCCCATAAGAATCGACAAAGCGACACCATTGGCGAATGCTTCCTCATAAAACCTGTACGGCGCGTCTTTAGCATAAGAGAACTTGGGAGAAGGATGTACACCATACAATTCTACATCCATCAAAGCATGTCCTAATTCATGATATAGCACCAATTCGAATAAAGCACAAGCATTGTCATTTATGTATGCCTTGACTTTTGTGTTTCTTTCAGCACACGCCATAATTTTGTCAAGCCAAATAAAAATGCGTCTAGGCATAATGTCGTGGTTGCCCTTGTAAATGTAAACTCCCAACAAATCGGTAATGGAAAAGCCACGGGAAGTCCTTTCTCTCGGATCGTCTTTTTCAGGAATGTCACTCTCCTTTGAAGCCACCCATTTGTTAATGTCGAAATCCTCGGTGTCCACAATGGTTGCATGATTATCCTCTGGCACTTGAACCAAACATTGGCATCCAGGTACTGAGACATATTCACAGGACATGGAAGACTCCACCAAAAGCACTGGGATATTGTTCAGTAGCGCACCGATATCGTTTTTGTTATTCGCAAACAATGACTGAAATCCGGAACTATAATGCGCCATTTGCTTCGTATTTTCAGCATAATACAAATCGTCCAATGAGGAGTAGACCTTGGGATACTTTCCTCTAGTTAAATCATAGATTTTCATCTTTACGTTATGGTTTAATGTGTTACTATTACCTTTATAATCTGCAAAAATAATAGTTTGGACAAATATTACAAAAAAAATATTCAAATGGGACATGAACTACTCAGGCAGCAAGAGCCAAAGGCTCATGCTGCTGGACTTTAGTGAGGTGGTTGGTTTTGATAAAGTCCTTGATGAACTTTTCCAGTTCTTTGGGTTGGTGTTGTAGATCTTGTTTTTCTTGATGAAACGACGGATTTGTGTGAATTGCTTTTCTGAGGAGGTTTTGATGGTTGTGTTCATATTGATGTTGTTTTATCGGTACAACATAATATAGAAACATTTTGCCGAAAATTCAAAAAATCGGCAAACTTTTTTTCAAAACCACTTATTGCACCACTTCTTTCAACTTCTCCCAAACCTTCACCATGGCCCAGGTGTCAAGCTCGCAATAGCGGAGCAGGGCTTCACGGGCGGCCTGGGCTTCATCGGGTTGCATGTGTTGGATTTTCGGGAAGATGGTCATAGCATCGCCACCGTTTTGGACACCGCCAGTAAGGTTGTGGTAGTTTAGGCTTGGGTCATCGGGAAACAATGCCGGCAGCACACTCTTGATACTAAACGAACCGCCCATGGCAGGCATATAATAGTAGCCGCTCTGGAACGGCGTGAGCAGGTCTTGAATATGTTCTTGGATGTTCATCAAGTGAACGGCGAGGTCGGGAAACAACGCAGCCAGTTCCTTGATGCGGCCGCACTCGAAGCCTTTGTTGTAGGCCAGGGTGCAGACATTCATCGGGATGTCCTTGCACAGCTTTTCAGCCACGGCGCGACGTGGGTCGGTGCCATCGCTGGGCGCCAGAAACTCCTTGTGTTGGTAGGGCGCAGTGGCACTCTCCTTAATGTGGAGCGAATACTGGAAGGTGATCTGTTGGTATGGTTTCTGTCCGTCAAATTGGGGAACGGCCTGCTGCAAAGTCTCAAAGTCAAGGAAATAGAGTGGATAGCTTAGATTGGAAAGGAACTCGCGGATGCCATCGACATTGATGTGTTCCTTTGGGTTCAGCGTACACTCCACCTGCATCTGCTGCTTGTCGCTCAGCTTCTCCGAGCGCAATGCATCGAAAGTAATGCGTCCGGCATGATAGTGTTCCAGCTTCTTCGAGAAGTTCATGCGATACAAGTCGAAAACGGTAGGCTCGTCCTGCGGCACACCATGCTGACGTTTGCAGTAATCGAAGAAAGCGCAGGTGTATGGTTTCATGCAGTGTTCGGAAAGGTCGTAGTCAGGCTCGTCCTTCATGCCCAAGATCTTCAAGGCTTGGCTGCTCTGTGCAGGCACTTTCAGGTATTCGTTATCGACCAAATCGTGCATGTCAATAATGACAAACAGGCTCTTGATATCCAAATCGCCATGCCTTACATAGCTGCTGTTGAGGCACACCAAATAAGTATTGACGACCTTGACACCGCATTGTGTAAGCACCCATTTTTGATAGGCAATGTCGGGCGCATATTTCTCCAACTTCGTTTCCTCGCCGTCGCACTCTGGGAAGCTGCTGCTCTTCACCTCGTAGATATCCCATCCGTCGCCGTTGCGGCGCAGGATGTCCACGGCGCAGTAATGGCCTTCAAGGGCGAAGGACGCTTCGCAGATGTTGCCCACGCCTTGTTCCATGTACTGTTGCGTCAATTCGCACATCTTGTCCAAGTCGAGGCTACCGTCGGCATTATGGGTGGTCACTTCCTTGTAGGGGCCGAAGAGTCCCATGGCGAGGTCGCCCACCTCGTTGCCTTGCTCAAAGCGGGCTTGCAACGCCGGGTCGTCTTTGGCTTCTTCGGGTTTATACACTTTCAGCCAGAGGTTCTTTGGGCATTGGCAGAAGGCCGTGTAGCGGGATTTTGAGAGGGTATTCATCGGTTTGGCGTTTTGTCTTCTCAAATATACTGATTTTCGAATGGAATTCTAAAAAATCAGCTATCTTGGCCAAGTATTGTTATAATAAGTTACGGGATTCCCATTACCAAAAGGTTGGGTATTAGCCTTATCAATAACCCTGTTATACAAGTCCTTTTGGTTTTTATCCATTTCTTCGTCTTTTATTTTTGCAAAAGACCATCGATACCCTATTCTACCCGATTTTGTCTTATACTCATCATGTTTCCATTCTTTTGGGAAAAAAGCACCTCGCACGATTCCATTATACACCCCTAATACACATTTAATGTCACCTACCTTTTTCTCATTGCGGCCTAAAGCCCATGATTCGCGTGTGGCTTGATATACTCCATCTGGTAGGTCTTTTTTTTGAGGATAGGTTTTCTTTATGGAAAGGACTAGAATTAATCCATCATCAGATCTGATGTCCACTGGTTGAGGGTTATAGAGTTGCTCAATTTCTTCTACTGTTTTAATACCTCTTTCCCATTGATCATGACCTGACTGAATATTTGATAAATTAGCAATGTTTGGAAATCTGCGATATGATAAAAAATCTATCATAAGAGATTCTAATTCGAATGCAATTCCTTCTGATACATTATCTTTGTTTTTGTTGTCATTTTTTACTGCAATATTATCAACAGAAATACCATGCCGCAAAATATAGTATGATGGTTCTTTTTGTAGTGAATTCCAAATATCATTAATAATACTAATTTTAAGACTGGCATTAGTTTCTCCATCTGGGATATTCATCTGTTGTTGTGCGCTTTTTGCGTGATCAAAGACTCTATTACCCTTACCTTTTCCAACGTAAAATATTTTTCCGTCTCGAGGATCAATTAGTGCATATATATAGTATTGTAATCGTTCACAAACGACATCAGAAAACCGTTCCATAAATATAAGCCCCTTCTTTTTTATTCTTTTAATTCACCTCATATATCACCATCACCGTCCAGTTGTTCCATCCGGGGCTGTCGTGATTGCCCTCAATCGTTGTGTATTTGATATCTTTTACTGTGATTTTGCCATCATTTTCCTTGAGGAAATTATTCACTTCGCTCTCCAGTTTTTCTCGATAGCCATAAACATTGTTCGTGTTCATGAAAATTTTTATTTGTGTCATATTCTTCTACGATTGCCTTTACATCGCGAGGTTTTTAAAGTTAATTTCGTCTGCAAATATATGCTGTTTTTATCAAAATTGTAAAAAGCCCACTTTATTTTTCAAGACACTTCAAAAACTCCTCGTCCATTGCCTTTAAAGCATCTCGCATCTCTTCGATTTTAACCCATTTGTTTCCTATCAGCACCTCGTGGTCACCGTTTTCGTTTCTTCGCCCCTTTCCGCCTCTTTCAATGCAGCGGTTGGCTTCGAGAAACACTTCTCCTCCATTCCATTCGATAGGTCCCGCCGCCTCATAGTCACATCCTTCTGGAACGAAAACGAAGGCGTTCAATGTTTGAAGTTCTCCTCCGGCAGTAAGACGATATTCGAAGGTGATGATCTTTTCAGTTCTTTTCACTGGGTAAAAAAACTTCGTGCCTTTCTGCTGAAGCAAATAAACTTTGCTCCACTTGAATCTTTTGATGTTGTCGTTGTTTTCCATAATTCAAAAATAATGATTACCAGTTAATATAGAAACTTTTTGCGGAAAATTCAAAAATTTCAAGCAATAAAGTGGAGCGGCTTCATTCACCGCTCCCGTCCAAATTCATTAGTTTTTTAATCTTTTCCCTCACCCATTTTTCGTCATTCAAATCATCTGTCTTCTCTGTCCATACTGTATGCCAAACCCAATTGTTTTCCTTAGGGAAGTTCCTATGTTTAGGAAACAATCCTCTGACTTTCATCATCGCGTCATGGACTTCATTACTCAATTCCTCCTCCTTTTCCTTATGGTATTCCAACATAACGGAAATATGGTCTTGCTTTATTTCAAACTGGTAGTAATAATAATTAGGATCAATGCCCTCAAAATGGCGCTTCAATCCTTCCGTCCTGAATTTTAGATAGGATTTACTTTTTGATGATGTGTCAATACTAATCTTGGGTATTGATGCTAAAACATTCCTACAGTTGTTCGATGTTTGAGAAACCGTATCATCTCGATTTTCAAAAATAAGGTCTAACGCTCTACGATGTTTATTGTAGATTGTATTACAAAGGTTGATTAATTCCTGATCCATGATGACATTCTTTTTTACATTATTGATATAATTTCTGATTAGCAATGACACTTCAAATCCCAATAAGCTTTCTTTTGGTTTATAAACCTTTTCCAAAATGGCTATCACATCAGCATACTCCAAAACCATCCATTCATCATCGGTAGGTATTTCTCCTTCTGGCGTCAAATAGACAAAAATCCTATTATAATCGCTGAATTGTGATTGTATTTTCTCTTTGTAGGTAATTAATTGGGATTTTTCGTTTCCATTCGAATTGTGTTCATGAGAGCCGACTTTGTTCTCTATGGCTATGACAAGTTTATCTTGATGAGAAACGAGAAGTATATCTATATGGTTCCATTCTCGGTAAACATTAAATGAGTATAAGTCAGAACTCAAAAATTGAAGAGCGGAATGGTTGTCCATGTCATGTGACAGTTTTGAAACGATTCCGTAAAGAAAAGAATCACCCAGACCGTGATTTTCATTCGGATCAAGCAACCACCCAAGTATATTACTATGACGTATTTCTGTCCGAGAAATCTTAAGCACGTCAAACATATTAAACTCTTTCGTCCATTTTGATAAATCGTTGAGACAATCTGAGTCTTGCATAAATTTCAACAAGGCTTCCTTGTCGTCGTTGTAACTAACCACTTTTAGGTCGTTTTGACTATCCAGTTCCATATACTACAATGATTATTAACTATATACACTATTTACTTAACCTATTTATTCATTCTTTTGGCCTTGCAAAGATAGAAATTGTTGACAATAATTTCAAAAACGATCCTCAAACTGCTTAAAAAACCGATAGTAAGCCTTCTTGTTATCCAACTCATACCATTCCCTCTCAGTAGATGGGCGGGCATCGAGGTCGTAAATCCTTGCACTGGGTATGGCAAGCAGGAAGGGCGAATGGGTGGCAATCATCGGATAGACAATACGATAGAGATAGACATGTCTGTTTTCCAGACATGGAAAGAATTGTTGCAAATATGTTCTCATTGTCGTTTCGTATTTTATGGTTACGAAATAATATAGAAACTTTTTGGCGAAAATTCAAAAAAAGTTACATAAAAAGTGGAGCGGTTTCGCACCGCTCCACCTGAGATACAGTTCAAAGGAGACCCCTTATCGATTCTCGTAAATCACCATCACCGTCCAGTTCTTCCAAATCGGATTGCCGAAATTACCTTCAGTTACGGAGTACTTAATGTCCTTGACGATGATTTTGTCCTCGTTCTCTTTGAGGAAGTCGTTTACCTGCTTTTCCATGATTTCTTGAACGTTAGCCACCTCTTTAGTGTTCATAAAGATCTTAATCTGTGTCATAGTTTCTGTTTTTATGAGTTACGTTTTAATATAGTAACTTTTGTCGGAAAATTCAAAAAAACAGGCAAAAAAGTGGAGCGGCTTCATGTGCCGCTTTCTATTTAATCTATTCATCCGATGATGCTTTTTGTCTAAAAGTTTTAGAGTTTAAGCAACTTGCGATATACCGCCAGTTTTTCTTTATAAACCTCTCTATCCGTCTCTGCTTCAAGTAATATTTTATAGACGGAGAGAATCAGGTTTTTTCTCCTGTCGAAGAACTCAAGCAATAGAGAGGTATCTTTGCACTTTTCAATCAAGTTACACTCCTCAAACAATTCTATTTTATTGATTTTAAGAATCCTGTCGTCAAGGATGTCTTTTCGGAAAAAGAAAGGAGTTTCGCCAACTTGTTTGTAGCTGCAACGACCATTGACATCTTGTATCAAACCTTCTATCTCATCCGGCAATCCGTTTTCGACAACAGGTTCGTCATAGTAAATCTGCACATTACAACGCATCAAAGCTTCATACGATTCATTGTCAATAGGTTTGACCATAAACTGCTCGCCAAGAATCGTGTTGATGTCTGGCAAACGGTCTGCTGACACGTCTTCTCTTATGAACACTCCGTCCATTTCTGTCTTCACGTTGACTTTCTCTTTTTTTACCGAGACCAAAGGAGTTCCGCCTCCTTTATGAGAATAAATGCCACTAAAAGCCTTGACAAGATCTTCTTTGGTCTTATGGCCTTTTTCCTTGAAATCCTTAATTGCAGCAGACAGTGCTGAACCAACCGTACCATAAACCTTTCCTGAATACATATAAAGATTGTCGAAAGGCAGGTATTTACAAAACCTTTTTTCCGAATCCCGCCATCCATTCGGGGAATAAACCAAATAGGGATTAGCACCATTTTGTGGACCAACTATGCCACAACTTGCTACTTTTTTCAGCAACGCCAGTGGTTTAATCCTATCGGCCAAGACCACAAGTGCCTGTTCCATCGCTTCAGTAGCATTGAACAAATGCCCCTTCGTTGCTACCGAATATAGAGGTTCGCCCAGTTTTGCCTCAATCGCTTTGTTTATGAGTCTACGGTTGATAGCATCTTCCATAAAAGAAGACACCAAGTCTTTTTCTTTGGTGCTTATTGCCATAATGGAAAGAGTGTTGGGCAATTTGGTATCGGCATCGGGCATGGCGGGAAGTTCAAGACAACTGACATATTCCTTCAACATAGCCTTTTTATCGGCGTCTAAGCTTTCGTCAGACATCAGTGGTTCTATGATATAGTCAAGGATATCTTGATAACAGATATGGATATAATGAGGACATTCGGGGCACATCTTCGAATCCAGTTCCAAATATCTATCCATGTCGCGAATGGGTTGCGGCGTCAGAAAAACAAACAGTTGGAAGGGACGATTAAATCCACCATTACAACATGCTTTATAATAGCGAAGCGTCTGGGAATCAAACTCCAAACTATTTACCTTATTTTCAATGAACACCTCAAGAGAGTTTCTCCCTGCAACAGAATGGTTTAGTTTATACCTCAGATATATATCAATTCTGTCGTCTTTCTTCACAACGCCCTTATTACCTCCTCCGTATCTTTTTTGATAGTCCTTAACGGATAATTCACAAACTGATTTCTCACATTCAAACAAGACAGACCGAGTAAGTATCCCCTTTTTCAAATGCTCATTGACTTCAGCACCTTTTTCCTCTTTGGCAGACCTATAGAGAAGCAAATCCATGAAATGCATTAAAGACGACTCTCGAGAATCCCCCTTAAAGAAATCTCCGGAAAGAAGTTCTGAAACAAAACGGCTGTGCACTCCTTCATTTCTTGCTTTTCCAATTATGCCAAAAAAATTAGTTCTGCCAATGTATCCAAATAGCTCAGCGTTATTCAAGATGTTCCTATTGAACATTGTCAACAACTCCTCTGCCGACAACACTCTTTCCTTGCCTTTTTGATTTGACAATACGTCATACAAAGAATTCATAACCATTAACATTTAATATTAGACCTTGCAAATATAGAAACTTTTGACGGGAATTTCAAAATCCAATCCTTTTTCTTGTGACAGTATTGCTCAACTGTTCGCTGCGGCAATAGTTCTCGAGCACGGGCAGCACCTCGGTACCCTGGCCGTAAAGGATGCTGTTGATGGCGTGCTTGCGAGCCACGTTCTCGATTTGGCCGCCGCTGAAATCGAAGTGCTCGGCCAAGGTGGCAGCGTCTCTGTCGTTCAGTTCGGGAATCATCTGCTGCCAGATCTTGCAGCGCACCGTGGCATCGGGCTTGTCGAACCTGATTTTGTAGAGGAATCGACGCTCAAAGGCGCTGTCGAGGTTCTCGGTGAGGTTGGTGGTGGCAATCATGATGCCGTCCAAGGTCTCCATCTCCTGCAGGATGATGTTCTGGATGGTGTTCTCCATCTTGTCCACCGCGTTTTCAGCGCCGGCCTTGCGAATGCCGATGATGGCATCGGCCTCGTTGAAGAGCAGTATTGGGGCTTTCTCGGCACGCTGCACGAGGCTGCGGTAACGGTCGAACAGGGCCTTGATGTTCTTCTCGGAGTCGCCCACCCACTTGCTCTTGATGCTCGGCACATCGATAGTCATGATGGAACGCCCCGTAAGGCGGGCCAGCTGATAGACGGTCTCGGTCTTTCCCGTGCCTGGACCGCCATGGAACAGGCAGGTGAAGCCCTGTCGGAAACCGCGCAGCTGCATGCGCTCACGGATCTTGGTATATTGCTCCGGCTCAAAGAAACGGTTGAGTTCATCTACCTGATGCTGGACGGTCTCTGTGTAGAACATGGTCTTGGGCGTGAGTTGGTCAGGCTTAATCACATCGGCGAGGTGTTCCTCCGTTGTGGTAATTTTCAGTTCGGCCAACAAATCACGCATGGCTTCCTCTGTCAGTTTGAATTGCGTATTGTTGACAATGCCATCCTCGCAGCGGAACTCGACAAGTTTGGCCGTTTGAAGCGTGTGACTGTCGCTGCGCAAAGCGGCCTTGGCATTGTTGAAGTCGGCGGTGCTGTAGAAGACGTTTTCCATCTGGTTGAAGCGGATGTCGTTGTCGTCGTTGCAGATGAGATAATAGCAGAACTTAATCAGGAGGAGTTCGTCAGTTTCATCAAGACGGAGTTGTTTCACCTTTTGCCCGAAGGCCACCTGTGGGTTGTCGTCAAACAGCTTGTGGATCTCTTCGATTAGTTCCTTGGGGCCGATGGCATCGTCGTTGAGGTCCTCGAACCATTGATTGAGCACCTCAAACATTGCGGCACAATCGAGGCCTTTCAGCTCGGGCTGTTCATATACAAGGTTGTGCTTCAGGCAGCGAATCACAGGTGCAGGCACATCGAAGTCATCCTCGTCCTTCACGTCACGGAAACGCAGCAGGCGGCGGTGTACCAAAGCGTCAATATCATTAGCGAAAGCCAGCACAGCGATATTGCTGAGGTCAAGATGGCGGGACAAGTCACGGTAGTCCACGCGGTTGGGTCCTTCGTCCATGCAGATGGCAAAGATGACGGCCTGCCGCTCGCTGATGCCGTACTTCTCGGCAAGAAACTTGATTTCGGAAGCTGAGGCTTTCAAGAAGTCGGGACTCATCTTGGAGTCCTTAGAGCTTTCGGCGACGGTCTCTATGGCCTGAAGGAGAGTAAGGTTTTGCTTTTTACGGGTCTTGGTGGTAGCGTTTTTCTTTTCCATAGGTATCCTTAAGTTTAGTGGTTTAGGATACTTATAGTAACTTTTTGCCCAAAATTTAATAAATGGAGAAAAAAAATTTCAATCAACAGTATTATTCTAACACTCCAAAACACCTGTCAAATCAGCAACGCGCTCAAAACCATGCCGTTCGCTATAGTCTTTAATTCCCTCAGCGACCTTCACCGAAACCGCTGGGTTAATAAAATTGGCCGTCCCGATTTCGATGGCGGAGGCACCGGCGAGCAAGAACTCCACGGCATCAGTGGCGTTGGAAATGCCGCCCAAACCCACTACGGGAATCTTCACCGCCTTGGCCACTTGCCATACCATGCGCAAAGCCACAGGTTTTACGCAAGCCCCTGACAATCCGCCTGTTATCACGGAAAGTTTCGGCTTGCGTTTCTCCGCGTCAATGGCCATGCCCATCAAAGTGTTGATAAGCGAAACCGAATCAGCACCAGAGGCCTCGGCTGCCAAAGCGATTTCAGCAATGTTGGTCACATTCGGCGACAGCTTGACCATCAAGTGTTTATGATACACTTTCCTAACTTCCGAAACAACCTGAGAAATACCTGCACAAGTCACGCCGAAAGCCATGCCGCCTTGTTTCACGTTTGGACATGACACATTCAGCTCAATGGCGGGAATCTTGTCCAAAGCATCCACCATCTCTGCACCCTTCACGTAATCCTCCAAAGTGGAGCCTGAAAGGTTGAGCAGCACATTCGTGTCGAAGCCCTTGATGCGCGGATATATCGTGTCGATAAAGTATTGTACGCCTTTGTTTTGCAGTCCGACGCAGTTCAGCATCCCCGAAGGCGTTTCGGCCATGCGCGGATAAGGATTGCCCTCGCGCGGATGGAGGGTCGTGCCTTTCACGATGATGCCGCCAAGTCGCGACAAATCGACGAAATCGGCGTACTCCTCGCCGTAGCCAAACGTGCCCGAGGCCGTCATCACAGGGTTGCGCAGCACCAAGCCGCGACCCAAATCAATCGTCATGTTCACCATTTCAACCTCCTTGTGTTAAATACCGGTCCTTCCTTACAAACACAGACATTGCCGTCGACGGTGTCCTCCACGCAGCAAAGGCAGGCCCCGAGGCCGCAGGCCATCAGGTTTTCGAGCGAGACCTCACACCAAACGCCCCTTTCGGCAGCCAATTTCGCCACGGCCTTCATCATCCGCTTGGGGCCGCAGACATAGATTTTGTCGAACTGCCGCTGTTGGCAGACAGAGTGCATTGTCACGATACCTTTCTCGCCCAAAGAGCCGTCTTCGGTGGTCACGAAGGTCGCGCCAAGTTGTTGGTAATCCGCCAAACGGAGCAAGTCGGTTTCCGTTTTCCCACCCAAGAGCAAAGTCGGTTTTACGCCCTTGTCGTTCAGCACTTTGGCAAAGTAATACAGCGGCGCGATGCCGATGCCGCCTCCGACGAGCAGGGCGTTTTCGCCTTTTTCGGGGAGCGTGAAGCCGTTGCCCAAGGGCAGCACCATATTAACGAGGTCGCCCACGTTGGAGGCGGCGAGATGTCGCGTCCCCTCGCCCACCTTTTGCACCAAAAGCGTGATTTCATTTTGCTGAAAATCAACATTATGGATGGAGATGGGACGGCGGAGATAGGTGGTCGGCGAGCCGTCGACACGCACTTGCGCGAACTGTCCGGGCTGGATGTCGGGCAAAGGCGTTTCGGAGCGCAGTTGCAGCAGCACCGACTTGCCGAAGTCCTGCTTCGCAACGAGCTGAAAGTCTGTGATTTGTTTGGTCATAATCTATCGTTTTGGCGAGGCAAAGATACAAAAAAAGCTGCCGCAGCAGCTTCATTGTGTCGTTTCAAAGCGTCATTCCGCTTTCTCGGCGGGTTCTTCGGGTTGCGTCTCGGCCACAGGCTCCTCGGTGAAGTCGAGCAAGCCCTTGTCCATCAGCATCTGATACCAAGCGAAGACCTTCTTCATATCGGAAGGATAGACCGCGTCTTCGTCGTAGTCGGGCATGACGAAGGCGAACTTCTCGCGCAGCTCGTCGGCAGAGGCCTTCTTGTAGTCGAAGTCGACCTTGTCGCCCATCTTCTCGTTGATCATCTTGAAGACATCCTTCAGCGGACGGTCTTCGTCGGTGGAGAAGATGGAGATTTCCTCCAGCGAGCTCATGCGGTCGCGAGCGAAGGCAGGGATGCACTTGCCGTCGACGACAGATTCAACGATAATTCTTCCAACGGCTTGGGACTTAACCTGATACAGCCCCGGTTTGCCTGATATCGAAACAATTTTACTCAAGTCCATAGTTCAATCTTTTTTTCAAAAACGGCTGCAAAAATAGGAAAAAGTTTGGAAGGTGTTTCGTATCCGCAATGGATTTTTCATAAATTTGCCGCAATAAACATTGGTCAAATCGAAAGAATTTAACAATAAAACATTGAAACAATGGCACTTAACAAACAAGGATGCCGATGTTGGAAGAGCAGACTTTTAGAGTGCCAGAATAAAGGGAAACACCTATGGGCAAAAGAACAGAATACGACATTTTCATTAGCTACAGACGCGAGAGTTTCAACCAAGCGAACCTCATCAGCACGAGATTGAAAGCCTTGGGTTATCGTGTGTTCATCGATGTAGAAGCCCTCAATTCGGGAAAGTTTAACGAACAGCTGCTTGCGGTGATCAAAAACTGCAAGGACTTCATTGTGGTGTTGCCGCCCGGTGCCCTCGACCGTTGTGTGAACCCGGACGACTGGGTACGTCGTGAGGTGATGTGCGCCATGGAGAACGACAAAAACATCATCCCCATCATGCTGGCGGGCTTCGAGTGGCCCGACCCGATGCCCGAAGGCATGGAGGAACTGTGCCTATACCAGTCGCTGGCCCCTATGCCTGACGTCTATTTCGACATGCAAATCCAAAAGTTGCAAGGATACCTGAAAAGTCAGGCGTATTTCCGCAAAAGAAAACGATGGGTCAAAGGTTTGTGTATCGCCGCTGCTGTCATCGCCGTCATCCTGCTCATAGGTTATATCACCTACAAGCCGGTAGCCCAAAAACTGGCCGACAGCCTCCTGCTGCGCACCGAAGAGATGCGTGAGTTTGACGAAATCGACCAGCAAGGCTACCAAGAATGGGAACAATACCTTGTCGACTATAAGGAAGCCGTTGATGAGGAAGGGCAGCAAGATGCTATCGCCACGTTCCTGAAGGTATTGACCAAGTTGGAGAAGGAATCGAACACCTTGCTGAAAACCATGCAGCAGAACAAGATAGAAGTATCGAAGTTCCACCTGCCCATTTTCGCGCTTCATGGCGTTCCAGCCCTCGACCTCCTGCTGTTTGACATGTATACCGAAAGCTGCTTTGAAGAATTGAACAACTCCTTCAATTATTATCGCGAGGTGATTGAGGAAGGGAATTACAGCCTTCCTGTGGTCAATAATGCAAAGGTAAACAGAGCCGTCAACCGCGCCAGTGTGGAGATGTATTACTACCAGTACCTCTCGACGCTCACACATCTTCCAGAGAGCACCCATGAGAGATTCTACCAACTGTCTCCCGAATGGACCAATATGCCGCAAACAGGGCTTGGGCTTTCGGACAAAGAATATGAGCGATTGACCAACATGGCGGCGGAGAAAGCGAGCCAAGAGATTAAAAAACAGCAACGGATAATAGAAATTGAGGACGCGGAGTTGGACGCCATGCAAGAACAGATTGACGAGCTTATTCAAAAAGGAGAGGAAATCGACCAAGCTTTAGGTAATTGAAAGCCGCCGTCAAGCCGGGATGGAGAATGGAAAAGTGAACACAAACACTATAACACAACGAACAAATGAATAAATTAAGCAAAAGATGGTTGTCCTCCGATTGTCGGTTGACGCAGATTTTGGGAGCGATGGCAAAAAGATGGTGGCGGATCGTCACGCTGCTGCTGATTCTTGCCATGCTAACCCTTTGGGCGATGTCGTTTCGAGACCAGCAGACATGTGAATCCCTACCAAAACTGCATGATTTTGTTTCGAAAGCCATAGGAAGCTCTTGGTATTGGTTCGCCTTCCAGACGCTTCTGCTCGCCCTCGTTTTCGGCGTGTGCAACACCTTGACCGACATCTGCAGCCTGCGAAAGGACGAGTTAGGCATCACGAGATTCCAGTTGCTCATCCTTGTGGCCATCGGCCTTTGGATCATCGGAACGATACTGATTTTCCACATACAAAAAGAAAGCAAGAACGACATTCCATTCGCCATCATTGGAGGCTTGTTGGCTTGGATTTTTCAGGACAGGGTCAAAGGAGCGGTGGCGTTTATCCATCTACGGCACCATCATCTATTGGCCATCGACGATTGGATTCAAGTGCCCAAATACAATGTGGACGGCGAAGTGAAAAGAATCTCGCTCACCACCGTGACCGTTTACAACTGGGACACCACCACGTCGACCCTACCCATCAGCGCCCTGCAAGAAGACCACTTCATCAACCTTCAGAAAATGTCGGAGGGGAAGACCTATGGCCGACAGATGCTCAACACCTTTATCTTCGACACGAGCCGGTTCCGCCTCTTCACCAAGGAAGACATCGAAGCCGTCGAACAAGCCCACGGAATCAAGCTACATCTGTCGGAAAACGACATCGGGGAAGGCATGCTTAACTCGCAGGTGTACCGCCTGTATCTGTTCCATTGGCTGATGAACCACCCACGCGTCTCACAGCTCCCGCGACTCATCGTGCGCTGGAGGGAGCAAAGCAAAGAAGGCTTGCCGCTTCAAATTTATGCCTTCATCATCTGCGACAGCTTAGCGGCCTTCGAATGGGAACAGTCGCAAATCATGGAGCACGTCATCGAATCGTTGGAATGGTTCGGGTTGCGCCTCTACCAAAGCCCGTCGGCCTACGACGCCCGCAACAAGAACGTCCATCTCACAGAAACACCAGCAACCTATGGAAAGGAGGCACATCATGGATAAAGAACAACCGTTTGAGTATTTGAGGAAAAAAGATGGCAGCCCCTTCCCGAAGGAGACCGTCGACAACTGGTACAAGGCCCGCGCCTACGTCTTGGACCGACTCGAGAACGTCGTTTTCAAACCCAACGAAGCCGGACACCTGCACGTGGTGGTCAAAGGCGACACGCCCCTGATGCTCTCCGTCGTCAGGCAGGTGGCCCTTTCGGCCCACTACGTCAATTACGACGAGGAAGCCGAGACCGACGACAAGAAGAACCGGACGGAAATCACCCTTGTAACCACCCGTCCGTCCATCAAGGAAGAACTCAAAAAAGAGGAATACCTCTACAACCTGCCCGTCTACGGCAAGGATTTCATCCGTGGTGAAAGTGCAGCGCCGGACATCCCCCTCGTCGGCGTAGACCTTGAGCTTCACATCGTTGACAAATACGACAAGCCCTGCCAGTTCACCTTCACGGAAGAGGACGTAAACCGATTCTGCGACGCGAGTCATCCAGACGACATTTTCAAGATCGACACCCTCAAGGCCGTATACGCCAGCCGAATGTATGATTTGGGTTCCGTATTCGACAACTTGCCGGCGGAAGACATCCATAGCGCCAGGCGATATGCGATGGCCTTGAACGTCTACCAACACAAAAAACTGTCGGCAAAACCGACCAAGATGACCGAAAAAGGCGACTGGACCGACCCGAACACCGTCAAAGAGAGCCTCTCCAACCTCTTTTGCGCCGATTGCTTCAAGCCGAAGCAAAAAGCGATTGAAGCCTGCCGCACAAAAAAGAAACAGAAAGACCTTTGGGCGATGCACAACGAAATCCTGTCGAAGAGCGAACACGCACGTTGGGTGGTGGAGAAACTCATCATGGGCTACCGTCCGCTGAACGAAGAGGAGCATTATAAGGACGAGACGCTATTCACCGACAGCGAGCGCAGGCGGCAGTATCGGAAAGCGCTGAAGAAATGGAAGTCGAACCTCACGGACGACTCGAATCCTTGGGACAATCCAGCCCATATCGACCTATGTTCCTACGCCGACCTAAGGCGCATCAATCCTTACAACCTGAAATACGACAGTTTCTTGGTGCTCGCCATCCCTGAGATTCTCAAAAAAACAGAGAAACAATGACAGCGCCGTTCAAGCATTTCGCCTTCATCAGCTACAGCTCGAAGGACACGATATGGGGCAAGCGGCTCCAAAAGAAGCTGGAGCACTACCGCATGCCCGCCACGCTGTGCAGCGAGCGTGGATGGGAGCGCAAGCCGATGAAGCCCGTGTACTTCGCCCCTACCGACATCCAGCCGGGCGACCTCAACGAAGAGCTTCAGGGGCACCTGCGCAACTCTCGTCACCTCATCGTCATCTGCTCGCCCAACTCGGCCAAGTCGGCATGGGTGGGCAAGGAGATCGAGTATTTCCACAGCCTCGGGCGCACCAAGAACATCCATTTCTTCATCGTGAAAGGCAAGCCCCACAGCGGCGACCCCGCGACGGAGTGCTTCAATCCCATCATCGAACAATTAGGGCTGCCCGAAATCCTTGGAGCCAACATCCACGAGAAAATCTACCGCTGGCCGTGGCTCAACAAAGAGCGGGCCTATGTGCAGCTCATCTCGAAGCTGCTCGGCGTGGAGTACGACGCCATCTGGCAGCGGCATAGGAGGCAGCTCGTCAAGAAGGCCGTGGCATGGACGGTGGGCTGCTTGGCTGTGGTGGCCGCATTGGTGGCCGTTGGACGCATGAGTCAGCCATTCGACGTGGAGGTGCGGCTCAACGAGGCTTCGGTACACAACGACAGCCTGCCGCCGTTGAAAAACGCAGTAGTGACCTTGCGCCTTGACCATGAAACCAAACCTTTCGTTGACACTGTCCGATCATTAGACACTTGTGTTGTTTTCAGCAATATACCACATGAGTTTTGGGGCAAACCTGTACAGATGTCGGTGAGTTGCAGCGACTTCCTTAACGTCGACACCACCATGACCATTGCCCCTTCCATGACAATAGATTTGTATCGCAACCCTATAGTATACGGAGACATCGTCTTCATCCTTTGGGATTGGCGTACAGAGACCCCCATTGCCAACACCCCGATTCAAGTTGATGGAATTGCATGTGTTACCGACTCTTGCGGTCGTGTTGCGTTTACCATACCTTTGGAAGGCCAAAAAACCACCTATCAAGTTACAGCGCCCTTCCCTTTGGCAAAAGATATTCTTACCATGCCTTGTTGCGAAGGGTTTGCTATCGAAAAAGAATAATGAAAAAAAAGAAATATGAAGAAATTTTATCTCCTCTCCATTGCATTGATGCTCGGCATCATGCTTTCTGCCCAGACGCAACAGGGCTATGTGAAAACCAAAGGCCGCATGGTAAACGGCCAACACGTCCCTGGCCAAGGCCTTAAAGGGGCTACAGTCACCATCAAAGGGCGCACCGCCGTGCTCGTGCAAAGCGACGACGGAGCGTTCTCCTTCCCCATCCCCGAGGCGCAGTTCCGCGTGGACTCGGTAAGGAAGAAAGGCTACCAATTAGTAGACATGGACGCGCTTTCCAAGACCTACAAACACTCCGCCAACCCGATTTATCTCGTGATGGAGACGCCTGAGCAGCAACTGCAAGACCAACTGGCCGCCGAACGCAAGATTCGCCGCACTCTGACCAACCAACTCCACCAGCGCGAGGATGAGATTGAAGCCTTGAAGGAGCAACAGAAAATCTCGGAGGAGGAATACCGACAGGCTTTGCAGAAACTCTACGAGGAGACCGACCAAAATGAACAGCTGGTGAAGGACATGGTGGAACGCTATTCCACCATCGACTACGATCAATTGAACGAGTTCGACCAAAAAATCAGCGAACTCATCCTCAATGGAGAACTCGTCAAGGCCGATTCCATGCTCCGATCCAAGGGCGACATTAATCAACGCGTGGCTCTTTACAAACAGCACAAAGCCATTTATGCAAAGGAAAATAAGGAACTCACCCGTCGAGGTGCTGCCTTGGAGCAAAGCGAGGCGCTCACCCTAAAAGAACGAGACGACCTTGCTAACGACTGCTATCGGAAATTTGAGATTTTCAAAATGCGACATTTGAATGATTCGGCGGCGCACTATTTGGAATTAAGGGCCGAATTGGATACAACAAATATGGAGTGGCTGTTCAACACTGGTATCTTCATTAAAGAATATCTTGCAGATTATAAAAGAACTCTTGACATATTCAATACAGCATTAAGGCGATCGTTGGCATTATACGGAGATGCATCCGAGGATGTTGCGATGAGTTATTATTGCCTAGGGACAACATATTATGATTTAAGCGATTATAGCCAATCCTTACTATATCATGAAAAATCTTTGAATATTAGGAAGTCATTGTTTGGTGAGTGTCATACGAATGTAGCTGACTGTTACAATAATATTGGGCTTGTCTACATCGAAATAGGAGACCAAGACAAAGCGTACGAGTATTACATAAAATCGTTGGACATCAAGAAACACATTTTTGGCGAGGATAATCTTTCCGTGGCTTTATCTTACCAAAATCTAGGTGTTGTCTATGACACGTATAGTGACTATGCATCATCTTTGAATTACTACGAAAAATCATTAAAAATAAGACAAGCGTTATTGGGCGAAAACAATATAGATGTAGCTTCAAGCTACAACAATATAGGATATGTATACAATTATTTGGAAGATTATCCAAAAGCATTAGAATATTATGAGAAGGCATTGACAATCTTTGAAGACAATTTGGGCAAAAACCACCCATCAGTTGCAACGTTATACAACAATATTGGTGTCGTATACGACAACATGCAAGACTATGCCAAAGCCTTGAATTACTATGAAGAATCCGTTGGCATCTTCAAATCCATTTTTGGCGCCAGCCATCCTTATGTGGCAAATGGTTATAACAACATAGGCTTCGTTAACAAAAAAATGGGCAATAGTGAAAAAGCACTAGAATGTTATCTGTTGGCATACAAGATCTGGGTAGCAGTATATGGGGAAAACCATCATGACGTTTCGATAAACTTGAACAATATTGGATCCCTTTATAGAGACTCGGGAGATTACGACACAGCTTTAGAATATTACCAGAAATCACTAAACATAAAAAAAGCAGTGTTGGGTGAAGACAATGTAGATTTAGCCATTAGTTATAACAATATAGGCTATGTCTACAACAAAAAAGGAGAGGCCTCAAAGGCACTTGAATACTATCAAATGGCCTACGACCTAAATAAAGCGACTTTTGGTGAGGACCATCCAAGAACAATTAAAACCAAGCACAACATTGAAGTCGCTCTACAAAAACTCAAAGATTCTGTTAACAAATAGAGATATGAGAGCTTTCATCACCATCCAAGTCGACATTTCGCATTTCTGACACCAAGAGTATAATTAACACTCCTAATATTAAGAGACCATGAAAAGAATATTTCTCATTTGTATTTTATTATCATCAAGTCTCTTCGCTTTTGCCCAGACGCAACAGGGCTATGTGAAGACCAAAGGCCGCATGGTGAACGGCCAACACGTCCCTGGCCAAGGCCTTAAAGGGGCTACAGTCTCCATCAAAGGGCGCACCGCCGTGCTCGTGCAAAGCGACGACGGGGCGTTCTCCTTCCCCATCCCCGAAGCGCAGTTCCGCGTGGACTCGGTAAGGAAGAAAGGCTACCAATTGGTAGACATGGACGCGCTCTCCAAGACCTACAAACTTTCCGCCAACCCGATTTACCTCGTAATGGAGACGCCGGGCCAACAACTCCAAGACAGAATAGAAGCCGAAAAGAAACTCAGACGCACATTGTCCGACCAGCTTCAACAACGCGAAGATGAGATTGAATCGTTGAAAGAACAGCAAAAGATTTCCATCGAAGAATACCGGAAATCGCTGCAAAAGCTTTACGCTGACCAAGAAAACAACGACAAGCTGATCTCCGACATGGCCAAACGCTATTCGGAGTTGGATTACGACCAGATGAATGAGTCCGATAGAGAAATCAGCAACCTAATCCTTACGGGCGACCTCGTCAAAGCCGACTCGATGCTCAACGCAAAAGGCGACATACACGGCAGGATAGCGAAACTTCACCAACACGAAGCTTCCAATGCACAAGAACGGAAAAAGCTAACGAGAAGGAAAGAATATCTGAACCAAAGCAATACCTTATTAGAAAAAGAACTTGACGACCTCGCCAACGACTGTTACCGCAAGTTCGAGATTTGCAAGATGCGGCACGAGAATGACTCGGCAGCATATTATATAGAAATGAGGGCTGAGCTCGACACCACCAATGTAAGTTGGACTACAGAAGCAAGCGCATTCATCTACGAATACGTCTCAGACTATGATAAAGCCTTGTCGTATTATCGGAGAGCCTTAAGGCAAACCATCCAACAATTCGGGGAGAATTGCGCATGGATTGGACAGATTTACAACAACATGGGCCATATTTACAGGATCATTGGAGAATATGACCAAGCATTTCGGTGTTACAACGATGCCTTTGCCTTGGAATCGCTACTTTTTGGAGAGAGCCATGAGGACATCGCTGACCTATACAACGACCTCGGTTCGTTGTATGACGATTTGGACAACTACGAGGAAGCCCTTAACCATTACCAGAAAGCGCTGACGATAAGGAAAACCGTCTTGGATTCCACAGACCAACGCTTAGGCCAATCCTATAACAATATCGGGTTGCTATACAAGAAAATGGGAGAGTATGACGCAGCCCTTGAATGGTTCAACAAGGCGCTTGACGTTTATTCCAAATCGTGTGACAACGACAGTCCCCACATGGCAAGCATCTACAACAACAAGGGGCAGGTTTGTTTCAGCCAAAAAAACTATGATGGAGCCATCTCCTATCATCAAGAGGCCTTAAGCATCTACCTAAAGAACTATGGACGTAATCACATGGCGGTCTCCACATGTTACAACAACTTGGGTCAAGATTATGTCGAAAAGGGAGACTATCCTTTGGCATTGGAAAACGCCCAAAATGCCATGGAAATCGACAGGGTGGTTTTTGGCAGCGACGACAACCTTGCCATAGCGTATTCCTACAACAACATCGCCAACATTTACCAAAAGATGGGCGATTACGGCCAATCCGCCAATTACTTGGACCGAACGATTCCCATCCTTGAAAGCATCTACGGCAAGGAGCATACCACCATTGCCATTGCAAACTTCAACATCGGTGTCCTATACATGAAACAGGGCGACCTGAAGTTAGCCATCGAGTACGCAGAAAAAGGGAAAAAGATATATTCGAAACTCGTTTCCCAAGACCATCCCGTAATAAAAACCATGCAAGACAAAATTGACGAAATGAAAAAAGCAGCCGACCAATGACTAGAGTCTGATGCACAATGTTCTCACCATTCAAAAGTAATACAAACAATACTATCATGAAGAAAGCCACATTACTCATCACCGCAATTATGATTATCCTTTCAGCCTCCGCCCAAACCCAGCAAGGCTATGTGAAAACCAAAGGCCGCATGGTGAACGGCCAACACGTCCCAGGCCAAGGCCTGAAAGGGGCCTCGGTCTCCATCAAAGGGCGCACCGCCGTGCTCGTGCAAAGCGACGACGGAGCGTTCTCCTTCCCCATCCCCGAGGCGCAGTTCCGCGTGGACTCGGTGCGAAAAAAAGGCTACCAATTGGTAGACATGGACGCACTCTCCAAGACCTACAAACACTCCGCCAACCCGATTTATTTGGTGATGGAGACACCTGAACAGCAATTGCAAGACCAACTGGCAGCCGAACGCAAGATTCGTCGTACCCTCACCCGCCAACTCCACCAACGCGAGGATGAGATTGAAGCCTTGAAGGAACAACAAAAAATCTCGGAAGAAGAATATCGACAGGCTTTGCAGAAACTCTACGAGGAGACCGACCAAAACGAACAACTGGTGAAGGACATGGTGGAACGCTACTCCACCATCGACTACGACCAGTTGAACGAGTTCGACCAAAAAATCAGTGAACTCATCCTCAACGGCGAGTTGACCAAGGCCGATTCCATGCTCCGATCCAAGGGCGACATTAATCAACGAGCAAAAGCGTATCAGAAACATAAAGCCATCAATGCGAAGGAAAAAGAAGAACTATCGCAGCGACAAGAGCAGTTGGAACAAAGTGAGTTGTTGGCTCAAAAAGAGCTTGAAGACCTTGCCAACGACTGCTACAGAAAGTTCGAAATCTTCAAGATGCAGCACGAGAACGACTCGGCAGCGTATTACATCGAATTGAGGGCGGGGCTGGATACGACTAATTATATATGGCTTGAAGAATTAGGGGACTTTACAAAAGAATACATCGGGGACTTTACAAAATCAATGGAATACTACGACAAAGTCTTAGTTATCTTAAAGCTTCAGCATGGAGAAAATCATCCAGACCTAGGTCGTATTTATAACAGTATTGGGGGGGTATATGCTTTTCAATGTGATTACGAGTCAGCACTAGAACACATAAATAAATCACTGACCATTTGCCTATCCAAATTCGAGGAAATCCATCCAGATGTGGCGATGATATACAATAATCTTGGCTTTGTATATGCAAATCAAGGGAACTTCGGTAAGGCATTTGAGTTATTCAAAAAAGCTTTGAATATTCAGGAAATCATTCTTGACAAAAATCATCCCGATATTGCGTTAAGCTATAATAATATCGGTTTTATCCATTCGAATTTAGGAGAATATGAGAAAGCCTTGGATTATCACAATAAAGCATTGGATATCAGAAAACTAGTTTATGGAGAAAACCATCCCGATGTGGCTCAAAGCTATACCAACATCGGTTCTGTTTATTATCAACAAGATAATTTGGACAAAGCAAAAGAGTATCTAACTAAAGCTCTGACTATACGACAATCTATCCTTGGGAAAAACCATCTCACCATAGCACAAAGTTATAATGATATTGCTGTTATATGTTCTAACCAAGGTGATTACAACCGTGCATTAGAATACTATAACAAATCGATAGACATTATTAGATTAGTTTTTGGGGAAAATCATCCCGAAACCGCTTATTGTTATAATAATATTGCTGCTTTTTTTTCGAAATTAAACAACTATGACAAAGCCATAGAGTATTCTAACAATGCCTTAAGTACATTTCTAGTTTATTTTGGCGAAAACCATCCAAGCGTAGCGAATGTATATTATTCAATGGGCGATATATACTATGACATGGGGAATTATAATATGGCTTTGGAATACCGTTTAAAATGTTTACCGATCCTGCAATCTATATACGGCGAAAAGCACTTGTATGTTGAAGCTCTTCACACCAATATTGTTTATACATATTTAAAACTTGAAAATTACCAGTCGGCACTAGAATACGCCAACAAGGTTTTGACACTTAGAGAAAGCATTTACGGCAAAGAAGATGAAAGAACAAAAAATGCCAAAGAAAAACTCTCCGAAATCCAGTCCAAACTAAAAGAACAAGAAAACCAGCCCAATGAATAATACAGTCCTAATCATCGGCAACCACCCCATTCGCGAGAGCATCATCGGGCAATTCAAGGCCTTGGGATGCGAGGTCGAAATCTACTCCGACTTCGCCTCAGTACCAACAGGGAAGCCCTGCCACGAGTTGTGTGTCCTGCCTGAGAAAGGCACCGCCGACCACGACACGCTGCAAGCCTTGGAAGACTTCGCCACAACCTGTCCCGCCACGGCGGAAGGGCAGTCGAAGCCCGTGTGCCACCTGCTGCTGCACGACAAAGTGACGCTTTGGCTGCTGCAAACGCTCGACCTCTATCCCGAAATCCATAAGAAGTTTGAGCTTTACGTCTTCACCATGGAAGACCAATGGGCAAAGAACGTTTTCTGCGGCCTTGGAAAAAGCAGCGGCTTCTACCCTACTTTGGACAGGGAAAAGATTGACGCAGCCTCCAACAAGACCGTGCATTTGGTCATTGCTGGCTTCAGCGACCTTGGCGAGAGTCTGGCCCTTCATGCCGCCCTAATTGCACACTTCCCCAACTATGTGCGCAACCAAGCGCTTCGAACACGAATTACCATCATCGACGAAGGACTGTCGGCGCAGAAAGATGCATTCGTCCAACGCTACGCCAACCTCTTTGAAAACAGTTATTACCGTTGCATAGACCTCAAACAACGCAGTATGACACTGTATCATGAGCCTATCTATCATTCCACGCGGGAAGACTTTGTGGACGTGGAATGGGAGTTCGTAGACGGAGATTTTTATGATCCTTTACTGCAACGTAAGCTGCAACTATGGTCTAACGACAAGGAACAACTGCTGACCCTTGCTCTCTGCGACAACGACTTCGACAGCAATTTCGACCGTGCTTTCGCTTTGCCTAAGAACTTTTATCTGAATGACATCACGGTTCTTGTTTATGCCAAGCGGTCGGGGATGCTGGAAAAGGTGCGCGAGACCGAAGGCTACCACAACCTCTACCCTATCGGCATGGATGATTGCGGCTACGATGTGCGTCTGCCCCTTTTGCAGATGGCCAAACGACTCAATTATTTCTACATTTGCAGTTATGGTCAGGAAGGCACACCCACAGACATGCCATTAGAGAAAGTCGAGGCGGCGTGGCGCAACGTGCAGACCTTCAGCATGCGCTACTCTAACATTTACAACGTAATGACCATAGCTACCAAGATGCGCTCGTTAGGGCACGAGGAAAAGGATTGGGACAAGTTCTTCGCACTGACGCAGGAAGAAATCGAGACACTCTCCGCAGTGGAACACAACCGTTGGAGCGTGGAACGCCTAGTTTTGGGCTTCCGTCCACCCACTGACACAGAGCGTGAGGAAATTCGCGAGAATATCGAGGCTTTCATCACGGCTAAGGAAACTGGGAAAGAGAAACCCGAGCAAGACCTGAAGAATGTCTACAAGAAGAAGAAAATCCATTACGACCTCTGTTCCTACCGCGAGCTTCGCGAGGACAAGACTGGACAGAACGTCCGCCTCTACGACTACGACCTTACCGCCTGCATCCCACTAATTGCACAGTCCTTTAAAGAATCCCAGCCATGATTAAGAAATACTACACCTTGCGATTTGAGCGCGACGATGCTTTTCATAAAGCTGGCGATCAAGTGTTTAACGACCAAAACACGCTACGCATCGGGCAGACTGAATCGTGCGACATCAGGCTTGCCAATGGCAGCCAATTCGAAGATGCCTTTATCGCTGTAATTGAAAAACGACCTAATGACAAAGGCTGGAAGCTCATCAGGACTTCCCCTTACAAGGAACATGAAGTGCGCGTGAACGGCACACCTATTAATCATATACACTTCCTCAGCGACGGCGACCACATTGCTTTTGAAGGACAGCAGCAAGAATTAGTCTTCAACATCCGCGAGGATGAGCTATACACTTCTTCGGGCATTGTCACGATGGGGAAAAAGAGCCGTCTGATGACCGTGTGGATTGCCATAGTATCTGCTGTAGTGCTGTGCATCGGATTACAACAGTTCTATACACCTTCCATGTCCAACGCCATGATTGAAAGCTCCAAGGAATCAGTTTTCCAAATCCAAGTAGATTCTGTAAAACTGCTGGTTTGCCGAGGTGACAGCACCCTAGTATTGGGAAGCGCCCCTATTCGTGATGAGTTTGGCACTGCCTTCCTGACAACCGACGGCCAATTGGTTACAGCAAGGCATTGCATTGAGCCATGGTTAGACTTTCCTAAGGAAACCACAAAATACATAATAGATGCCAGTACACCCGAACATGTTATGATGGCCTTGGAAGCTGTAACAAACAATATCACTCGTGTCGACAGCGCAAAATGGAAGATGGTCAGTTATTGCTCATTGCTAAAGCCTGAAATCAATGATTCCGTTTGGTTTCACGTAACTTCGGAAGATTTCATTTTCGACGATTCACGTGACCATATCGTGGAATGTGGCGATTATAATCACCAGTATTTCTGGCGAAGCATCAAAGTGCGTCCCCACCGCACCGACATGATGCTGGGCGACATTGCATTCATTCCCGATACCTCAAGCAAACTTCACCATCAGAAAGGTAACATCCACTTGGCCACGAAGGAGGAAGTGCGCAGTCTATGTCACAACCCCAACCGTTCTCTCATTATTTTGGGAAGGATGGGAAATAAAGCTGAAGACAAGCAGATACAATCGCCGAAAGCAAGCCTGAAGTTGCAACTCACAGATTCACATTGCATTGACGGTTATCCCAATACTATGATTGCCCACGATGGCAATATCAACCACGGCTTTTCGGGCGGTCCCGTGCTGACGCGAAAGGGCCTCTCCAGGTGGTGCGCCATTGGAGCGGTTTCTGTAATAGACAATGAAAACGACAACTGGTATTACTCGGTACCCGTCAGCGAAATTGAAAGAATGAAAAACAAGAACTGACATGGAAGAAAAGATTTATGTTTCAGAATTGGCAGGCCATTGCAACGAAATGATGGCATGGCAAATCCTCAAGGAAGTAAGCGAGACCCTTATCCAAAAAGGATTGCGCTCCATCGACCCGTACTGCATTGAAATCGATGACAACGGGCATTTCTCATTGGCAACAACAACAGCTAATCATGATGACTTTAATGCACCAGAAACAATTGAAAACCAACTCAATGAAGCGGGAACAACTTGGTCACTTTGCGCTACTGTGTTTTTCGTAATCATGGGCTGTCAAGTGATGAACGGCAAGGGAGGAAAAGGCCAAAAGGCAAGTTCCAAACTGCCCTATATGCGCAGCGAATGGCCTGAACTGAGCGAACTCGTACAACAATGCCTCCAATTTCATCCCACCCGACGGCCTACCCTACAGCAAGTCCACGACAAAGCATTGCAACAATACCAGCGTTGCATGGACGAAATCCGAAAAGGCCCAAAATTCAAAACCATGGGAAAAGTTTCCCAAACCGAAACCGACCTCGCAAGGCAAGACCTTGCCTTCTGGCCGGAAATCATGCAAAAACCGATGTCTAATCCATACAAAGACAAATCATTATGAAAAAAGCATTTCTTTTACTCATCATCAATGTTATCCTGTTCGGACAAGCCTTTACACAAACAAAAACTGACCCCGAACTACAAAAACTGACCAAGACCGTCGCCACCCTTCGAAACGCCGATGAAAAAACATGGAACAAAGCCCTTGATGCCTTTGGTCACGACAGCCTTTGGACTACCATGGACGAAGTAGCCAGAGACGAAAACGAGTGTTGGCTGCTTGGCAATAACCAGTTCAAGCTCAACGCCATCCTCAACCGATGCAACAACTATGACAAAAAAATGGTGCGCGGCGATTTCCTGAATGGCAATGACCCGCATTACAACTACTCGCTGACCGAGCGTGGCATCAAGAGGCAATGCAGTGTCAGCTATGAGTTGAGTTACCGCGAAGGGCGACAGACTTTTGTTGTCATGCCCTATAATCCCAAAACAGCGCAATTGGAAGTGAAAGCCTATCTTAACGACAAGCCTGTTGGAGAAACCAGCATTGACAATGGCGACATTGTGCTGAGCATCAACGCCAACGTCATCAAAAGCGACACCATCCGCCTCGTCATCACCAACCGTGGCAACGAGGACATACCTGTGGTGATTATTAATCATAATTCGAGGAAATATTAAAATCTCAATAGCATGTTCAAAAGAATCATTTTAGGAGCATTCTTGCTCATCAGCGCAAACTCTTTCGCGCAAGACACCATCCCTGCGGCGAAGGATGAAACGACCTCAAAAATCATGGAAAGGCTCACTTTAGCGGGTCTTTTGGTGAACTATGGCTACGAGACAGAGGATGCCCTGCCACTCATCCAGGCGGTGAAAATCTACCAGGAGCTAAACCTGCAACCTGCCACGGACGGCTTGAAACCCGTTATTGAAGGCGAAGGCGAGGAGGAAGAAACCATAGCCAATCATCCCGCCCGCACCCAAGAACAATTGCTGGCCGATGCCACCCAATTCGCCAAAGGCGACCCGGCATTGACAAGCCTGATTAACGGCTGCCGAAAAACGAGCCGAAAGCCTATGAAGACCTTTTACTCCCATTACGACTACATCGCTCCGCATAAAACGCATATATGGACGGTGCCCCTCAGCGGAGGCAAGCACTCCTTCGTCCACCTGAGCGGTGACGGCAGCTCCGACCTCGACCTCTATCTCTACGACCTGGAAGGCCGCGAGATTGACAAAAACACTTCCGCCAGCGACCAATGCGGCCTGACCGTCTTTGAAGAACTCTCCACCATCGTTGTCAAGATTGTGAACCGAGGCTCTGTGACTAATAACTATAGTTTGACGGTATATTAACCATTTGAATCATGTTAATTATGAAGAAAGGACTGCTATTATTCGTCTGCTCACTTGTTGCCATGGTGAGTTTTGCCCAAACCCAGCAAGGCTATGTAAAAACCAAAGGCCGCATGATAGACGGCAAACACGTGCCTGGCCAAGGCTTAAAGGGAGCCACTGTTTCCATACAAGGACGAACCACCATGTTAGTAAAAACTGACGACGGTGCGTTTTCCTTTCCCGTGCCTGAACCGCAATTTCGCATCGATTCCGTTAGAAAGAAAGGTTACCAATTGGTGGATATGGATGCCTGTTATAGGACTTATAAACATTCCTCTAACCCATTATATATCATAATGGAAACACCTGAAAAACAGCTTCAGGACCTATTAGATTCCCAACAAAAAATCCGGCGCACTCTCACCAACCAGCTCCTTCAACGAGAGAAAGAGTTGGAAGCCCTCAAGGAATCCCATAAAATCACTTTGGAAGAATACCAAAAAGCCATGCAGAAAATCTATGCCGACCAGGACAACAACGAGAAGCTAATTTCCGACATGGCGAAACGCTATTCCGAATTGGACTATGAACAATTGGACGAGTTTTACCGACAAGTTTCCTATTGCATTGAGAACGGCGAATTGGTGAAAGCCGACTCGCTTTTGAGAATCCGTGGCAACCCTAACGAGCAAGTGAAGGAACACCTGCAGGAAGAGCAAGTCATCCAAGAACAAGAAGAACAATTAGGCAAAGCAAAAGCAGTTCATGCCGCTGACAAGGAGGAACTGGCCAGACGTTGCTACAGCTATTACGAGACTTTTGCTTCGCAATATCAAAATGATTCTGCAGCACATTATTTAGAATTGAGGGCGAGTTTGGATACTACTAATGCGGAGTGGCAAGAAAATTTAAACTAAAAAAGAGTATTGAAGAAATCCAAACCAAACTAAAAGAACAAGGAAATGAATAGCCCCTTCAAATACTTCGCCTTATCCAAGAGTTCGACTTAATCATTATCATTTAATCACATAATTCCCAAGATGTATCATTATGTTTAAAAAGTTATTATTATTTGGAGCTGCATTGCTCATCAGTGCTAGCACATTCGCACAAACCAATCCTGCTGCGGAAGAAGCCAAAACAATACCACGTCAAGCCGAGCAACTGGCTCTTGCTGGATATTTGGTGAAGTATGGTTATGAAACCCAAACTGCCCTTCCTCTCATCCAAGCCGTTCAAATTTACCAGCAGTTGAATGTGCAACCCGCTTTAGACGGAGAGAAGACCGAAACCCAAGACGCCCCTGTTTCCGACCGAATCAGCAAAACCGAACGTCCCATTTTAAGCGAAGAACAACTGCTCGCCGATGCCACAACCTACGCTGATGGGAACAAGATCTTGCTTGCCCTCATCAAAGACTGCAAAGGCACAACACGCGGAGCAGCAGAAGGCCCAGTTTCTCACTATGCCCGTGTCCGTGCCAAATCCACAGACATCTGGAGAATCAGATTCCGTGGCGGGGAAGCTGCATATGTTGTCGTTAGTGGTGACGGAGACACGGACTTGGATCTTTACATCTTTGACGAAAACGGCAACCTGATTACATCGGACACCAATTATTCTGACCATTGTACTTGCAGCTTCACCCCCAGACGAACTGGTTATTTCTGTGTAAAAATCAAGAATCGTGGGATCGTTTGCAACTACTATTCATTAATCACCAACTAACCCAAGCTTTTTCATCTTACACTTAATGGGCGGGCAGATATGTTTGCCTGCCCGTTTTTCTTGATTGTTTCCTTTTTTTCTATTATTTTTGCAGCCACTATCATTAAGAACTATTCGTCTTGAAAAAGTTGTTGTGTTTATTATTGGTTTTGCTCATTGCAACAATGAGTTTCGCCCAGACCCAGCAAGGCTATGTGAAGACCAAAGGCCGTATGGTGGACGGCAAACACGTGCCTGGCCAAGGATTGAAAGGAGCTACTGTTTCCATACGAGGGCGAACCACCGTATTAGTAAAAACCGACGATGGCGCCTTTTCTTTTCCCATGCCTGAAACACAATTCCACCTCGATTCGGTAAGAAAGAAAGGCTACCAATTGGTGGATATGGATGCCTGCCCGAGGACTTACAAACACTCCTCAAACCCTATTTATTTGGTGATGGAGACACCAGAAAAGCAGGAGCAAGACAAGTTGGTAGCTGAACGAAAAATAAGAAGGAACCTTGAAAAACAGCTTCATGAACGAGAGGACGAGATTGAAGCTTTGAAAGAACAGCGGAAAATCTCTGATGAAGAATACCGACAGTCGTTACAGAAACTCTACCAAGACCAGGAAAACAACGAAAAGCTGATCTCCGACATGGCGAAACGCTATTCCGAATTGGACTACGACCAATTGGACGAGTTTTACCGACAAGTTTCCTATTGCATTGAGAACGGCGAATTGGTGAAAGCCGACTCGCTTTTGAAAAGCCGTGGTAACCCTAACGAGCAAGTGAAGGAATACCTGCGTGAAGAACAAGCCATCCAAGAACAGGAAGAACAATTAGGCAAAGCAAAGGCGGTTCATGCCGTTGACAAGGAGGAACTGGCCAGACGTTGCTACAGCTATTACGAGACCTTTGCGGCGCAATATCAAAATGATTCTGCAGCTCATTATTTGGAATTGAGGGCAAGATTGGACACCACCAATGTACAGTGGCGATATGAGGCGGGTATGTTTATCTGCGATTATCTCGCCGACTATTCGAAATCCTTAAACTATTATCAAGAAGCATTGAAACAAGCACTTTCCCAATATGGGGAAAATAGCGAGTGGGCAGCCCTATGTCGCAACAATATTGGAATAACGCTCATTTATACAGGCAATTATGATAAAGCCATGGAGAATTTGGAAGAATCTTTGAGAATGATAAAATCCATTTTCGGGGAAGACCATTCCACCATTGCATACAGTTACAACAATATTGGGATGATTTACTTGCACCTTGGAGACTATGTAAAAGCTCTTGAGTTCTTCAACATGGCTCAAAACGCTTGTTATGGTAAAGAACAAGTCAACAAACCTTTAATCCATCTCATTGATAACAATATCGGAGCAGCGTATTGCCATCAAGGTGATTATGAAAGGGCTTTACAGATCTACAACAATTCCCTACCCTCGCTAATAGCTGATTTAGGAGAAAGCTATCCTAAAGTAGCATTCGAATATAATAACATTGGAGCAATCTATAGTGCAATAGATAATTATGAGGAAGCTCTTAAAAACTATAATAAAGCTTTAGGTACTTTGAAATCAAGTGTAGGAGAAAACCACCCAATGACTGCTACCACACTCAGTAATATTGGAACAGTTTATAGTCAACTAAACGATTATGACAAAGCTTTGTATTATTATAACAAAGCATTAGAAATACAAAAAAACATTTATGGCGAGAAACATTCTAGCATTGGCTTAAGCTACAACAATATTGGGTCAACTTACTTAAGTAATGGAGATTATGAAAAAGCATTGGAGTATTGTGAAAAAGCAGCGAAGATTTGGAACTTAACTCTTGGAGAATACCACCCAAATGTCGCGAAAGCATACAACAACATCGCATTAGTTTACGAAAATCAAGGGCTATATGAAAAAGCTCAGGAATACAACAATAAAGCTCTAAATATCAAAACTGCCAACCTTGGAGAGAATCACCCCGATGTCGCTACTACATATAACAATATTGGGAAGATTTATTTCGAACAAGGCAACTATGACTCAGCGTTGGAGTATTATGACAAAGCATTAAAAATCGACCAAATCTCTTTCGGAGAGCAACACAGCGCTGTTGCTTTAGCATACAATAATATCGGAAACATTTATTTGAAGCAATGTAATTATGACCAAGCACTCTTCTATTTCAACAAAGCCTTGTCTATCCAACTATCCTTTTTTGGAGAAAACCATACGGCTGTTGCTCTAAGTTATAACAATATTGGCTCTGTATATTACCATCAGAACAATAACGAAAACGCATTAAAGTTTTATAATAAAGCTTTATTAATTTACAAATCCGTATTAGATACGATTCATCCCCATGTTGCTTTCGAATACGACAACATCGCATCTGTATATGAAAACCTTAACGACTACAATAAAGCTTTGGAATACCATAATAAAGCACTACCTATTGAGATTGCCAACTTAGGTGAAAACCATGTTGATGTCGCTCTAAGGTATAACAAGATTGGAATAGCATACTTGAATTTGGGAAAAAACGACCAAGCATTAGAGCCTTTTATCAAAGCCTTGGAAATATACAAATCCTTATACGACGAGAATCATTCCGATATCGGCATCGCATATAGCAATGTGGCAGAAACATTCTTAAGACAAGGCAATTACGAAAAGGCTTTGGAATACTACAGCAAAACACTTCTGATTAAGACTGCCAATTTAGGCGAAAATCATATTGATGTCGCTTTTATACATAACAAAATTGGAATAATATATTATAGGATGAAAAACTACGACAAGGCATTGGAATCTTTCAAGAAAGCTTTGGAAATATACAAATCTGTCTATGGAGAAAATCATTACAAGATGGCCACATATTACAATAATGTCGGAGATTCGTATAGCAGTCAAGGCAACTACGGCATGGCTTTAGAATACTATAATAAAGCCCTTCCCCTCCAAATCACCAATTTAGGAGAAAGCCATACCGACGTTGCATTAAGGTACAACAAAATTGGAATAGCTTATTACAGGTTGGACAATTACGAGGATGCTTTGGAATCATTTAGAAAATCCTTGAGCATTAAGAAATCCATTTATGGAGAAAACCATTCCGAGGTTGCCATAGAATACGAAAACCTTGGAAACACATACAACAAACTGGTCAATTACGAAAAAGCTCTTGAATGTTTCAACAAATCTTATCAAATCAAAGTACAATTATTTGGAGCTGAAGGTCAAAGCACCCTCAAGACCAAACAAAAAATAGCTGAAATCGAAAGTAAAATAAAACCTAAAGAAAATGACTAACTCCTTTAAATACTTCGCCTTCATCAGCTACAGCTCGAAGGACACTGCTTGGGGTAAGAAGCTGCAAAAGAAGCTGGAACATTACCGGATGCCCGCCACATTGTGTAGTGAGCATGGATGGAAACGGACGCCCATCAAGCCCGTGTTTTTTGCCCCAACCGATATTCAGCCAGGCGGGCTTACCGAAGAATTGCAGGAAAGGCTGAGAGCCTCGAAAAACCTTATCGTCATCTGTTCGCCCAACTCGGCGCAATCCGAATGGGTGGGCAAGGAAATCGAGTTTTTCCATAGCCTCGGACGCACTAAAAACATCCATTTCTTCATCGTGGAAGGCACGCCCCACAGTGGCAATCCCGACACGGAATGTTTCAACCCAGTCATTGATCAACTCGGATTGCCCGAAATCCTTGGAGCCAATATTCATGAGAAGATTTACCGCCAGCCGTGGCTCAACAAAGAACGGGCCTATGTACAGCTCATCTCTAAACTGCTCAATGTCGAGTTCGACACCATTTGGCAGCGGCACAAGCGAATGCTGGTCAGAAAAACTTCAGTTTGGACATTAGGAGGTTTGGCTATGGTTACCATATGGACTTACACTATTAGACAATTTGTCCCAATAACGGCTGAAATTAAGGTAAATGACATTACTGAAAACAAGAACTTGCCTTCTGATGATGGTGTAGTCACTTTATACCTTGATAGTGAAGTCTTAACTGACACTATCTGCCTACAAAGGGGAAAAGCATTTTTTAAAAGAATCCCACGCCATCGACTTGGTCAAGATGTAGGCATCAAGGTCTCATTCAAAAGCTTTTTTGACATAGACACTATCATGCCGCTTTCCGAGACAACATCGCTCAATATCAAACGAAATCCTGAAATTTACGGCCGCATTTGTTTCAGTCTATGGGACACCGAAAACGAATCACTTGTTCCAAATTGTGAAATCATCATTTCCGACCAAGACGAGAATCATGATTACCGCGAAATAGTTCGTGGACTAACAGACTCCAACGGCTTCTTTGAAATTAACATTCCATTGCAACAACAAAGAGTTGCATATAATGTTACATCTCCAATAGTCGACTTTGAAAGTAATATCATATATATGCCCTGCGGTCCTAACGATGTATTATTAATTAAACACTAAGTATATGAAAACCAGATCTATAACATTATTATTTCTGCTCAGCTTGGCAGTCAGTCCCTTGATTGCGCAATCCTACAAGAACACAACCATTGCCCACCTTGAAATGCTCCTCGAAGAAGGACGAAAAAGCTATGTTGAAGTGGGCAACAAGGCGCAAATCAAGCGTATCATCGACGCCTACGAAGCTGCCATCAGCCAAAGTGACAAAGAGGGAATACTCACCCAACAGGACAAGGACAGCCTTCTGTTGTTTGTCAAATGTTACAAGCTCTATGGCGACTACCATTACCTCAACTCTGACGAAGATTCGCGCTCGTATGCCTTGGCCGAAAAGTGTTTCAAGGAAGCCGTGGCTTTCGTCGAAGACCCTGGACATGAAACCTGGGGTAAGGACATTTTTTATTATCGTTTCGTCATGCACGAAGAGTTGGCGCAACTTTATTACAAGCAAGGCCGTTATACGGAAGCTTATGCGGAGATGAAAGAGGCTGAGAAATGGATGCATTCGGCCCTCAGTTCCGAAAACGACATCCTCGATTTCGTCTCCCAATTGGCTATGTGCAAAGCCCGCGTCGGTCAATTCAAGGAAGCCCTTAATGACATTGATTTGGTGATTAACAGCTATCCTAACAAGAAATGCGAACCTTATGGAGAAGCCCTCCGAAAGAAGGCCAAGATACTGATGTTACAACAGGAAAGCGGTGGCACCGGCATGGCCAACCCTAAAGAAGAGGCTTTGAAATGCTATAAAGAATACTTCGCCTTGAAGAAAGCCGATGCCATGCTACATCTTGGCGATATGAGTCCCGAAGACCGCGAACAGTATTGGATGCGTGTCCGCCCCTTTGTGGTGGATTGTTATAGGTTAGAAGATACCGACCCCGCTTTCCTATACGATGTGACACTGTTTGGCAAGAGTCTGTTGCTCGAATATGCCCAATCGGGCAAGCCGCAGTCGTTCACGTGGAAGCGAGTACAGAAAAAACTGCAACCCACCGACTGCGCCGTGGAGTTCATCCAATACGAAAAATATGGCAAGAAACAAATGGGAGCTTTGGTACTTAGGAAAAAAGGCGAGCCTCAATTTATTAAAATTCGTAGCGTAGAAGATCTTGAAAACCTGACGCTGACCGACGGCGATTACTTGTACGATGCCGTCACCACGGACTGCTCGGACATGAAAAACGAACTCTATAACGATTCCACCAACTTCAGCCTCATCTGGACTCCAGAACTGTTGACCGCGATTGGCAAAGACGCCCAACGCCTCTATTTTGCCGCTGATGGCCTTTTCCACGAATTGGCCATCGAATACATGTTGCCTAAGTTGCCAGCTTTGACCTCATTAAAAACCGAGAACCTATACCGTTTGACCAGCACACGACAATTGCTCGTCAAGCCAAACAAAAAACGCAGTGGCAAGGTGCTTCTTTGCGGCGGAATAGATTTCTTCAAAGCATCGCAAGCAGCTGATGACGGCAACGAAGCCCAATTCACCAACGACGATCAGGCTTACCGGCATCTGAAAACCATGGAATTCAGGTTTGGCAACTTGCCCGGTACCAAAACTGAAATCGAGGGCATTCGTAACGAATACGACAGTTCTATCATCGTCCTTCTGACCGATACTCTTGCCACCGAAACACGAGCTGCCTGTATGATAGGACAATACGCAATTGTTCATTTGGCTACCCACGGTTTTTATCTTGGCGAAACGCCGGAAGGCACCGACCTACTGCCAGCCAGTTACGACGAGTCGCTTTCGCAAAGCGGAATCGTCTTTGCGGGTACCACTTCCGCTTTATACAGCAATGACTTTGACGCAACACAGCACGACGGTATTCTTTCGGCCCGCGAGATTGCTCAAATGGATTTCTCCGGCGTTGACCTCATCGTGCTTTCCGCCTGCCAAACCGCACAAGGCTACATGACTGATGATGGCATCTATGGCTTGCAGCGTAGCCTAAAGAATGCCGGTGTCAAAGGCATGATACTCAGTTTATGGAGCGTGGATGACGATGCCACTTCCTTGTTGATGCAAACCTTTTACAAGTATCTTCAATCAGAAGACATTCATACCGCCTTCCTCCATGCACGCGAGGAACTAATCAACACCTACCGAGAACCTACCGAACAATTTGACCCTGTATTGCTCGTTCCCGAGATGACAGAGCCGAACTACGGCTTGCCCGAATATTACAATGCCTTTATTCTAATTGATGTAAAATAAACAAAATCAACAAAATAAAAACTAATTGCCATGAAAAGATTATTCTTTACATTTACCCTTTTGGCAACGGTGCTTTTCACCAATGCCCAACCGCCTCAATCGCAACGAGACATCAATCCTTCCCAAACTGACCAGTTAAAATCCGAAGCCACAAACTCGATTCAGCTGGACATTAACACTTTAGGGCCTTTAGAATCCCAAAAAATCAACAATTTCATTGACGACCAAAGGCACAATAGGTCGGTTATTGGCGCCATCGGTTTGGCCGTTCTCAACACGCTTATCGTCCAATCTTCAAGCATTGCCGTTTCGGAAGTGATGAACCTGATAGAAACTCCCAAGAAGCAGGAATCTGAATGGAAACAGATGATTCAAAACGAATGTAGATACGAAGAAAGTCTCACCTACCTCAACAACTTGACCGACTTCTATTCCAAAGGCTCGTTAAATGGTGCCCTCGACCCCTCCGACTTCAACTTCAACGGCTTCACACTCCATGCCCAACGTGATGGCAAGGATGTCCTTCTGTTCTATAGCCATGTCGACACCGAGGAGGCTGGACTCAACGAAATCGTCAACCACAGCAAGTTCCGCTTAGTGCTGGATTCTATGTACTTCTATCCCTATCGTTGCCATCTGCCTAACCTTTCGGCCAATCACATCCACCCTGAGCGTGGCAAGACATACGAACGAAGCGTTTCCTTCAATTTCGAGGAGCGCGAGAATCTGACGGTTAGTATTGACTTCACCATCACTTCGTCATGGTATAATCAAGCCATCATGCTGGCGAAAGATGTTGATCTGGGTACTTTCAGTGTTATGATCCCCATTGACCCGAACCACCTAACCGACAGTGTGTTTGTCTACAAAAGAACCCCGAACGACACGCTGATGAGAATCGCTGGAAGCTGTTTCATCGTTCCGCGTTCCTATATGCCACTCACGGGAGGCGCACCCCATTGGGGCACGGGAGAATACAATGTAAAGGTGACTGTTGCCGAAAATTGTGCTATAACAAAGCAACTCCAAGACAACTGGAAGGAGGACTACCGCCACATCAAAAGCATGAAAAAGAAGCAACCGTTCTGGCCTGCTGCGAAAGAATACTGCATACAGCAAGGCACCTCACTTTTGCGCTGTTCCTTACAGACAGCAACGACAACGGCTATTAAGCAGTGGGACTGGATTAACGGTGCTGGAAGTGGCAGTATGAGCAGCGGTAGTTTTGGCGGCAGTAGTTCCGGAAGCGGAAATATGCCTAATGGAGGCGGGAAGCCATGAGTGCATTGAAACTATTTTGAAGTTGCAAAACAATATCTTTGCCACTGTATTCATTCTATCTGATAATTCCATGCCAGTAACAACCAAACCCAACGAACAACGTATCCGCCGCGATAGCGACTTCACCTGGCAGCAATTCGCCAAGGACTGCCTGCTCAACAAATACGCCCTCGTGGTCGGCAGTGAAGCCGTCCTTAACCGTGATGTCAATCCTGAAGCGGAAGGCAACAGCCTGAAACTGCTATTTGACCTCACTTTGCGCCAAATGGCAACCAAAGAAGAGTTCAACGAACACAAGTATCTCGAATTAAAGAGTGAGTTTCAAAACTTCACCGAATTGATTCGAGACCGTAATAATGAGACGGTAAAGGATTATGTTCTAAAAGCGTTGAGAAACAACGATTTCCTACCGTTATTTGATGAGGAAATTGAGCCTTCGCTGATGCAACTGCTCCAAACGCGCTGTTTCCGTATCGTGCTTTCAACCACCATCGATCCATACGTTGAAATTGCCATGGAAAAGGTGTGGGGCAAAAGCAACTTTGATGTGGTGCAAATTGAGAATGCTCAAAAGACCTTCAAACAGGTTTCGTATAGCGAATTTGGTGTTGCCCGACCTGTATTATGCTATGTGTTCGGCAAAGCTGACCTTGAAAATCCTTATAACAAATTCGTCCTTACCGAAAACGATGCCATGGAAAAAGTGGCCTCATGGTTCAAGAGCCACGATTCCAACAACTTCTTGAGCTACCTGAAGCATTTCCAATTGTTTTCGGTTGGCAACAAGTTCGACGACTGGATGTTCCGGTTCTTCTGGTATCTCTTGCGCGACAAATTCGGGAACGCCTCTGGAGGGCAGCAAGTGGCAGTGGAAATCAAGAACGACGACACGTTAAAGCATTATCTTGAGCACGAGAAAGTGAAGGTGTTTGCCGATGCGCGTTCCTTCATGCAAGATGCTGTCAATCACATCAAAACTGCCACAGATGTAAACCTTCTTCCGCGTCAGGAAAACGGGGTGTTCATCTCTTACGCCCACGAAGACCGTTATATCGCATTGCCGCTGTTTGAGAGGCTTCATGCAGTTGGCGTCAATGTTTGGCTCGATGAGGAAAAGCTGGAAGGCGGCGCGGAATATGAGCGGCGTATCCGCAACGCCATCAACAATTGCCGTGTTTTCATGCCCATTCTGAGTTCACAGGTGAAAAGCGACTTGGTTTCCAACAACATCGCCAATCGATGGTACCATCAGGAATGGGATTGGGCGCAAAGCCGGCATAATGACGAATGCACCCTGAATGAAAATGGCTTGGCCAATTTCACGGTTATTCCTGTTGTCGTTGGCGATTATCGTTTTGGCGAGTCCTATCACCAGCAATTACCCCCTTGCATGGTCAAGGCCACAGCGTTTGAAACGGCCAAGGATACTTTTGAACATCTTGTTAAACTCACCAACGCATAGAACCGAACCGCCATGACAAAGAAAAACCCTTGGCTTGGATTAGCCTCCTACGAAGAGCCGAAAAACGACGGCAACGACTACCTGTTTTGTGGTCGCGATGAAGAGGCCCTTGATGTGGTGCGTCTTATTGACAACAACCTGTTTATCACGCTTTACGGCAGTTCGGGTGTTGGAAAGACCTCCTTATTGCGGGCAGGTGTTATTCCCATTTTAAGGCGAAAAGACTATTTTCCGCTCTATGTGCGCCTCTCGCAAGAGCCGAAGGAAATCTCTTACGCCGAGGCCATCGTGCGCAAGCTGCAAAGCAGTGGCCTGACAATAGAAAACGATGCCGTGACGAAACACCCCGACGGCGACGACCGCCTCTATCTCTGGAATTATTTTGCCATTACTCATTTCTTTAACGAAGATCGAGAAGTTTATCCCGTCATCATCCTCGACCAGTTTGAGGAGGTGTTTCGTGAGGGCGACAAGGCCAAGGCTGAACTGCTATTGAAGCAAATCTATCTCTTGCTGAACGACGAGTTGGAAATGCCCGATGAGGCAAGCTATTCTTCCGATACTAACTACCGCTTTGTATCCTCTATCCGCGAGGACTTTCTCTTTGTGTTGGAGGACAGTATTGACGAAAACTCCTTGGACCTTTATAAGAACAACCGCTACCGCCTACGTCCGATGAAGCCTGAACAAGCGCGACAGGTGGTTTTAGTGCCAGGGAAGGATTGCTTTGAGGAAAGCGAAAAAGAAACTATTGCCGAGTGCATCATTACCTTGGCCAAACGTCCACAGAGCGAGGATATCGACACTCTACTGCTCTCCATAGTCTGTTCTGGCACATACGACAAAAAAGTGGGCGAGAAGATTGCCTCCACCGACCTAACCGTGTGGAAAAACAACCCTATGGAAGTGTATTACCAGGATGCTGTGAAAGGTTTGACCGCAACGCAAATACGTTACATCCAACAGCACCTTATCCGTGAAGACGGTAGCCGTAGGCGTGTAAATGTAGCCGAAGTGAAAGCCGCTCTTGGTGAAACCACCTACCGCCAACTCACCCAGAGCAAGAACCGTCTTTTTGCCATTGGCGACAAAGGGCAAGTGGAATTGCTGCATGACCAACTGGGAATGGCGGTTTATGAGGAGAGGAAGACGTTTGAAGCAAAGAGGAGGAGAAATATTTTTATAATAGTTAGTATAATTGCATTGACTATTGCAGGAATATTCCTTTTCCAAAACCACAAATTGAAGCAACAGCGGTGGAAGATGATGGAAAACCAAGCGAGGTTTGTGTCAGAGAGGGCTGTTTCTTTAGCAGACGAGGACACCTATTTAGCTCAACTATTAGTTACTGAAGTTTTACCTGAAAATATTAATTCAAAGCATCCCCAAAAGCCCTATACTATTGAGGCAGAAAAAGCATTAAGATACCTGACCAATCACAACCCATTAGTACTACACAACCATACTAGTTTCGTCAAATCCGTTGCTATAGATATTATGGAAAAACACATAGCATCCGCATCATGGGATAAAACGATTAAAATAATAGATTTTAAAACGGGCAAAATTATTCATACGCTTAATGGTCATAATGGCTATATCAATTCTATAGTTTTTAGCCCCAATGGAAAGCTAGTTGCATCCGCCTCTTTTGATAAAACAATAAGGATTTGGGATGTTAAGTCAGGCTGTGTTCTTGATACCTTAATAGGTCATACTGATTATGTGAATTCTATTTCCTTTAGTCCTGACGGTAAACGTCTTGTTTCTGCATCAACAGACAGAACCATTAAAATATGGGATGTTATGAGAGAACATGAAACCATTACCTTATATGGACATTCTGGCAGTGTGGTATCTGCAGTGTTCAGTCCAGACGGAAAACAAATCGCATCGGCATCGAGAGACAATACAGTTAAGATTTGGGAAGATATTGAGGAAAACAAAAATGCAATTCAAACCTTTACAGGACATTCAGGTAATGTAATTTCTGTTGTGTTCAGTCCAGATGGAAAACGAATTGCAACAGCATCTAGAGATAATACGGTTAGAATTTGGGATATAACAGGAAAAGTAACTGATACTTTGATAGGACACACGGATTGTGTTACATCGGTAGCGTTTAGTCCTGATGGAAAACATATCGTCACAGCCTCAAAAGATAAGACAATTAGAATTTGGGATTCTAAAACAGGCAAAACAATAGATACACTTATTGGGCATTCTGATGTAGTAAACTCGGCGATTTTTTCTCCCAAAGGAAACCACATTGTTTCCGCATCAAATGACCATACCGTTAGAATTTGGGGGTTAGACAACGCTGAAAAAATAATACAATTAGAAGGACATACTTATTTTGTAAGGAATGTTATTTTCAGTCCTGATGGCAAATTAGTCATTGCACCATCAATAGACAAAACATTAAAAATATGGAATGTCGAAACCAAAAAAACAACACATATTCTCATAGACCATTCCGATCAGATTTGTTCTGCTTCCTTTAGTCCTGATGGAAAACGTATCGCGACGGCTTCTAGAGATAAAACTGTCAGAATATGGGATACAGCTGGCCAAATAATTGACACTTTGATAGGGCACTCCGATTATGTATCATCAGTATCATATAGCCCAAATGGAAAGTATATTGCTTCAGCTTCTTGGGACAAGATGATAATAATCTGGGATGCCTATACGGGTCAAGAGATACAAAAAATCCCAGGACATGACAAAAGCATCAATTATGTAATTTTTAGCCCTAATGGGAAATGGTTATTATCTGCCTCTGATGATTGTACAATAAAAATGTGGAATGTCAAAACAGGAGAATTAATCAGAACATTTATAGGTCATACCAATGTCGTCTCGTTTATTGCTTTTAACCCAAACGGAAAACAATTCATTTCTTCTTCCTTCGATAAAACTATTAAACTCTGGGATGCTGAATATGATTCTTGCATATTTACTTTTAAAGGGCACTCAAATTATGTTAATGCTGCAACCTATAGTTCAGACGGGAAATACATAATCTCTACAGATCAAAGCCAAAAAATGATAATTTGGGATGCTAAAACGAGGCAAATCATACAAAAATATCCAACAAAAGCATATTACGCGGTTTTTAGTCCAGACAATAATCAAATATTGATAAGCCAAAATCCAGATGGAATTATCGGCTTAGTTTCCTTCCCACCCCTCCAAGACCTCGTCGACCAAACCCGCGAGCGTTTAAAAGACCGCCCGCTCACAGCTGAGGAGCGGAGGATGTATTATTTGGAATAACCCTCAATACTCCAACCTAATCTCATCCACCCATAGCGTGTTGTCCAAAGCCCCGATGAAAGCACCGCAGCTACCCGAGGCGAACCACATAATCGCATGGGTGACAGGACAATCCGCATCTGCCCAGCCTTCTTCGAGGATGGGCTTTTTCTTGCCTTTGCTATTGAAGGCATACATGTTCTTGTAGCCCGTAATCAAATCCATATAAGGCTTGTAGTCCTTGTCTTTCCTCGCATCGCCGTAAATGACCGGCAATCTTGAATCCATCACCCAACCCTCCGTCGTTTTTTCAACTTGACACATGGCCGTTCCCACCCGCTTGGCGTGGATGTTGCCATCTTCGTCTTCCCAGCGGTTTTGCAATATGAGAACGACTTCGGCAGGGTCGTAGCCGTCAAATTCGGTGGCGCGAAATGTGGTGCTCCTTATCAGTTTGCCTGTGTTTGGAATTATCGCTTTATAATTGAAAACCAACGCCTTGGGGCGTTTTGTAAACGGAATGCCCCAAGTCATGACGGCGTAGGGATTGTTGATTCCCGACACAGGTTCTTGCGTCTGTCCCCAATAAATGGACCCAGCAGCCATCACCTTGACATTGATAAGACCCGCCACCTTGCAGGATACCATTTTAGAAACAAGTTTGGCGCATTTTCCAGTAGGGCCGTAATCAGGCATGACGTTGGTGTTGGTCTTCACCACGCCCACCACCTTGGCAAAGACATTCGACGACGACCAAATAGTGTTTTTGTAAGAATAAGGAACGTTGCCCCGAATGGTATCGGTTGGGCCAAGCATATACACAACTTTCTCCTGACCGCCAATCACCTTAGACTCAGTAATATAACGCACGGCCCACTGGTTGAAGTCACCAAAAGGCACTTTTTCATAGCGTTGGGCTGAGACCGTCAGACAAGCCAACAGGCATAATATGGTCACTTTAATTTTCGCCATAACTTATCGACTAATCTTTTGGGTAACAAAGCAATCAGCGGTGGCAGGTAATAGTTCATGAAGCCCGGTTTCACCACTCTTTGCTTTCTCATCATGCCATTCAGTGCCTTACGAACCAACCATTGCGGTGTGCCAACCAGCCCGATCCTCACGCCAAGGCGCAATAAACTGGGTTTCAGCCTGTAAAGTGGCGTAGCAATAGCTCCGGGACAAACCGTCGTCACGCCCACACCATGAGGCCGCATCTCGAAATAAAGCGACTTGCCGAAACTTTTCAGATAGGCTTTGGTGGCCGAATACACCGTGATGCCCGGACAAGGCAACTTGGCCGCCATCGACGACATATTAATAATGTATCCGTAGCCGCGTTTTTTCATCTCCTCACCAAAAAGGATGCAAAGCCGCGTGGGGGTGAAGGTATGCAAACGCAACATTGTCAAGGCTTTGGCTTGGTTTTCTTTGGTCAGTTCTTCGAAAAAGAACATGCCAGCGTTGTTGATGAGAATGTCAATTTGCAGGCTTTCGTTTTGGCAAAAGGCGAACAATTCCTCAGCAGCAGTCTCGGTGGCCAAATCCTGGTAATGCGGAATGACTTGGAGGGTTTTGTCGCGCTTCAAGTCCTCGGCAACCTTTTCAAGTTCTACCTTTTGATTGCTGACTAACAACAAATTGCAACCAATTTCAGCCAACTGACGCGCATACTCCAAGCCCATGCCCGAGCTGCCGCCCGTCACCAAAGCCCAAGGCCGATGCCCGTGCGCTTCCTGAAATCGATTCAACCATTTTTTTGCGTTCATCTTTCCTTTTCCGCCTGTTTTTCAGCTCTTTCTATTTCTTTTTCGCTCTTCTTGATCTCTTTTAGGATTTCTTTGGGCAATTCCTCGTCGACGCAATGGTGGCACTTCATCTCCAAGGTGTACATGCGCCCGATGCAATAATTGGAATGCTTGCACTCGCTGCGGGTCAGCTCGCCGCTATGTAGTTTGTTGACGAAATCCGTGTCATTTATCAAAGCGCGTGCCATTTGCAATGCCACGAAGCCCGAATCAAGCACTTCCTCCATTTTTTCGCGTGAAACCATGCCGCCCACGTAAATCAAAGGCATTTTCAAGTTTTGGCGAAACACCTTGGCATCGTCCAAGAAATAACCTTCTCTGAAAGGCACCGTGGGAATCAATTTCCGCCCGATGAGTGCGAGTGTCGCCTTGAGCCACCAGAACTTCTTCGCGTCCATGTAATAGCGTAGGGTCTTGAGCGGCATCGCGCCACGCATCACCTCCATCGGGGCCTTGCTGACGAAGCCCGCAGAAAGCACAAGTGCATGAACGCCAAGGCGTTCCAGTTCCTTCGCCACCTCAAGGCATACCTCTTGCTGCATCCCTTTCCTGAAGCCGTCGTGCATATTCACCTTGACCACCACGGCCATGTCGTTGCCCGCTGCGCGCATCACCTCCTCGATGACCAAACGCATGAAACGCATCCGGTTTTCGAGGCTGCCACCGAATTCGTCGTGACGATGATTGGTGTAAGGCGACAAGAACTGGCTGATAAGGTAGCCGTGTCCTGCATGGATTTCCACGCAGTCGAAGCCGGCCTTGCGCGCCAAGTCGACGGCTTTTCCGAAATCAAGTACAAGTTCGTAAATCTCTGACTTTCTTAGCTTTCTGACAAAGGTTGGCGAATACATATTAAACCCACCCGAAGCCCCAACGGGCATACTGCCACAAGTGGAACGGTGCGTCATGTTGCCGCAATGCCCCAATTGGATGGAGGCCTTGGCGCCATAGCTGTGAACGGCGTCGGTGAGATTTTTCAAGGTGGGCACAATCTCCTCTCGCATCCAAAGCTGGCCGTTGAAGGACAGCCCCGACCGATTGACGGCAGCGTAGGCCACCGTCGTCATGCCGACACCGCCTCGCGCCACTGCCACATGATAGTTGTACAGGTCATCGGAAGGACGGTTGCCGTAAGCCATATTCTCAAAAGCTGCCGAGCGTATCACCCTGTTACGCAAGGTGATAGGGCCAATCTCGCAAGGCGTAAATATCGTTGATTTTTCCATAATTCAATAGATAAAAGGTATGATTCTCTTGACTTTTTTCGTGTCCAACTCGTCGCCGAACTCCAATTTATATTTGTCGTAAATGCGAGCCGCGCGCGGGCAAAGGTTGGCGAAAGTCCACAAGGCGAACACCGCGCCCGCCCATGACCATGTAAGTATCGCAAAACCAGCCCATTCCACGAACTCACCGAAATAGTTGGCCGAAGTCACGTAGTTGAACATGCCACCTTTCGGAAGGTAATGCCGTGTGTCGCCGTCCTTGCGCAGGTTGCGGATGATGTCGTCCGACTGAATGTTGATGTACATTCCAATGATGAAAATCAGGAAGCCGATAATGAATCTCGGGTCGGTCAACCAATCGGCAGGATAATAGTCCACAGGAGAGATGTAGAAAATCCATCCGCCTTGCATCAGTGCATTCAACAGGTTGAATGTCACACCCATAGCGACAATCGAAAGTGGCATCACGCTGTTGCCCCGCATTCGGAACGGGAACACGAAGGAACGTTGGATATAGTGCAATTCAAACAAAAACAGGAAAGCCAAGCGAACCAAGTCGCTGCGCCGGTCGGAAAAGTACCATAGCAGCAACATGGCAAAAAACACCGGCGATTCCATGAGCACCCAACCGAGCTTGTTGTTGACGGCAGGGCCCCATTTGCGGTCGTAAAACTTGCCGTAGCCAGCGTCGACGAAGAAAAGTGAAACAAACACCACCACGGCGATGAAAGCCATAGCGATGAGGAACAAGTTGAATTGGTATTCGGTCATTTCTTTTCAAAATAAGGGTCAAAAGTAGGGAAAAATCCCATTGCAAGCCCTGTTTTTCACTCAAAAGACAAAAAAACTATCTGTTTTAGAGCCGTTGTCCATCGTTAAAACAAAAAGAAATGCGTATTTTTGCGCCAAAATCAAAACCCTAAATCCTAAAATCATGAACATAGGCTGGATTCTCATTATCGTCATCGGCATCGTTGGATGGCTGGTGCAGCTGAAGTTGAAAAGCGTATTTGCCAAGTACTCGAAAGTGCTCTCGCCGGGCGGCTTGACTGGCGCACAAATCGCACAGAAAATGCTGAACGACAACGGCATCTATGACGTTTCGGTCACCTGCATCAAAGGTCAACTCACTGACCATTACGACCCGACGAAGAAGACCGTCAACCTCAGCGAGGATGTCTATCGCATGAACAGCGTCTCCGCCGCTGCCGTTGCCGCCCACGAATGTGGTCACGCCGTACAGCACAAGGTGGGCTACGCGCCCTTGCGCCTGCGCTCGGCCTTGGTGCCCGCTGTCAACATCTCGTCGAAGCTCTCGATGATTGTCATCATCATTGGCTTGCTGATTATCAACACCTTCCCTGCCCTATTTTGGGTCGGCATCGCCATGTTCGCCATGGTGTTCATGTTCAGCGTCGTGACCTTGCCCGTCGAGTTCAACGCCTCGCGCCGTGCTTTAGCCTGGTTGGAGTCGTCCAATTCACTGAGCGAAACCGAACTCGCACAAGCCAAGGAAGCCCTCGGTTGGGCCGCCAGCACTTATGTGGTGGCCGCTTTGTCGTCGTTGGCTTCGCTGCTGTATTATATTGGGTTAGGGAGCAGTAGGAGATGAATATGAAAGCCAAACTCCTATTTATATTATGTTTCATCACACTGAGTACCTTCGGGCAAAATGTCCACATCTTGCCCACGCCGCAGCAAGTGAAAACCGCTGAAGGTCAGTTCCATTGGGACGACCACGTCGTGCTCAATTACGACGCCTCCGATGCCGAAATCAGCCAAATCGTGACCATGCTCCGCGATGACTTGAGTCAAATCAGTCCGAACAAAACCCTGTTCTCCAGAAGCGTCATCAAAGGAAAACACTTCATCGAACTACTGAAAACCGACCACCTCGGCGTGAGCGAAAATGAAGACCAAGCCTACAAACTGACCATCAACGGCAACTCCATCCGTATGGAGGCCACCACCTCGACGGGACTTTTCTACGCCACGCAAAGCCTGAAACAGCTCTACCGCTATGCTTCCCTGAAAAGCAACGGCGGCGAAATCACGCTGCCCTGCATGACCATCATTGACTGGCCTAACTTCAAGCTACGCGCGTGGCAGGACGACATCAGCCGAGGTCCCATCGTCAAAATGGAGTATTTGAAGTCGCTCATCCCGCAACTCGCGGAATGCAAGCTCAATGCGTTCTCTCTTTACACCGAGCACACTTTCAAGACAGCGTGCCACCCCGACATCGCCCCCGTCGATGCTTTCACTGCCGAGGAAATCAAGGAGTTGGAGGACTTTTGCAGGCCCTATCATATCCAAATCATTGGAAACCAGCAATGTTTCGGGCATTTCGAAGAAATCTTATGCAATCCCTTCTACAGCCATTTGGCCGACACGAAATGGAACCTCAACCCTGCCAAGGAAGAGACCTACACCTTCCTTGAAGACCACCTGAAAGAAGTCGCAAAAGCCTATAAATCACCCTATTTCAACATCAACTGCGACGAAACTGAGAGCCTCGGCCAAGGCTATGCCAAGGCGTATGTGGACTCCATAGGCCAAACGACCGCCTATTACCAGCACATCAACCGCGTCAATCGGATGCTTCGCCCCTACCGCAAACGTGTGATGATGTGGGGTGACATTGCCGACCAGCACCCCGAAATCCTTGCCAATTTGGACGACGACATTTTCCTCATCGCATGGAGTTATGTGAATAAAAGCGATTTCAACGACTTCCTAAAACCTTATGTGAAATCAGGGCATAAGTTCTTTGTTGCTCCAGGGGTGAGCCTTTCGGAAAGAGTGTGGCCAAAAACAGAGGAATTTACTGCAAATATTACCAATCTATGTCGTGATGGCTATGCTAATGGTGCCGTTGGCGTCATCAACACTTGCTGGGACGATTTTGGTGAATCACTAATCAACACCGCGCTATTTGGATTGGCTTTAGGTGCCGAGATGAGTTGGCATCCTATCAAAAACATCGACTTAATTGATGCATTCATGGAATCCGCAGAACGTGAAGTTCGCAGCAATTTCTCCATCCACTTCTTGGGATGTACTTCCTTAGATGTTTTAGAAGTATTAGACCAAGTTTCCATTGCCGAAAACATCTCATTCGGGAAATTCTCCTCTCTAACGGAAGGAATAACCCCATTCTACCCTAGCCAAGTAGCGGATTCATCAGGAAATTGGAATGACAGCTTGTTTCTTGAGCTGTATGGTCCAGAAGCGAGCATATACGGCCTGTCAGAACAATGTTTCAGAAACGCCCAAAAGCAAGTCAGATGGCATACCGACATTTTTGAGAATGCCATCTATGCTGCCAATCGAATGAAATGGTGCGCCGAACGCGACATTGCTCGTCGGCATTTTTACAAGACATACAACGACCCCACCGAGGCTAACATTGCCGAAAGCAAAAAGATGATTCACAATCTGATAGCCTCGCTGCATGACCTGAAAAACGAGTACGTCAAAGTGTGGAATTTCGAGAGCCGTCCGTATTGGTTGGATGTCAATATGAAGAAATACGATGACATTGCCCGAGAATTGCAGCAACTTGAGTATCTTCCGTTTATCGAAACCGCAACCAACGAGAAAGGCCATGCCGCCGTTGCTTTGAAAACCATTTTCGGCAACAAGGCCATCCACTATACCCTTGATGGAAAGGAAGTTACAATAAGCGACTCCATCTATCATAATCCCATCGTTTTGGAGCGACCTTGCCTCGTCAAAGCGGCTTGTTTCGATGAAGTGGGCAAGGACGTGCGCAGCGAGCGTTATTTCTGCTATCACAAAGGCATGGGCCGGCTGAAGCAGCTAAACAGCCCGGCGGGCAACTACCGCCCCGAATACTCCGGCGGTGGCGACGGCGCCCTCCTTGACGGCACACTCGGTAGCAACAACTACACAGACGGTCACTGGCAGGGCTTCTACGGCATCGATGCCGACCTTGAAATCGACTTGGGCAAATGGACAAAAGTGGAAGCGTTGAATATCGGCTTCTTGGTCAATGCGCATGATTGGATTCTGCGTCCTGACACTGTAGAGGTCTACACTTCAAGTGATGGAAAAAGCTACCGACTTGCCAATACCTTCACCCTCAAAACCGAAGTCACGGAAAACGGCAACTTCACTTTCCGGGAGCGTTTTGAAACACCCACGCTTTCAACGCGATACCTGAAAATCATAGTGAAAAACCCAGGTCTGATTCCAGAGGGACTGCCAGGCAGCGGCTTTGATTCCTGGATTTTTATGGATGAGATTATAGTGAAATAAAGCGTTCAAATCGCTTTCTTATAGGCCCGCCGCCGCATGAACGGCTCAGTGTGGTAGTCGCCGTAAAGCGATTGCACCTTGTAGTTTTCTTCCAACTGTGGGTTAAGGATTATCTTATCGACACCTCTTTTGGCGCAATTCTCATGCAAGTATTTGAAAAGCAGCAAAGGCACACCACATCCCTGATACTTAGGTGCCACACCGATGATGAGTGCTTCCAAAGTGTCGTTCTTCTTCAATGCTTTAAGAATTTGGATGAAACCAAAGGGGAACAGTCGTCCTTTGGCTTTCTTCACTGCCTTGGAGAGTGAAGGAACGCAAAACAGGAACCCGACAGGTTGGTCGTCCTTGTCGACGGCAACGGCCACAAAATCCTTGTCCAAAATGGGAACGTAGGTGTCCAAATAGTTCGCTATCTGCTTGTCAGTCAAGGGTGAAAAGCCCATTAGCGGAGCAAAGGCATCATTATACATATGGAAGATTGCCATGCCGTATTGCTTGCTCATTTGCTTCATGCTCTTGGGTTGTACCACATGCACACCATAACGATCTTCTATGAGATGGGCGAATTGGTAGGTGGTTGGCATGGGGCCATCAAGCAGAAGTACGCTTTGCGTCCAGTCCACGTCCTTTACAAAGCCCAGCTTTTGAATCATCGTGTCGTAATACGGGAAGTTGTAGAGGCAAGTGAAGGGACTAAGGTTCTCGTAGCCTTCCACCAAAAGTCCTTCCTTGTCCATGTCGGTAAAGCCCCATGGTCCGACGATTTCGGTGCAACCGCGCTCCTTGCCCCATGCTGTAACAGTGTCAAGCAACGCTTTCAGCACCGTCTCGTCTTCGATGAAGTCGAGCCAGCCAAAACGCACTTTCTTGACTTCCTTGTTGGCCTTGTGGTTGATGATGGCAGCCACGCGTCCGACGATTTCACCGCCTCGATAGGCAAGGAAGCAGTCTGCCTCGCAGAAGTCATAGGCACCGTTTTTCTTGGGGTTGAAGGTGTCGTATTCGTCGCCTTCCAAGGCAGGCACCCAATTCTCGCAATCTTTATAAAGCTTAAGTGGAAAAGCCACAAACGCTTTCATTTGCTTGTGGCTTTCCACTTTGACAACAGAGATAGACATAGGCTAAAGTGTTGTGTTTGAGTTGATAAAATCAATCACTTCTCCCACTGTAGTGAACTTGGGGTTGCCCTCAAACTTGAAGCCGAACTTGTTTTCCAGAGCGAGGCTCATAAGCAGGATGGTCAATGAGTCCAAGCCCACGTCGCGCACTAACTGCGAATCTTCGGTGATATGTGTGAAATCGGCAGAAGGTTTGATGACCTTCAAGATTTCCTTCATTTCGTCAAAAATCTTTTCTCTATCCATAACTTATTGGTTTCTCGAAACTTTAAGTGCACCAGTACGTTTGAAGTCTTCCTTGCGCACAGTCATCTTGATTACTTGGTGAGTCGAAGGCAACTCGGCGTTGACCTTACCGACCAAGTCCTTGAAGTAAGCTTCCACCTCTTCCCATGGTCCGTTGCCAAACTCTTCCATTCGAGGCAGGATTTCGATGGCGATGACGGGACGACCATCCATTTCATCTTCCTTGACGAGGCAGTCGCGAAGCTTCGGGTCTTTGTAGAACGGTTCCTCAATGCTCTCGGGGCTGACGTTTTCGCCATTGCCGAGGATGATCAGGTTCTTGATACGGCCCACGATGTACATATAGCCATCTTCGTCGAAGCGCACAAGGTCGCCCGTCTTCACCCAACCGTCTTCGGTCAGCGTCTCAGCGGTCTTTTCGGGATCGCCGTAATAGCCGAGGAACACGTTGTCGCCACGATACCACAACTCGCCATCTACCACTTTGGCTTCCTGCTCAGGATAGAGCTTGCCAACTGAGGTGGGATGAGTCAGCACATCGATATTGCCTGTGGTGAGATTGGCACCTTCTGTCATGCCATAGCCCTCAAAAAGCTGGATACCAAGCTCATCGAACTCGGCAATAAGTTTCGGAGGCACGTTGGCAGCACCAGAGATGATGAATCCCAACTGGCCGCCAAGGAAAGGCTTGCCGTACATCTTGACGAGGCCGAGAAGAATCTCGCAGATGCCTGGGACAGCCACAAGGCAGGTGGGGCGGATGACAGGAAATTTGGTTATGGTTTCCTTAGTGTTGCCAGCAGAGAACCAAGCACCACCTTCCATCAGGACAGACAAGGTGCTGCGGATTAGGCCAAACACATGGCTCAGCGGCAGCACACAGGCATAGCGGTGATGGCCGAGTTGGCTGCCAGGAGCATAAACGCCATTCAACGCACCGCGCATGAGGGCGCGATGGGGCAAGACTGCGCCCTTGGGAGCTCCTGTCGTGCCACCAGTGAAAAAGATGGCGGCAGCGTCATTCTTGTCAACAACGGCCACAGGAGCGGTATGGTCGGCACAATCAGTGATGGCAATGGTTTTGCAGGGAGCCCCTTGCACAGCCTCGGCAAAATCCTTGCCGTAAGCCAAAACCTTCACGCCGAACTTCATGCAGCAACCCACAATGGCTTGGGGCGGCAGCTGGGCAGGCAAGTTGATGGCCACATAGCCCGCCGAAGTGACGGCGAGAAACATCTCAACAGCCTCCATTGTGGTGTTGTCAAGGATAGCGACTTTATCGCCCTTTTGCAGGCCCATATCATTAAGCAGTGCGCGCTTGCGTGCGACAATATCACATACTTGCTTGTAATTCAAAGTGTTTACTGTGTCAGATAAACATGGCAAATCAGCCCATTTCTGTTCTATCCAGGTGACAAATTCGGGAAAGGTCGGGATGAACTTCAACTGCGCAAGCTCGTCGGCAGGAAGCATACTCTTGAAATAATCATTCATATCGTATTCATTTATGTGGTTTTCAATTCTGGCTGCAAAATTAGGAAAATCCATACTGTTTTACAAAAAAATCTTAAAAAGAAACGGATAGCGCCAATGAATCCTTTGTGTTACAACAAACTAACATCAGCACTATCCCCAAAAGAAGCGATTGCCATTTCAAGCCGATGGCCGATGTCGAGATCAGTCAACGATTTCCTTCGCCTCTTTCCAAAAGGCAATCATCTCGTCGATGGAAAGATTCTGCACGCCTTTGCCAATCTCGCGTGCTTTTTGCTCAACGAAACCGAAACGCTGACGGAATTTCCCGTCAGTCTTTTCGAGGGCATCGTCGGGGTTCACGTTGATATAAATGCCGTATGCGACGAGAGCAAAGAGCAAATCACCATATTCTGCCTCGATTCTTTCTTGATTGTCAGGTTTTTGCAGCTCGGCAAAGAGTTCCTTCTTCTCCTCTTCCACCTTTTGCCAAGCCTCTTCTGCATTAGGCCAACGGAAGCCCACGCCAGCGGTTTTTTGGTGCATTCGGTAGGCTTTCAGCAACGATGGCAATCCTTCGGGAACGCCGCCCAAAACACTGCGGTTGTGCTCCCGCTCCAGCTTAATACGTTCCCAGTTATGCTCTATCTGCTCGGCGTTCTCCACCTTCTCGTTGCCGAAAATATGCGGGTGGCGCACAATCATCTTCTCGCAAATACCGTTGAGCACGTCTGCAATGTCGAAAGCACCTTTCTCCTGCCCTATCTTGGCATAAAAAATAATGTGAAGCATGAGGTCGCCAAGTTCCTTCTTGATTTCGTCAAGGTTCTCATTCAGAATGGCTTGGCTCAATTCATAGGTTTCCTCGATGGTAAGGTGGCGTAAGCTTTGGAGGGTTTGGGTGCTGTCCCAAGGGCAACCCTTGCGAACCGCATCCATGATGTCCAAAAGGCGCTTGAAGGCAATTAATCTTTCGTCCATGGTTCAATAGAAATTTGGCGCAAAAATAAGGATTTTTGTAATTTTGCCGACCAAATGGGAAACCGAAAAAGGCATATCGTGTCCGTTTTGCTCTGCACCTTTATATTAATAGGTGTAAAATCGGCCTTTGCGCAGACAAGAAACAAGAACTACGAGATTGAGGCTCAGATGCGTTTCGGCTATCTATATTTCCAAAACGACGAGTTCCACTCGGCCCTTGGCCGATACAGCCGCCACGCGCCAGCCTTTGAGCTTTCGCTGCACCGCAACACTTACGGACAACATCGCTGGGAAGTATTACACAATTATCCTTCAATAGGCCTCACCTTTTATTACTCGCCCCTCGCCTTCCGCAACGACGAGGCAGCCAAGGAACTGGGACAAGTGTTTGCCCTCTACCCTTTCATCAATTTTCCCTTCAATTCAAACGAGCGCAGCAGGGGAACCTTCAAGTTGGGAGTAGGCCTTGGTTACCTGACCAACAAGTTTGACCCAAAGGAAAACTACCACAACTACGCCATAGGTTCTCATCTTAACGCGGCCATCAACCTGTCATTCGAATATCGGCAGCGCATCGTCGAGCGATTGACATGGGTGAGTTCCCTCGGCCTGACACACTTTTCCAACGGCGCTACGAAATCACCCAACATGGGCATCAACATCTTCAGCGTGGCCACAGGACTTTCGTGGTATTTGGAAAAACCCAAAGCATTCTCCGACAAACGATTACGTCCCGTTCCTTTCAGCTTTGAGTTCGATGGAAGACAGCACTTCATCACGGATGTGCAATACACAATAGGCTATAAGGATGTCTCGCAACAATACGGCACGAACAACTTCTATCTCGTCCACGACCTCGCCGCCAATTTTATGTTCCAAATCACTGAACGCGACCGATTGGGCGTTGGTGTTGAGGTGGTTTGGGACAACTCGGACCGTGTGAAGCCCCCTTATTACAAAGCCTTCCTCAAACCGGCGGGCCTCATCGCCTACGAGATGATGCTCGACCGCGTGAGTTTTATGTTCAACGTCGGCATCAGGAAAAACGCTCCTGGGTCGAAGATGGCTTTCTTATTCTATCAAAAGGTGGGTCTGCGCTATTACATCAGCGACGGCCTGTTCACCACGTTATCATTCACCACCTACGACATCAAGGCCGACTTCATCAGCATCGGCATAGGCTATCATTTCCAACACAAGTATTATCTACCAAAACATGAAAAGAAATCTCATCGCAATCCTGTTTTTCCTCGTTAGTTTGATGGCCACCTCGTGCAGCAAGTCCATCTTTTCCAATGGTGCGCCGGTCACTGAAAGCCGGAGTGTTGAGGGGAATTTTACCTCCATTTGCATGTATAACAATGTGAATGTCAAGTTAGTGCATAGCGACTATCCGCATTTGGAGCTCACCTGTCCCGAAAACCTCATCGAAAAAATCGTCACCAAACTTTCGGCCACGGGCGACACGCTCATCATCAAAAACGAGAACCCTTTCAACTGGCTCCGCAGTTTCGAATACAGCATAGACCTGACCGTTTACTACACCAACCTACACGAAATCAACTATGCCGCCATTGGTGACCTGAGTTGCACCGACCCGCTGACAGGATCCCCTTACACTTTTTTGGACACCATCATCAACGGAAACGACACAATTATTACTCCTGAAAGCGTCGACAGAGCCTTTTTTCTCAACATCAACGAAGGCTCGGGCGACATCAACCTGACCTTGGACTGCGATGTGCTCAAAAACAAGTTCGGAAACGGCACATCAAACATAACACTCAAAGGAACAACTGGTTACAGCGAACATATTACGCAAAGCTACGGAAGAATAGACGCCCTTGAACTGAACTCAAACCTCGTTCAAGTGGAATCCAGTTCAACCAACGATGTATACGTTTGGGCGCAAAGCCAGCTTGAAGTCCAGCTTTTCAGCATCGGCAACATTTATTACAAAGGCGACCCAGCCATCACAATTCAAGCCTGCACCAGTGATGGCCGGCTGATTCCATTGTAATTTTTTCCCGAAAACAGAGTTTTGGTACAATTTTTGCATTATTTCAAGCACTTAAAACACGTAAAACAAACAACAAAATTCCAATAAAATGAAGACTTTCAGAATCATACCGATTATTGCCTTGCTTGCCTTCGTGGGCTGCAAGTCGAACAGTCAAATGGCCAAAGACGACGTTTACTACTCGCCTTATGGCAACTCAGGCGGACACGTTTCGGCCGGCAACGGCTCCTACGTCAGTCCTACCGTCACTAACAGTTCGGAATACGACTACCAAGCCTACTATTCCAACAGCAAAAACTACACCAACAACGCCGAACCCGTGTACCAAACCACCGAAACGGTGACCGACACGAACGGCGTTGTTTACACCACCACCGAGACCTATTACGACGCCGACTATGCGGCTCGCATCAAGCGTTTCGGCAGCGAGTCGTCAAGTTCAAGGAGCTATTATGACGACTATTACACCGGCGGCGACACCTATTACATTTACACCGACTGCTACGACCCCTACCCCTACTACTGGAACTATTATCCGAGCGTGTATATCGGCTGGAACTGGGGATTCCGTCCCTATTGGAACTGGGGCTTTTACTGGGGTTATCCCTACTGGGGCTGGAATCCTTACTGGGCTTCCGGCTGGGGCTATTACGACTACTGGTATCGCCCGTACCAACCCTATTACCCCGCTCCCCATCCTGACTGGCATGACCACGGTCCTCACCACCCGGGAGGTCCTAATGGCGGAGGCATGGGCAACTACGTTGCCAGCGTGAGACACGGCTTGACTGGCACGGGCGGCTCGATGAGCGGTCGTCTGCCCTCCGATGGTCGCACAGGCAACGGCACAGGCGGCTCGATGAGCGGCAGAACGACCACCGACCGTCCTACGGGCAGCATGTCGGGAAGCGCCTCAGGCAGAACAGGTTCCGCCAGCGCAACAGCCAGACCGAGCAGCACATCGAGACCTACTGCCGGCACAAGCGGCCGCACCGGCTCTGCCACGGCAAGCCGTCCCACGGTCAGCGACCGCCCGAGCAACCCGAGCAGCCAAAGCACTACAGCTCGCCCGAGCGGACAAAGTGGACAAAGCGGCACGCGCCAAACCTACACCTCGCCCACTAACTCGCGCCCGTCGCGCTCCAGCTCGGAGTACGTCCGCCCGCAGCAAAGCTCTTCAAGCTCACGTCCGTCGTCCTCAAGTACCACCACTGCCAGACCTTCTTCCTCATCGAGCAGCAACAGGAGCGGCTCGTCCAACAGCGGCAACTATAACAGAAGCAGCTCGCCTTCAAGAAGTTCCTCGTCGACCCCGAGCCGCAGTTCGAGCAGTAGCTACGGCGGAGGCAGCAGAAGCTCAAGCGCAGGCAGCCATAGTTCAGGCGGTGGCGGACGCTCAGGCGGAGGAGGCGGAGGCCATGCAGGCGGCGGAAGAAGATAAGATTTTAGGAAATCCGCAAACAAATCAAAGAAAAAGACTACCTTTGCAGTCTAATCGCAAGGTAGTCTTTTTTTATCGCCATGAGAAGAATCATCACCACCGCCATCGTCCTCCTGCTTGCCGTCACGGCTTTTGCGCAAGGCAGCAGCGACGCATACTGTTTTTCGCAAACTTTCTATCACGGCACGTCCAAGGCATTGAGCATGGGCAACGCCCTCGGTGCCGTGGGCGGCGACATGACCGCTGTGTGCATCAACCCGGCAGGACTGGGCCTTTACCGCAGCAACGAACTGACCTTCTCCCTTGACCTGCTCAACGATTTTCACCGTTCCAACTATTACGGCGAGACCACCACTGCCGACAATTTTCGCCTCATCATACCCAACGTTGGCTATGTCGGCACGAAGGAAAGGAGCAACTACCGCAGGCTGCGTTTCACCCAATTCGGCGTCGGCCTCACGCGCACCAACGATTTCAACATCCACACTTACGCCGAAGGCCTCAATCCCACCAGTTCCAAAATCGACAACTACCTCTATCAGATTGACGGCATGACGCCCACCGACATCAAAAACGAGTTCCCGATGGACATCTTTCCCGCTTGGGAGACCTACCTCATCGATATTTATCAAGACTCCATCGGCGACTATTATGGCAGTCCCGTTCCACAAGGCGGCATCCGACAAAGCCAAGAAAACACCTTTAAAGGCCGTTCTGACGAATGGACCTTTGCCGGCAGCATGAATTTCTTGGACCGCTTTTTCATTGGCGCCAGCGTAGGACTCCAAAACGTCAGACGCGAAGGCACCAAGGCCTTCGAGGAATCCATGCCCGAACATTCCACCATTGTGACCGACTTCAACCGATGGAACTACACTGAAAGCATCTCCACGAGAGGCATTGGCTTGAACGCAAAAATCGGTTTCATCTATCACGTCAACCATTGGTTGCGACTTGGTGCCTCATTCCACTCCCCGACCTTTTACGCGCTCGACGAATCGTGGCAAACCGAAACCGAATCCCAAATCAACTGGATCACTTACAAATACATCAGCCCCGAGTCGCATTACGAATACACCTTAATCAGCCCGCTGAAGTGGACGGGGAGCTTGGCATTCATCATTGGAAATCAGGGGCTCGTCAGCTTGGATGCCGAATACACCAACTATGGAGCAGCAAGTTTCCGTGCCGAGGATTACGACTACAGCGCTATCAATCAGGAAATCAAGGACACTTACGACCGGACGCTCAATTTCCGTATCGGCACTGAGTGGAGGATGAACACCCTCTTTTTGCGTGCCGGTGGAGCCTACTATGGCAGCCCCTACGGTATCGGAAAAACCGCGGGCAGCGTCAAGAAAGCCTCGGTGGGCATCGGATTGCCTGTTTCACAACACACCTCCTTCGACTTTGCCTACGAGCTGACCTACGGCAAAAACCAATTCACCCTCTATGACGCTGGAGACCTTGGCATTGAGCCTGTCACACAACGGCAGTTCAAAAGCAACTTCGCCGTCACCCTGAAAATACGGTTTTAAGCGAAAAAAAGAGCTGCCCGAAAGCAGCTCTAACAACCTATAACTCTATCAAAATTTCTTTATGCTTTGTATTGTGCGATAATGCCCTTATCGACCAAGATGCGTCCGCAATATTCGCAGACGATGATTTTCTTGTGCGTGCAAATATCGAGCTGGTGTTGAGGCGGGATTCTGTTGAAGCAGCCACCACAAGCCTCGTTGAAGATGCCGACCACAGCCAAGCCGTTGCGGGCATTCTTGCGGATACGCTTGTAGGCAACCAGCAGACGGTCTTCCACGAGTTTCTCGCATTCAGCCGAACGCTTCAGCAGTTGCTCCTCCTCGATTTCAGTACCCTCAACCAACGAACTTAGCTCATCCTTTTTCTCGTTCAGCGAAGACCTCAGCTCCGCCAAATGCAGTTGTGCTTCGTTCTCTTTGGCGTCGATGTCGCTGATTTTTGCTGTCGCCTCACGGATCCGTTTCTCAGAAAGCTGGATATCAAGGTTCTGATACTCAATCTCTTTGGTAAGCGAGTCATATTCGCGGTTATTGCGGACATTGTTCTGCTGATCCTCATATTTCTTGACCAAAGCCTGCGTTTCTTTGATTTTGATTTTGTAATCCGAAACTTCCTTTAGGTACTTTTTGCTTTCCATCTTGAAGTTGGAGATACGGGTTTCCAAACCAACGATTTCGTCCTCCAAGTCCTGGATTTCAAGCGGAAGGTTGCCACGATAAGCACGGATTTCGTCAACCTTGGAATCCACCTGCTGCAAGGTGTAGAGGGCGACGAGCTTCTGCTCAACGCTCACCTCAATGGGTTGTTCCTCAACAACCGGCTTTTCATGCACTTCCTTCACCTTGACAGGCTCCTCCACCTTGACTTCGACCTTTTCCTCCACGAGAGCTGGAACTTCCTCTTCTTTCACCTCCGCTTCAGGCTTTTTAACGGCTTTCTTGGTCTCTTTAGGTTCAACAACTTCTTCGGGTTCCTTTTCTTCCTTGGCTTTTTTGGAGGCCTTTTTAGGCTCTTTAGGCTCAACGGTTTCTTGAACCTCTTTGGCTTTCTTCGCAGGCTTTTTCACTTCTTTAGCCTCAGCGACAACTGGAGTCTCCTCTTTCTCTTCCTTCACCTTTTTTGTGGTTTTCTTCGCCTCTTTGGATTCTTCATCATTCTGAGGTTCAGTCGTTTCCTTAGCTTTTGGGGTTGCCTTCTTGGTCTTTTTGACCTCTTTCACCTCGGCGGGTTCTTCCACCTTGGCGACTTCATTATTCTCTTTCTTAGCCATATTCTTTGATTATTTCTTACTGACAAAATAATGCACTGAATTCGTATTGGTTTCAGCAATAACGGCTGCAAAGGTAGGAAATTTTTTCTGAATCAAGTCACTAATTAATTCTTTCGTGTATTGTTCGGTCTCAAAATGTCCGCCATCGACCAGCAAAATGCGGCCTTCGGGAAGGAAAAAATCGTGGTATTTGATGTCGGCGGTGAGGTAAACATCCACCTTTTGGCGCAAGGCATCGGCGAAAAACGGGCTCCCCGAACCACCACACAAGGCCACTTTCTGGATTTTCCGGCCCGTCAAAGCGGAATGCCGCAAACAAGGCGAACCGATGGCTTCTGACACAAGTTGCAGGAAATCAGCTTCTTCCATCGGCTTCTCAAACTCACCGACCATTCCTGCGCCACAAAGTTCAGGTTCACATTCAGAAGGTTGCAAAATATGCAGGTTCTTCAACCCCAACTTATCCGCCAAAACACGGCTCACACCCAAGTAACTGTTATCCAAATTGGTATGCATCGAAATCATAACGATGTCATGCTTGATGGCCTTCATCACAGCACGTTCGATGTAGGTTTGAGGTGTCAAATGTTTCAAACCCTTGAAAATCAACGGATGATGGCTGATGATGAGGTTACAGTTCTTGGCGATAGCCTCATCCACGATTTCTTCAGTAATGTCTAAGCAAATCAAGGTTTTACGTGCTTCAGCGCTCAGATCGCCAACTTGCAGGCCGGCATTGTCGTAACTTTCCTGCCACTGCAAAGGCGCAATCTCGGTAATGCAGTCCAAAATGTCTTTTACGGTCATATTTTCAAAATTTGGCTCAAAATTAGAGAATTTTGCCTAATTTTGACCCCAATAATGAGAATTTTACTTTTGCCCATATCGCTTTTGTACCACATTGTGCTGACTATCAGGCACAAACTATACGATTGGCGCATTCTGAAAAAGACGCGTTTTGAAAAGCCCGTAATTTGCGTTGGCAATCTTTGCCTCGGCGGAACAGGGAAAACCCCGACTGTGGAATACCTTATTAATATATTGTGCGAAAAGTATAAAGTAGCGACTTTGAGTCGAGGCTATGGGCGAATGACCAAAGGCTTCCAAATGGCTGATCATCAGAGTACTTACGAAACCATTGGCGACGAGCCACTGCAATATTTCAACAAGTTTTCTGGGATTTCAGTCGCCGTGGACGAAGACCGCGTAGAGGGTACACAAAGGTTGCTCTACAGCCCAAATAATGCTGAAGTTGTCCTCTTGGACGATGCTTTCCAACATCGGCACATTATAGCGGGACTGAACATCTTACTAACTGATTATCAGAATCTTTATTGCGATGATTTTTTGATTCCGGCTGGCAATTTGCGCGATGTCAGGTCTGCCGCCAAACGTGCCCAAGTCATTGTAGTCAGCAAGTCGCCGAAAGCATTGGACGAAACCGAAAAGCAACAGATTATCAAGAAGTTGAAACCAACAAATAAGCAAAAAGTGTTTTTCTCCTATTTGGAATATGCGCCTTTGCTTCCTTTAAACGAAACGGCAAAAACGGTTTCCGCCGAGACTACCGATTCGGTGTTGGCATTTTGCGGCATCGCCAACCCGAAACCTTTTGTCAAAGAGCTGAAAAAACGCTATAAAACCGTTGATTTTCTGCATTTTGCCGACCATCACGCCTATTCGGAAGACGATTTGAAAACCCTTCTCGAACGCTTCAAAAAACTCGGCGGTGAGAAGAAAATCATCGTCACCACCGAAAAAGATGCCGCGCGATTGACAAATTCTCCTTATCTTTGTCAGTTTGAAAACGCACCCACATACGTTTTGCCTGTTGCGGTGCGTTTTCACGAAGAAGAAAAGTTTAACGAAGAAATTTTGAATTATGTTCAACAAGATTCTCACCACTATTGAGTATATCAACCTGAAGACGAAAAATTTCCGTCCTGAAATCGGTATCGTTTTAGGCTCCGGCTTGGGCGGCCTGGCCGATGGTATCACCATTCAACACGCCATCCCCTACTCAGACATCCCGAACTTTCCCGTCTCCACCGTGCAAGGCCACAAGGGACAACTGCTGTTTGGCACCATTGCCGGTCGGCGTGTGGTGGCCATGCAGGGCCGTTTCCACTTTTATGAAGGCTACCCGATAGAAACCGTCACCTTCCCCATTCGCGTGCTGATGCAGTTAGGCATTAAGTTTCTCATTCTCAGCAATGCAGCGGGCGGCCTCAACCCCAATTTCAAGGTGGGCGACATCATGATTATCACCGACCAAATCCATGCCATGCCCAACCCGCTCATCGGGCCGCACGACGACCGTTTCGGCGACCGTTTCCCCGACATGAGCGAGCCTTATGACAAGCGCCTCATCCACCTTGCCAATGCCATCGCGCAAGAGAAAGGCATTGAGGTTCAGCATGGTGTGTACACCGCCACCACCGGTCCGACCTATGAAACGCCCGCCGAGTGCCGTTACTTCCGCATCATCGGTTCTGATGCTATCGGAATGTCCACCACGCCCGAGGTCATCGTGGCACGGCAAGGCAAACTGCCTGTTTTCGGCCTGTCTATCATCTCCGACATGGGCAACATTTACGGCGAGGACCATCCCGTCACCATCACGCACGAGGAAGTCATCAAGGCTGTGAACGCCGTCGAACCCAAGCTCATCACGCTTATCACCGAACTCATCCGCCGCAGCGCCGAAATCAAGTTCTGATGGCCGTCTATTTCGTCACCGATTTCCATTTGGGCATTCCCACACTTGCCGACAGCCAAATGAGCGAGCGCAAGTTGCTGCGCTTCCTCGACCAGATTCGTCCCGACTGCGAGGAACTTTACCTCATGGGCGACCTTTTCGACTTTTGGTTTGAATACAAAACCGTGATTCCCAAGGGCTTCGTTAGGCTGCAAGGCAAGTTGGCTGAGTTCACCGACGCTGCCATTCCCGTGCATTTGTTCATCGGCAACCACGACCTTTGGAGTTTCGGCTACCTGCACGACGAACTTGGCCTTGAGATGCATCGCGAACCGGTAATCAAGACCATCAAAGGCAAGAAATTCTTCCTCGTCCACGGCGACGGACGCGGCCCAGGCGACAAGGGCTACAAATTCCTGAAAAAGGTGTTTGAGTGCAAGTTCAACCAGTTCTTGTTCAAGTGGTTGCATCCTGACATTGGCATCGGTTTGGCCTTGAAATGGTCGCACAAGCATCGCCTGAAGAAACTCAAGAACGAGGTGGAGCGCGGCTATTACGACGACATCCCGAACACCCGCCTTTACCAATACGCCCAAGAGCAATCCGCCCTCGACCCGAGCATCGACTTCTTCGTCTTCGGCCACCAACACAAGCCCATGCAATACCCCACCGGCAGCCATGCATTGACTACCATTGTGGGGAATTGGATTTATGATTTTTCTTATGCGGTTTTTGATGGGGAGAAGATCGAACTAAAATACTTTGAAAACCAATATAATAGCAACTAAACACATAATATCATGCAAATCACCAACAACTACATCGAAGCCAACAAGGATCGTTTCCTTGAGGAATTGTTTGAACTCATTCGTATTCCGTCCATCAGCTCGGAATCGGCGCACAAGCCTGACATGATCCGCTGTGCCGAGTGCTGGCGCGACCATCTTTTGAAAGCCGGTGCCGACAAGGCCGAAGTGATGCCCACCGAGGGCAATCCCATCGTCTATGGCGAGAAAATCATCGACCCGAAACTGCCCACCGTGCTGGTTTACGGCCACTACGACGTGATGCCCGTCGATCCCATCGACCTGTGGCACACCGACCCGTTTGAGCCTGTCGTCAAGGACGGCAAAATCTGGGCTCGCGGCGCCGACGACGACAAAGGACAGTCGTTCATGCAAGCCAAAGCCTTTGAAACGATGGTGAAAACCAACACTTTGCCCTGCAACGTGAAGTTTATGCTCGAAGGCGAAGAGGAAATCGGCTCGGGCAGCCTCTCCAAGTGGATTGAGGAGTACAAAGACCTCGTCAAGGCCGATGTCATCCTCGTTTCCGACACCTCAATGATTGCCACCGACGTTCCGAGCATCACCACGGGCTTGCGCGGCTTGGCCTATTGGGAAATCGAGGTCACCGGCCCCAACGCCGACCTACATTCGGGTCTCTTTGGCGGCAGTGTGGCCAACCCGCTCAACACCTTGTGCGAGATGATTGCCAAGTGTACCGACGAGAACAACCACATCACCATCCCGCATTTCTACGACGACGTCATCGAATGTTCCGCCCGCGAGCGCGAACTGCTCAACATGGCACCTTACAGTGAGGATGACTACAAGAAGAGCCTCGGTGTGAAGGCTTTGCGCGGCGAGGAAGGCTACACCAAAATCGAACAAGTGGGCATCCGTCCTTCCTTCGACCTTTGCGGAATGTGGGGCGGCTACACGGGCGAAGGTTCCAAGACCGTGCTGCCTTCAAAGGCTTATGCCAAACTCTCTTGCCGCTTAGTTCCGAACCAAGACCACGAGAAGATTGCCAAGTTAGTGAAGAACTATTTCGAGAAAAACGCCCCGGATTATGTCACCGTGAAGGTCACGCCTCTGCATGGCGGCGAAGCCTACGTCTGCCCTATCGACCTGCCGGAGTATAAGGCCGCCGAATCCGCCTACATGAACACCTACGGCAAGCAACCCATCCCGATGCGCTCGGGCGGCAGCATACCGATTATCTCGACCTTCGAGAAGGTGCTGGGCATCAAGTCCATCCTCATGGGCTTCGGCCTCGGCGAAGACGCCATCCACTCGCCCAACGAGAGCTACCGCCTCGACCACTTCTACAAGGGCATCGAGACGATTATCGCTTTCTATCAGCATTATGCTGGTGACAACAACGTGGCTTAAAGTATTGTATCACACAGAATTGCAAAGGAAGAACCCTTGAGGTTCTTCCTTTTTTCATGGTTCATCAAGGCGTTGTCCGACAGCCAACCCCTTACTGGATAGCGTTTCACATAATCCCCAATACTCTATGCACTTGCAAAGAAAGCCGCCAATCTTTGTTTTGCATTACCGCCTCCACGCAGGCTTTCATGTTGGCCTTCCGTTGGATTTCATCTTCACAAAAACAAGGCTGCAAGAAACGGTGCTGAGCCCTGATTCCATCGTATTGCGTCAAATCCTGACCGAGATAGACTACCTTTAATTCATCGCAATACGTTAAAAAACAAGGCTCTAAGTCGCCGCCTTCGAAAGCGGTTTTGGGCGAAAACGTCACCCAATCCAAATTCTTCGGCAAAATTCGTGTGCCGTTGGTCTCGATGGCGATTATTTTGCCCGTTTTTTGCTTCAGTTCGGCCACAAAAGACTCGTCGATGAACAAGGACGGTTCGCCACCTGTCAGCACGACCAATGGCGCAATTGGATATTTATTTATCTCATCAACAATCTCTTGCAAAGAAAACATCTCCCCTGTTTGGTGCTGTGTGTCGCAAAAATGGCAACGCAAATTGCAGCCACTGAAGCGCACAAAAACGGCGGGCGTTCCCGTGTGAAAGCCTTCACCTTGGAGGGAGTAGAATATTTCGTTGATACGATACATGGTTTTCTTTTTATCACAAAACCTTCAAAACTTACAAAACAAAAACTTGTGGCGGCTCGCAACCGCTTGCCGCCGGGAAGCAGCCGGTTGGCGTGCTTCCCACACAATAAGGTTTTGACTGTTTTGTCGGTTTTGTGACCATAAAATTAATCAAAATTCTGTGGCGCATCGTCCTTGATATAGGAAGCCTTGTTGTCGCGTGACTCCCACACATCGGCGCGGTAGCAGTTCGGAACGGTATCGACAATCCAGCGGGCGACATTCTCCGCCGTCGGGTTGAAATCGAGGACTTCGTTCAGGTTAGTATGGTCTATCTTACCGTGTATCAAGCGCTTGATTTCAGTAAAGTCACACACCATGCCGTTGCTGTCGAGCTTCTCGGCACGGCAATAGACGTTGATTTTCCAGTTGTGGCCATGCAGGTTCTCGCACTTGCTCTCATAGTCAAGGTAGAGTTGATGACAAGAGGATATTTCTAAGGTTTTTCTGACGTAATACATATTCAGTTGGCAGTTATCAGTTAGCAGTTTGCAGTTGTTTAGTTATCAGTTATTGCAGGTCGTTGAGCTTGTCGAAACGCCGTCTTAAATCGGTCGGCCCTTCGACAGGCTCAGGGACCTTAGCTTTATGATTCATATTCGGTTTTGTCATCAATTCCAGCATCGAGTAAGGCTTGGATACGCTCGCGGCATGTACCGCATTTGCCGCAGTGTTTCTCGCCGCCTTTGTAGCAGGAATAGGTCTCGCTGTAGTCAAGTCCCAAGGCCTTGCCATGCTCGGCTATCTCCTTCTTGCTCAATTGGGTATAAGGCGCAAAGACCGTGATATGCTCATACGTTCCCGCAGACGTGGCTTCTGACATGGCATTGACGAAACCCGGCCGACAGTCGGGATAAAGGCAATGGTCTCCGGCATGATTGGCGATCATCACCCGCTTCAGGCCGTTGCTTTCCGCAATGCCGCAAGCAATGGCTAGCATGATGCCGTTGCGGAAGGGCACTACCGTTGATTTCATGTTTTCATCGTTATAGCTGCCCTCGGGGATGTCGGCGGCGGTCATCAGTAGGGTGCTCTTGAAATAGCGATGCATAAACTCCAAAGGAACGATAATATGCTTAATGCCAAGGCGTTGGCAATGCGTCACGGCACAAACGCGCTCACGCCCGTTTTGGGTGGAGCCGTAGTCGAAAGTGATAGCGAGGGCGATTTCGTCCTTGTATTCGTAGAGCATGGTGGTCGAGTCCATGCCGCCGGAGATGATGATTACTGCGTCCTTCATTTTAGTTGGGAGTTAGGAGTATATAGTTAGGAGTGTGTTGTTAAGCGTTGTGGAAGTTGGCTAAAAGACGTTGTTTGACAATATCCTGATGTTCAGCATCTCCATAGTTGGCGAAGGGCTTGATGGAGATACCGCCACGCGGATTGAACAAACCGATGACTTCCAAATACTTAGGATCCATCAGCTTGACCAAGTCCTTCATAATCATATTCACGCAGTCCTCATGGAAGTCGCCGTGGTTGCGGAAACTGAAGAGGTAGAGTTTCAGGCTCTTGCTCTCCACCATTAGCGTGCGCGGGATGTAATTTATAATAAGGTGTCCGAAGTCGGGCTGACCCGTCTTGGGGCAAAGCGAGGTAAACTCGGGGCAGTCCAAAGTCACAAGATATTCGTTTTCAGGATGTTTATTCTCAAACACCTCCAACACTTCGGGCGTATAATCATAGCTGTAATGCGTGTTTTGGTTGCCTAATAGCGTGACACCTTTCAGTTCTTGTTCGTTCCTTGACATATTCTGAAATTTGGCCGCAAAATTAGCAAATTGTTTGCAATCAGCACGAAAAAAGCCGACATTGCTGCCGGCTTTTCCGCTTTTGTTGGTCTCAAATAGACCATTCGCTTTGTCATTATGAGCCTTTGACAATTCTGTAATTGCCATCACTCTGCAATTCAATGACATAGCCTGTATTTAATGAGATTTTGGCATCGCAATGGTCTTCTGAATAAGGGATGATGAAGTATGACCAATTGTTGGCGCGAATGATGCCGTTTCCAACCTCGATGGTGCCGAAATCTCCCTTTAATAGCATTGTATTGTAAATCACGCCAATGGTATCGTAAGCAACAAGCCGCTCACCAGGATTGAAACCGAAATTGACACTGTCGTTGGGAATCACCAACCATGTTGATTCGGAGAAACGAGCCCTCAATTCGGCATCTTCCTCGTCGCGGGCTTCAAGGCGGATTCTTTCTTTGTTGAGATAATCTGTTACATCATAACGCGCTGATATTCTATCTATTTCAACATTATCAACCATATCTGGTATGGCAACCACCGTAGAAATTACATCAGGAATAGTCTTGCCTGAACGGACGCTGTTTCTCCAATCAAGAACTATCTCATCCAAAAGGAGTCCGTAAGCAGGACCTGTAAGATAAGCGAACGAATTGCCGAAGCCGCTATTGTCCATTTCTTTCATAATGGCAGCCGCAGCCAATCCTTTCCTAACAGCCTCATTATCATTGTCCAAGGGCAACAATTTGAAAGCCGTATACTCTGCCATGCCTTCGTGACATTCGAATTGGTTTTCGTTGTTATTAGGGTACATACATTGACGATATTTGCGCACCGTCATGACATCGCGCAAGCCTTCCGTTAGGTCTTTGGAATCGTTTTGCAGCAGCTCCTTCAAAATGCTCAATTCAAGTTTCAGCAACAGTTCGCCTTCCGTTTCGTCAAGATGTTGGTTTGAAGACCCACAGCCAGGCAAACCGATTTCATCTTGGATGCGGTGCCAACTCTCGTGAATCAGAATATGCGTTTCGGTCAGCAAATCGCGGTTGCCGTCCCATATCACACAGGTCCAATTCTCGCCACAATAAGTAATCAATGTGTTGGCGATAATGATGTCTTCAGGAAGTTGCCCAAAATATAGGTTTCCTTTTTGCACAAGAGAGTTTTCCTTGTTTTGCTGATTGGCAACAAGATTCCTCGTTTGCACATCGACATACATCGTCGGGCCGTAAAGCGTTTTGCCCCACAATTTGCCGTTGTCTGCATCGGAAACCTTTTTCAGATTCTCGAAATACGGAGCCGCTTTCTCCATCTGATTAGTGATGTTCTGCGAACAAGAAGCAATTGAAACGCAGAGGATTAGGGCAAAGAACAAATAAAAATGACAGTGTTTCATAAACAATGAATTTGAATCTTTCCTACTCACTTCAAGGCTTTTCGGACACTCCTTTGCCTATAGTTTCCCCGATTCGGCAGGTTTATGTATAAGAAGGCTAGGAAACTTATTTGTGTCTATTCTTGAAGTACAGGCTCTGGAATAACCTTGGTAATAAAACAGCACACGGTAACCTAGCCTGTTTCGTATCAAATAGAGTTGAATACAATAGAGGCTGGCTAACTCGTGCATTTATCTCATTACCAAATTATCCAGATTTCGTACTTCGAGATACAAGCACAAATTGCCTTCAACCGTTCGGATTTTTCCCCGAACAATCAGCGGCAAATGTACAAAAATTTTCAAAGGATGAACAACTTCGGCACAAATCTTCAAAAAAATGTTGGAGCACTTCAAATGCACTCCAACATTTCTTCATTCTGATTTTGAATGATTTTAAATCAGATTTTTGAACGATTTCTGCCCTTTAGGGCATACTATAACTAGCATCCCTGTGTAGCTCTTTCCAACCGCTTCATGATAGAGAAGATGAACACGGCGGAGAGCAGGCAGAGCACGACGAGCACGCCCCAGACCATCCAGAGCGGCATTCCTGTGCCCCAAATGCGAGCGATGACACTAGTGAGGTAGTTACCGATGGCGGTCACGCAGAACCACATGCCCATCATCATGCCCTTGTACTTGGGCGGTGCCACTTTGGTGACGAAAGAGATGCCGATAGGACTTAACAAAAGTTCGGCGAAGGTCAAGACGAGATAGGTGCTAATCAGCCAATTGGGGGAAACCAAAGTACTGCTCACGCCACCATGAGTTTTCAGTTCGGCAGGACTGGCCAAGGGGAATGAACAAATCACCAAGATGAGGAAACCAAGTGCGGCCACAATCATACCCAAGCCAATCTTGCGTGGCGAGGAAGGCTCCTTGCCTTTCTTCGCCAAGGCTCCGAAGACCGCCATCGAGACGGGTGTAAGGGCAACCACAAAAAATGGGTTGAATTGTTGGAACTGCTGTGGCAGGATGTTGATGGGGTCGGGCATACCAAGATACAATGCTATGGCTCCCGCCCACAACGCCACCGTCACAATAGCGCAAATCGTCTTGTTGCGCTTGGTCTCAGACTGGAAGATGCCGAACAATGTATAAACCGAAATGGCAATCAAAGTCAGCGACCAGATGTTGAAGCCGATGCGGGTGAAGCCCGTCACGCTGCTTTGTGTGTAGTCGCGGGCGAAGTAAGTCAGGCAGAGGCCGGCCTGCTGGAACGACATCCAGAAGAAGATGACCACGGCGAAGACCATCACCAAAGCGGTGATGCGCTCGCGGGTCTGCTCCTTCGAGAGTTCCACCACATTCACCGTCGTGCTTTCCATCGCCTTGGCCTGCTTGGTGTTCACGTCGGCGTGCTTGAACCAGTTGCGGCAGCAAAGGTAAATCGCCATAGAGAGAATCAGCGAGATACAGGCCACGCCAAAACCGTAGTTGTAGGCACCCGACAAAGCGTCAATGTAACTGTTGGCGAAACCTGCCAAGTCGTTTACATTACCACCCTGCTGCACAGCCAATGCCTCAAAGGTAGAAAGTGCTTCTGGCGTGATGGTGCCGTCAAGGTATTGGTGCGCCAAGGAAGGAATCTGCGGCACATAACTGTAGCCCGCCTTGTCGAGGAACAAATCCGTGACCTTGGTAGCCGTGATGGGCGCGAACATCGAGCCGATGTTGATGGCCATGTAGAACAAGCTGAAGCCGTTGTCGCGGAAAGCGCTGTATTTGGCCTCGTCGTAGAGGTTGCCCACCATCACTTGCAGGTTACCTTTGAATAGACCCGTACCAATAGCAATGAGTGCCAAGGCTGAGAACATGGTGACTTTGGCCGTGGTGGTAGCCATCGGCACCGCCAGCAGCAGGTAGCCGAGGAACATGACCACAATGCCCGACTTCACCATCTTGCCGTAACCGAAACGGTCGGCGAGCATACCACCGATAAGGGGCATGAAATAGACGCATCCGAGGAAGATGCCGTAGATGTGGCCCGCCTGCGCCTCGTTGTAGCCGAACTTGGCTTGTAGGAAGAGCACGAAGATAGCCAGCATGGTGTAGTAGCCGAAGCGTTCTCCCGTGTTGGCCAATGCAAGGGCATAAAGCCCTTTGGGATGTCCTTTGAACATATTTTTGAGTTTTTAATTGTTAGTATTGGTTTGTTTTGTGCAGGGACTCACGTCGCCTGCTTATTGATATGTCGCCCCTACGGGGCTGTGTATAAACGATTTATTCAATTCTATTATTCATTAGGCGTTTCGTTTCGCGGAGTTCCCTTTGCAGCAACTCCATCCGCTCTTTCAACTGCTCTTGCGAAGGCAAAGCGTCCTTGATTCGAATATTGTTGTAGGTGGCCACGCCCAGCGGCGTACTGATACCCCTGAACGACCATTGCACATCGGTACTGTTCATATCCGAACAAATCAGCAAACCGATGGTCGGATTGTCGTCGTCGGCTTTCAGCAATTCGTCCACCGCATTCACATAATAGTTCAACTTTCCGGCATAATCAGGCTCGAAAGGCTTGGCTTTCAGTTCGCAGACGATATAACACCTCAATCGGATATGATAGAACAAAAGGTCAATTCGTCTCGTGCGACCCCCAACAATGATTTCTTTTTGCCGACCGATAAAGGCAAAGCCCGTACCCATTTCCAAAAGCAAGTCTGTGATATTCTTTGAAAGCGCGTCTTCCAACTCAGCTTCATCGTAAATCTCATGTCCAACCGTCGCAAAGCCGAAATCATAGTTTTCCTTCAGCACTTCCTGCACAAGTTTGCTTTGCAACGCAGGCAGATGCTCCGAAAAGTTGTTGATGATTTTGCCTTGATGCTCAAATAAATTCGCTTTAATCACATTGCGCAATGCAGGCCTGCTTAAACCTTTTTCTATCGTTTCACGAATGTAAAACAATGCCTCATCAAGAGCATGGCACGATGTGATTATTTCTATGTGCTGTCCCCAGGGAACAAGTCCAAACACTTGTGGAAATTCTGCAACGGGTCGTTGCACAAATTCATCATCGGAAATTTCTCCAACGGGTCGTTGGAGTTTTTCTCCACCAACTTGGTGGAGTTTTTCATAGCTTAATTCTTTACCAACTTGGTAAAGTTTTTTAGGCAACTGATTTATAGTATTTTGCATTTCTCCAACGGCTCGTTGGAGAATTCTCAAATCCGTTTCTTTAGTATAAAAAAGATACCATTTCTTCATATACCAAAGGTTTGATGTGGAAAAGCCATCATCTTCAGGAAACTCCTTTTTCAAATCAAGGCTAATCTGTTCCACAACACCTGCGCCCCAGCGTTCTTCAGCCTTTTTCTGCACAAGGTCGCGGCCAAGTTGCCAGTTGAAAAGCAGTTTTTCCGCGTTCACTCTAACAGCAGCCTTGACCTGCGCCGAGCGATAGCGATGTTTCACTTCAGCAATCCAATCAGCATAGTCTGTATCTATGTGGATGTCGTGCGAACTGACCATGCGGGGCTGCTCCATATCTTTTTTGTTTTCCATATCCAAAACCAATTATTTGGTGCAAAGGTAGGGAATAAATTGGAATGAAACAGTCTGTTTCAGTTTTCTGAAAAAAGCCGACGTTGCTGCCGGCATAAAATAGCACTATCTAGTATAGCTATCTTAGAGAATTACTTTCGTTTGTTTAATGCGGTAGTGCGAGCTAAACGAACAGGGAGCCCCTCACATCGACGATGCCCTCCGAGTTGTAAATTAGACCTGCTATTACTGAGAATAAGAGCGTTTTCGCTATTAGAAGTACTATGATCAGAAGTCCAATAACAACAATAATTATCATAATAATAAAACTGACCGACAAGATCTCCATGACGTAAGCCGGCGTATAAAAGAAACACGGCGCCATTGGCCTCTAAATAATTTAATTGTTCAAGTGTAAGGGCGTTTAAAGAAAAAGGATCTATTTCGTTTGGATATATTAAGTAAAAAATGGATTCATCCCAGTCATCAGGAAGGAGAATAAGCCCGGCTTGTGAAATTTCACCAATAGAAACTTTTGCGAAACGTATTCCCGATGGAGTTTCTCTATCAAAAAGAAGATATTGCCATTCAGAGGAAGATAGTGTTCTCCAATAATTCTCCTGATTTCCGCCATTAATGATGGCATTGTAACCCCAATCGGCCTTGCCTGTTAAATCGTATAAGTTATAATTCATATATCCATACGCATAGTATAAATTAGGGACATCGGTAATTGACCATGGTTGATAACAAACTGCACCATGTGAGTATCCACTTGTTCCCCAACCAAACAAATCAATGTAACCATCATAGTTTGAAGAAATATTGAGGTTTTCTTGCCCAATAAATTCGTATTGAGTTTCTGCAAAACGCCAAGTGTTGGTGGTTGCTCTGTATTGTAATACTCCTTGTGAAAATTGAACTTTTTGAATTGGATCAACAGAAAATAGTCCTGGTAAAGTTCCATTGGGCCATGTGCTTTCGATTTCAGTCGTAAAACTGATTTCATTTCCATATACAGTTCCTACACTATTTGTTGCATATGCTCTAACATAATAAGTTGTGTTTGGAGATAGTTCAGTCAGAGAACTATTGAAATGTCCTATGCCGTTTTGGTCAGTAGTATGAGAGTTAGCCAAAGTGGGATGCGGTTCCGTGTTCCAACATACACCTCTACTCGATACAAATGCATATCCATCAGAGGTTACTTCGCCACCACAAGTCGCTGTTGTTTGCGCAATATTGCTAACATTATCTGTTTGAACTGTGGGCAAAAAAGCGGAAAAATGAAGGATGATGTCTTCGTTAAATAATTGACTCTGAATTATATGTTCGCTACTAATGGCGGATCCGTTGATTGTAGCTGATCCTACGTATTCCATAATATCGCCAAATTCAAATGGGCGATCAATGTATCCCTTTCCCGATGGTTGTTTTGCCCCATTGTCCCATCCTGTTAACACAATGTAATCAGTAGAACGGTTTTCCAAATTAACCACTTTTAGAGAATGTCTAACATTGCCAATTTGAATTGATATGATATATATCTGGGTTTTGCTTAGACACATTTTGAAAGTGTAGTTTCCAGCAAACAAATCTGTTTCGTGTTTTGTACATAAATCTCCACTTAAATTATGTGCTGTAATGACAACATGGGACGTTTCTTTTATTTCAAAGAAAATATTGGATTCACCGTAAAACGGATTTGGAGCCACACTAATAGTGTTCCCGCTTTCAATGTTTTGAATACTGGTAGTTAAATCGATTGTTATGGTAGTGTCGGGATAATGAATGACTTCAATCCAATCACGAGTGACATTTTTTATGCCAATGCTCTCCATTTTTTGATAGTAACCATCGCCAATTTGCCCCGTAAAAGACAATCTGAGAAATTCCTGTGATAGGATGGGTTTACACATAATTGTGCAAACCAAAACAAGTAAGAATAATTGTTTTTTCATGGCTTTATTATTATTGTTGTTTGAAATAATCACGAATGTGTCTATACGAATCCTCATAAGCGGTCATTCTTCCAGTCAAAGGATACTGTTTTGTATGTAAAATGGGTATGAGTATTTGTTTATTAAAACCATCGATTTTAAATTGTTTTCCGCATATTTGTAAAAAAGTTCTTCCTTTTTTGGGCTTGAAACCTTGCGTGTCTTTCTCGCTTTCCTTAGGTCTTGTATCATCAAGGAAACTATCATGCGAGTTATATAGTCCAAGTTCTTGGAGCCAGTAATTCACCTGAAGAGACATAGGAAAAACATACAAGATTGTCGGATTGCTTTTTAGGATTTCTTTTATTCTTATCACACCTTCAGCAGCCTCATTTTGGGGAATTTTTACAACTCCTTTGGCATGTGGAAGTGTTTTGTTGCATAAATTCGTGATATAAATCTCATCAGCATCAAATTTTCCAACCGTAACATCAAGGATTTGGTCAAAGGTTCTTTTGGCTAACATGAACTTGCGTTTTTCGCTTTTTTGCTTTGGTTCTTCTTTGAAATAATAGTCTGCGAAAAAAGCGTACTCTGCTTGCGTTTCCGTATTTCGCAATGTTGGATCATGGCCAATTAACAAAACTTTTGCCGGTTTGATTGGTTTGTAATCTTTGGTAATATCCATCTGTTTTGCCCTAAGTACGTTAATCGGGTGCAACTTCTTTTGCCTATTGCTTCCCCGATTCGGCAGGTTTTCAGATTCGTACATAAGAAGGCTAGGAAACTTGTTCGCACCTATTTCCGATATGTAGGCTCTGGAATACCTCGTAGATAAAAATAGACGCGGTAACCTAGCCTGTGTTTATTATCAATAGTTGATTGATAACAAATCTGGGCTGGCTAACTCGCTGTCTGTATCTTACCTACTAAATTTTCCAGATTTACATATCAAGATACAAGCACAAATTGCCTTCAATCATTCGGATGTCTCCCCGAACAATCGATGGCAAATGTACAAAAAATTTCAGATAGGAATCGTTTTTTATGAAAAATGTTCAAAAAATTAGGGCTGCCACGATGTGACAGCCCTACATTCTTATCAATATCTGATGTTTATTTAGTCACTCTCTCCAACCACTTCACCATGCCGAACATGACCGTCATGGAGACGAGGCAGATGGCGAGGAACACGCCCCAGCATTTCCAGATAGGCCAGGCATTGAGCATGATGGGACCCACGAAGATGAAGAGGTTACCGATGGCCGTGGCACCTAACCACAAGCCTTGGCAGAGACCCACCATGTGGCGCGGAGCCACCTTCGAGACGAAGGACAGACCCAGCGGAGAGATGAACAACTCAGCCACAGTCAGGAAGAAATAGGTGACAATCATCACCCACGGGGCGGCTTTGGCCAAACCAGCGGCAGCCATCGTGGCAGCATCCATGGCGCGGAACTCGTCGCCTGAAGGATAGTGCTTCACGATGGAGAAAATCATCAGGAAGAGGTAGGCGCAGCCAGCGAGACCCATACCGTAGGCAATCTTGCGAGGCGTCGAGACGGCCTTGCCCTTGTTAGCCAATATGGCAAAAATGCCCATGACCAACGGGGTGAGGATAATGACGAACAAGGGGTTCAAAGCCTGCCAGATTTCGGGAGCGATGCTCGATGAATCCACAAAGTCGCGGGCGAACACCGACAGCGACTGGCCGTTTTGGTGGAACGACAGCCAGAAGAACACGGCGATGCCCAACACGGCGAACAAAGCGGCCATGCGCTGCTTGATTTCCTTCGCCATGGCAGCCTTTTCCTCAGCGGTATAACCAGCAATTTCAGCAGCCATTTTCTTGGCGGGTTGCGGGAATCTGCTCTTTTGCGTGAAGAAGATAATCAACGAAATCATCATGGCGGCCACCGAGACAAAGAACGAGAAGTGAACGCCCTGGTTGAAGGTCAAAATATAATCGGAGCAGAACTGCGTCAGGTTGGTGCCATAGTTAGCGGTGGGAAGGACGGAGTTCGCCATCGTTTCAGTGAACTTTTGCGTCACCTCACCATTGGCCAGATACTGGTGGCAGAGTGCTGACATATCGGCATTGTAAACGAAGTTGTGTGCCTTCAGCCACCACTCACGCAGCATAGGAGCCACGAAAGGAGCAATCACACCACCGATGTTGATGAACACGTAGAAAATCTGGAAGCCGCTGTCGCGCTTGTCCTTGGCCACAGCTAAGGCCTCAGGACCTTTCTTGGCAGCCTCAGCCTCGAAGTTATCGTACATCTGGCCGACCAAAGCCTGCAGGTTGCCCTTGAACAGACCGTTACCGAATGCGATGCAAAGCAAGGCGAAGCACGTGAAGATGAGGATGCCCCACCATTTTCCGTTGCCGTCAACGATGATGCCGTTAGCATCCTGGCTGAACAGCGGGATAGCCATGCCGACATAACCAATGGCCATGATAATCAAGCCCCATTGGATGGTACGGTTGTAGTTTTGTGTGCGGTCGGCGATGATACCGCCCACCAGACTCAGCACGTAAATGCCAAAGTAGAACACCGAGTAGATGAATGGCGTTCATGATGTAGTAGCCGAAACGCTCGCCCATGTTACTTAAAGCGGCTGCAATCAAGCCTTTAGGATGTTCCTTCTTGGCCTTCGAGAGGTAGTAAAGCAGGAACGGGATGACCACTGCAAGGATGCAGATGAAGATCACCATTGTGACGTTGGTTTGTAGTAATACCATAGTGTTATGAATTTAATTGATGATTAAGATTTCCATTCTTTGGCGGACAAAGATAGGGAAAAATGTGTTGCATTTGCAAAATGGGCTATTTTTTCTGCCAAAATTTCCGACCTTTGCAACGGAACAATTCTTGATAGGCCCCATCGCATGGAAGAAAAAGCAGAAAAAAAGAAGTTTTTCGGGAGTCTCGTCATCCCCGCGTGCATCGTGGCATTGATGTGGGCCGTGATGATTGTCGAGACGGCATTAGACCTCAATTTGGATTGTTTTGGTTTGCGACCCCACTCGATACAAGGTCTTGTCGGCATTCTCACCCTTCCTTTCCTGCACGGCAGTTGGGAGCACCTGATTTCCAACAGCATACCCATCCTTGTGCTTGGCACGGCTTTGTATTATTGCTACCCCACCCTTGCCAACCGCGTCATGCTCATCACCTGGTTGGCCAGCGGGTTGCTCACTTGGTGCCTCGGCAACCCCAATAGCACCCACATCGGAGCCAGCGCCCTTGTTTACGGACTGAACCTCTTCCTTATCGTAAGCGGCTTCATCCGAGGCAATAGAATGCTTATCGTGATTTCTCTCATCATGGTGTTCCTTTACGGCAGTTTTATCTGGGGTATGATTCCAGAACTTGCTGAATTACAAAGCATTTCATGGGAAGGACACCTCAGCGGAGCCATTGTCGGAGTGGTGCTGGCGTTTTTGCTTCGCAAAGAAGGTCCGCAAAAGGAAATACATCATTGGGAAGAGGAAGAGTCGGAGAATGAAAACGACGTTTCGACAGACACAACGTCCGAAGAAAAGCCCTATTGGGACGTGCCTACGCCTTCCAATGAGGAGCTGACAGTACAATACCACATCAGACATTGAAATCAATCTGCAACGCCTCAATCACTTGTCGCGCAATGGTTTCTTGCCCCTCTACATTGGGATGCCACTGGCTCTTCTGAATTCCCTCCAAATCAATGCATTTCACCTTGTAATAACTCGCAATGCGATGAATCGACCCAATGAAAAGATCCCGCCTGTCCACATCAATGCTTCCAGAACCGAGATCCATATCTAACAGGAAATAAAGCTCAGCTTGCGGATACATTTGATTCAGATATTCAAAGAGATACGCCAACGCCGGACGGAAAGTGCAAAGCTGCTCTTCAGTCCAGTCAGCATAGACATAATCGCCAATCGGCACAATCGGCACATAGTCGCCATTGTGAGCGCAGGCATCGTTGGTGGCACCAAAAATGAAAATCACATCAGGACTGCCGAGATCGTTCATGCGGCGCAGAAATGAATAGGAACCGTAATAATGCACATAGTCAAAATTACAGACCAAAGAGCCTGAAAATGAGTTGTTTTTCTCCATACTCCAACCCGTTTTAGTGGCCACCTTATGCCACCACATCTGTTCAGCACTCTTTACGCCAATGTTTTCGTATGGATAAACATCATTGGTCTCTGGGTCAACAAAACCCTCGTAAGCGGAATAGCTATCGCCCAAAACGGAAAAATGAATCTCCTTGGGTTTGTCTGGTTTCACACAAGCCGACATCATTAAAGACAAAGCTATGATTGGTACTAATCTTTTCATAATCAATTAATTATAATCATTTCCGTACGACGGTTCAATGCCCTATGCTCGTCGCTGTTATTGGGCACCAAGGGTTGCGATGGACCATAACCTTTCGATGTCAAACGGGTTTCTTCGATTCCTTTATCAATCAACGCTTTACGTACTGTTTCAGCACGCTCGGCGGAGAGTTTCTGGTTGTATTGGGCATTGCCCACGTCGTCGGTATGACCAGCCAGTTCAACCTTCAGTTCGGGATTGCGCTTCAAAAATTCGGTCAGCATCTCAATTCCCGACTGCGAGTCGGCGGTTAAGGCAGAGCTATTAAACTCAAACTGAATGTTTTGCAAGACCACTGCATCACCCACAACCAATTCCACTACAACTACCGTTGAGAGATAATTCGCTGAATCCGAGCGGATTTCCTCGGGCAGCTCGAAGGTGTATATGTCATAGCCTCCGTAACTGCCTTCACGAACGGAGGAAATGAAGGCCGTTTTGCCATCGGCGGCCACGAAAAAGTTGATTTCGTCGCCGCTTGTATTAATCGGAAAGCCCAGATTGACAGGCTCTTGCCATTGTCCATCCGCTCCCCTACGGCTCATGAACAAGTCGAAGCCACCCATGCCAATATGCTTGTCGGAGGAAAAATACAGCGTTTGTCCATCAGGATGGATGAACGGCGCCATTTCTTTGCCTTTAGTATTAATAGGTGCACCCAAATTCTGTGGCTCACCCCAAGTTCCGTCAGCATTGCGCTGGCAGCAATAAATGTCGGCATTGCCATTTCGCCGCGAAACAAAATACAATTCCCGTCCGTCACTGCTAACGCAAGGTTGTGATTCCCAACTATTTGTATTGATACTACCCTTCAATTGCCGTGGCATCGACCAACGACTGCCGTCCCAATCTGAAACGTAAAGGTCGCAACTGCTGTCGCGCTGCCAGCCGCAGCCCGTCATGTAAAGCTTGCGTCCGTCAGCAGAGATGAAAGCTGCCGCCAAGTCAACGTCCTCAGGAAAATCGGCGAAGGCAAGCTGCTGAGCCTCACTCCAAGCCGTGCCGTCCCATTGCGAGACAAACAAAAACTCCTTCTGATAGCCCTCGCCTAGATTCACCTTACGCGTGAAAAGCAATTGGGAACCATCAAATTGCAGCATGTTGACATATTCATCGGCAGCAGTATTCACTTGGTTTCCAAGCGACTCAGGCTCAAAACTCACAGGATGACTCACTGCTGCATCGCGGAATGAAGCCAAATCCAGCATTTCAGCAACGACTACATCGTTCGCCGAATGACCAAATTTCTTCGATTGATACCAACGCAGCAAAGCCATCTCTCGCTTGTAGGAGCCTTGCCGGTCATAAAGCCGTGCCAAAGTGATGGCCGCCGGCGGAAACAGCATTGAGTCGATGGCCAAAGCCTTCTCGTAACCCAACATGGCCAAAACGTAGTCCTCGGTCTCCATCCCGACTTCGCCCTCAAGCAGCCAGGCCTCAGCATAGTTCGGGTCTTCCGCCACCGCCTTCAGGGCCTGCTGGTGCGCCTTCTTGTAATCGCGGTTTTGAATCGCAGTTTCAGCAGCTTCGTAAGCTTTCACAGCCTTTTTCGGGTGCTGGGCAAAACCAACACACGACAAGGCAAAAAGAAAAAGCATGACGAAATTCCGCTTCATTTCTTCTTGTTTTTCAGCTGATTATCTATCCATTTCCTGAAATCGGCCACAAACACACGAGCCGTGAAAGTCTTGGTGGTTTCAGCCGAAATGAAGCATCTTCCTTCATCAAAAAAGCAAATGCCTTCCGTCTGAGCACCAGGCAATTGCGGCATTTCGAAACGCCGATGCGACAGCTTTACTCCCGCTTCGTCGAAATTGTAAATCAAATAGAGAAACGGCTTGTAAAGAGACTTCACATAGCCAATCACAACCAATGTCCCGCTCTTGGGGTCATAGTCCGCGCCTGTAATTAGCCCTTGTGAATCGAAGCCATTGACCACCTCCGCGACTTGTTGTCCAGGCGTTTTTGAGAGGCGATAAAGCCGTGTGGTGCCTGTTTCCCAACCCTTACTAAGCAGATATAGATAATTTTTAGTGGCAAAAATGGCCTCACAATCAAAGTCGTGTACTTTGCGCTTCGTGAAATCGGTCTGGTCATCAAAGCAGAAATTGATTACTTCCACATCAACCGCCGCGTCGCCTTCAACGGGGATGGATGAAAGTGGGAAAGTGTAGATTTTTAAGTCTTTGCGGCTGCCTCTGTTGTTGCCGCAGTCGCCCACAAAAACCGTTTCGCCATCGGTACAAACATCCTCCCAGTCCAAATTTTGCACGTTAGCAAGAATGAGTTTCTGCACGATCTCAAACGTCACGGTATCAATGGCATACAGAATTGGTTTGCCACCACTGTCGTTGTGCGTCCAAAGGCGACCATTATGGAAAAACACCCCTGAACTCTCGCTCACTTCCTCGGGCAGCTCCGCCTTGAACTGGGGAGTAAACAGGGGCGAAAAGCCCGCATCACCTGCCTCTTGCGCTTTGGAAAAAAGCGAAAGGTACAACAACGAGACAATGATCCAAACCTTTTTCATGGTCTTATTTCGGATACATCTCGCCCTTGGCGGCCTTCAGTGTGTTTTGCAACAGCGAAACGATAGTCATGGGACCCACGCCGCCCGGAACAGGTGTGATTCTCGAGGCCACCTTATAGACCTCGTCGTAATCCACATCGCCGAGGATTTTGTAACCCTTCGGGCTGGTTGGGTCGTCGATGCGGTGGATGCCCACGTCTATGACCACGGCACCAGGTTTCACCATATCGGCAGTCACGAAGCCTTGCTTGCCGATGGCGGCGACCAAAATGTTGGCGTTGCGGCAAATCTCGGGAAGATTCTGCGTGCGGCTGTGGCACAAGGTGACGGTCGAGTCGATACCCTTGCGCGACATCAGGATGGCCATCGGCGTACCCACGATGTTGGAGCGGCCCAACACAACCACATTCTTGCCAACCGTCTCAATGCCAGAGCGTTTGATAAGTTCCATGATGCCATTCGGCGTGGCGGGAATGTAGCAAGGATGACCCAGTTGCATACGTCCCGCGTTGATGCTCGTGAAGCCGTCCACATCTTTGGAAGGCTTGATGGCGTTGATAACCTTGTTCTCGTCGATGTGTTTGGGCAGCGGCAGTTGGATGATGTAGCCGTCGATTTCAGGGTCGTTGTTGAGGAACTCGACCATGTCGAGCATCTCCTTTTCGGTCGTGCTTTCAGGCAAGCGGTACACCGACGAGGTCATACCCACCGAGTGGCAGGCTTTCTCCTTCGAGGCCACGTAGGTCTTGCTGGCACCGTCATCGCCCACGATAACCGCCGCCAAATGCGGAGCTTTAATGCCATGGTCAATCATATCCGCCACCTCAGCGGCGATTTCTTTCTTAATCTGTTCGGCAATCAGTTTGCCGTCTATAATCTTGTTATCCATATTGTTAGGGTTTATCTTCTTTTCATTGCGCCAGCCATGCGCATCAGTTTCTTGCCACCGCCCGTGGTCATCATGCGCATCATCTTCGAGGTCTCCTCAAATTGTTTCACGAGGCGGTTCACTTCCACAATCGAGGTGCCACTACCATCGGCGATGCGCTTGCGGCGCGTGCCGTTCAGCAGTTTCGGGTTCTCGCGCTCGGCGGGCGTCATCGAATAGATGATGGCCTCGATACTCTTGAAGGCATCGTCGTCGATTTCCTCGCCCTTCATGGCTTTGTCCATGCCGGGAATCATGCTGGCGAGTTCCTTCAGGTTGCCCATCTTCTTGATTTGCTGGATTTGCTTCAGGAAGTCGTTGTAGTTGAACTCATTCTGGGCCAATTTCTTCTGCAACTTTCGGGCTTCCTCCTCATCGAACTGCTCTTGGGCACGCTCCACGAGAGAAACGATGTCGCCCATGCCGAGGATACGGTCGGCCATGCGCTTGGGGTGGAACACATCGAGGGCATCCATCTTTTCGCCGATACCGACGAACTTGATGGGCTTCTCCACCACCGTGCGGATGGTGAGGGCCGCACCGCCACGGGTGTCGCCGTCGAGCTTGGTCAGCACCACGCCATCAAAGTCCAGGCGGTCGTTGAAGGCCTTGGCCGTGTTCACGGCATCCTGACCCGTCATGGCATCCACCACAAACAAGGTCTCATGCGGTTTCACAGCTTCCTTGATGTTGGCAATTTCGTTCATCATCTCCTCGTCAACGGCCAAACGACCGGCGGTATCAATGATGACGACATGCTTGTTCTGCCGCTTGGCATACTCGATGGCGTTTTGCGCAATCTGCACGGGATTCTTGTTGCCATCCTCGCTATATACCTCAACCTCAACCTGTTGGCCCAACACCTTCAACTGCTCAATGGCTGCGGGACGGTAAACGTCACCCGCCACCAAAAGCACTTGCTTGCCGCGCTTGCGTTTGAGATAGGAAGCCAACTTGGCCGAGAAAGTGGTCTTACCAGAACCTTGCAGACCCGCAATCAAAATGATGGCGGGTTGGCCTTTCAGATTGATGTCCACGGCATCGCCGCCCATCAGGTCGGCCAACTCGTCGTGGACGATTTTGACCATCATCTCGCCTGGTTTCACCGAAGTGAGAATCTCCTGACCGAGAGCCTTCTCCTTGATGTTGTTGGTGACATCCTTGGCAATCTTATAACTGACGTCGGCATCCAAGAGGGCTCGACGGATTTCCTTCATCGTGTCGGCCACATTCACCTCAGTGATATAGGCCTGTCCTTTAAGGACTTTGAACGAGCGTTCTAATTTTTCGCTTAAACCTTCAAACATAATTCTCAAAATTTGGGTGCAAAAATAGGAAAAAAAGATGAACGAGAGGAATATCCGTATCAGTTATCAAGTTTTTCTCGACAACTGAATGTTCCCAATAGAGTGGTTATTTCCATTTTGGAAAAAACCACTAATCCATCTCAACGGCAGTTATTGCAAGATTTGCAACAACTGAAGAATATCGGGATTTCCGATTTTTCTTTGGAACAATTGCATGAACTTGTCGGAATTTCCGACAGGTTGACTTTTTTCAATTCATTAGACGACTGTTGCAATTTTTGCAACTGTCATTGTTTTCAGTTATTTCCATTTTGGAAAGAACTATGGTGGAAAATCGGAATTTCCGATTTTTCTGTACAACAATCATTTCCTAAACAAAATATTCCTTACTTTTGCGCCAATAAACCACCAAACAGAAATAATTGATGATTTAACAACAAAGACCAACTAACATATTATAAACCATAGCGTTTGCGATTTATTCGAGACATTCCGAAAATTTGCCCATTAGAAGAAATGTCACACAATAGAATAAGTTCAAACGTCCGTGCGAAAGCGTGGACGGAACTTATTAAGTGTGACAGGTTCGGCAAATACCTCGGAATGCGGTAAGTGAAATTCACGCTTCATCGTTTTCCAGTATTTGCCAGCCTGTTGTCATCGAACAAGTTCCCGACGCTATACAAAGCATGGCAATGTATGGTAAATAACGAATTACTTACACAAATTGTAATTATGCCTTATCTGATGCCCTCGCAGATTGGAGGTGGGCATGAACTTCGATAAGGAAAACTGGAAGGATAACGATCTCAATGTTGATAGCCTTTGGATTATTGGGCCAAGGGCAAAAGGCGGCAAACATACCAATGTTTATCATGGCAATTTTGCTCCGCAAATTCCGAACAATATGATTCGTCGCTTCACCGACGAAAACGACGTTGTCCTTGATTTATTTATGGGAAGTGGCACGACACTTTACGAATGTGAAAATCTGAATCGTGATTACATTGGTTTCGACATCAATACAGAAATCATAGATTTTGTTGGCAATAGCATGATAGATTGCGACAGTATTCATTTCACAATTCATAATCACGACATTTGCGACACACAGGGCGCACAAGACTTAATTAAGAAAGATCTGAAAAGGTATGAAAAGAAAAAAGTTGACCTTGTTATTGCGCATCCTCCTTATTTGGATATTATCAAATTCACTGACAAATCGGAAGACTTATCGAACATTACTGATATTGATGAATTTACGAAGAAATTCATCGCATCAATGCATAGTGGAGTTGATTTACTAAAAGCAAAGAAACATTTTGTCTTAGTCATAGGCGATATTTATCGAAATGGTGAAGTCGTCCCATTAGGGTTTCACTTGATGGATGCTATCAAAAAAGAGTTCGATTGCAAACTAAAGGGAATTGTTGTCAAGGATATGGTTGGCAACAGAGCAAAAATCGGGAGCGAAGCATTATGGCGTTATCGCGCTCTGCGCAATGGTAATTTCCTATTCAAACACGAGTATGTTTTTGTTTTCAGAAAGGAGAAATGATTATGGGAATGATTGATTTATTTCTGGAATTGGCTCAACCTAACGCTAATGGTGTAAGTCGATGGGTTTATGTTACCGAATTTACTGGCAAGTACAAATCATTGGAACTTGGAAATGGATGGAGTTGGGGAAGAGCATCCTCTCCTCTACAAAGGAAATACAATGTTGAGGTTGATAGAAGTATAACACCTGGAAACCGAATAGACGCAATTCGTCTTGTCGGTTTTAATGAACAACAGCATTTTAGCCAAGCTATACGAAAGGATATTTGCGATGCTATAAGAAAACGTAAATGTGTCATGTTGGGCGTGAACGGAACGTCAGAAAATACTACGATAGAGGTTGACCACAAAGATGGGCGCAAGAACGACATGCGAGTTTCAGACCCCTCAACGCAGCAACTGGAAGACTTTCAGCCTCTTTGCAAAGCAGCCAACGACATCAAACGCCAAATATGCAAGAATTGCAAAATATCCGATTTGCGATGGGATGCAAGGAACATAGAAGGCAATCCATACTCTTTTTACGAAGGTGATGAAAACTATACCGAAGAGCTAGGATGTGTTGGTTGCTATCAATATGACCCTGTAGAATATCGAATTCAGTCCGCATTGAAAATCAGCCAAGAAACGACTGATTTCATCCTTGAAAAGTTTTACCCTAACCACAAAAAGAAGGTCAAATGAGCAACGAAACATATTCAATCAATGAAGTCGCCGAAATGCTGAATCTTTCGGTCAAAGCCGTCAGGAAATTAGTGGCTTCAGGAAAAATAGTCACAACCAAAGTCAACAATACCTATCGAATCGAAAAAGAATACATTGAGCAAAACAAAGATATTATTTTGAAAGAATCGGAAAAGATTGAGTATGATTTGTTTGGTGAAATTGTAGAGCATAAGGTAAAGCCATCTGTGACAAAAAAGACAGATATTGTGAATTGGGCAGACATTTCAAAAGTCTGGGAACATCCGAGTGAATCAAAAATGACTTTTGTGGATTTGTTTTGTGGTGCAGGTGGATTGAGTAAAGGTTTGGAAATGGCTGGATTGCAAGGCATTTGTGGATTGGATTGGTTCAAGGAAGCAGGTATGACCTATAAACGGAATTTTGACCATCCATTTATTGATGCAGACATCAAACAACAAGAAAGCAAGGATTTGTTCTATAAAACTGTAAACGAGCAACTCGGTGGAAGGCAATTGAGTGTAGTTGCAGGTGGATTTCCTTGCCAAGGTTTTAGCATGGCTGGGAATCGTATCGTTGATGACCCAAGAAACTCATTGTATCTTGAAATGCTTGACATTGTGAATAATCTACGTCCTGAATTTGTCATTTGTGAAAATGTCAAAGGTCTTCGTAGTATGCTTAACGGCGGCGTGGAACGGAAAATCATACAAGACTACAAAGCCATTGGCTATGAAATGAATGTTACGACTCTGTGTGCCGCAGATTATTACACTCCCCAAAAGCGTGAACGTGTCATTTTCATTGGTAACAGAATCGGCGTGAAAAACTACCACCCTAAACCAATGCTGGCTCCAAATGAATACGTCACTACTGGCCAAGCCATTGCTGATTTGATGAGCCATCCTGAAGATGAGGCATTTAATCATGTTCCAACAAAGCACAAACCCGAAATGGCCAGACGAATGCTTGAACTGGAAGAAGGACAAAGCCTTTATAAAGGATATTCTGATGCTTGGAAAAAATGTCCTTGGAACGAGGCTTCTTGTACCATCAAGGAAAATCATGGTGGAGTAAACATTCATCCCAAATTGCCGAGAGTTCTTACTGCACGCGAAATGGCTCGCCTGCAGTCGTTTCCTGACGATTTCATTTTTGAAGGAAAGAAAAACAAGCAATTGGTACAGATAGGCAATGCTGTTCCGCCTTTACTTGGCAAAGCGATTGGATTGGCAGTTCGGTTTTCAAATAACGACCTGAAATAAACTTGCTTTCTTATCATGTTTCCTCTATTTTTGCATGACTATTTGAGGACAATATGAAGAACGGCATCGAACTCGATTTTATTGATTTTGAAGAAGAAAAGGCTAAACTTTGGGAATTGGCTTATTCCGAAATCAAGCGAATTCTAATACAGAAAGGCTTGGCGAACCAACGAGTTGAATTGCCAAGCAATGGGCTAATTGTCAATGTCAAACTCGAATTGCCTGATGTTTTATTATTAGAAGACGCTTATGGCAAGAAGGATTTTGCAGAGTATTTTGATGATGACAAGTTGTTTGAAGTTTACAATAGATTGATTCAACTTTGACGAATAGCAATTCAAAAAATCAACAAAGTATTGCCATCTCTATAAAACAATATAAATCATCCAATTACAAAATCATCGATTCCTATTTGAGAAGTTGGCCGATTTTTGTTTGGGAACTTGGCAAAATGCCATTCGTCGAGTTGGCGAAAAATGAACTGACAAAATAAGCACAACACCAAAACTATATTTGATATTTGAAGGATTAGTCTAAATACCCATCCTTTCTGATAACACCCTCCAATGTATCAAGAAAGACCTCAACGGTAGATGCCAAAGGCATGATGTCTGCTTCCGTAACCACTTTCCAATCGTCATAGTCTCCTGTTTGCCGCAGTTCAAAAAGCTCGCTGTAAAATTTCCCCAACTCCGAAGAAACAATTCCAGTTTTGATAAAATGCAATCCAAAAAGGCCGATAGTGCCACCGTGTGTGTGGCTGCTCTGTCCATTTTTCAACAACAAGGCCGATACCATGTAATAACAGGCATAATACATTCTATTTGCTGCTGCATGCCAATACTTGCTTTCAATGATGCCCTTGGTCTCAACCCATGTTTCTCTTGAGCGTCTTACCTTGTTGCCCACCAAGGCTTTTCTTTCTTCATCAGTCAGCATAATATCACTCCTTCCCTATCAACATTGTCATAAAAAAGCGTTCCTTTTCGTTTTGCCCATTCCGAGTAGGTGTAGATTTTCGGGCTGAAATAAGTGCCATATCCCCAGCCTAACTCAACGAAAGGATAGGCATACGCACCAAAGGTGTCTTTTTGTAGTTGCTGGTCATTGAGCAAGATGAGCAAATCCCAGTCGGAATCGTCACGCGCATCGTTGCGAGCTTGAGAACCAAACAGAATAAGCCTCGCTCCTTCGGGCAGCACCTTGGCACCCAAAGCACGAATGGAACTTAATATGGTCTCTTTTTCCGATAACATACAATTTCAATTTTGTGCAAAACTACAAAAAATATCGATTCCTTGCCACTTTTGGTTTTCATTTCCTCCTTTCAATCCCTCAAGCACCCCACCGGCACCACATAAACGCCGTCATCCCTTTGATACGAAAAATCGCCTATTCCAGTCAAAACCATCAGAAACGACGGAGATTTCATGCGAATGGTATCAATGTCGGCAGCCAATGTGGTGAGCGACTTCGCGCCTTCATCAATCAGCGTGTCGCCACCTAATTTTATTTCAATCAGTCCGTATGAACCGTTCCTTAAATGGACGACGGCATCACATTCCAAGCCTTTCTTGTCGCGATAGTGATACACTTGTCCGTCCAAAGCATCGGCATATACTCTGAGGTCGCGAACGGCAAGCGTTTCAAACATCAACCCCATGGTTTCCAAGTCGTTCAACAAATCGTTCGGACTAGCTCCCAATGCTGTTGTCGCTATGCTCGAATCAATGAAATAATGGTTGTCGCTCGTGCGAATCGCCGTCTTGCTTCTAAGATTGGGATTCCACGCGGGCATATCCTCAATCACAAAAATTTTCTTGAGTGCCTTGATATAATCGTACACGGTATTGTCCGACAAACCACTTGCCTCATTTGCCTTTAAGTCTTCAAGAATGGTGCCGATGGTGGCCGTTGTACCTTGGTGACGGGCATACGAGCGCATGAGCAGGCGCACTCTTTGCGGGTCGCGCTGCACATCATCAACACGGGATATGTCGCTGTCGCACACAACATCATAATAATCAAAGGCTTGGGCTAATGAATCCGTTTCGTCCATATCCAATGCGCCTGGCCAACCGCCTCGGCAAATCAGATATGCCAAACGGTTGATGTCTATATGGCTGTTTCCCGAAACAGGCTTTCTCTCTCCGTCAAACAATTCCGATAGACTTACCGTTCCAGTTGAATCGCCTGATTCAAACAGCGACATCGTTCGCATCTTCAATTTGGCAAAACGGCCTGTGCCAGAATGAAATATCTCATCGGTCGATGGCGGCACACTGCTTCCCGTGAGAATAAAATGCCCCCAACCCTTACGATGATCGACTTCAAACCTCACGCTATCCCAAAGCGACGGCGCAATCTGCCACTCGTCGATAAGCCGAGGTGTGTCGCCAGCAAGGAGTTGCTGTACATTAATTTTTGCGGCCTGTAGGTTCTGCTGCTTACGCATCGGGTCTGCCATATATAGAACACTTGCTGCCTGCTGCTCGGCAGTGGTCGTTTTTCCGCACCATTTGGGACCCTCTATCAGCACAGCCCCTTTTCTCCTCAATCTTGCAGCCAACATTTGATCGGCAATTCGTGACTTGTAAACGCTCATGGCGAGTATCATTAAATTCGCTGCAAAAATAATACAAACCAATCAATTACACAAATTTTTCTTTCTTTATTTGGGAACTTGGCACGATTTCATTTGGGAACTTGGCACGATTTCATTTGGGAATTTGGCCGATTTTTGTTTGGGAACTTGGCAAAAACCCGCTCGGCGAGTTGGCGAAATTTTCAAAACACAAAAGAATAATTCGCCATTCCATCAAATTGTTGTACCTTTGTCTGCTCAAATAAGATGGACTGCTTCGTGCCTCGCAGTGACGCAAAGCGACAAGGAAGTCTCGAAGTCCCGCGTCCCGAAGTCCCGAAGTCAAAAAACAAAGAATCATGATTAAAGAGAACCTATTGAAAATAAAGGAGACGCTACCCGAGTCTGTGACTTTGGTGGCCGTCAGCAAGACCAAGCCCGTCAGCGACTTGCAGGAAGCCTACGACGCGGGGCAGCGCGTGTTCGGCGAAAACCATGCCCTTGAGATGCGCGACAAGCATGAGGCACTGCCGCAAGACATCCAATGGCATTTCATCGGCCACTTGCAGACCAACAAAATCAAATACATCATCCCCTTCGTCACGCTCATCCACAGCATCGACTCGGCCAACCTGCTCGAAGCCGTCAACAAGGAAGCCAAAAAGCACGACCGCGTTGTGGATTGCCTGCTTCAATTCCACATCGCGCAAGAGGAAACCAAATTCGGCCTTGACATGGAAGAAGCCCGACAACTGCTTGATTCAGAAGCGTTCAAACAGATGCAAAACATCCGCATATGCGGCGTGATGGGTATGGCCACTTTCACCGACGATGAGGCCGAAGTCCGTAAAGAATTTAAGCACTTGAAGGAGATTTTCGACACCCTCAAGGCAGACTATTTCGCAGACCAGCCGCAATTCAAGGAGCTTTCGATGGGAATGTCGGAAGACTATCCGATTGCCGTGGAGGAAGGCGCGACTTTGGTTAGGGTTGGGAGTAAGATTTTTGGAGCACGAAACTACAACATTTGATGGACTCGCTATTACCTTTATTATTATTGGCCGTCGGCTTCGTGGCCTTGATTCTGGGCGCAAACTGGCTCGTCAACGGGGCCACCAGCGTGGGCATCCGCGCCAAGCTTTCACCACTCATCATCGGGCTGACCATCGTGGCTTTCGGCACTTCGCTGCCTGAGATGATTGTCAACATCTTTTCTTGCGCCAAAGGCAGTCCGGGCTTGGCCATCGGCAACATCATTGGGAGCAACACGATGAACATTCTGCTCATTCTGGGCGTGAGTTCGCTCATCTGGCCCATCGACGTGAGCCGCGTCTCTATCCGCCGCGACATCCCCGCCGGCTTCGTGGCCACACTCGCCATCGCGCTGATGGCCAACGACTTCTTCACTGGCTCTGCCCGCACCATCAACTGGATGGAGGGCATCGCACTGCTGCTGGTGGGCTTCGCCTACCTGCTCCTCACCATGCTGAAAAACGACCCGAAAGAGGAAACTGAAGACATTCAGGAAGCCATGCCGTGGGGCAAAACCATTCTTGCACTAATTGCTGGAATTATAGGACTTTACATTGGTGGAGAATTGGTTTCCCGCAATGCGCAAATCTTGGCCAAACAATGGGGCATGAGCGAAAGCACCATCGGCCTGACCGTGGTAGCTACAGCCACTTCTCTACCCGAACTCATCACCTCCATTGTGGCGGCGCTGAAGAAAAACTCGGGTATCGCCATCGGTAATGTATTGGGTTCCAATATTTTGAACATCTTCATAGTGTTGGGCATCAGTGCGCTCATCACGCCGTTGCCTTTCGACCCGATGATGAACAAGCAATTGATGATTCTCTTCGCCGCCAACATCCTTATGCTGATGTTCGTTTTCACGGGCAAAGGCCGCAAAATCTCCCGCTGGGAAGGAGCTTTGCTCACTTTAGGCTATGTCGGGTTCATGTGGTTTTCGTTGATGATGCAGTAATATCTCAGGCAGTATTTTTCTCACGCAGAAATCGCAGAACTATGGGAAACCTACCGGACAATAAATTTACTCCGCTTTGCGCTTCTGCGGATTCTGCGGATTCTGCGTGAAACAAAAAAAGACCCGTCTTTTGGACGAGTCTTCATGTGATTGACTCTCTTAATTCCCAATCAGTCAGCCAATTGGAAGGCGGTCTTCACGGCCTCGTAGTTGCTGTAGTCCACATCGCTTCGGTTGGAATAGACAGAAGCCTCAATGGCCACAATCTTGAACCTATGGGTGTCGGGACGGTCAACTTTCCAGAAATCGCTTTCCGTCCAGAAGATGCGCACGCCTCCATCGTTGAGCGTGGCAACTTCAATTGAAGCCTCGTAAAGGTTGGGGTTGCCATTCTCATCATCGTCAGGGCTGTAGTAGTAGGTAAGCGGAACTTGCGACCAAGTGCCTTCGACATCCATGTAAACGAGCACTGCGCCATAATTGTAAACATTGTTATTGATGGCAGGATAATCAATAGTCACAATGTAACGGCCTCTTTCATGCCCTTGGCCATCGGTGAAAAGACGATCCCATTCCCAGTTATTGGGATAGACGGTTACTGTCGAAGAAGCAACGTTGGCGTTGCCATCATGTCCTGCGGGGCCTTGCGGACCCATCGGGCCGCGACACGAGGCCATCGCGAAAACGGCCAAAACCGTCATGCAGATAATACTTAACTTTTTCATTTTTAGAGATTTTTAATTATTAAACTTAAATTTGACTTTCATTTGACGCTGCAAATTTACTACAAATATCTTGCCGAAATGTTCCACATCGGAAAAACAATCTCAAAAAAACGTAATTTTGCCGCATGAAAAACCGAAACTACATTGTTCATTTGGCCGGCATCGTTGCCATGATTTTTTGGGGGATGTCGTTTGTTTGGTCCACGCAAGTGTATGAAAATCTGAATCCTACGGCGACCATTTTCCTTCGCTTGGTGGTGGCCACCATCTTCCTCACTGCGATACTTTTCGTGTTTCGCCTCAACGAGAAAGTCAAGAAAGAACACTTGGGACTTTTTGCTTTAGCGGCCATGTTCGAACCGTTCCTCTACTTCATTTTCGAAGGCTACGGGTTGAAAAACACCTCCCCCATCATCGGTTCGGGCATCATCGCCATGATTCCCTTGGTGACGCCCATAGCCGCACGTATCTTTCTGAAAGAGAGACTCACTCCAATGAACATCGTAGGATTCATCACCTCTTTTGTCGGCGTTATCGTGCTGCTACTCAACAAAAACCTCGAGTTCACTGCCTCGCCCAAAGGCATCCTTTTCCTATTTGGAGCCGTTGTGGTGGCCGTGGGCTATTCCATCGCGCTCATCAAACTGACAAGACTCTACAAACCACTGACTATCACTTGGATGCAAAACATCATCGGCATGATTTACTTCATCCCTTTGACGCTCATCATGGAGCGTTTCGAGCCGTCCAACTTCGCCAATGTGGGCGGTTACATCGTGCCGTTGGTCTGCCTCGGCGTGTTTTGCAGTTCCGCTGCCTACGCCTTGTGGGCCTTCACCTTCAGCAAATTAGGCGCATCGCGGGCCAATGTCTATTCCAACCTGATTCCCGTTTTCACGGCCATTTTCAGCTATTTCATCATCCATGAAAGCCTGACCGTCAATAAAATTGTTGGCATTTTGGTGGTCGTGATTGGATTGGTACTGTCTCAAATAAAACCAAAACAATAGATTGCCACGCTTCGCTCGCAATGACAATACAACCACGCTTTGCGTCATTGCGAACGTAGTGAAGCAATCCAGAGAAACAAGTAACAAGAATGATAACAAGCAAAACTAACCCCAAAATAAAGAACCTCGTGCGCTTGCAAAAGGCTTCGAAACGCCACGAGCAGAACCGCATCCTCATTGAGGGACAGCGCGAAATCGAGCGGGCGCAGGCCTGCGGCTTTGAGATTGAGCAATTGTATGTTTGCGAGGCGTTGTTGCGCGAGCCAGTCAAGGTGAAGGCGACGTTCACCGAGACCGTTACGGAAGAGGTTTTCGACAAAATTGCCTACCGCGAGGGCAGCGACGGACTGTTGGCCGTGGCCATACCCAAATACAAGAGCCTCAGCGAGTTCAAACCCAAGAAAGACGCGCTGATTATCGTTTTGGAAACCGTCGAGAAGCCCGGCAACCTCGGTGCTGTGATGCGCACCGCCGACGCTGCAGGCGTGGATGCCGTCATCGTCGCCGACCCTGCCACCGACCTTTTCAACCCGAATGCAATTCGGGCAAGTATCGGTTGCATTTTCAGTGTGCCCGTCTATGCCTGCTCCACTGAGGAATGCATCAAATGGCTGAAACAGAATGGGATAACCGTTTATTGTACCTACCTCAAGGCCTCCATCGACTACCTTGACGCCGACTTCCGCAAAGCCTCCGCCTTGGTGATGGGCACCGAGGCCACAGGAATTTCGCAACAATGGGTCGAGGCCGCCGACCAAAACATCATCATCCCCATGAATGGCATCGCCGACTCGCTCAACGTTTCGGTCACGACCGCCATCGTCACTTTCGAGGCCGTCCGCCAAAGGAGAAAGCCATGAAAAAGGACTATTTGCTGCTCCATCTCTCAGTGTTCATCGCGGGCTTCACGGGCGTGTTGGGACGACTCATCACCCTCGACTCCGCCGTTCTCGTCTGGTGGCGTATGGCCGCAGCGGCGTTGATCATGTTTGTCTATTTGCGGGTGTCCAAGACGCACGGCCGTGCGTCTCTACAACGATACAAATTCAGGGACATTTTGCAGATGGGTGGCGTGGGCATGTTGCTTTGCCTGCATTGGGTATTTTTCTACGCCTCCATCAAGGCGTCCAATGTCAGTATCGGCGTGGTGTGCTTCTCGCTGGTGGGCTTCTTCACCGCCTTGTTTGAGCCTATCATCAACAAGCACCGTTTTTCCGGGCGTGAGTTCCTGTTCAGCCTGCTCACCATCCTCGGCATTTATCTCATTTTCCACTTCGATTCGCGCTATCGCTTGGGCATTGTTTTGGGTGTGGTTTCGTCCGCGCTTTATGCTTTGTTCGCCATTGTCAACCAGCGTGTCGGCAAGCATTATGAGACCAAGAACATGCTGCTTTGGGAAATGGTCGGCGGACTTATCGGCCTGAGCTGCCTCATACCTATTTATAACCATTTCATCCCCGTCGGGCGACTTTATCCCGTCGGCACGGACATTCCCTACCTCGCCTTCATGGTGGTGGTTTGCACCATCGGTCTCTGCTTGCTGCAAATTATTGTCTTACAAAGGATTCCTGCCTTCACAGTCAATCTGACTTACAACTTGGAACCCGTCTATAGCATCATCCTCTCGATGTTCATTTTCAACGAGTACAAGGAACTGAATTTCTCGTTTGTTGTTGGTATCGCGCTGATAATCATTTCGGTAGTTTTACAGACTTTGGGTGAGGTGAAAAAACACAAAACCAAAGCATAAATTTGCTACTTTTGCGTCGATTATGGCAGAGATACCCATTGGACATACAAAAGAAGAGATTAAGGTTCGTGAAAAGTTAATCAAAGACTTTTACTCGAAATGGATTTCCGAACATCCCGACAAAAAGGTATGGAACAAAGGATTAAGCGAATATATCCACGTAAAATTTCTATCCATTAACGAGACCTACGAAAAAGCATCGCGCAGTTACGAATCAACACTTGCTGTATTCCAACTAACTGAGATTCTGGAAAATGCCATTCTAATCAATACAAAGCCAGCCAAACGAAACACAAAGAATCAAAAGCAATTCGAAGCTTTGTTGATGATGCAATACAACAACATCAAACTAACTATCGGCAGACAACGTTCCAATCAAGAATTAGTGCAGTATTGCATCACTGTTCCAAAATAAACAAAGCCACCGTTTTCACGATGGCTTGTTAGTTGAGGCTCGAAACGGTCAAAAGACCATAAAGGTTGTCATCCTTTCTGCGAATTCCTCTTTTTGACGCTGCAAAAATACAACTTTTTTCTTTTCACAACCACTTTTTCAAACTTTTTCATTTTACAGGCTCCAGTTTCACCCTAACAAACACTGGATAATGGTCCGAAGGATTGTGCCGGATATAGGTGTCAAAGGAAATCTGCTGCGGCGCGTCGTTGGCCTTGAGGTTGTCGTTAGGGTCGTCGTCGGGCGTCCAGTAGCTGTTGGTGAACACGCCGTAAGCCTCCACCGTCGTGCTTGGCGACACAAACACATGGTCGATGCGACTCGTGGTGAAGTAATTGGTTTTGAAGGCGTTGAAAGTGCCATTCTCTGCAAAACGGATGCGCGCGGCATCGTATGAATCTTTCAGCAAGCCCGAATGCGTGAAGATGGTATAGATTTCGTCGTTTTGGTCCACGTTGAAGTCACCAGTGACGAACACGGGTGCTCCATTCGCTATCTCGCGAATTTTGGCCACTACCAATTTTGCTGCCTCGCGCCGCGCCACCACGCCGACATGGTCCATGTGGAGGTTGAAGAAATAGAACACCTTCTCCTTGTGTTTCGACCCGCGATGGAACAATCCTCTACGATGATGATGCGTGTCATGAGCTTTCATGCTAAACTTCCCCCAAGTGCAGATGCGGATGCAGACCGCGTCCCAACCCAAGCCGGGCTTTTCGGGCGTCTCGCTGAGCCAGAAGTCGCCATGGTCGAGAAGTTGAATCTTATCTTTTTTGTAAAAGATGGCCTCATGCTCGCCACCTTGTTTCCCGTCGTCGCGCCCGATACCGATGTAGTCGTAGCCATCAAGGGCCTTTTTCATGTCTTGGAGTTGCGGATAAAGCACTTCCTGCGTGCCGAAAATGTCGGGCGCCATGAAGTTCACTTGGTCGCAGATGACCTGACAGCGCTTGGTCCACACTTCACCGTTGATACTGTCGTTGGCGTTTTTATAGCGGATGTTGTAGGTGCCCACAAGCATTTGCTGCGCGGAAAGTTGCAATGAAGCCACAAACAGGGCAAAGAGTAAGAGTTTTTTCATCGTTTTGAGGTTTTGTTGCCGCAAAAATAGGAAAAAACAATTACACTAACGCAATTTATTCCGCTGATAATGCGGCGTAACCACGGTAACAAAAAAGACGAGCGAGACCAGCACAGAAGCCGAAGCCACCAAATAGGCCGCCGCAAACGAGAAATGCTCGGCCAACATGCCGCCAGAGAAAATGCCGATGCCAAGGCCCAAATCCCAAGTGGTGAGGTAAGTGGAAGTCGCCGTGCCACGCTGAGCATTGGTGGCTAAATTGATGAACAAAGCATTGAAAGCTGGAAAAGCCGCTCCGAAACCCAAGCCACAGCATAGGGCAATCAACAGAAAAGCCACCGCCGTGTATTCCGTGCCCAAGGCATTGCAATGGTGACACAGGCCCAAGCCAAACAAAGCCAAAACAGTGATACTCAAGCCTAAAGCAATGGTCTGCGTCACCTTGCCCTTGTCCACCATCTTGCCCGCAAACAGACGCGAGGCTATCAGTCCAACGGCATACACCGTGAAAAACAAACCGCTGCTGATGGTCAGGCCCATATCCTTGGCATAGAGCGCGATATAGTTGGAAATCTGGCCGTAGGCGAAAGCCAGCAAAGTGAACGAGATACCCGCCAACAAGCCCTTAATCAAGATGAAACGGTCCAAGGAAATGGGCGGTCGCTTGACGGGCGGGCGCACGCGATGTTTTATCTGAGAAGCAAACAATACCGCCAGCAGGCTACAGGCCATACAACCCAAAAAGATGGCGTTGAAGCTAAAATGCTCGTACACAAAAAGTCCTGTCATCGGGCCGACGGCCATGGCGATGTTGTTGGCCACGCCATAATAACCGATGCCCTCTCCCCTATGCTCCGACGGCACCACATCAATAACCAAGGTGTTGCCACCCACCGAGGTAAGGCCAAAAGCAAAGCCGTGTACGATGCGGATGATAATTAATAAGGTGATGGTGGCGGCAAAAAGATAACCCACAAACACCGCTGTAAAAATGGACAAAGCCAACACATACAAGGGTTTGCGCTTGAAGGTGTCCATCATATAGCCCGAGAAAGGCCGCACCACCAAAGTAGCTAACGTATAACACGAAATGACCGTTCCAATCACCGCATTGCCAGCCTGAAAATTCTCCATAATGAAGAAAGGCAGCACGGGCAGCAGCAGATAGAACGAAAAGAAAAACAAGAAGTTGGCCGCACAAAGGCAGAGGTAATTCTTATTGAACAGTTTTTCTTCCATGATTCCGGCTCGATTTGGGCGACAAAAGTACGGAATAAAGGCTTAAAAAAGGCTGTTTCGGAAATTTTGTCAGCAAAAATCAACCTATTTTTGCTATAATCGGAAATTTTGTCATTAAAAGCAATGCTTTTAACCGGTTTTTGGCCTTGGCAAAGAATTTGACTAAGTCGGGGCGTCAAACAAAATCAAACAAACAACTAAAAAATAGGAGATCAAAACCATGTTAGTAACTAGAAGAAATCAAGACTTCATGCCGACGCTGTTCAACGAACTGATGAACTGGAACGACACGACTTACTCAACCCCTCGCATGAACATCATGGAGACGAAGGACAACTACAAACTCGAACTCTGCATCCCTGGTCTCACCAAAGAAGACGTGAAACTGAACATCGACGCTGAAGGCAACCTCGTCGTCGAGATGGTCAAGGAGATGAAGAACGAGAAGAAAGAGAACAATGAAGAGATGCGCTACCTGCGCCACGAGTTCTCGGTCGAACACTTCCGCCAGACCGTGATGCTGCCTGACGACATCCACAAGGAAAACATCAGCGCGAAGGTCGAAAACGGCATCTTGGACATCGTCATCCCGAAGGTGACGGTCGAAGAGAAAAAGCAAGCCATCCAAACCATCGAAGTCTGCTAAAGCTTTGAGATTCAACCCTTACAACGGGACGGAGCCATCCGCCCCGTTTTTTTTGTTGCCCCAAATTCCAATCCTAACGCTTTTAATTCGTACTTTTGCCGCGTAATTAACTACGTTGAAATTTTAATTCGGCGTAGCCAATCTGAAGATTTTAAATGCGTATGAAAAAAGCGTTACTAATCACCATTTTAGGTCTTTTCTGTTTCTTGCGGGCCTTTCCGCAAGACAAGAAACCGTTTGTCACCCTTGACTATCTGCATTTAGACACCCGTGCCGACTTCACCCTCGACTACCATCTAGGGCACGACACGGTGGCCCCTAGCACCGACCACGGTTTTGCCGGAAAATACTTGGTCGTGGCCTTAGACGGCACCATCGGCAAGAAGTTCTCCTACCACCTGCGCCAGCGCCTCAACGCGCCCAACATCAACTTTGCCAACACCTTTTTCCAAGGCACCGACTGGGCTTACCTCAACTGGAACTTCACCAACAATTTTTTCCTCTCGGCGGGTAAGCAAGTTGTGGCTATCGGCGGCTGGGAGTACGATACCAACCCCATCGACATCTACTACGGCACCGAGTTTTGGAACACCGTATGCTGCTATGCGGTGGGCGCGTCCTTGAATTACCAGGACAATTCGGGCAAGAACCACGTGCTCGTCCAGATGTGCAACTCGCCCTTCATCAATGCGGCCATGCAGAGCATCTATGCTTACAACCTCATGTGGTACGGCAGCTATGGCGCGTTCAAGACGGCCTATTCCGTCAACATGATCGAATACCAGCCGGGCAAGTTCATCAACTGCATCGCTTTGGGCAACAAGCTGCAATTCAAGGGCGTGGAGATGTATTTGGACATCATTCACCGCGCTTCCTTCGACCAAAAGCCCTTCTTCGGTCAGGAAATCACCGCCATTTACGGCATCGGCGTCGACATCGGGCCGAAATGGATCGTGTTCGCCAAGGCGGGCTACGACTACAACCCCGCCGGTCTGCACAACATTGGTGCCTACGACCCCAACGACATCCCCAAGGAAAAGGTTGATTTCGAGAGCCTTGGCTTCGAGTTCTACCCCATTGGCGACCGCAGCCTGCGCCTGCACCTTTGCGGCTCGCACACCAGCATTGGAAAGTTGACCTGCTTCGCGCATTCACAAAAAAGACAAAAGACTAAGGACGAAAGACTAAGGACTATCAGGCATAAGGCACGAGACGTCTGCTTGTCTCACGTCCTTTGTCCTACGTCAAATAAAAACAACCCATTATGGCAAAGACAAAATACAACACCATCAAACGAAACACCCGCAACTACCACGATAGGGTGGAAAAAATCTTCAAGAAGTTCGAGGAAAAGCTGAAAAAGCCGTTGAAGTTTACGACCAAAAGAAGCTTTGAGGCCATTATTTTCCTCTTCTTTTTCTTCGCCTTCTTCGGCGGGCTGGCCTACAAGATGACCTTGCCCAAGATGTTGAACACCTTCATGCAGACGGCCTACCACCTGCTGTTGGAGACCGTGTTCTACATCATGGCCATCTGTGTGCTCATGGGCGCTATCAGCAAGCTCCTCACCGAGTTTGGTGTGGTGCGCTTGTTGGAAAACCTGTTGCGCCCCTTGATGAAGCCGCTCTACAATCTCCCTGGCGTGGCCGCTTTGGGTGCCATCATGACGTTCTTGAGCGACAACCCTGCCATCATCACTTTGGCACACGACAAGAACTTCAACCGCTACTTCAAAAAGTACCAGCTTGTCTCGCTGACCAACTTCGGCACGGCGTTTGGCATGGGCTTGGTTGTGGTGGCTTTTATGACGGGCTTGGGGTATGGCAAGGGCGCGTTGGTCGGTGTGGCCGGTGCGGTCATCGGCAGCATCGTCTCCACAAGGCTGATGCAACGCTCCACCTTGAAGGCCTATCCAGAGCTGGATGTACCCGTTGATGAGGGATTCGGTGGCGACGAGCAGCAAATCTCCTTCAAGAGCGAAGGCGGCGTGTTCATGCGTTTCCTCAACTCACTGCTTGACGGCGGCAAGGACGGCGTGGGCATCGGCTTCGCCATCATCCCAGGCGTGCTGTGCATCTCCACCATTGTGATGATGTTGACCTTCGGTGCGGCGGGCGACAACGGCGAATATTTAGGCGTGGCCTACGAAGGCGTACCCGTCATCAGCTGGGCAGCCAACAAGGTCAACTTCATCTTCGACTGGCTCTTCGGCTTCAAGGATGGTGCCTTGATATCCTTCCCCATGACCGCCCTCGGCGCGGTGGGAGCCGCCATCGGTTTGGTGCCGCGTTTCATCACCGAAGGCATCATCGACAACAACGCCATCGCCGTGTTCACGGCCATCGGAATGTGCTGGAGCGGTTTCCTCAGCACCCACGCCGCCATGCTTGACAGCCTCGGCTACCGCAAACTCATCGGCAAGGCCATCGGCGCACACACCATCGGAGGCCTCTGCGCGGGCATCGCGGCACACTGGCTGTATGTGTTGCTGGCGTTGATATTCTGAGGTTTAGGAAACAAATCTTACACCAATCTAAAACGAATAAAGGCTCAACCGGAAATCTCCAGTTGAGCCTTTTTCGTGCTAAACTTGACGCTTGAAAGCGCCGCTATTTACTTCACAATCAGTTTCCTATAACACATCCCCTTCCCTTCCACAGTGATTCTCAGCGTATAAACGCCAGCGGTTTCAGGGGTGGTGATGGTCTGTAAAGAGGTGGCGCGCCGCGTCTCTACAACGGAACCAAGGGCATTGATGATTTCCACTTGCACCTCACTCATTTCCATGTCGTTGAAGCCAAGGCTAACCTTTTGTCCTCTTTCCACAGGATTCGGGAAGATTTGCAGGCTGTTAGCCCATTCGTCCACGCCCGTGTTACCACGGAAACTGACGACATAAGGCTCGGCGAAGCTGCCAATGACTGCGTTGGTCACATAGGTGATTACATTGTCGCTGTCTATGCATTCCTCACCCGTCTCAGTGTTGTAGAGACCAAAGCGAAGCTCAGCAGCCTCATCGCCCGCAACGGTCAAGAAGGCCATATAGCGGTTCAGAGGTTCAACGTACATCAGTCTCGCACTACCTCGGCACTCGCCATTGGCGAAGGCGGCCAGCTCGTAGTTGTCTGGTCCCTGAGCCTGTCGAAGGGCCAACTCCTCTCCGTCAAGCTCAACCACAGCCATCACGCTCATGTTGTCGGGATAGGTGTTCAGGTTGGGTTGCCAGTGGTTGTTGTCAGCGGTTTGGTTGGCCTTTAGGTCGTTTCTTGTTCCGTTGTTGGGATAAACGAGTGTTATCGGACTGCTGTTGTTCGACTTATACATCAAGCCCATGCCGGGATCGAGGATGCTCAGGGAACCGTACCAACCAAAGCCTTCCAAATAGGAAGCGAAGCCGTTGTTTTGTGATTTCAGCATGTCGCCCGACAAGGGCTCGATGCCTGCCAAAGCATCCTCGACGCCCATGCTGGCATTCACAGGATAGCCGACCCATGTCCAGCCTGAATGTAGCTCGATGGGATGCTCGGCGGGATTGGCTGTTGTGCCAGCGATGCCCACCGCGCAGTCCTCGCTTGCCCGAATCTGGTAGGTGTTTTCGTTGTTGATGGCGGCCAACGAGCCGTACCATCCAAAGCCCTCCAAATAGGATGCGTAGCCGTCGTTCTGCGACTTGATCATCATGCCGCTCGCGCCGAGGCCGTCTTGCAATGCTTCCAAACTGTTGTCACTCAACTCGATGTAGCTGCTCCACCAATTCCAACCGCTGCTCAGGTTGGCCGTTTGGGTGACGTTGGCATCAATGAAGTTGATGGCAAACGGATTGGCATAGCTGCCATAAATCGCGTCGGATTCGAAAAGCAAGGTCGTCACGCAAGTCTTGTCAATCTCCTCACCTACAGCGTGGTCGTAGAGCCGGAAGGTGATTTCGTCGGCGGAGTCGTCGTCGCCATAGACAGTGAGGAACACGAGGTAGTGGCCCAAATCGACATAATACTGGTCGGTGAGCCACTCGCGCCCACGGCACTCATCGCCGCTGAATGCGCCCACTTCAAGCAGGTTGCTGTGCTGCTCCTCGCCATTAATTTGCACAATACCGATGATGGTCATGGTGCTTTCGTGAGCGAAGGGATTCACAGTCCAGTAATAATCGTGGCTGAAGTTGGCCACAAGGCTACGGCTGCCCTCAACGATGAAACTGTAGATGGCCTCCGTTGAAACCTCCACGCCGTTCTCCGTCCAGTTGACAAAGGCATAGTTGGCGTTGGGCATGGCGGTTAGTGTGGCCGTTTCACCAAATTCATAGGCACCTGCACCGCTCACCGTGCCGCCCACGCTCGGGTTGGCCATGGCAAAGACATTGTAGGCGTTCACAGCGAAGTTGGCCACAAAATCAGCCGCCTCGGTCACTTCGAAGCTGTAAGTCTGGACGGACGAAACCACCTCGCCGTCTTTGGTCCAGTTCACAAAGTGATAGCCCTCGTTGGCGATGGCAGTCAGAGTGGCGGATTCGAAATGATAGTACGTCCCGCTGCCCGTCACCGTGCCGCCTTCACTTGGAGTGGCCATCGCAGTGATGGCGTAGCTGTTCAAAGTGAAGTTGGCCGTAAACGAGGCTTCCTCGGTGACGGTGAAGCTGTATTCGGCCTCCACCGAAACCACTGCTCCGTTCCTTGTCCAATTCACAAAGGTGTAGCCCTCGTTGGCCGTCGCTGTCAGGGTGCAGGTTGCGCCGGGAGTGTACATTCCGGCACCAGTCATCGTGCCGCCCTCGGCTGGGTTGGCTTCAGCGGTAATCATGCAGGAGGTCAAATTAAATTCGGCCACATAGCCGCCCGCTTCGGTCACGGTGAAGCTGTAAGGATTGTCATTCGAGACCACAGCACCGTTCTTTTTCCAGCACAGGAACTCGCCGTATGGATTGGCTGTGGCAGTCAGGGTGCAGGTCGAGAAGTGCTGGTAAGTGCCCGCGCCGCTCACCGTGCCAGCAATTTCCGGATTGGCCGTGGCGGTGATTTCGTAGCTGTTCAGTTCGAAGTTGGCCACGAAATTCGAAGCTTCCGTAACGGTGAACGAATAGGTGGGCTCGGTCGAAACGACCTCCCCGTCCAGCGTCCAGTTGACGAAATGATAGCCCGTGTTTGCCGTGGCCGTCAAGGTGCAGGTTGAGAAGTGGTTGTAAGTGCCAGCGCCTTCCACCGTGCCGCCCGCTTCGGGATTGGCCGAAGCTGTAATCTCATAGGCATTCAGTTCGAAGTTGGCCACGAAAGCAGAAGCTCCCGTCACAGTGAATGAATGGGCGGGCTCGGTCGAAACGACCTCGCCATCCAAAGTCCAGTTCACAAAGTGATAGCCTGTATTCGCAGTGGCGGTCAAAGTACAGGTCGAGAAATGCTGGTAAATGCCAGTGCCGTTCACTGTTCCGCCCGCACTCGGGTTGGCCTCGGCGGTGATGTCGTAGGTTTTCAGCACAAAGTTAGCCACATAAGTGGCATCAGCAGTTGCCGTGAAGTTGTAAACGGCTTGGGTGGAAACCACATTGCCGTTCACTGTCCAATTGACAAACTCGTAACCCTCGTTGGGCGTGGCCGTCAAGGTGCAAGCGTTGTTATCGGCTTGTACCGTGGCCGTTCCGCCCTCAACGGGGTTGGCGGTAACAGTGATGATTGGACCACGATAGAACATATAACTCCTTGGCGAGGAAAGCGCTCCCTTGTCCAACTGCACGGTCACGGAGTGCTGCCCAATGGGCAACGCGCTTACCTCAAGCTGGAAAACGCCGCTCCCCACATCACCTGTCTGCACCGTGGCTACGTCCTGGTTGAACCAGCAACGGTATTGCAGGTCGCCGTCGGGATTGGTGGGCACTTTCATGAAGAGATAGCTCTTGGTGGTGGTGTAAGCACTACCCTCCAAGAGGAAATGCAAGGTGTGAAGCCCATCACTAAGCTCGGAAACATCCATGAGGATGGTGCCGCCGCTGAAGGATTCAACGACTTGATGCTCCATGTCTTGGTCGAACCAGCAATGATAGGTCAAATTGTCCATGTCGATAATCTCCGGCTTCAAGAACAAGTAGCTTTTGGTGGCACAGAGGACACTACCCTCCAAAAGGACATGCACGGTGTGTAGCCCAAAGGAGAGGTCGTCCACGTTGAGGAAGAATACTCCGTCGCCTAAGTCAGCCGTTTGCTGCGACTCCATGTCTTCGTCGAACCAGCAGCGGTAAACCAAGTTGTCCATGTCAAAAAACTCGGGCTTCATGAACAGAAAGTTCTTTGCTGGATTCCATTGCTGCGTGGCATCAGCCAGGCTGAAGTGCAGCGTGTGAAGCCCAGTGGAGAGGTCGCCCACGTCTAACTGCGCCTGCCAGTTGCCGCCGCTGAAGGCTGTGGTCGTGGCATTGGCGATGTCATCGTCGTACCAGTAGCGGCACGAGTAGGACGACTGCGCCCTAAGCCCGATGGTGGCCAGCAGGAAAGTGATTATTAATAGGTATCGTTTCATAGTTATTCACCTTCTTCTATGACTTCGACTTCGATGTTCAGCTGGCCGTCAATGGTGGAACGGGGAGCCACCGTGACATTCGAGCGCACCATGTAGTTCGGGTAGGGACTGTAGGGGATGGGGCCACCGTGTATGCCCACTTGCGTGCCGTCCGTGCCGAGGAAACCCATGGCAATCTCATCGTTCAAAAGGAACTGCTCTTCGAACGAGTTCCATGTGGATTCGTCGTAATTCTCAAAAACCTCGGAGAGTCCATCGTACATGCCACAGTTGACGGCATAGCCTTCGCCAAAAGCGGTATCATTGCCAAATTTAATTCCTATGCAATTGATAAAAGAGCAGGTTGAGCTATGATTGAAACCACCATCAACTATAATGCTGTTCGTAGCCAAAAGGCCAGAATATGGTTGATTGTCAAAAAGAATCGAATTGACAAACGAGGCTGGGGAGACGTTATTAATATCAAAAATATTCCAAACCACGCAATTGACAAACTGAGTGCTGTAGGCTTGTACATGATAGAACGTATCAATGTAGCAATTGATAAACTGGGCGTTGTGCATCCATTCACCATAAAAGTCAATGTCAATCGAAGTAAAATTACACCGTGTAAAAGTAGGGTTCATAAGGTAACCATATCTCACTATGTTGGTGAAAAGGATTCCCTCAATGGAGAGGATTTCAGACTCGTCTTCCATTTCAAGTGAGAGGTCGCCACCAATGACGGTAGGAAGGGTGCCGGCAAGGGTATCAACGGCAACACCCGCTCCGCGCAAGGTGATACCCTTGGTGATGTCGGTCGGCACGAAATTGCCGCTCGAGAGAGTGATGATGTCGCCCGATTCGGCGGCTTCGTGTGCTTCCACAAAGGCGTTTACACCGTAAAAGGCGGTGGTTTCCTCGCCATGTTGCAAGGTGGCTACTTGTGTCTGTGCGAGAGATTTCGCTGTTCCTGCAACACATACCAGCAGGGAGAGCAAGGCGGCTCGCTTCAGCCTTTCAAAGAATAAAAACTTACGCATGATGATGTAGTTTTTTGTTTTTGCCCCAAGGCTCGAAGAGCTTTACTTTTGGTTACAACAAAGAAAGTGGAGCCTTTCACCAATGCCCTATTTTTGACTGTGTGGGCTGGACTTCCCAAGATAACTAAAATAAGGAATGTGAACAGCTCCACTTGGACAATAATCCAAAAGGAGCATCATTCAAACCTTATTCCTTGTTATCTTTAGCGAAGTGTCCAGTTTCACAATCAAGGAACAAAGCGAAGAATGCGCTTTCTCTGGCCATGCCGTTTTCTCTCGGCTTGGCAAGGGCAAAAATACAAAGAAATTGGATTGGGCAAGGGAAAAATGGAAATTTTTCGTCAAAAAGGCTTGCGGAATGGAAAAATGTTTGTAATTTTGCAGTTGGAAACAAGTCGTGTGTGGCCGATGTATATGGGTAGTGCGAAGTCCCCGCCAGCATAGCATCACACTTATTGAGTGTAAACCTCCCTCACGCATTCCGGGGCAAAAATGAAGGCATCCTTGGATGCCTTTTTTCATTCCTTGTTGTCAATGGCCGTAATGCAATACTGAACTTTCTCATGGGTACTGCGCCTCACGCCAACGGTCATCTTCACTGTCCCGATGCCAACAAGTTCGTGCTCCATAATCAGAATCCGTTCGAAAGGTTTTTGGTTTTTATTGTCCTGTTTGGGCTTCCGGACAGACACTTTCTTGGCTCCCACGAGAATGGAATCCAGTTGCAGCACCGCCAATGTCGAAAGGTAGCTTTTGGCGGCGTGTTCGCTGGTCTCTACGATGGAGACCATGCGGATATTGATATAGTCTTTCAACGAGAGGTTGTACTTTCTCTGCGACGGGTTCTTGGCTTTCCACTCACGATAGAAATCGCGGATGATGGCTTCCCTGGCTTTAATGTCGTCGATGGTTTTGCCTTCAGGTATCATTTCCATTATTTTGCGAAGTTACACAAATCACCCAATATTCTCATTTTATAAGCTAACGCTATTTCAATGATTATGTCGTATTCTGGGGATTAGGTCATTGGGTGTTGGATTGGTTAGACATTTGTTTTGATTGATGGGGGCAAAGATACAATAATTTTGGAACGGCGCAAAAACGACAACAAAAAAGGCGGCCCGAAAGCCGCCCTCTATAACTAAAATGTCTAAGTTATCCCTTCTTCGCACCCATGTTGTAGCTGAGGCTGAAACGCAGGGTGTTCTCCAAGGGGTTCGTACCTGCCACCGTGTTGACCGGGATGAGGTAAGAGACATCAAGGCCGAACACGTTGTATCTCAAAGCGGCGCCAACAGTGATGTACTTACGGTTGCCCTTCAATGCGGTCTCATTGAAATAACCCGCACGCACGGCAAAGATGTTGTTGTACCAGTATTCCACACCGCCACCGATGTTGATTTCGCAAAGCTCCTCGTAGAACTTGCCGTAGTATTCCCATTCGCCCGTGTTGTAGTTATAGCCCATACCCGGAGCGTCATAGAAAGACTGAATCATACCCATCACGGTGGAGACATTGTTGTCGTAACCCGCAATGATTTCGCCCGTCATCACGTCTCTCGCAGGAGGAGTCGGGACTAACAGCTTCGAGAAGTCGACATTGAAAGCCAAGGTATTGTACTCGTCGAGGTGAAGTCTCAGGCTGGGACCCAAACGCAAGGTGGTCGGAATGAAGTCCTTCTTGGTCGACATGCCGTTGTAATTCATCTTGCTACCGATGTTGGTGATGGAAACACCCCAAGAAAAATCGGCATCCATGCTGCTGAACCATTCCACCGGACGCTTGTAGAACACGCCGATGTCGGCTGCCACGGAAATACCGGGCTTGGCATCGTTCACCTGGCCTTGGGTCAGGTCGGAGTAGATGAAACGACCCGCCACAGCACCTGACAGATAGTCGCCGAGCATACGGGAATACGTGGCGTCGATAGCCCATTCATTGGGTTTGTATACGCCAATCAGCTGGTTGTGGTCATCGCGGAATTCGATGTCACCGCAGCTGAAATAGCGCAACGAGGCCGCCACAGAAGAACGGTCATTGATTTTATAGGCAGCAGCCAAATAAGCGAGGTTCATGTCGTCGGCCAGATTCCTCAGCCACGGGCTGTAGGCAAGACCAATGCTCAGCTTGCTCGGAAGATAGACATACTTGGCAGCATTGTAATGCATGGAATAGACGTCAGGCTCGGAAGCCACACCGCAGTCGCCCATAGCGCCGCCACGCGCATCGGGAGCGATGGAGACGAAAGGAACTGCCGTGGTAATGACATTGGGCGCATAGGATTGACCGGAATACTGCCCATAAGAAGCAACCGCTACAAAAACCAAAGCGGTAAGAAGCATACTCTTGACTTTCATATTTTACGTGTTTGAATTAATGCAAAGATAACGAGAATTCGATTCGCTTATTGTATAACCTGAAAAAATAATTTTTCCACTTTCATCGGCTAATCATCAGGCGCTGACTGACGGTGCGCGAAAAGCCGTCTTCATCAGTTAGCGTGAGGCGGTATAAATAAATGCCCGTGGGCAGCATGTTGCCCCATTGGTCGCGGCCATTCCACACTATTGGCTCAAGCTCGCCATCACCTGTCGAGACCACTTGCTTCGTCAATCGCGCCACGTTGCGCCCCAGCACGTCGAACATCTCCACAACGACATGGAAGCTGCCTCCCTTTCCCACATGGGACATGGTGATGCGGGTCTCTTCGTTGAAGGGGTTGGGATAGTTGCGCACACCGGCGAGGAACACATCACCGCCCACGACGAGCCAAAGATGAGCCGTTGAGGAGTTGTTTTGCATGTCCCACACCTTCAAATCAAACTCATACGTGCCTTCGGTCAGGCCGCTGACGGGGATGGCTATCCGTCCTCGCCTGTAATCATTCAATTCGGGTTCGTATAAGTCGTTCAGAATGAGGTTGTCATAAATCGAAAAATTGCTGTTCAGCACCATATCGCGACCCAAGCTGAAGTCGTAATGATAAATGCCTTGCGCATCATACAAATCGGCATACAACACCCCTTGCCGCTCAGCCACATCGCCGTTTTGGAAAGAAGGCGTATTCCAATAAAAACTGATTTGCGGGCCTTCGTTGTCGGGCTGCATGGCAGGGTCAGTGCCGCCCAAAATAAGGTTGCTGAAGACACCCATTGCGTCGATGTTGCGGATGGAGTCGTAAGCGTAATAAGCGAAACGCGGCTCACCGCTGTCGGGCTTGATATCTTTGGGCACTTGGAAGGCAATGGAAAACTTGCCTGCACTGACGCTGACGCGCCCGTGGTAGAGTTTGTCCTTGTGGTAGGAAACATTGGCCACGCCATTGGAATAAGGCACGGCGATGTTGGACTTCCTGTCGTACATGGTCACCCAAAGCTCGCCGTTGAAAAGCGGGTCAACGAGGCCGTCTAAGGTTCTGATTTCGCCTTCGATGGTGACCACGCTCATGGCATGGATGCTGATTACATTGTTTGCGGGGTCTCGCCCATTGACCCTCAACGTGGCGATGTCCTCTTGGGGAAGGGCGAGACGCAAGGCGGGGTCGCCAAGAAGCACGTAGTTGAGGTTGTTGCTCTTGTCCGTCGTATTACTGTAGCCCGATGCGTCCGAGCTTTTGGTCTTCCTGACGATGTCGCCAAACCGCAGTCCACGGCCTTGTTCATCCTTTCGGCACAGCTCGTTCATCAGCACTTGGCTGATTTTTTTGTTGTTCGTGGCTACCGTGGGGCGGGTGGTCGTCAGCATGGCGACAGGGCCGTTGTCGGGCAAGAGAAACATCTGCTCGCCAGCCGAAAGGAGCAAAGGATCGTCATATTTGGAAAACTCGCAGGTGGCCGTGAACACGAAAGGCATCTTGTCGCCGTTCCTCAGGGCCGTGATTTCGGAAACGGTGAACACGTTGTCGCCCGTGAGTCCCTTCACGCCGCCGTGACCCGCATAGTTCATCAACATGATGCCCTTGTTGAACGTTTCCATAAGGTCATCTGTGGCTTGGGGGATCCTGATGCCCGACGAAGTGCTGACATGGGGATAAGCACCGCAATACACCTTGACTGGGTTCAAAGCGGGGCAAATGGTGTCAAGAATGCTACAATTGATTTCATTGGTTTCGATATAAGACCACACCACATCGTCGGTGAGCGCCAGGTAGGAGAGTTTCCAATCGCCATGAGTGAGCGCAAGGTCATTGTAAGTCTTGATTTTCCGAATGACAGCATCGGCTTCGGCGGTTGTGCTGACGGGCAGGCGTCCTACGCCAATATCAACGTGGCCTACACAGCTGAGTCCCTCGCTGGCTCCCATCAGCCCAAAGAAGTCGTCGGTGCCTTCGCTCATTAGGGTTTCGGCACCGCTGCGCGGCTCATAACAAGGCACGAAATTGCTGTGAAAACCTAACCTGCTGCAATAGTCGAACGAAGGCCTCCCGAAAAGGGTGACATATTGAAGCTGGCCGCCACGCAAGAACACCATGCGGATGAAGTCGCGGATGCCGGTCGGGTCGGGAATGCCCGTCGAAAACTCGTTGTAAATCTCATTCACGTCCACGACGTGGCTTGTCAGTCCGTCGGCTTGTTGATGGAAACGAGCCAATTCGTTGGCCTGCTCCCAAAACAGCGAGTTAGTGATGATGAGCATATCAACACCCTCAAGGGCATGGAGGTTCTGGTTGGCGATGGCCTTCCACGAGTCAATCGGCCTTATCGCCGCAGGGCTGAACAGCGCATAGCGTCTCTCCGCATGCGTATCGGTAGCAAACACGAAATTGTCGGCGCTAAGAATGCCTTCCTGCACCATAGGACGCAACGGTTCGCTGACATCCCAAAGCTGGCATCCAGCGCTGACATTTTGCACCCAGACGGCCGAGTTGCCGCTCCCAAACTGCGACGGCGCTATCCTGAAGGGGAAAAACGCGCCCTCGCGAATGAGCCTGCGCCAATAGTACATCTCGATATAGTCCAAATACAAGATTGGGCCGTTATCGGCGGGGCAAAGCTTCAGCGTCATCTGGATTGTGTCACTCTCACTTAAGATCATCTTGTCGGAAGTCGACGTTTGGCCATAAGTGTAATCACCCGCCTTGGCGATGCCGCCGTAGTTCACCAACACGTTGTTGTTCGCCCAAAGATAGTAGCGCATCGAATCTCGCATGGAATGACCCATCACCTCGGTCTTGATGTACACAGGCTTGTCTTTGATCAAGTTGGGCAAAACGAAGTCGAGTCGCAGCAGCGAATCGACATTGGTCAGCGCCTCGCCAAACCAGTTGCGGCAAATATTATTAGGCGAGAAAAGCTCCTCGTCGTGCCAGGTGAAATCCGGAAACTCGGTGATGACCGCCGTCACATCATCGACGGGCATCGAAGCCTGACTACCGATGCGCAAGCCTGCCACGCCACTATCGACGCAGAGAAAGTAGTAGGTAGAATCGGTGTAATAGTTGCGGTCGCGCCCATATACCTTGTTGCTGTTTTGCAACAGATTCCAACGGGTCGGCTCTTGGCCGTAAAACAGCACGAAGTCGCCCTCATCAAAGCTGCCGTCATCGGCTCCGCTGACATACAGCGCCAGCTCGGTGAGATCATCGGGACGCACCTCGGAGTTCTTCTCCGGCAAGGCCCCCGATGGGTTGCCGAAAATGCGTATCTCATTGGGGTTGAGACGCTCCATATCGACATTCATGGCCGCGAGCGTGGCGTAGTCGAGCTTGTAAATGCCTTCCTGCGCCACCGCCATCTTAATCCAAGTGTGCTCAGCCAAGACGCTTTGGTGGGTCTGTTGCGCAAAGCCAGTGCCGACAATCAGCAGAAACCCAAGCAGTAAAAAAGGCACTTTGAATATCTTATTATTTCTCATAGCTTTCTCGTTTTCACTTGCTTAAAATCAGTTTGGAAACGGCTGTGGCGGTTTCGCCTCGGTCGTTAGTGGTCAGGACACGATAAACGTAGATGCCGTTCTTGAGGCTCTCACCATTGGTGCTGCGCCCGTTCCATCGTATCGGGCTGACACGGGCCGAGGTGCCTTCGATGGTTTCGGCAAGCCTTGTCACCCAACGCCCCATGACGTCGAAGATGTCGATTTGCACCCGCAAATTGTTGCCCACTTGGTTATGGTCGAAGACGAAGCAGGTCTCGTCAGTGACCGGGTTGGGGAAGTTGCACACGTTGTCGAGGCTCATGCCGCCACTGTTGACCACGGTGAAGTCGATGGAAGCTGTGTTGGAGTTGTTATAGACATCCCAAACCTTCAGCGTCAGGGTGTAGTCGCCGTCGGGAAGGTCGTGCATCTTGAAAGTAATCCGGCCCTTGCCTGGGTTGTCAATGTCGGCGGTGAAATAGTCGTTAAGGTTGTAGCTGCTTCGGGTTGCGCCACTCAGGGTAGCCATGATGTCATGACCGATACCCGCACCCGTGGTGTTGATGCCGCTCTCGTCTTCCACAAAGGCCAGCAGCAAGGGATTTTCGCCCGTGATGCCGCCGCTGACGAAAAGTGTGTCATCGATGAAAAGTTGGATGTCGGGCGGGTCGTTGTCCACGATGGCGCCGTCATAGAAACCACCTATGATGAAATCCTCGCACTTGCCGTTGGCTTCGATGTTGTAATCGGTGGCATAATAGCTAATCATGCCCGTTCCGTAACGGTAGGCGATGTCGCGCGGCACGATGAAGTCGATGCTGAACCTGCCGTTGCGCACATCCGTCTTTCCGTTGAATATCACGCTATTGCGTAGCTTAAACGGGATGACACCCGCCGTAGTGGTCCCCAAAGTGGTCAGTTCGGCCTCTTTGTCGAAAACAGTGACGTGAACCACACCATTGAAACCTGTGGCCACGTTGCCGTTAAGATCCCTGACAACACCCGTGATCTCGGTCGGCTCCAGCGCGCTGATGGTGTCCATGTAGACAGGGTAGCGCTGCCACACCGTATCGTTGATTTGGATGGAGTCGTACCTAATCTCCGGTGCCCTCCCGTTGATGGAGAGCGTCTCCACCGTCCAGGTCGGATAGTTGAGGTGCAAAGCCGGGTCGCCGAAGAACACATATCGCTTCTCGACAAGGCCCCCGCTTGTTTTGGCCATACGGTACACATCGCCCAAACGGTAGTGCTCGCCGCCGCTGATGCTGAACAGATGGTCAAAGACCCCTTTAATGAACCTTTCGTTATCTTGGCCTTGAGTGATTCTCGACGTGGTGAACATGGCTATCATGCCGCCGTAAGGGTTGAGGAAGGCAAATTCTCCCAATGAGGTGCGGGTGTAGTCGTCATAACGGCTGAATTCGCAAGTGCCGGTAATCATCAGCGGATACATCGGGGCATTGCGCCACGAATCGACATCCTTCTTTTGCATGATTTTCTCGCCAGCCAGCTGCACCTCGCCTCCGTGCCCCACATAGGTCAAAATGCCAGTGCCTCTCTCTATGCGGTTGTTGATGGCTTCGTTCATGGCGGGGCAAATCTCTCCGCCAGGCGAGCTTTGCTGAGGAAAAGCGTCCAAATAGAGTTTGTCAATCACCATGTTGCCGCCGCCCGTACCATTCAAATACTGCTCTAATCGCTCGGCGGTGGACACAAAGCCGCTCTCGTCGTCGGTGAAGAAGGTGCAGACGTTGCGCCACGGCTGCATGGTGGTTTCGTCCTTGACGATATAACGCTCAATCTTGTCCACCATCTGTGTAGCCTGCTCAAGGGTGCTGACAGGAAAACGCCCTATGCCAATGTCGGCCAACGACGCGCCAATGTTGCCTTCGTTCTCGTCGAAGCAACCGAAATAGTCGTCCGTGACATAAGCCTTGTTCATGTCAAGCGAAGCCACGGTCTCGTAGGTCGGCACGAAGTCGACCAAGCCCGTGCGGTTCTTATAGTCGTAAGTGCAGTCGCCAATCAGCAGCAGGTACTTGATTTTGCGCCCCGGCGAACTTTCGAGGTACAGCATTCGGCCGAAGTCGCGGATAGCGCTAATGTCTTTGGCACCGCAGGAAAACTCGTTATACACCATTTCCGGAGTAGTGACGAGCACGCTCAGTTCGGGGCTGTATTGGGCATGAATGGCCTTCAGCCGCTCGGCCTGACTCAAGAAATTGGGGTGGGTCAGAATGACATATTCCACGTCGCGCACGCCGTGCAGGTTTTGGTTTTCGATTTTCCCGAAAGCCTTGGCCTCACAAAAGGAACTGCCGTTGAAGGCAATGAAAGCGTTGTCGCACCCTTTAGCCTTGAAAGTGAACCCGTTGCCACTTAATTGGCCTTTCACTATGGAAGGTGCCACGGAATTGCTGACATCCCAGACCTGCACCTGGTTCGAGGCGTTGGTGAGATGGTATTCATACACCTTATTAATATCGTCGGCCTCAGGATTGCAGAACGGCATCTGCGCTCCCACAAACGACAACTTGCGCCACACGTTGAGCGAAATGAAATCGACATAGCCCGCCGAAGCCGAGCCCTCGGCTGTCTTGTGTGTTATCCGGACTTTCACCGCATCGCTCGACGGATTGCAAATAATCCAACCACCCGCCGGCTTAGCGTAATAATAGGCAGGATCACCGTAAGGCTCAATGGGGTAATTGGCCTTCTTGTTGCCGTCCACATACACGTCAAACGAGGCAGCGGCGGCGTTTCGTCCGGCCAGCTCCGTGTGCAATGTCAGGTACCGTGTCGACACAGCATTAGGGAAACTGAAGGTATAGTCGCGGCTCGCGTTGCCGTCTGTAATGTCGCCGTAATAAGTGCGCCCCACCATAAACAAGGAGTATTCTCTCGGTTCATGTACCTTATAATCAAGAAATTCCGTAATGGTTACATTGGCGTTACCCGTCGGTGCAATGCCTTCGCTGATGCGCTTGCCGTTGCCCAATCCCGTGACGACAAAGGCATAAGCATAGTCATCGTATGGATTTGGAGTGTGAACGTAGACTTTCCTAGTGGTATCATAATCCCAGCCCACAGGCCCACAGCCGTAAAAGAGGATGTAGTCGCCTTGGTCAAAGCGTCCGTCGGCCTCGCCTGAGACGTAAATCGGCACTTCCACCAAGTCGTCGTGACGCGGTTTGGCATTCATCTCAGGCAACACACCGCCGCCGTTGTGATAAATGCGGAGCGTGCGCGGGTCTAAGCCCGAAAGATTGATACCTAAATCTTTTAAATCGCTGTAAGTCAACTTATAAATACCAGTTTCACTCAAGCCAATCTTATACCAGTCGCCCGAAGCCATTGCCGAACGATCGGCGTAAGTTGGATTGGCCTTCACTTTGGCGAAATCAGGGGTCAAAGTCACCGCGAGTGTGGCCGACAACAGTTTCTCATAACATCCGCCGTTTTGCCTGAATGGAACCACGCTCACACAGAGAAGAGCCTCGTCGCGCGAGCGCAAGGGGTTCATATCAACCACAAAATCAGTGCTATATGCATGTTTTTTGGCAATTTCTGATTCTTCTGCGGAAAGCGGCGTTGTAATCACGTTTTGCAGCGAGAAGGCCACTTTCACGGCGTCGTCGAAAATCGGCAGCGACTGTACAAAGGTCGGCATTGGGCCGACATATTGCGCCGATTCCAAATCTATATAATATAAGGTGTCGCCTCCGTAATACGTTTCAGCGATGCCGTTCCATTGCAACTTGAGCGGAATTTGCTGCGTTATCTGGGCTTGAACCGCCTTCGCCAACAACAACGCTAAAACAAGAAAGATTTGCCTCGTGCGGAACATTCTCATAAGCTATTCATTATTAATCAGTAACTGTTCATCATTTAAAGGGTCAAAGTCGGTGGTCACAACCCATCGTCCCGAGGTCTCGAAGTCTCGTGTATTTCAAAGAACGAAAATACAGCTTTTTTATTGTTGCAGCCCAATTTGTCCGAAAAAAAAGTTTTTTTCCAAAAAAAATAGTCTCCAATTCAAAAAAAAGGCGTAAAATTGCAGACTTTTTCGGGGGTGAAAAAAAATTGCGCAAAGCAAACAATAAAACCGAAAGAACAGAGTTATTGATAAAAAATTCGTTCCAAAAATGAATAATAGAAGAGTTTTCAAGACATTAGCACTTATGGTTTTGGCAGGACTGCTTACCGTTTCCTGCTCGCAAAAGTCCTCAAGGACAACAGGTTGGGCTTACAATGACGCCAACAATGGCGGTTTTGAGGTGGCCCAAGTCAATGAACAGGAAATCGGCCCAGGCCTGATTGCTATCGAAGGCGGCACCTTCGTCATGGGCGCCACCACCGACAACCTCACCTATTCGTGGGACAACACCCCGCGCAAAGTCACGGTACCCTCGTTCCTCATGGACCGCACCGAGGTGAGCAACGTCGACTATCAGGAATACATCTACTGGCTGACCCGTGTTTACGGCCAGAATTATCCCCAAGTCGTGCGCAATGCCATGCCTGACACCTTGGTTTGGCGTGACCGTTTGTCGTACAACGAACCCATGGTGGAGATTTATTTCCGCCATCCCTCCTACAACGACTATCCCGTGGTGGGTGTGACCTGGGTTCAGGCCAACGACTACTGCGCATGGCGCACCGACCGTGTCAATGAGTTGATGCTAGTGCAAGCTGGCATCCTCGATTGGGACCCGACGCAGCAGGATGAGGAAAACTTCAACACCGACGCTTACCTTGCAGGCCAATACACCGGCAAGGTGAAGAACGGCAAGAAAGACCTCTCGAAAGGCGGTGATGGCGTGCGCAACGCAAGGATGGAAGACGGTATTATGCTGCCCTCCTACCGCCTGCCTACGGAAGCTGAGTGGGAATACGCCGCCGTCGGACTGGTGGGCAACACCAGCAACGAAATCGTCAGCGAGCGCAAAGTGTATCCTTGGAACGGCGACGGACTGCGCACCGACAACAAGAAATACTACGGTAGCTTCATGGCCAACTTCAAGAGAGGTCCTGGTGACTATATGGGTGTGGCTGGCCACTTGAACGACGGTGCAGCACTGCCCGCCCCCGTTGGCTCCTACTGGCCTAACGACTACGGTCTCTACAACATGGCTGGCAACGTGTCCGAATGGTGCCAAGACGTCTATCGTCCGCTCTCCTTCGAGGATGTGGCCGACTACAGCCCCTTCCGTGGTAACGTGTTCACCATGAAGGCCGTCGACGAAGAAGGCTTCTTGATGCAGAAAGACTCCTTGGGCCGCATTCGCAGGGTGCCCATCCCACAAGAAGAGGCTGCCAAGCGCCAAAACTACCGCACTGCTTTCAACAAGAACTATGACGACGGTGACTACATGTCGGCCATCCGCAACCGCTGGAGCGACCCGCAAGATGACCAAAGCCAATTCACCAGAGACATGTACGAGTTTGCCACTAACGATATGGCCGGTACCACCCTCATCAGTGATGAATCGAGGGTTTACAAAGGCGGCTCTTGGGCCGACGGTCCCTACTACCTGAGTCCTGGAACCCGTCGTTACCTCAACCAAAACCAGTCGGCGTCCACCATCGGCTTCCGCTGCGCGATGAACAAGGTGGGCAGCTCGTTTGCTAAGTAAATCATTTGTATAGATTTGTTTTCATATGTTTGTGAAGCCGTTTGATTTATCAGGCGGCTTCTTTTCATTAAATCCTGATACCATGAACCCGATTGAAACGATATACCAACATTACATCAAAGCCTACAAAGTCTCGACCGACAGCCGCAAGATAGAGCAGAATGCTGTCTTCTTCGCTCTGAAAGGCGAGAATTTCGACGCCAACGATTTTGCCCTGCAAGTGGCCGAGGAAGGCAAAGCCAGCCTTGTCGTCGCCGACCGCAAAGACCTGCCGAAACACGAGCGCATTTTGGTTGTGGACGACGCACTGAAAACTTTGCAGAACTTGGCTGCCTACCACCGTCAGCAAAGCAAGGCCGTCATCTTATCCATCACCGGCACCAACGGCAAAACGACCACCAAAGAACTGATTTCGGCGGTTTTGGACAAGAAATACAACATCATCCACACGATGGGCAACTTGAACAACCATATCGGCGTGCCGCTCACCCTACTGACCATCAAGCCCGAAACCGAGATTGCCGTCGTGGAAATGGGTGCCAGCCATCCGGGCGAAATCGACTTCCTTTGCCATATCGCTGACCCAGATTATGGCCTCATCACCAACATTGGGAAAGCCCATTTGGAGGGTTTTGGCAGCTTTGAGGGTGTCATCAAGACCAAAACGGAGCTTTACCGACACATCAAGGCTCACGGCAAGGCCGTGTTCGTCAATCAGGGCAATCCGCTGCTTTGGGAGCAATCCGAAGGGCAAAACCGCATCACATACGGTCGCCATTGCGCTGCCGATGCGCCCGTGATTCCGGGAGCCTGCAATCCTTATTTGAGCGTCGGTTGGAAGAAATATCTCATTCAGACTCATTTGGTGGGCAGCTACAACTTTGAGAATGTGGCCGCTGCCATCGCTGTGGGACAATATTTCAAAGTCGATGAAAACGATATCATCGCCGCTTTGGAAACCTACACGCCCACCAATAGCCGCTCGCAAGTCATCGACACTGAGAAAAACCGCATCGTGATGGATGCTTATAACGCCAACCCGACTTCCATGCGAGCCGCCTTGATTAATTTCGCCAACATTTGCGGAGAGCAACACCTATTAATATTAGGCGACATGCGCGAGTTGGGCTCGGCCTCCGAGGAAGAACACCGAAATATTCTGGCATTGATGAAAGAACTTAGCTACAAAGATGCCATGCTGGTTGGGCAGAGCTTCTGCACTTACAATGAAAATGCTGACTGGAAAACCTTCGCGAAGGTCGAGGACTTGTACCAATACATTGAAACCCATCCGATTGAAGGCAAGCATATTTTGGTGAAAGGCTCAAGAAGCATTCAACTTGAAAAAGTCTTACCCCTGCTATGAAGACCACAACAGCTATCGGCCTCATGTCGGGCAGTGCATTGGACGGCTTGGACATCGCCCTCGTCAAGTTCAACGAGGAGAACGGAAAATACCATTTCCAAATCCTTGAAGCCGAAACCCTGCCCTATCCCGACCACTGGAAAACGCAACTCGCCGAGGCCTTCCACAAGCAACCTGAAGACTTGGTGCAGTTGGATAAGGATTACGGTCGCTATCTCGGCGAGCAAGTGTCGGCTTTTGCCAAAAAACACAACGCCTCACCTGACTTCGTAGCCTCGCACGGACACACCATTTTCCACCGTCCCGAGGAGCATTACACGCTTCAAATCGGCAACGGGCAGGAACTGGCCAAGGCCTGCGGCTTCACCGTCATCAACGACTTCCGCAGCGAGGACGTGAGCAAGGGCGGGCAGGGTGCGCCGCTTGTGCCGATTGGCGACAAACTCCTCTTCAGCGACTACGAGATTTGCCTCAATATCGGTGGCATCGCCAACCTCTCCTACGATGAAAACGGCCGACGCATCGCCTACGACCTCTGCATCGCCAACCAAGCCCTGAACTATTTAGCCAACATGAACGGCCTCGACTACGACCGCGATGGCGAATTAGCCCGCAGCGGCGAAGTGGACTTCACGCTGCTGAAAAAGTTGAATAACCTCCCCTTTTTCATCCAAGACCCGCCTAAATCCTTGGGCCGCGAGTTTTTTGAAACCTACCAGAAAGACCTTTTGAAAGGCCTTTCCGTCCCTGATATGCTCGCCACTTTCGTGGAGCACATCGCCTTGCAAATCGCCCTGCCCATCAGTTTCCTGCCCAAAGGCAAGATTCTCTGCACCGGCGGCGGCGCAAGAAACAAGTTCCTCATCGAACGTCTGCAAGCCCGCACCAAGCACGAGGTAGTCGTCCCTGAAAAAATGATTATCGACTACAAGGAAGCGCTTGTTTTCGCCTTCCTCGGCCTGCAACGATTGGAGGGAAAGACTAATGTTTTGGCTTCCGTTACTGGGGCTGGAAGTGATAGTTGCAGCGGGAGGATTTGGAGGTAACTCACCAAAAAATTGCGTATTTTTGGATAAATCAATATAAAACATTTCGGTATTTTTCCATAAATATCAAGAAAACATTTCGGTATTTTTCCATAAATTATGTATAAAAATTTGCGTAAATCAAACAAAAAGCCTAATTTTGCACTCGAAATCAGACAATAAAATATAGAAAATGGGAAGGATTTTCAAGCGTAAACTATATGACCAGCTTCTCGAATGGAAGCGCATCCAGAACGGCAAAACCGCCATTTTGATAGAAGGCGCACGACGTGTCGGCAAGTCAACGCTTGTAGAACAATTTGCCAAAAACGAGTACGAGTCGTACATACTCATCGACTTCAACGAGGCATCCGAAGAGGTGAAGTCTTTGTTCAACAACCTAATGAACAAGGACTACATCTTTCTGCAACTCCAATCTATTTATAATGTGGTCCTGAAAAATCGCAAGTCCGTCATCATTTTCGACGAAGTACAGAATTGTCCCCAAGCACGTCAAGCCATCAAATATTTGGTTAAAGATGGCCGCTACGACTATATCGAAACAGGCTCGCTCATCAGCATCAAGAAGAACACGAAGAACATCACGCTTCCCAGCGAGGAGGAGCGCGTCACGCTTTACCCGATGGATTACGAGGAGTTCCGATGGGCTATGGGCGACGAAGTCACCGTTCCTTTGCTTCGCACTTTCTATGAACAGCGGCTTCCCCTCGACAAAGCCCACAGAGAAAAAATGCGCGATTTCCGTCTTTACATGCTGGTAGGCGGTATGCCCCAAGCGGTCGAAGCCTATTTGGAAACCAACAATTTCAGCATGGTGGATCGTGCCAAACGGGGCATCATCAGAATCTATCAGGATGACTTCCAAAAGCTTGACTCGTCGGGACGTTTAGAAACCCTCTTCATAAACATTCCTTCCCAACTGAGCCAGACAAGTAACCGCTACAAACCCTTCTCCGTTCTCGGCAAAGTAGAAGAAGACAAGCTGATGGAGTTTCTGAAAGACCTTGAAGACAGCAAAACAACCCTTTTCTCGTACCATTCCAACGACCCCAATGTGGGCATGTCGCTAACAAAGGATATTTCAAAGTTCAAGATTTTCTGTGCCGATACAGGGTTGTTCGTCACCCTTGCCTTTTGGGACAAGGATTATACCGAAAATGTCATCTATCAGAAACTATTGAACGACAAACTCAGTACCAATCTCGGCTATGTCTATGAAAACATGATAGCGCAAATGCTGGCCACATCGGGCAACAGCCTTTTCTATTACACTTGGCCGAAGGACGAAACCCACAACTACGAGATTGATTTTCTTCTCTCACGCGGAGCCAAGCTTCATCCTATTGAGGTGAAGTCCTCTGGCTACAACTCCCACAAGTCGCTCGATGCGTTCTGCGAGAAGTTCTCTCATATCATCGAACGCCGTTATTTGATTTACACCAAAGACCTGAAAAAAGACAAAGAAACGCTGCTGCTGCCAGTATATATGACACTGTTTTTGGGCGAATAAAAAGGCACAAGAAGCAACTTTTAATTATCCGCAAATTGTAAAAGTTGTATTGGGAAAATCCGGAAGCCTTAGCCAATAATTCCAAAAAAATCCTCCAAAGGCATCCACCCTATCCAAAATCTTCTTATTTTTGCCTCGTCATCCATAATGGTTTGGGTGGCAGACATAATGGAAAGACGTTGAACTGACGTTTTATCTGCGACCGCTTGAATCTCGCAAATTCATATCTATCGCACGGTAAGACAATGTTTGACGTTCATGGTTTCGTTTATACTGATGACAAGTATATTCGAAGCGTGGGCATCGGCATTGTTTATCCTCGATAGATGGGCAATGCGAGAGCCTAAGCGGTGGGATAAGCAATCGTTTCAGACTCCCGCGCTTTTCTTTTGTGTTTTTCGGAATTGAATTATTGAAAATTCGGCACAGGGAGTCCGCCGAAGGAAAAGAAAAGACAAAAGAAACTAACTTTAAATTTATCAGATATGAAGAAATTTGCGAAAGTCTTAGCAGCCCTAATGCTAATTGTGGCGGTCGTTTGTGCCGCTGGATGCAAGAAACCCGAAGAACCAAACAACCCGAATAACGGGGGCGGAGGTGGAAACAACGGCGGCGGAAATGGCGGTGGTGGCTCCACGCCCACTGTAGAAGGAATGTACCTCGGCATCATCGGGTTCAACGAGCAACTGTACCAAAAGGACATCAGTCTGTTGAACAGTTCCACAAAACAAAACTTTACCTCGTTTATCGGCGGCTTGAATACTGCTGATGGCACAGCTTTGTATTATGCGGACTACACGGGCTTGAAAAAGCTTCAAGCCAATCTCGAACCACCCACTTTGACGCAGGTGGCCTTGGTGACTTTTACTGATGGCCTTGACAACTTGTCCACCAGCAATGATATCATGAACCCGGAAGGTTATAGCAGTACATCAAACTATCGTGCCGCTTTGCACAATATGATTATGAGCGAAAAAGTATACGGACACTTCGTACAAGCCTATACAATTGGTTTGAAAGGAACCGATGTGCTCAACAATTTGGCAGAGTTTCGGACAAATCTCAACATGCTCGCAAGTAGTCCAAACAACGTGTTTGAAGCAGACAACATGTCTGTGGCATTGCAACAATTTGAGTTTATCGCCAATACCTTGTATTCACAAACGACTACGGTTAATCTGAAATTGAAATTGCCCGGAGGCCTTGATGACGGATTGGTGATTCGATTCACGTTCGACAACACATCCAATGGAGACAACTCAACCAAATACATACAAGCCACCTACAAGCGCACAGCGAATAACGGAAGGCGCTTGGAAAACATCAGCTATCACGGATTCAAAGATGGCGCGTCTTCTGTGGCATCCGTCTCCCAAACCGAGACTGGCACTTTCCATTGGTTTGAGTTTGAAAACTTGAATCTGTCCAATGACACCCCCATTTCGCAAAGTGAAATCAATTATCTACAACTATGGAAAAAGCAAGGTGCCGTGTGGCAAAAAGATTCGGAGTTTACTCCTGATAGTTCGAGTGAAATAACAGAGAACAGAAGCAGTGCCTTGATTATGTTGGTATTAGACTGCACGACTTCTTTAGGTTCTGACTTTGATGCGATGAAGAATGCCGCCACTCGTTTCGTTGAGACCCTGGTTAGTTCCAGCGGTAACGGAAATGGCGGTGGAAACGGAGGCGGAAATGGTGGAGGCGGGAGCAATAACACCCCTGTCGGACACATCAACGGGAAGTTTTCTGTAAGTGCATCACAAAAGGTGTATTTCTCGCAAGGCAATCTTCAGTATCAAGCTGCTACCAGCACTTGGCGTTTTGCCGAGAACCAGTATGATTACATTGGAAACGCCAACAACAGCATTGGCCAATACAATAGCGGCTGGATTGACTTGTTCGGCTGGGGCACAAGCGATTTCGCCCACGGCGCAACCTGCTACCAGCCCTATTCGACAAGCCAATCTTATGGCGATTACTATGCATATGGCTCCAAGTCTAACAATTTGTATGACCAAACAGGCTTGGCCGACTGGGGTGCGAACGCCATCAGCAACGGCGGCAACCAAACCCGCGTTTGGCGCACGCTGACCAAGGACGAATGGGCCTATCTGCTACTCACGCGACCCACTTCCACAGGAATGCGCTTCGCCAAGGCCGAGGTGGCGGGCAAAAACGGCGTGATCCTACTGCCTGACTATTGGAATAGCTCCACCTACACGCTTCACAACTTCAATGACGGCACCGCATCCTTCAGCAGCAACGTGATTTCGGCTTCCGCTTGGAACACTTTGCAGACGGCGGGGGCTGTATTCTTGCCCGCTGCTGGCAGCCGAGCTGGGACATCCGTGAGCGGTACAGATGCAAGTGGCTATTATTGGTCGTCTTCCTGTTACAATGACCAATACGCCTGCCTATTAAGCTTTAATGGCACCTCACTCAGCCCTTATCAGAACGATTTCCGATATTATGGGCAAAGCGTTCGGTTGGTTTGTGAAACGGAATAACCAAACAAGACGGCTATCTCTATGCTTTTAGCAGTATATGATTTACATAACTAAACAACAAACAAATGAAAAGATACCTGATAAGTATGATTGCGTTGGCACTTTGCATCGGGATGGCGCAAGCCAACCCGGTCGGCGTGAGCCAGGCCAAGTATGTCGGACAGCAGTTTGTCCAAGCCAATTTCGACCAGTCGCGCAACGTCGGCAACGAAGGTTATGTCATGGTGTCAGCTGATGACTTCTATCGTCCCATTTTGGGCTACTCCGACGAAGGCATTTTCGATGCCCAAAACATTAACCCCAACCTGGGCTACATGCTCAACAGGGTGATTGAGAGCCGTAGCGACAAATTCACGGGCGAGCCTACGCCCAAAGTCGCTGCTGAATGGCAGAACGTGATGATCACTGGTAAGCTGGTTTCCCGCAACGGCAATCGCACAAAGTTCTATCTCGTGCAGACCAAGTGGGATAAGAACTATCCTTACAACTACTATTGCCCAGAGGCCCCTGGTGGCCCTGGTGGACATGTTGATGCTGGTTGCGTCGCCACCGCCATGAGTCAGATGATGAAGTATTGGAACCATCCATTGCAAGGCACGGGCAGTCACACAGACTACAACTCCGGCTTTGGCCCGCTAACCGCCAACTTCGGCGAAACCACTTACGACTGGGACAATATGCCCAACTCCATCAACGCCAACTCTCCCCAAGTGCAAATTGACGCCGTGGCCACGTTAATATACCACTGCGGCATTGCCGTTGACATGCACTATGCCATCGGTGGTAGCGGTGCTTATTCGCAGGACGTGCCGAGCAGAATCTACCAGTATTTCAGCTACACCAACCAAGCCGTTTCCAGAAGCAGAGACAACTACACCTATGAGAACTGGGCCAACATGATGAAGGAATCGTTAGACATGGGCTGGCCGCTATATTATTCCGGCCAAAGTTCTCAAGGTGGCCACGCTTTCATTTGCGACGGCTATGACGAAAATGGTTTGTTCCACTTCAACTGGGGCTGGGGCGGCAGCGGAGACAACTACTTCGACTTCGACAACATCGACTACAACAGCAGTGACGGTGCTATTTTCAACTTCGTCCCCACCTATGTCTACAACTCCACTGCCCAAGCACCCACCAACCTCACGGTAACGCCCGCCCCAAACTATGGTTTGTCGGCAACTGTGTCGTGGACCAATCCTTCCAAGGCCCTGAACAACAGCAACCTAACCACCATTGATCAGATTGTTGTGTGCCGCAACGGCGAAATCATCTATACGGAAAATAATGTGACCCCTGGTGCCAACATGACCATCGCCGACAACAGCGTGCCACGCTTTGATGCCTTTGACTATACGGTGTATGCCATTTGTGGAGGCGGAAACCACGGTCAGATTGCCTACCTGAATAAAGTCAATTTCGGTCCCACATGTGGCTGGATCATCAATGTCACACAAGCTTCCTACCAAGGATTCCGTGGTGGTGCCATCCATGTTTACAATTCCGCCGGCACCGAAGTTGCCCAAATGACGACCACCAACTCCAGCATCCAATCCTTTCCAATTGACGTTCCGCTGGGTCACGTTTCTTTCGGCTGGACGGCGCAAACCAATGGTGAATCCTTCACTATGGCCTTCACCATCAAGAATTCGCAAAATAGTACGGTCTATACCTATGCAGGCTCTTCTGCTGACATGCCAGAAGGTGTTTTCTTCACCACTAACAACAGTTGCGGTGGACAACCTGGTGCTGGAGTGCCTTCCAATCTCTTCGCTATGGTCGACTCGGAAAACAACCGTAACATCAATGTCTCATGGGACGGCGTCAACGATTCAGGTTACGGCTATGTGGTGTACCGCGACAATTTAATGTATCGTCTTATTCCCAATGCCACTTCCTTCGTCGACGAAAATGTCGCTATGGGCGGCCACTGCTACTACGTGAGCTTCCTCAGCGACGGTGGCGAAAATGGCCACTACTCCAACGAGTCGTGCGCCTCTTCGGGCGAGTGTTATGCCCCACGCAACTTTGACTATGAGTACACGGGTAACAACAAGATTAAACTCCTTTGGGAAAGGCCGGAACCCTCCGACGGACTTTCTGGCTACTATCTCTTCAGAAGAACTGACGACACAGAGTATATCAGAATCAAGCTGCTTGGTGCCAATGCTACTAGTTATACTGACAACACGGCCAACGTTGACGGTACTTGGTATTACTACAAGCTTTATGCCCATTACGAAGACCTAGATTGCGAGTCGGCTCCTGCCAGCTGGATTCACGACAATAATCAGTTCTACCTGCGTGTGTATTACTCGTCTACGGGTGTAAATTATTACATTACTGTCATTGCCAACCCTGATTACGGCGGTACGGTAAGCGGCGAAGGCACCTATGCCCAAGGCAGCACTTGCTATTTAAATGCTTATCCGAATAGTGGTTATTCGTTTGAGAAATGGACAAAGGATGGTTCGCAAGTTTCTACCAATCCGAATTACAGCTTTACTGTTGCTAGCGATGCTTCATACGTGGCGCACTTTCAGCAAAGCACGACCAACTACACCATCACTGCCACGGTCAATCCCAGCAACAGCGGAACAGTCACTGGCACAGGTACTTATGCCTCGGGGAGCACTTGTACCTTACAAGCTTGGCCTAACAGTGGCTACACATTTGTGAATTGGTTAGAAAACGGCGTTCCTGTTTCAACAAATCCCACCTACTCTTTCACGGTAACCGGCAACCGTAATTTGGTGGCGGTCTTTGATCTTAGCACCATCTATTACACCATCACGGCAAGCGCAGAACCAGCTAACGGTGGCTCAGTCAGTGGGGATGGCACCTATGCTTCGGGAAGCACCTGCACGCTGCACGCTACGCCCAACAGCGGCTATTCATTTGAGAAATGGACAAAGAACGGCACACAGGTTTCAACGAATCCAGATTACAGTTTCACGGTGACGAGCAACGCCAGCTATGTGGCACACTTTAGTGAAATCCCCCAAGAATACACCATCACAGCAGTTGCCGAACCAGCTCAAGGAGGAGCGGTTTCGGGAGCGGGAATCTATCCCGCAGGCTCTACCTGCGTTTTAACGGCCATGCCTAACGAGGGCTATGTGTTCGAAAACTGGACCAGGGGCAGCTTCGTGGTCTCGACAGATCCAAGCTACAGCTTCGTCGTGAACGACAACGTCGAGATTGTGGCGCATTTCACCCAAGATGCCAATCATTTCACCATCACTGCCATAGCTGCTCCCGTTGAAGGCGGTGCCATTTCGGGCAGCGGCACCTACGAGATGGGCACCACCTGCACCCTCAATGCCATTGCCGCTGTCGGCTATGAGTTCGTCAAATGGACTTTGAACGGAAGCCAAGTCTCAACGGAGCCTTCGTTCAGCTTTACAGTTACCAGCAATGCCGTCTACACAGCTCATTTTGAGCGGATTATCAATCATTATACGGTTGCGGCAAGCGTTGAGCCTGCCGCCGCAGGCTCGGTGTCAGGCACTGGGACATACCAAGAAGGTGCCACATGCACTTTGACCGCCACGGCCAATCCCACCTATTCCTTTGTGAATTGGACGGAGAACGGCGTTATAGTTTCCACAAATCCCACTTATTCCTTCACGGTGAATAGCAACCGGAGCTTTGTGGCGGTGTTCTCGCAAGGGCAGTTCTTTACCATCACTGCCTCAGCCAGTGGTAATGGAACCATTTCGCCCGAAGGGGATGTGTTTGTCGAGCCTGGCGCAGACAAGACTTTCGCCATGATACCCAACAGCGGTTGCCGTGTCGGAAGAGTCATTGTGGACGGCGTGGACATTGGCCCTGTGGAGTCCTACACATTCCGCAGCGTGAACAGCAACCATTCCATTTATGTTCAGTTCAGCGGTGTCGGTGTGGATGAAAACCTCAACGCGAACCTGAAGGTCTATCCGAATCCCGCCAAAGAGAGCCTTGTTGTTGAAGGTGAAGATATGAAACGGGTTGCCGTGTTTAACTTGTTGGGCGTGCAAATGGCAAGCCAGGAAGTGAACGACAGTCACACCACAATCAACACAAACGGCTTTATCATAGGCACTTACATCTTGAAAGTGGAATACACCGACGGCAAGATTGGGTATTCGCGATTTGTAGTGGCGGAATGACATTGTAGCACACCGTTGCAAACCATCAACGTGGTCACCCTCAGCCCCCGAAAAAAATGGGACGCTGGGGGTGGCTTGGTTTTATGGTCATGGAAGTTTTTGCCATAAAAAGCGGCTGAAAACGAATAATGTTGTAATTTTGTCGTTTATTACACATATTAGTCGCCCCGTGTTCAAAAAAATCCTAAATACTTTCGGAACGAAGATGTTGGCCGCCGCGCTCAACTTCCTCATTGCCATTATCATCTCTCGGACACTGGGCGACACGGGCAAAGGCACTCAAGCGCTACTCCTAACCACCATTTCGTTCATCCTCATCTTCTCCGACATCGTCTGCGGCGCGAGTATCATCTACCTCGCCCCACGCCATTCGTTCAAGAAGATTCTGGTGGCTTCAATGGTTTGGGCAGCCTTCATTGCCGTGGTGATGGGCTTCGCCATCTGGCTGTTCTATCCGAAACTGCCGCCTGATTTGGTCGCACATGTGGCTATTTTGTCGTTCATTTCCTCACTCAGCAACATCAACTTCCGCTTTTTGGTCGGCAAGGAGGAAATCAAGAAGGCCAACTACAACACCCTGCTCCAGCCCGTACTGTTGAGTTTGACACTAGTTATCTACTATATCTTGTTGAAGAGAACTGACATCTATGGCTATGTCATCGGGCTTTACGCGGCATACGGAGGCACTTTCCTGTTGGGTGTGTGGATGTTACGCGAGGAATACGCCAATCTGCGCAACGACAAAGACAAAGCGTACGGGCCTGTTCTGAAAGACCTGTTCAAATACGGCTTCCTCAACCAAACCGGACACTTCGTGCAGTTCTTCAACCTGCGACTGAGTTACTACCTTTTGGCGCGTTACATCAATGTCGGGCGCGTGGGCGTGTTTTCCAACGCTGTCTCACTCGCCGAAGCCATCTGGATCATCAGCAACAGCATCGCCTTGGTGCAATATGCCCGCATCGCCAATGCTGACGACCGCAGTTATTCCCAAAAACTCACCTTGGATTTGAGCAAAATCTGCCTGCTCGTCTCGGCTACTGCCATTTTGGTGCTGTGCCTGCTGCCGCCAACGGTTTACACTTTTGTCTTCGGCCCAGACTTTGGCGAGATGGCTCATCTCATCCGCATCCTCGCACCGGGCATCCTGTTCTATTGCGTTTTTCTCATCCTCGGACACTATTATTCGGGCATCGGACGTTATCAGATGAACACTTTCGCCGCCCTCTGCGGATTGGTAGCCACCTTCGTCTGCGGCTTCACGCTGATTCCCAAGTATGACGTCACCGGCGCGGCTATCACCTCGGCGGTGTCTTATACGGTCAATGCGGTGTTCTTGTTCGTGTTTTTCGTCAAGGAGTCGCGCTTCAAGGGTCGCGATTTCCTCCTGACCAAAAGCGAGATACAGAACTACATCGCCGGACTGAAACAACAATTCTTGAAACAACCTGTTGAAAATGAACAAACTGAATAAACTCACCAAAGCCATCGGGCGCATCATCCGCCATCCTTACCTGCTCAACCTTGTCCTGCAAGATGAAGGCAGCAACAAGGAGGAGGTCATCCAAAAATACGGCCTCAAAGATGGTCTGCCCGTCATCGAAATCAACGAATTTTTCCCTGATTTTGAGGAAGTTGCCAAACCCTACGCCTACCTTTCGGGTGCCACCATGCCCATTGACATTGCTTTGCTGCGGGCCTTGACCAAACGCTATGCGGTGAAGGACTACTTTGAAATCGGCACATGGCGCGGCGAGAGTGTGGCCAATTTGGCCGAGGTGGCTGAGCATTGCGTCACCTTCAACCTTCCGAAAGAGGACATTATCAAACTGACCGACAACCCGTTATATGCCGACTTACACAGTTTTTTCAGCAAAAATTTGAATAATGTCGAGCAACTCTACGGCGACTCCCAGACCTTTGACTTTGCGCCCCATTTCGGCCAATACGACATGGTTTTCGTGGACGGCGACCACCATTACGAGAGCGTGAGAAAGGACACCGAAACCGCCTTTAAGTTGCTGAAAGGCGACCGCAGCATCATCGTTTGGCACGATTACACCCTCGACCCCGAGACCATCCGCTGGGATGTGATGGGAGCCATCTTGGACGGTGCACCCGCCGAAAAACGCAAGCATATCTACCACGTTTCCAACACCTTGTGCGCCGTCTATCTGCCCGAGGACTTCCCCACCCACAAACTCGTGCCATACGAAACGCCGCATAAATATTTTGAAATCAATATTAAAACGCATAGATTGAATAATTAAAGGGCAGACATACGAGCCTGCCCCTACGAATAAATGAATATGAACATCCTGCACCTTCTGAGTTGGTTCCCCACCCCCGACGACCCCACTTTGGGCAACTTCTGCGTCCGCATGATTGACGCACTGCCCGAGGATTGCCATTCTGTCATTCTCTCTGTCTGCGACGGCAAGAACATGACGAAGTCTTTCGAGGTCAAGGAGATTGCGGGAGCGCGCCATACTCATGTGCAGATTTACATCCGACCGCCAAGGATCAATGCCCTGCGCAAGTTGAAGATGCTGCGGATGTACCAATATGGCCTCAGCTACATCAAAAAGCGTTTCTTCGAGCCTGACTTGATTCATTTGCATGTCACCTACCCACTCGGACAAGTGGCTTTGCTATGGAAAAAACTTTTTGGCTACAAATACGTCCTTACTGAGCATTGGACCATCTATCAGCCTCAGAACCAAAATGTTTTGGTTGGGAAACTGAAGCGGAAAATCGTCAAGATTGCCAACAATGCCGAACTTATCATGCCTGTCAGCCTTGACTTACAGCATTGTATGGAAGGTCATGGGGTTCATAATCGTTTCCGCGTGATTTACAATTTGGTGAATACGGATATGTTTAAGCTGAGGCCGTGCATAGATTCCAATCGGCGCACATGCCTCGGCAGGAATGACATGCACGGCCAGAAAAAGCACATCCTTCACATCTCCACCTTGCGCGACGAAGCCAAAAACTTCAGCGGCATTTTGCGCACTATTGAGCGACTTCGCCAACAACGCGACGATTTCGAGCTCCACGTCATCCACGACTACGAAGCCCCTGAATTTAAGACATTTGTGAAAGACCACAACCTTTCGGATTGCGTCATTTTCCATGGCAAAAAGACCTCTGCCGAAGTCGCGGAAGCCTACCAAAATGCCGACTTTTTCGTACTCTTCTCCAACTTCGAGAATCTGCCCTGCGTCATCGTTGAGGCTTTTGCGAGCGGCGTTCCCGTCCTTTCCACCGCCGTGGGCGGCATCGCCGAAATCCTCTCGCCTGAGCGCGGCATCCTTATTCCACAAGGCGACGAAAATGCCTTGCTGCAAGGCATGAACCAATTGCTCGACCATTGCCACGAATACGACCGCGAGGCCATTCGGGACTATGCCATCAAGAGTTTTGCCGCCCAAAACATTGGGAAGCAGATTTTTGAAACATACCAAGAAGTGAAAAAATAGCTTGTTTTGTTGCTATTTTCATTGAGAATCACTATCTTTGCGGTCAAATTCAACCGCACCATGAAAAAGTTTCTCGTCATAGCATTGCTGTCTTTTGCCTTCCAACTCCAAGCCCAAGTAAGGATTGGAGATACAGAAGCCTATGCCACTGCCAAG
>CAJOEZ010000005.1 GCA_905233685.1 uncultured Bacteroidales bacterium | reverse complement strand
AAAGATAAATTCAAATCGGCGCGCTTAAAAAAGCCTTGTAACTCTCTAACTTACAGTAATTTCAAAGAACTATTTTGATTTTTTAGTGGACAGCAATGACAAATTGCTTGAAATTCAAACGCAAAAGTAGAGAAAACAACGCTCCAAAAAGTATTGTATTAGGCCATTACAAACTTTTTTCAATTTACATCGCTGGTTATCAGTGTGATATGGTTTTGGATTACAAACTTTTACTGCTCGCTTCGATTATTACCAGTCCAACACCCATACTTTCCCCGTTTGTTTGTCGTGAAATTCAATAATGCCCCTGTTTTCCATTTTTGTAAACGAATCAAAACGGCGGTTTCCTGATAGGTCTTGCAATGTCCAGTAATAACACCTTGTGTCGTCTATCATAACAAAGGAATTGGTGATACGATAATCTGATCCAATTGTATCTATGAGGTTTGACGCTCCAAAACCAAATGAATAAACATCATCGCCTATTTGCACTTCCATATTGGAACCATTTAGACGATCTCGAATGAACACCCCTTCTACATAGTTAGTTTGGTAATACACATCATAATAACAGTATGCGTCTGGACCAGATGAATAGAATTCATAAGGCTCGTTTCTATAAAAATCCTCGACATAAAACACAAGAGAGTCTATTGTTGCTGTGTTATCCGAATAATACCTAATAGTGTCATTCTTACGAAACGCAATAAGTAGACAGTTTTCCATATCGTATTCAGGACAAACATGGCGGATTTGACACGAGGACATAATGACCAAAGTGATGATTAATACATGAAATCTTTTCATGGTTCTGTCTTTTTTTTTAGTCAACTGGAGAAAGCGGAATTGGCTCTTTCCAAATTATTCGATTGTGTTATAGATATTACTCCTTCACCACTTTATCCGAAAACACCTTGCCGTCCGCCGTGGTGACGCGCAGCAGGTAAACGCCCTGCGGCAGGCCTTCCAAGCTGACTTCGTTGGTGCTTTGGAGGGTTTTCACGCATTGGCCAAGCGAGTTGAATACTTGAACTTCTGTGGCCTCTGCACCTGTGATACGTACAATGCTGTTTGTGGGGTTAGGATGTATGGCAACCTCTCCATCAGACGATTCTGGAACAGCATCGTAATCGAAAATGTCGGTGATGTGCAAAATCCAAATGTTTGTTCCTGAATTGGGCAGAATGAGGTTGTTGCTGCAATTAACATCGCCCGACGAAACCTCGTCAAACCAAGTGCATTCACCTACAATGGCATATTCTCCATCGCCTTGATTGATGACATCCTTGACGCTTTCCAGCAGCCCCAGTTCGCTTCCGATACAGCGTTCCCACACAAGGTCTCCGTCGAAGTCTACATGAAACACCCAAATGTTTCCGGCATCAACATCTGTTACGCTCAGTTGGGACGCGCTTGCAACATCACCGTCCAAGGACCTTGAATTGGAAAACACCGTATAGCCTTTTTCCTCGCTTCCAAAGACCTTGACCGTTTTGTCAATACACGAGCCTCCGTAGTTCTTCTTCCAAATGATTGTACCCTCCGAATCGCATCTCAGAAGGCAACAATCAGACGTGTGGATACCGTCTCCGCAATTCCCACCAGGCTCGACATTGAAGGAATAATGGCCTGCCAACAAGAAGCCTTCATCCAATTCAACGATGCTGCAAATGTCGAATTGAGGGAAGCAGAGGTTCCTTTCCTGTTGCCCCGAAGCGTTCATCTTGACGAGGATGCAGTTGTTCTCAGGCTGACCGCACCCTATATTCCCGTTCCCTGACTGGCCTGATTTCAATCCGACGTAGAACCCGCCATCGCTGGCGTTTTGCAGGCAAGTCACATTCTCGTTGCTTTGGGTTCCGAGCGTGGTTTCCCAGGCCATATTTCCCAAGGAGTCAAGTTTTACGAGCCAGCAGTCTGTTCCCCCGTAATGATGAGTGATGTCTCCACTCGCCTCGTTACAGAGAACCGCGACAACGACACCTCCGTCGAGAGTGCCAATGCTAAACACATCACTGGCCGAATTTGCCAAACCTTCTGTTGTGCCCAATTCTCTATACCATATCGGATTGCCACCGTCATCAATCCGTGTAATCCATAGATTCCAAATATTATGGATGTTGAAAGAAATCGTGGCAATGTAGCATTTATCTGTATTAGCCTTGCATAGTTTGGGATACAAGCCTTTTGTGTAACAGTTTTGGTTGATGATGGAATGTTCGTTGTTGATTTCAAACAACCAATCCGCTCCATAACTGACGTAATGTCCGCAATCATACAAGCCATCGTAAGGGTCGGTATAGACAAAACCAAAGGTCATTAAACCGTTTTCGGTTTCAAAGATATTGTATGCGTATTCGTTTACGGAGGTGCCATAGCTTTGCTGCCAGTCGATGCGAATTTGGCCGAAGGCGCAAGAAGCGGCAAGCACTAATCCGATAATGAGGGTTGATTTTGTGATGATGTGTTTCATAGTTTAACTGTTTTGTATGGGGATATGACTTTCAACTCCATATCCCCATGGATTATTATTTTGCGATGATAAGTTTTCCTGTTTGTGTCAATTCACCACATCTTGTGGTCAAGACATACACTCCGTTGGGCAGATTCCGCAGGTCGAGCACCTTTTGGCCGCTGTAGCCATTCAGGTTAGCGTTTAGTACAACAACGCCAAGTGTGTTCGTGAGGGTCAAAGTCGCACTTGTGGCTTTATTTGGTAAGGTGAAATCGATAACCGTCCAAGTCGTGGCAGGGTTGGGGCTTATGCTGATGGACAATCCCAAGGCTTTGTTAATCTCGTCTTGTGTGACAGGAGAGACTCCAAAGTTTCTGCCTCTCTCGTACAAATCGATTTCCGGACAAATTACAGAAGTCGTTCTATATCTAACTTCTTTCATGCCTTTGGCTATCGATTGCGTAATGCCAATACCATAAGTGAAGAGGCTGTCTACCATGGCTGTCTCCGTTTCCGTCAAATCAAACACAGTCCGCCCCTGCCGATTAAGAGTATCACTAAGCACAAGTAATTTCATGTAACCATTGTGCTCAATCAAAGCATCACCCGTCAGTTCATAGAAAGCGGGTAGCATGTTTGCCAATGCAAAGGCTGTATTGTCATCGCCTTCATCCAAATACATGGCAATCAACTGCCTGTCAGCATGGATATCCTCCAAATTGCCCAACCAAAAATGCAAATCAGAAGTACTATTCATTATACTGTCGTTTCTGATGCTGCGAATGATATCGTTAGCGGCGCGACTGTATTTTTGTTTGTAATTGGTTATCGTAGATTCCAAAGCACTTCGGGGGGACCTTGTACCACTGGCCAAATCTCTTAACACGCCTATCATGTATTCTGGCAGTGTTCCATTGTTCTCTAAATAGTTTAGCAGTGTATCACGGCCAAGCTCCTCTGGATTGGCGGCAAGAATCTCAAACAGAACAGATTCCGTGAAAATATCATCCCGGTCGGCAGTGGCTCTCAAAACCTCATTCGACAAATATGGTGAGTGCCCAAGCAGTTGAGCACGCAGCTCCCACATGTCGGAAGATGTTGCTGTATGGATGTCATACAACTCGTTGGATGTGTTTCCGCCGTCAAGATAATTCATGTAGAGACCCTTTAAACTATGATAATTGGCATAAGAAGTATAATAATCATTTTCCCGTTGTAGCCTATCCGTCGGTGACAAGACAGGAGTGCTACCACCATTTGTATAATGTGGCAGACAATCGTTAGAACTATTAGCAGCAAATTTCCTTATTCCGTACGAATAAGCGTCCTGTGGCACTTCCAAAGGATTGGATGAATCGTAGTAATATGCAACATAATCTTCCCCTCCATTATGGAACTGCCACTGCACTCCATTTTGGCTAAAGATATTACCCGCTGCTTCTGAAGAATTGCCTTGATATAATTGAATATTATAATTGCTTGTCCCCAAGGTGTGAGTAGGTATGCAAAAATCTATCAAGTTTCCTTGGTTTTCGTTACAAATATAAGACAGCCCTCCATCTATAGTTATCATATTGTTGCCAAAGGCAAAATTTGCACAAGTGAGGTTGTTGAAAGTATTTCTATAGATTTCATTAACGCCTTGTGTTCCTAACGCAACGATGCCGAAATAGTCTCTCCCGCTTAAGGCATTCGTTGCTTTAGTAAAGGTGTTTTCTTCAATGTAAAACGATGGAGTATAATTCAAATAAACCCCTGCGCCGCATGTGCCATTTTCACCGACAATGAAATTTGAGAACAAGACAGTAAGATCGACATCGTGCAAAGTTCGAATGCCAAAGACATTGTTCTGGAAAAAGGTGTTTTGAACTGTAATCGGACTTTCGTATCCGATACTATTAATAGCATTAATTCCCATATTAAACCCTTGGAAATACGAATAGATATAACTGCTGGTTGGACAAGGCTTAACATCATTACTGCAATAACGATTGACTTTGAATCCTGCATCGAAAGCGTAAATGGCTGAATTGTCATCAGCGCACAAGTATTGAGGGCAATTTTGGATATGGAAATTGCAACCATCAAATTTTACACCGCTAACTTTTGTAAGTTCCACATGATGGCGGAACACTTCTCCTGATGTTGGGTAATCATCGTCAATGCCAAAGTCGCAATTTTCAAATTGGGCATTGTAATCGTACAAATAAGTGTTATTGTTGTTTGGATTGTGGAAAACGTTTTTGAAATAAAGTGCACGAAAAACCATTCCGTTGTTGCTAAACAAGGCATCTTTGGCAACGACAATACCACCAGTTGTATTTAAATGAATTCCGTCCCACGCATCTAAGGCAACTCGGGCATCATTAATCTGGGCATTATTCATCAACGAGACATAACCTTGCTGATATTGGCCTGATGACATTCCTTGATAACCTATCCCGCCTGTTCCAAGCACTCGGATTCCTTGCCATTGATTTTCTGGCACAAAACAGTAAAGTTTACCTCCATCTATGACCAATTTGCCTCCGGGTTCTACTACTATTTTACAATTGCTATTAAAACCAACATTACCTCTGATGGTCAATGTGGCATTGGACCTGACAAAAATGTCGCAAGTAACATCGATATTATATAGCCAAGTTTCATTGGTTGAAACATCTATTTGACATGTTCTTGTAACAGGAATCCATATCTGATAGGGCAAATGATTATGACATGTTACAGTAACAGATATTGGATTTACAGTAACAGGAAACACGCTGTCAAACAACACATAATTCTCATTACCTATTGTGATTTGCCTGACTTGGAAAATGTCATCTTCGCTGTATAAGGCCACCGTGACTTGTTCGCCACGAACAAGGTTTTCCAAGCTAACTCTTACATTTCCTTTCACGTAACTGACCATTTCTGTTGATTGGACGTCTACCGTCATTTCATTGGGCACCTTGGTCCAAATCTGACATTCTGGGTCGCCAATAAGGTTGTGTTTATAATAATATGCTGGCCATGATTCTGACAAATATTTTGATTGTGTTTCCATAATCCCCAAGTGAGAATTTACGGGATTGTTGTATGCGTCATTTAATATGCGAGAAAAAGGCATGTAATACATTCCTGATGCATCAACGGTATTCCCCATGAATGCGACACCTCCATAAGCTCCACCAACAGTAAAACTTTCTCCGCAGTTTCTTGCCTTATTTAAACTATTTGATACGGTATGGTCAAAAGGTATGACATTACAACTAACCGAATAAATGACAAACGGATGATCATAATTCGTCAAACAGTCTAAGCTGTTATTTGTGTCAGGCTGAATATTCGGTGCTGGATCAATACAATTCTTGTCCGAGTACAATTTCCAGACATCTGAAGTATCAGAAGGGAGAGAATTGCTGCACATCGATAACATGCAACTGTGTTGATGGTTAGTACCGCCATGGTTAAACCACGTCATTAGACCGTAATGCTTCCTATTCAACGTGTCTATGATGTCTGAACCTTTAGGAAAAGTTGGATTTGGATCGGACATAGACGGTAGTTCTTCCAAAACAGTATGATTAAAATGAGAAAGATTTGTTGTATAATTGAGGTCTCCACAATTGTCTGCTCTTGTGATTATTGATTCTGTCACATAATTTGCATTTCCGTTTCCTGGGTTCTTTTCATACAACAGCAATTTATTGACCCAAATAGTTATTTCTTCTGAAGAAGAGCACAACAAACGACCTACATAAATATTTGCTTGCGCATACGGAGTATCTCCATGCGGTTCCCCGAAATCAATATCGTCATCTTTGTTCCAGTCCCCAAACAAGTCGGAAAAATACCAATCAGTAGTGGGACGATTGAACCAATATGTACTTGGATTAACACTATCCCTAATGCAACCATATCTATATGGAATATAGCAATGAGTGTTCGGAGAAACATTTGGATCTCCTATCAAAAAAGCATAAATCGTTCCCAATTGATATGCGTCATGCAGATATTGGCGAATACAACCTGCATCATCTTCGATGGGATGGGTTCCTATTATGTCACCATTCGGATAAGCTTGAACAATGTCTTCAACCGTCACAATTCCAGCCCAGTATCCTTTCTGGCGTTTCCAGTCAACGAAACGCTTTAAATCCTGATGGTTTTTGTAACTGCTGGGAACAATTACCACATATTCATAAACAGGAAGATTCGTGACAGTGCTACCCAGCTCCGTAACAATGGTGGGATTAATACGTATGGAAGGGATGACTTGTGGATTGTCCACCATATAGTAAAGGATGGAGTCATACAGGTTTTGCGTGTGCTGCAATCGGCTTATGTTTTGAATGCCGCCTTGGAAGCCGTCAGCGTAATTCACAGTTATGGTCATCGAAATAATCTGCTTCAACAAGCCAGAAGAAGGATAATATTTGAAAGGACAAACGTTAATGGAAACAATATTGTTGTTGCCATCAAAATAGCCTTGTCTCCACGCAGTGACAGGTTGGGCAGGGTAAACGCTGTTTGAGTTGTAGATTGCTACTTTGGGTGCGGTAAAAACGGGAAAGATGGAATCGTATGATTCGGCGGGATAAACCCTATAGCTGATTTGGTGATTCTGGGTGACAACATTTGAGCATGTTATGCTGGTGACAGCTTTGTTAAAAGGAATCATCAGCTGTAGGGTATGTGTGGGCAATTCTGGCTCACCTGCTTCGGAGATTTGCCCTTCAGCTCCAGTCAAGGAAACTTTGGTATAAGTGTTATTGTCTGGAGCTGATGTCGTGCCAAGGGTTAAACCACTGAAACTGAATGTAGCTGTGTAAGTCGTTTGCGCTTGAGATACCATCGCAAGTAATACAATGGCCATCGAAATAAAAAAGTTTTTCATTGTTATTTAGTTTAGAAATGTTTGTATGGGTTGTAGTTAATCCATTACCGTAAACTCACCATAATACTCATCCCCGTTGGGGAGGGTAAAGGTGATGATGTAATCCCCACAGAGAGGTAAGTAGGTCTGTAGGCCATTGGGCGTACGAACCCAAAGGTTTTCCATTAAGGTACCCGACACAGTGGTAATTTCTACGGCCACCTCGCCAAGGTTTTCGCTGAACATAAGAGAAAGCACGTGGCCGTCAATTGTGGGCACAATAGAGTTGCTTTTGTCTGACTCTGTAACGGACGTTTTTTCTATTACTTCAATAGGGGTCCCGTCTTTCCCGTTCTCCGTTCCGGCTACCCCGTAAGCGTAGCACCATGCTCCCGAAAGGGTCAAGCAGAGCATCAGAACCAAATGTTTTAGTTTTTTCATCATCATTTTATTAAATTTTACATCTGATTTTTTTTATTTAGAAATCGGATGCAAAATTATTTTGGTTCGGGTATACCTGTCAAGGAAAGCCCTGTGTGAATTTGTATGTATTTTTTAGCAATATCTTGCTAATCAACACAATAAATTGTTGTTGGCAAAACCAAGAAGCATGGTGGGAAGCGATACCTCACTACCGAAAATGGCTCTTAATTTTCGGGAACGTTGCGACACTGTAGGATAAGCCTTCTGCAACAAGGCGGCCACATCGGCATCGTTCAAGCCGAGCAGATAGAGACAGCAATAGTCAAGGTCGCCCTTAGTGAGGTCAGGATAAGCTTTGGCGAGGCGGCTTGTAAACTGGTTGAAATGCCGGTTGGCGGCTTCGCGAAGAGCTATGACTTGCGCCTTGTCCAATGCATATTCTTTATAAAGCGTGCAGTCCATCTGCGACAAGAACTTCCCGTCGTTTACCCGCTTCATAATAAGTCGATAGATAGGTTCTTCGGTGAACAAAGCAGTCTGTGCCTCGGGTTTGGGCGCTGATTCCTCGTTTTGTTGTATTCTATCTTTCAACTCCCGCAGCTCTTGGTTACTCCGCTTCAGCCTTCCTGCTAAGGCAGCTTGCTCCATCCGGTGGGCCTGCTGTTGTTCGGCTAAGCGCTTCTTGCCGCGTTTTCTGCTTACCACGATGACAGCAACGGCAACAACCAAGGCTATTGGGACAAGGATTTTCACTGTTCTCAACACCGCTTCCCTCTTCTCTTGGGTAGCCTTTTGCTCCTGCTTTTGGTTCAAATAATCCTGGAACAAGCCTTCAAGCTGCGAGACCAATGCCTTGTTTTCGCCTTCGGATTTCTTTTGGTCGGCCAAAAGCCGCATACATTCGTTCGCTTTTTCTACATAATCCAAACCATCATAGATGATACGCAAATAATTTGCTGCTTGCATTTGACAAGTCAAATCTTCATTGCGCATAAACACGGGTTCTAAATAAACCAAAGCAGAATCATAAAGCCCTTCTTCAAAGAAAATGTCTCCAATGGTTAGATGACGTGTCAAACGTTCTCTATCATCGGTAGCTTGTGCAAGGATATGCCTTAATGTTTCCATAGGCTGTTCCATTCCCGACCCCAATTGATAGTCGCAAAGAGCTTTGCTTGCGACAATATCCCTATAAATAGGGCCTTGATTAATGGGCAGTGCTTCAAGAGCCTGTTCGTAATATTCACCCGCTTTTTCTTTATTACCTAATTTGTCATATTGTTTCCCCAAGCGGTAAAGCGTATTGGAAATGCCGAAAGGTGAAGTGGGGCTTATCTTGCCGAACATTAAGGATTGTTCGTAGCAAGCTATGGCTGGCTCCATCATGAACTGGGTGGAGAAAAGGTCACCCAAACGGTTATAGGTATAGGCCATAAAACGGGCTTTCTTGCCTATCAAATCCTTTTCTTGAAAATGGTTTTCCATGGTTTCCAAGGCTTTCAGGTACTTGGTGCAGGCTTCGGCCACTTGGCTTTGCTCGTAATGGCCCACGCCATTAATGTAATGGGCACGGGCGGCCAAAAACGCGGTGGTCGGTGGTGCGTCCGCCAACAACAACGAATCAAAATACACCACCGCTTGCTGCAACTGGGTGCGGTTGGTTTGGGCGGAATCGTTTTTGTACAGCAATTCGGCCAGCAACAAATTGGCATAATGGCGGTCAAATTCCGCAACGCAACAGGTGTCGAGACAGGGCAACAGAAGCATCAATGCGCTGTCAGGCCGCTGCCACATCAGGCTGTCGATGGCGGATAGTTTCATTTGGGTCGGCCCTTCGCGTCCTTCGACAGGATCAGGAACCAGCACAGGGGCCTTAGGTTCAAGGGCCTTGGTGCAGGCAGCCAAGGCCATGAACGACAAAAGAAATCCTATGAGACGCATTTGTTTCATAGGCGCAAAAGTAAGAAAAAAACAAGACAATATGCAAAAAGGGCGGCAATTCAAATTGCCACCCTTTTAGATTAAAACCAACTAAGGATTAGTTTTCCAACGCGCTGCCCTTCAGCGTCGTGTAGTTGATACGGAAGGCACCCACCTTACGAAGCTCTTGCTTCACGTCGGTGACGATACCCATACGGGTCTCCTTGTGCACTTTCAGGGCGGTGGTTAGGAAGGGACGGTCGGCTTCGCTGCGCGATTCGCGTTCCTTGAGGATCCAGTCGGGGATGTCGCTCGTACGGGCGAAGGCGTCGTCCAGCTGGATACGCGACTCGGTGCCGAGCTTGGCATCGCGCGGCGGGCCAATGTAGATGCTACTTACCAAAGCCTTGCGCTCGAGCTTCTGAATCTCAGTAGCCTTGGGCATGGCGGTCTTCACTTTCAGCTCGACGTCACGCATTGAAGTGGTGATCATGAAGAAGAATATCAACATGTAGACGATGTCGGGCAACGACGAGGTGCTCACTTGCGGCACTTCCTTTTTACCTTCTTTTCTGAATTTTCCCATAGTTGTATCCTCCTTTAGTTAGATGCACCAATTTCAACAGGTTCAGCCTCACTGACGCGGACCGGCACTGCCTCGTTGATAGCTTTGGTTTGTTCTTCTGAGAGTTGGTCGAGATGCTTGTGGAATTTCTGCCACGCCATCTCTTCTTTCAGCTCGTTGAAAGCACGGGCCAACTCATTCTGCACACTGATATACATAGCATACGAAGTACCGCGGTCATTCTGCAACGAGATCACGCCTTTCGACATGAGAACGTCTCCCACGAGGTCGAAATGCTTGGTTTCGACTTCAGGAGCGGTCTCGTCGTTGGGGCGCGGGGTCATGAAGCGTTTGGCTTCGTCCTTCAGCAGTGTGATGTCGGAAGGACGGCCATTGACCAACAGTTTATCGCTCTTATTCACCTTAACATTCATCACGTTCCTTTCCTTGACCTTCACGTCCTCGTCGTTTTGCTCGACGGGCGGGGGCAGACGACGGGTGATACCGTAATCCACGTCCATGGAGGTCGTCATCAGGAAGAAACACAACAGCAAGAATGCTATGTCAGCCTGCGAACTAGAATTAATTTCCGGAACTTTTCTGGCCATGATGAAATGTTTTTACTTTTTGACTGCCTTGTAGATGACTGAGAACAGGATTGAAAGAATGCTGACTCCAAGGGTTACATAGAAGAAATCGAGGGCGAATTCGACCAATCCGTGCGTCTTGCCGGAGTAGAGTGTCTCACCGGCTTGATAGGGAACGTCGAACGCGCCTTTTGCCATAACATAAGCTACAACTGCAATAACAGCGACTGCAATGACTAAAATCAACAGTTTCTTTCCCTTAACGCCTTTGACGACGCCGGTGAAGAGTGCTGAAATCAATGCCAGAACAACGCCCAGGATAATCAAGATGTAGCCCCAATTCAAGAGCATTGACGTACGGGCTTCGTCCTTGAGGCCAAGGTAGAAATACACTGCCATAGCCACGGTGATCAAAGCCAGCAGGCCAAACACCCATTTTGAAATATTTGAAAGCTTACCGTTCATGATTATTCTTTATTTTTTGTTGTTGTACTTGGCGAGGATGTCCATGAACGAGATGGAGGAGTTTTCCATGTCGTTGACGATGCTCTCAATCTTGGAAGCGATGAAGTTGAAGAAAATCTGAAGGATGATGGCCGCGATCAGACCGAACACGGTGGTCAACAGAGCGACCTTCATACCGGAGGCCACGATGGTGGGGCTCATGTCGCCAGCAGCGGCGATGTCATCAAAGGCCTTGATCATGCCGATAACGGTACCCATGAATCCGAACATAGGAGCCAGGCTGATGCAGAGGCCGATCCAGCTCAGGCCGCTTTCGAGTTTGCCACCCTGGACGGAGCCGTAAGCAACGATGGCCTTTTCGACTTCTTCGAGCGACTGGCCGTCCTGATAGCGGATGAGGCCTTGCGTGAAGATGCTGGCCACAGGGCCGCGCGTGTCCTTGCAGAGCTGCTTGGCACCTTCAACGTCGCCGTTTTGCATCTTGGCTTCGATGCCTTTCAGGAGCTTCTCCGAGTTGGCCGTGGCCAAGGTCAGATAGATGATTCTCTCAATGGAGATAGCCATACCGATCAAGAGGATGACCAACACGATGCCCATGAAAGCGGGACCACCGTCAATGAACTGCTTCTTGATGGATTCGCGGAAAGTGACAGGAGCGGCCTCGTCCTGAGCGGCAGGGGCAACTTCTTGGACAGTCTCCACAGCGGGAGTCTGAGGAGCAGCAACTTGTTCAGTCTGCTCGGTTTGCGCTTGCTCTTCTTGAGCAACGACGAGATTGCTGATGCCAAAAGTGAACAGGCCAGCAACCATGAGGAAAGCAATTAATTTTTTCATAGTGTGATTAAATGATTTTGATTATTAATTTGAAACTTGTTCCTTTCTATGCTTACTTTCGCGGAGAGAGCGGGATTCGAACCCGCGGTACCCTTTTGGAGTACACACACTTTCCAGGCGTGCTCCTTAAACCACTCGGACATCTCTCCTTAGGTTCGCCTCTGCCTACCGCTCGAAATCGTTGCCAAAAGTACACATTTTTTCAATTGAAAAACCAAACAATTTGCATTTTTTCTTCAACAAAATTTTCAAATCATTGAAACTTAGGCTAAAACGGTCATCTCGCCACGGATGGAAATTTGCAGCAGTTCCCTGATTTTGGCCGTCTCAAGGCCTTCTCCGACGAGATACATGAGCTTGGCGACAGCGGCCTCAGTGGTCATGTCGTGCCCACTGATGACCCCGATGCGGGCCATGTCCAAGCTGGTTTCGTAGCGACCCATCTCCACACTTCCGCCCTTGCATTGGGTGATGTTCAAAATAATCAGGCCGTTGTCGATGGCTTGCTTGAGCGCGTCAAGAAACCACGAAGCTGTGGTGGCATTGCCCGAGCCGAAAGTTTCCAAAACCATTGCCTTCAGACCAGGCGTTTGCAGAGCATGGCGCACAAAGTCCTCGGAAATGCCTGGAAACAGCTTGATGACGCCCACGTTACGGTCGAAGTTGGTGTGTACTTTCAGGCGTTTGAAGTTGGGTTTCAGGATGCGATCCTTGTTGTACTTGATGTGAACACCCACGTCGGCGAGGTTGGGATAGTTGGTCGAGGCGAAGGCGTTGAAATTCTCCGCGTTGAACTTGGTGGCGCGGTTACCACGCAGCAGCTGGTCTTGGAAGAAAATGCACACTTCAGGCACGATGGCGGTGTCGTCTTCCTTAGCGGCAGCAATTTCAATGGCGGCGAGGAAGTTCTCGCGGCCGTCGGTGCGTACCACACCCATGGGTAGCTGCGAGCCAGTCAGCACGACGGACTTGTTGAGGTTTTCGAGCATGAAGCTCAGCGCCGAAGCGGTGTAGGCCATCGTGTCGGAGCCGTGCAGCACCACGAAGCCGTCGTAATGCTCATACTCCTCCCCTATCTTCGTCGCGAGACGCGCCCAGAAGTCGGGCGACATGTTCGACGAGTCGATGAGCGGGTCGAAGCTGTAGAAGTCGATTTGGTAGCCGAAGTTCTTCAGCACGGGAAGGTGGGCGTAGATATTGTCGAAGTCGAAAGGCACGAGTGCGCCCGTCTTGGGGTCTTGCATCATGCCGATGGTACCACCCGTGTAGAGCACGAGGATGGAGGTTTCTTCTTTTTGTGTCATATTATGTCTGTTGTTTTAATGTCATTGCGAGCGAAGCGTGGCAATCTCCCTAATTCATTGAAGTGTCTTTTCTGGATTGCTTCGTTCCTCGCAATGACGCGAAGCATGGCAATCCACTTGAAACAGTTTTAATGCGTTATTCGTGGTTATATTTGCTATTTCCTCTATTGTAACATTCAGTATTTCAGCGATTTTTTGCGCCGTAGCCACCATAAAGGCGGGTTCGTTGCGTTTGCCGCGATGGGGCACGGGCGCGAGATACGGCGCGTCGGTTTCCAAAACGATGCGGTCGAGGGGAATATTGTGCAGGTAGTCCTTCACGCCGCAATTCTTGTAAGTTGTCACGCCACCCAAGCCAAGATGGAAGCCCAAGCCAAAATAGGCGCGGGCCTCGTCTTCTGTGCCGGTGAAACAGTGCATGATGCCGCTCAAGCCGCCATCTTGCTTATGTTCCAGGACTTTCACCATCTTGTCGAAGGCGTTACGGCAGTGTATGGAGAGCGGCAGATGAAGCTGTTTTGCCCAGTCCAATTGCGTCTCGAAAGCGTCCAATTGCTGCTTCTCAAAAGTCGAATCCCAATAGAAATCCAGGCCGACCTCGCCCACACCTATATATATATTGCGCTCCAATTCCTTCTCCATCGTAGCCAAAACCGCCTTGTAGTCCTCCTTGACTTCCTCGGGCTGCAAGCCCATCATCACGCGGGTGCAGTCGGGGAATTGCTCGTGCAGTTCAAGCATCGGCGCGATGGTCGAGGTATCCACGTTGGGCAGGAGCATCATGCTCACGCCCGCGTCAAGCGCGCGTTGCATGGCCTCGTTGCGGTCGAGACTGAACTGATGGTCGTAAACATGACTATGAGTGTCGATGAGGTGCATGGTCAATACAAAAAGTTGTCGTAAGGATACCGAATCGCGTGCATATCGCGGATTTCCTTGTAGAGCAAATCTCTGAATTCCTGATAGTTGTCACGGTTTTTGGCAGAGATGAAGATGCAGTTTTCATTCATCTTGGCCATCCAAGTTTGGCGAAGTTCCTCGTAGGAAACGTTACGCTTGGTGGGCGGCGTGAGGTCGTCTGGGGCTTTTTCCTCCCAAGTGTAGGCATCGGTCTTATTGAAAACGACGATGGTTTTCTTGTCGGCGCAGCCCAACTCGGCCAAGGTTTGGTTCACCACCTCCATCTGTGCCTCGAAGTCGGGATGGGAAATGTCCACCACATGGAGCAGGATGTCAGATTCTCTAACCTCGTCCAAAGTCGATTTGAACGACTCCACAAGATGGTGCGGCAACTTGCGGATAAATCCCACAGTATCAGACAACAAGAACGGCAGATTCTCCACCACCACCTTGCGCACGGTCGTGTCCAAAGTGGCGAAAAGTTTGTTCTCCGTATAGACCTCCGACTTGCTCAGCAGGTTCATGATGGTTGATTTGCCCACGTTGGTATAGCCGACCAAGGCCACGCGCACCAACTTGCCACGGTTCTTGCGCTGCACGGTCTTCTGCATGTCGATTTCCTTCAGTTTCTCCTTCAGCAGTGCGATTCTGTCCAAAATCAAGCGGCGGTCGGTCTCGATTTGGGTTTCACCCGGGCCGCGCATACCGATACCGCCCCTTTGGCGTTCCAAGTGCGTCCACATTCGAGTCAAACGTGGCAGAAGATATTGATATTGAGCCAATTCCACTTGTGCTTTAGCATGTGCCGTATGCGCATTAGAAGCGAAAATATCCAAAATCAAGCTCGTGCGGTCGAGGACGCGGCACTCCAAGGCTTGCTCCATGTTGCGGGCTTGCGTCGCACTCAGTTCGTCGTCGATGACGGCCAACTTGATGTCCTCCGCCTTGATGTACTGGTGGATTTCCTCCAACTTGCCCGAACCTAAGTAGGTCACGCTGCTCGGGTGGTCCATGGCCTGCACGAAGCGCGCCACAGGCACGCCGCCTGCCGTTTCGAGCAGGAAGGCCAGTTCGTCCAGATATTCCTCCGTGCGCTCGCGGCCTTGCTGTTTCGAAGCCACGGCGATGAGGACTGCCCTTTCGGGGATTTTTTCGTAGGTGATGAAGTCGCCCATGATGAATGCGGAATTATGAATGCGGAATGCGGAATCCGGTAGGCTTATTCCGAATTCAGCATTCCGAATTCCGAATTAATACTGCCTAAATCCAATAATCTTCCTGACCTCATTAAGCGTCTTCGCTGCGCTCTCGCGGGCCTTTTCAGCACCCATGCGGGCGATGCGGTCGAGGCGGGCTTCGTCGCTCTTGAACTCCTCGATTCTTTCGCGAATCGGGGCGATGGTCTTCACGAGGTCGTCGGCCAACTGCTTCTTCATGTCTCCGTAGCGGATGGAGCAGTCGTTCCACTTCTCGTCGAAGTACTTCACCGTTTCCGGCTCGCTGACGATGTTCATCATCGTGAAGAGATTCTGAATCACCTCTGGCTTAGAGCTGTTCGGCTCAGTCGGGCCGCTGTCAGTCACGGCGCGCATCACCTTCTTGCGCATGGTCTTCTCATCCTCAAAGAGATAGATGCAGTTGCCATCGCTCTTGCCCATCTTGCCGCTGCCGTCGAGGCCGGGCACCTTGATGGCGTCGCCGCCGAAATAGTAATTTTGCGGCTCGGGGAAGAACTCCACCTTATAAATATTATTGAAGCGGCGGGCGCACTTGCGGGCCATCTCCATGTTTTGTTCCTGGTCCTTGCCCACAGGCACCCACTTGGCCTTGTGTTGCAGGATGTCGGCAGCCATCAAGGTCGGATAAGTGAACAAGCCAGCGTTCACATTGTCGGGCTGCTGACGAGCCTTTTCCTTGAAGGTCGTCACGCGGCCCAATTCGCCGATGTAGGCGTTCATGTTGAGGTAAAGGTACAACTCAATCGTCTCAGGCACATCACTTTGGATGTAAATCGTGGCCTTTTCGGGGTCGATGCCGCAGGCCAAGTATTCAGCCAATATGGTGCGTGCCGAACGCTGTATGTTTTCGGGCGTGGGATGCGTGGTCAGCGAGTGCCAGTCAGCGATGAAGAAGTAGCAGTTGTAGTCTTCTTGCATCTTCACGAAACTACGCACGGCGCCGTAGTAGTTGCCGAGGTGAAGGTTTCCGGTGGGGCGAATGCCGCTTAAAACGATGTCTTTTGCCATAATTTAGAAATTTGGCGCAAAAGTAAGAAAAAATTTTATTGCCTGTATCTCCTCCAATTTTACTACATTTGCATTTTTATTTCCCAATGTCAGATAACCTTGTTTTAAGGTTTTGGTTTAAGATGCTAACACACTGAAAATTTTCATTAATGAAACGACAACTTCTTGTTTTACTGATAGTTCTGGTTCATGCCCAGATATCATTCGCTGCCATCACGGTGAAAGGTCACGTTTTTGACAAAACCAATGGCAAACCCATGGAATATGCCACGGTACGCGCTTGTTCGCTGCCAGATTCCACCTTCGTTTCGGGCTGCATCACCGACCCGTCCGGACAGTTTTCGATGGAACTGAGCAAAGGCCACTATGTGCTTGAGATCCAGTACATGGGCTTTTTGAAAACCTATAAGAACCTCACACTCGATGGTTCGAAAAGCACGGTCGATGTGGGGCGCATCGGCCTCTCGCCCGACAACCAGCTTTTGGAGGAAGTGGAAGTGGTGGCCGAAAAGAGCACCTACGAGATGACCTTGGACAAGCGCGTCTTCAATGTGGGCAAAGACGTGAGCAACACCGCCGGCAACGCCATCGAGGTGTTGGAGAACATTCCTGCCGTTTCGGTGGATGTGGAGGGCAATGTCAGTCTGCGCGGCGACGACGGTGTGCGCATCCTCATTGACGGCAAGGAGTCGGGACTTTCAGGCATGAGCACCCAAGACGCATTGCGCACCCTGCAAGGCGACATGATTGAACGTATCGAGGTAATCACCAATCCCTCAGTACGTTACGATGCTGAAGGTTCGGCGGGCATCATCAACATTATTCTGAAAAAGGACAAGCGGCAGGGCTTCAACGGGACGGTCAATGTGCGTGGCGGCTATCCGTGGATGTATGGCGCGAGCCTTTCGGCCAATTACCGTCTGAAACGCTGGAACCTCTTTGCGAGCTATGGCTTCAACAACCGCTCCAACATCGGCGGCGGCGTGAACCAAACCAAGCGTTTCGACATTATCGACGGCGACACAATTTTCACCCAACTCACCGACCAAACCACTGAGCGTCGCATGAGGCGCATGGGCCACAACGTGCGTGTGGGCGCCGACTATTACATCACCGACCGCGACATCGTGAGTGCGGCGTTTTTGTTCCGCTACGGACGGCTCGAAACCCATCCCGTGGTGCAGTATTTCGACGAATATCCGCTTCTTGGCACTTCGTCCTACGATGTCCGCGCCGAAGATTACCTCGAGTATGATCCGATGTATGAGGTCACCTTGGACTACGACAAGACCTTTGAGCGCGAAGGACGCAGCCTGAAGGCCAATGTGCGCTTCTTCACGAACACCGAAACCGCCGGTTCTGGCATTACCGAGACGCTCTATCCCGATAAAAATATGGAACAAGCACTGTGGACGGTCTACCAAAAGACCGCCAACAACCAAAATATGCGCAACTTGCAGGCCAGCATTGACTATGTGCATCCTTTCCTTACCAAGGCACAGTGGGAAATCGGAGCAAAATACACCAACCGCAACATTTTGAGCAACGACAGTGTATGGCAGAAGAATGGTGAGGGTTGGGAACCTTTGGCCCATTACTGTTATGATTATGAATACAGCGAGCAGGTGGCAGCCCTCTATACCAGCCTCGGCAACGACTGGGGACGCTGGTCGGCGCAGGTGGGCGTTCGTGCTGAAATGACCGATATCATGACCAACCTGAAGGGCTATGCCCACGACGGCTCCGATTCGATTAATGGCGGCAAGCCTTATATCGATTTTTTCCCGAGTGCGCATGTTAATTATTCCGTCAACGAGAACAACCAATTCCAGGTGAGTTATACGCGCCGCATCCGCCGTCCGGGCTTTTGGCAGATGAGTCCGTTCCGCTCTTACAACGATAACCGCAACATCCGCATGGGCAATCCCGCTCTGCAACCGACCTATATGGACAGTTACGAACTCGGTTACATCCATTTCTGGGACAAAGCGAGTTTCAACTTCACGGCCTATTATCGCCACGGGACCAACATGATACGCAGCTACACCTACGAGGAAGACGGTGTGTTTTACAGTATGCCCATCAACTTCGGAAAGGCCGATGACTTCGGCGTGGAGTTGGTCGCCCAAGGCCAAATGACGAAATGGTGGAACCTGAACGGCAATGTCAATTTCTTCCGCTCCTACATGAACGGCACCATCAACGGCGTGGAGTATCCCACCGAGTCATGGATGTTGTTCGGACGCGCCGTCTCGAAGTTCAAGGTCAGCAATTGGTTCGACCTGCAACTGACAGCACACGTGATGGGACCGCACAAGGAGCCGCTCGGAATGCGCAAGGGCAACTGGTGGGTTGACCTCGCTGTGAGCAAAGAGATCTTTAAAGGCAACGGCACCATCACCTTCAACGTGCGCGACTTGTTCAATTCGCGCAGTTGGGGCGGTGAGTCGTGGGGCGACGGCTTCTGGCAATACAGCACCAGCACGTGGAACCGCCGTTCGTTTTCGCTCAACTTCAACTACCGCATCAACCAGCAGAACCTCAAGCGCAACCGTCCCGACGGCGAAGGCGGCGGCGATGAAGGTGGCGGCGGCGATGAGCAGCAAGGCGAAGATATGATGGATTAATGTTCGGATTATCAAAATTATTGTAATTTTGTGACCTGTTTACAATGAGTTTATGCAGTTCAAAGACGTCATAGGCCAATCCGCAGTCAAACAAAGGCTCATCGCCAGCGTAAGGGAAAACCATGTGCCTCATGCCCAACTCTTTTTGGGCCCTGCGGGATGCGGGAAACTGCCCTTGGCTTTGGCCTACGCGCAAAATATCCTTTGCCCCAACCGCACCGAAACCGACAGTTGCGGCGTGTGCCCGACCTGCCAAAAGATGCAGAAATTGGTCCATCCCGACTTGCATTTCGTCGTGCCGACGGCCACCACGAAAAAAATCAAAAGCAACCCCGAATCGGACTTGTTCATGGAGGAGTGGCGCGAGTATGTCACTCAAAATCAAGGCTATGTGGACACTTCGAGCTGGTACACCTTCCTCGATGTGGAGAACAAGCAGGGGTATATGTCAGTGCGTGATGCGGCTTCTTTGTTGCGCAAACTGAGCATGAAATCCTACGAAGGTGAGTACAAAATCGCCATCATCTGGATGGCCGAAAAAATGCGCACAGACACGGCCAACAAACTGCTGAAACTCCTTGAGGAGCCGCCCGAGAAGACTGTTTTCCTGCTCATCGCCGAAGATGCCGAAGAATTGTTGGCCACCATTAAGTCGCGGACGGCCTTGGTCAAGATTCCAGCTCTTGATACGGCCTCCATCGAAGCGGCCTTGCAACAACGCTATGGCTGTGACCAGCAGCAGGCTCGCGACGCAGCCATGATTTCGGAAGGCAACTGGCTGACGGCATGTCAGTCGTTCAAGGACTTTGAGGACCACAAGTTTTTCTTCGCCACTTTCCAGCAATGGATGCGCCTCTGTTTCCGCGCCGCCTATTCCGAACTGATTGATTTTTCGGCCAACATCAAAACGATAGGCCGTGAAAAGCAGAAAGAGCTTTTGGATTACGGCTTGCGTATCGTCCGCAACTCACTGTTGTTCAACAACAAACTTGCTGAAATCGTCATGCTCCCAGAGGATGAGAAAACCTTCAACTCAAAATTTGCGCCTTTCGTCAACCCGGCCAACATAGCGCAAATCGCCGAACTTTTCGAGGAAGCCATCCGCCACATCGAGCGCAACGGAAACGCTCAAATCATCTTTACCGACGTGAGTTTCAAGATGATAGGACTACTAAAAAAGAAATAAAAATGAGAACTTTTTTTGGCTTTCTGATGCTCATTTTGGCTGGTTTGTGTTCGTGCAGTACCAAAGTAGACCTCTATACCGATTTTAAGGACAACACCATTATCTATGGGGTGATGAACGTGTCAAAAGACACGAATTTTGTCAAGATCACAAGGGCTTTTTCAGGAAGCGACGATGAAGGGTTTAATCCCTACCCAATCGCCCAAATTGCTGATTCGCTCAACTATCCCGGAAAACTCGACGCCCGTCTCATCGAGCTCAAAAATGCTCCAGGCGATGACTATACTCCAACGGGGCGCGAAATCGTTCTTGATACGATTACCATCCACAACAAACAAGAGGGATTGTTTTACGCTCCCGACCAAAAACTATATTACACCAAGTCCCGTTTCAAGGTGAATAACGGAAGCCAAAAATACAGGTACAAATTGGTGGTTTGTAAACCCAACGATACCATCACGTCGGAGATTGGTTTGCTGGGCGGCAGCAATTTCCAAATCCATTCGGGCATGGTTTATTTCAGGTCGGAAATCTCCTCCAATACCCGAAAACTGTTTTTCGTTCCCGATGACAACGGGGCAATTTATCAGATTAGTATGCAGTTTAATTACAAGGAGTTACACAAGGGTCAAGATACTATCAATAAAGCCGTGGAATGGACGCTTGGCGCGTTCAGCAAGTTAGATTTGGGCTACGAAAACGGCTCTTACTATGTGACTTATCCTGAAAATGCCTTGTTCACGTACTTGTCGAATGCCATCGGCGACGACACTTTCAATGTGGAACGCTTCTTCAGCAGTTTTATCATCTCGATTTCCGCTTACGGCGAGGAGTTGTTTGAATACATGCTCACCAACAGCGCTTCGGGCATTGTTGATTATACCTACACCAACATTCACGGAGGCTACGGCGTGTTTTCCTCCTGCTATGAAATAGAGAAAAGCGTCAAACTTTCCAGCCGCACCATGACGGATTTGCTCGCCATGCCGTGGGGGTTCAAGAACTTGGGTTACAAGGACTGAATGTCGGTTTGTGTGGAAATGTGGTTCTGATGACTGTCGTTTTGATAAAAACCGTATTTTTGCCCAATAAATTCTAAAACAATGATTCGTTCGATGACAGGCTACGGCGTGGCCGAGCAAACTTATAACTCAAAAAAGATTACCGTTGAAATCAAGACATTGAACAGCAAGCAGTTAGACTTGACTGTTAAGCTCCCTAACGAGTTGCGTTTTGCGGAATTGGACATTCGAAACAGCATTGCCGCCAAGTTGCAACGCGGCAAAATCGACACAACAATCACCATCACTGACACCGATTTGGCGCAGACTTACCATATTGACCCTGACATTGTGAAGGCTTACAAGACGCAAATCGAGGCGATTTCGGCTCAAACGGGCATTCCGCCCACAACCGACTTGGCCAATATTCTGTTCAGAATGCCAGGCATTTTCAACGTGCCCGCCGAGAATTACGACGAGGCTTTCATTGCCAAAATCAACGAGACGCTTGAACAAGTCTTGGACATGGTCGACGGTTTCCGTATTCAAGAAGGCCAAACGCTGAAGAAAGACCTCTTGCACCGCGTCGAACTGATTCTCAATCTGTTGGGACAGGTGGAGCCTTACGAAAAGAGCCGCCACGAGGTCATCAAGCAACGTCTGACGAAGAACCTTGCTGAATTGACTACTTCCGGCCAATATGACGAAAACCGCTTCGAGCAGGAGTTGATTTATTATCTTGAAAAATTAGACATTACGGAGGAAAAAGTACGCTTGCGCCAGCATTGCAACTACTTCAACGAGAGCTGCGACGATGACCAGGCGGGCAAGAAACTCGGCTTCATCGCGCAGGAGATGGGCCGTGAAATCAACACTTTAGGCTCAAAGGCCAACGAGGTGAACATCCAGAAGTTGGTCGTGCAGATGAAGGATGAGTTGGAAAAGATCAAGGAACAAGTTTGTAATATTTTGTAATGGCTTCTGGCCTCTGGCCTCTGGCTTCTGGCAACGCCAAGTCATAGAGGAGATTGCGGGTCAAGCCCGCAATGACAGCCTCGGTCGAAGCTGCCAAAAGCCAAAAGCCAGTAGCCAGTAGCAAAAGAAAACAACTATGAATAAAGGTAAATTGCTAATCTTCAGCGCCCCATCGGGTTCGGGCAAAACCACATTGTTGAACCATGTCATGGCCAATATCCCTGAAATGGCTTTCTCAGTCTCAGCCACCACGCGCCCTCCGCGTGGCGAAGAGGTGAACGGCCGTGAGTATTATTTTTTGAGCATGGACGAGTTCCAGCAGCGTGTCGCCAATGGCGAGTTCCTTGAATGGGAGGAGGTTTATCCAGGCCGCTGCTACGGCACTTTGCTTTCCGTCGTCGCGCAGATGCAGGAAGAAGGCAAGCATGTGGCCTTCGATGTGGATGTTTGTGGCGGTGTGAACATCAAGAACCATTACGGCGACCAAGCGCTGTCGATATTCATTCAGGCGCCTTCGGTGGAGGTACTGCGCGAACGCCTCATCAAACGTCAGACCGATTCGATGGAGGAGATTGAAAAGCGAATCGCCAAGGCTGCATGGGAAACGGAATTCGCCCAAGGCAAGTTCGACCGCACCATCATCAACGACGACCTTGAAACCGCCAAGCGCGAAATCCTTGAAACGGTTCAAGCCTTTTTGAACGCTGAAGAATGAAAAAAGTCGGCATATACTCTGGTTCGTTCAATCCCATCCATCACGGCCACGTGATGTTGGCCAACTATTTGGTCGAGTTCTCCGACTTGGACGAGCTTTGGTTTGTGGTGTCGCCGCAGAATCCGTTGAAGCAAAAGGATGAACTGTTGGACGACGACGAGCGCCTGAAAATGGTTCAATTGGCCGTTGGTGACGACCCGCGCTTTCGCGTCAGCGACATCGAAACGCATCTACCGCGACCTTCCTACACCATCAACACCTTGACCGCGCTGTCAGAACAACATCCTGATTGTCAATTTGTTTTTATTTGCGGCATGGACAGCCTCCAAAACCTGCACCGTTGGCGCGAGTACCAAAAAATCCTCGACAACTATAAGTTGTTAGTCTTCCCCCGCGAGGGCTACGACGGGGGCGACCTTATTAATCATCCCTCCGTCACCATCCTGAAAACCCCGATTTTGGAAATCTCCTCAACCTTTATCCGCCAATGCGTCAAGGAAGGGCGCGATATGCGGCATTTTATGCCGGAACAGTCGTTTCTCTACATGAAGGAGCGAAGTTTTTACGAATAAATCTCTTAAAAATCCAAATTGAATGACAAATAGAACACCGGCTTTTTGCTGATGTGCCCATCCTCGATGCCCCATGCCATGTCGCCCCGGATGAAATAGCCAAGCAAGGTAGTGCGCAGACCCAGGCCGACACCTCCCACCCAAGGATTCTTCATCTCCGTCACGCTGATGTCTAAGTTGCCGTCATGCAAGTGCGAGGTGAAAAGCGAGTTTTTGGAATCGTAAGGACTCCAGCCCGTCCAGGCGGTGCCGAAGTCACCAAAAGCCACAATTTGGAAGTCCTTGATGAAGTTGTAGTTGATAGGCTGGTTGGCGAAAAAGCTGAATAATGGGAAACGCAACTCACTATTCAAGACCACAAAATTGTTACCGTTGCGGATATTCTGTGGAAAGCCGCGCATGTTGGTCGCAAGGGTTTGGTAGGCGTAATTTTGCTCAAAGTCGATAGGCGTGCCTCGGTCGAAGGAAGGCAAAATCCAGTTGTCGACGCCACCCATGTAATAAATCAGTTTCTGCTGCCCGAAAGAGGTGCTTCCCGCGACGCGGTTGGCCCAAATGAAGTTGCGCGTGATGCGGGTATAATGCCTATAGTCGAAGCCGAGCACGACCATGTTGGTGGTATTTTTCGCGATTTTCTGGTAGTATTCCGCGAAGATTTTCCCTCTCGCACCAACATGCAGGTTAGTTCCGATTTTCTTTGAGTTGTCGTAAACAAGTTCGCCGCGCAATCCACCCCAATTTTCATAAACATCTTTATCGGCCAAGCTGTAATCATCAATGGCTAAATTGACGCGGTGGTCAAGGCGATAAATAGCTGTGCCTTTTAAACTTAGAATCTCGCTGAAAGGATAGCTCAAGGTGTAAAACGCCTCGTTGGTATAGGTGCGGTAATAATAGCGCGAGGTATTGTCGGTAACATAGCGGTGCAGTGTAATCGACTTGTCAAAACGCTTGCTGTAATCGCTGAAACGCAGCACATATTCATTGTTCACGAGGGTGGTGTTGAGTTTCACGCCGATTTCGATGCGATAGTCTTCCATGAGGTCTTTCATGGTCGTTCCGAGGAACACGTTGAAGCCCGAATAGAGGTAAATCGGGGAGCTTCCGCCGCTGAAGGGCTGGTAGCTGTAGTTCATGCTCGAAAAGTCGATTTGGCTCATGAGCTGGTCGGCGAAAAGCTCCACATAGTAGTTGTTCGGGCGCTGGATAGTGTCTTTCTGTCGAGGTTTTGCCGTAGGTACTGGAATGTTCTGTGCCACGACTTGCGTGGAGTCGGCCCCAAACTGACTGCTAATCTGTTTCTTGCGCTTCGAGTAACGGTAGCTGGACGAAAAACGGTGCTTGGAAATGGGTTCCACAACGGTGTCTTTTTCCTTCTGAACCAACTCGGTAAGGAGACGTTTCTGCGCGTAAGGATTGAGTTGGCTGACGTTTTGCTCGTGACCGCGCAGGATAGGCGACATGAAGAACTTCTCGCCTTTTTGGTCGGCCATCAGCAGGGCGGCTTTGTGGTCGCGGGGCTGGTAGCTGTAGTCGATGATGTTGGCGGAATAGTCTGTAAGTTGCTCTTTTTTACCAAAATAGCGGTAGTGCACAATCGTGTCGATATGGCTGATAGCACTGTCGAAGCGGATTTGGTAGAGGTTATAGTAGCCGCTCGTGTCGTTCAAGTAGAGCAGGCTGCCGTCCCTCAGTGCCTCGGGCAGGATGCTGTTCGAAAAGCGTTGCTGCGTCAGGTTGCGGAGCAGCATACCTTTATTAATATAGTCGTAGGCGTAAAGGTCGAATTGCTTATTTTGGAAAGCGATTTGCTCATCTTTTTTCAGAGTGTCGTTCTGTCGGTTCGAGCTGAACACGATTTGGCGGTCGTCGAAGGTGAAGACGGGGTTCAGGTCGGTGTGATAGTCATTAGTGATTTGCTCCAACGTGTTGGAAAACAGGTTGTAAACATAGATGTCGGGCTTACCCATACGCGTGGCGGCAAGCACGATTTTGCGGCTTTTGTGAGCGTAAGAGAATGAGCTTACCTTTTGTAAATCAAACAGATAAGTATTGGCTTTCTTGCCACTATTGATGTCCAAGTTGTAAAGTTGGATTTTGCCTTTTTCTTCAAGAATGAACGACAAAATCTCGCCGTTAGGATGCCAAGCCAAGAGCGGAAACGAGGTGTCAATGTTCTCGTCGGAATGGTAGCCAGCCTTGAAAAGTTGCTCGCGTTTGCCGCTTTGCAGGTCTTCGAGCCAAAGTCGAATTTTGCCCTCGTCATTGCTAACGTAAGCGATATATTTCCCGTTCGGACTGATGCTCGGCTGCGTGAAAGTACGGTATTTCTTGTATTTCAGCGGTATGACATCCGTGGGCTGGTTGGCCATAAGTGTCTCAAAACGAGCCTTGTAGAACGCATACCACTCATCAACCAACTTCTGGTATTCCTTGCCAGTGACATAAAGCAAGGCCTTGCGCACGTTTTTGGTGTTTTCGGCCAAGGTCAGGATGTCGTTGAACGACTTGCTGCCGTATTGCTCGTCGATGAAATTCCAAAACGAGTAACCCGCAATCAGTGCGTCTTCGTCTTGCAAGTGGTTGATTTTCTTGTAGCTGCCCGACATGATGCCGCGTTGCAGCTGGGCTTCCTTGTGGCTGTCCCAATTGCCTGCGATGTAAGCCACGAGGCCGTCACGGAACCATTTTGGAATGTCGTAGCGGTATGAACTGCGAATCTGTGACCCGATGCTGATGCCATTCATCACCTGACTGAACAACAGGCTCGTGATGCCCTCGCGGATTTGCGCTTCGAAATGGGTATAGTCACCGTCGAAATAGAGTATCACCTTCGAGCCGATGATTTTGGTGATGCCGCCCGTGTTGCCGTTTTCCTCCTCCTCAAGGTTGATGTTGCTCTGCTTGAAGTCGCCCATGCTGTTGAACACAATGAACTGGATTTTCTTGCTGAAGCGGCTGTTGAGGCGGGTTTCCAAACGCGGAATCTGGTCTTTGGCATAGGCCTGCGCGTAACGGGCAAGGTCGTTGCCGCCTTGGTAATAATACACATCGAAGTTGTCATTCATGTAGTACGACCAATGGAAATCCGTCCACTGCACGCGGTTCTTCCCAAAGGGCATGTTCATGCCGTTGTAAAACTGCGCCCTGACCGGCAGCATTGCAGCTATGAGCAACAGAAACAGGAACGTGTATGTCTTTTTCGATGGCATCAACGATTCGTTTTAGGCGACAAAAATAGGGATTTTTTTGTTGGATTTGGGTCTCCTTTTTGAAATTATGTGTAATTTTGCGGCATGACCACTTCTGCCATCATCATTAGCATCCTCTATGTCCTTTGCCTTACCTCTCCGGTGGCTACACGTTCGGTGGGCTTAGTCAGGGCAGATGACAAGCCTGGGCAGAAATGGCTAATTCCTCTGATGTTTGGGGTATCGCAGGGCTTGATGGCGCTCATAGGCTATTATTTAGGCAAATTGGTGTCGCATTTATTTGTCGCCGAGTTCGCGCCCTATGTCGTGTTTGTCATGATGCTTGTGGTGGCTGTCAAGATGTTTGTCGATTCAATGCGCATCCTCAAAGGCAAGTTGCTCTACACCGTCAGCAAGGAGTGGGATTTCATCCTGCTCTCCATCATGGTAGCATTCAACACACTGCTGATGTCGCTCATGAGCTTCTGTTTCATGCCTTTCGGCCAATGGTTCTTCCTTGCCATGACTGCTGCCGGCTTCCTCTGGTCGTTTTTCACCGTTCGCATCGAGTTCACGCCGAAGATGCCCCGCAAACTGAGTTTCATCGAGTTTTCGGCAGCGGTGTTTATGGTGGTCATCGCAATATTGTATCTTTTCACCGATTTGATTTAAAGATTCAAAAATTTAAAGATTCAAAAATTTAAAAATTAAAGATTCCATGAAAAAAGTATTTTCCTTGTTTATTTGCCTGACTTTTGCGTTGATGGTTTCGGCGCAACCCGCCAATTATTATAACTCCGCCAACGGCTTGACAGGCAACCCATTGAAGGTGGCTCTGCATAATATCATCAAAGGACATACGTCGATTTCTTATAGCCAGTTGTGGAATGCCTTCTGGGGCACCGACAACAAAGGCAACGGCGTGGTGTGGGACATGTATTCCGACCGTCCGAATGGGACACCTCCCTATACCTATTATTTAGGCCAAGACCAATGCGGCAACTACAGCGGCGAGGGTGACTGCTACAACCGCGAGCACTCATGGCCGCAGAGCTGGTTCAACGACCAGACCACGCCCCGCTCCGACTTGCACCACATCTTTCCAGTGGATGGATTTGTGAACGGAAAGCGAGCCAATTATCCCTTCGGTGAAGTACGCTCGGCCTCTTGGACTTCGCAAAACGGCTCAAAGTTAGGCACCTGCAAGACCACGGGCTATTCGGGTATCGTTTTTGAACCCATTGACGAATACAAAGGAGACTTTGCCCGCGCCCTGATGTATATGAGTGTGCGTTATTACGGCGAGGACAGCAATTGGGGCAGCAGCGACATGACCAACAAGGCTGAAATCCTGCCTTGGGCTATTAATATGCTCATGCGCTGGAACGAGCAAGACCCTGTGAGCCAGAAGGAAAGAGACCGCAATAACGCCATTTACAACGACTACCAGCACAACCGCAACCCCTTCGTAGACCATCCAGAATATGCCCGCATGATTTGGGATCCGACTTGGAGCATCGAAGACTCCTTGTTGGAAGAACCGGTTTACCTCTTCCCCAACCCCATTGAGCGCGGCCAAACGCTGCACGTGAGCGGCAACCAAAACGCTTTTGATGCGTTGGTCGTCTGCGACTTGTGCGGCCACACCTTGATGAAGGCCACTGGCAACGCCATCGGCGACTTCGTCATGACTTTACCATCCGATTTGTCCCAAGGCTGCTATATCGTCAAGCTGATGCGCAACGGTACTGTGGTGAAGTACGAGAAGCTTCTCGTGAAATAGTTAGGAGTGAATAGTTAGGAGTGAGTAGTATAATTGTATCGCTTTTCGCTACTCCTAAATACACATTTCTAACTCCAAACTGATTACATCATTTTCTTGTGCCTGAAATAGATATAGAACAAGGTAGCGACTATGGCCATGAATCCCATCAACGCCCAGAAAGCCCAAGCCTTGTCTTGTAAAGGTAGCACGACATTCATGCCGTAAAGGCCCGTGATGAACGTCAAAGGCAGGATGATGGTCGAAACGAGGGTCAGGATTTTCATCGTCTCGTTGGTCTTGTTGGTCTGCATCGAGTCAAAGGTTTGCGAAAGGCCCTCAATTAATTCTTCGTAGTCCTCAGTCATGTCCCACACCTTTTGCAGGTAGTCGAGGATGTTGCCCCAGTAGTCTTCCATGTACTCCACATCGTCGGTGAAGCCGGTTACTTTACCCGTTTCAAACAAGTGGAAGAGCCTCAACTGTGGCTTGAAAATGGTGTTGATGAGGATGAGGTTCTTGCGCGTCACGCTGATGCGCTCGATGATTTTCACCTGCTTTTCCTGAAGCAGCTCGCGGTTGATTAATTCCACGTCCAAGCCGACTTTGCGCAGCAAATACACCGACTCGGTCATGAGTTTTTCGAGGATGCGGTAGAGCAACAGGTCGGAGGTCTTGATATTCAGTTCCTCCTCGTTCTTGATGCGTTCCTCATACTCCTCGAAGAGTTGCGACACACCCCAAGGATTCTTCTCGATGGAGATGATGTAATCCTTGCCCCAGAAAATCTTCACTTCCTTGATTTTCACAAACTTGTTTTGGCGGTCGAAGTTGGGAAAATGCAGGATGAGGAAATAGTAATCATCGTAAATGTCGATTTTCGGGCGTTGATTCACCGATTTGCAGTCCTCGATGTCTAAGGGGTGGAAATGGAAACGGTCTTTCAAAAATTCAAAATCCTCTTCCGTTGGGTTGTTGAGATGACGCCAAGTCAAATTCCCGATTTTCAGGCTGTTAATCATAGGCCTACCCCCTTTCTTTTAGGTGAATACTCTGTTTACATCGGCGCAAAAGATTTTTTTCGCGCCGCGAAAATACGGATTTTTTTCAACCCAATCCAAATAATAGCACTATTTTTGCGTTCATAAAACAAATCTTTTTCTATGCAAATCAACATCGTAAACACTTCAAATAACCCCTTGCCCGCCTACGAGACCAAATCCTCCGCTGGCATGGACCTCCGCGCCTATCTGCCCGAAGGCCCCGTCACCCTTGAACCCATGCAGCGCGGCCTTGTGCCCACAGGCCTCTACATGGAAATCCCCGAAGGCTACGAAGGGCAGGTGCGACCCCGCAGTGGTCTGGCGCTCAAGAGCGGTATCACCGTGCTCAACTCGCCCGGCACCATCGACGCAGACTATCGCGGGCAGATTTGCGTCATCCTTATCAACCTGTCCGACAAGCCTTTCGTCATCAACAGCGGCGACCGCATCGCGCAGATGATCATCGCCAAATGCGAGCAAGCCGAGCCTGTGCAAGTGGAAACGCTTTCGGAAACGGAACGCGGCGTTGGAGGTTTTGGTCACACTGGGAAGAGTTGAGAGTTTAGTGTTTAGAGTCAGTTGTTAAGTTGAGAGTTTAAAGTTATGAAATACAGAACATTATTGTTGTTATTGGTTTTGGGTTGCACAACTTTTGGAGTTGCCCAGCAAATTGAATCAGAGTTTCAAAACAAGCCCGACAAACGCAAAAACGCCACCTATTTCTCGAACGGCCTCCAAAGCAAGTACCGCGAGGACACTGAAGGCGCCATCCGCAATTTCGAGCAGGCCTTGCGTTATATGCCCGACGATGCCGCCTCAATGTTTGAGCTTTCTGAGCAATATTACATCGCCGGCCATTTGGAGGATGCCTTCAAGATGATTCAGCAGGCCGCCAATCTCGACCCTGAGAACAAATGGTATCAACTGCGGTTGGGTCAGTTTTATCGCAATTTGGAGCAATATGACGACTTCATCCAGCTCTATGAAATGCAAACCGCCAAGTATCCCGATGACCCCGACATGCTCACCGAACTCATTGATGCTTATCTAATTACGGAGCAATACGACAAGGCCTTGGCTAAAATGGATCTCTTGGAAGAGCAAGTCGGGCAAAATGAGTTGATTACGGAGCAAAGACTCAGCATATACAATCATCAAGGCAACACCAAGAAGCTGATTTCAGAATTGGAAAAGCTCATCGAGCAAAACCCTGAAAATCCACGCTATTACAGCATGTTGGCGCAAGTCTATTCCGAAAACGGCAAGGAAAAAGACGCGCTGAGAATGTACGAGAAAATCAAGGAAATCAACCCAAACGACCCATACGTAAACATTTCTCTTTTAGAGTTTTACGAAAAAAGCGGCGACCAAGACAAAGCCTTCGACGCCCTCATTGCTGCCATCCGCAACAAGAACCTCGACCTCAACACGAAGGCCAATATTTACGACTATTGGATGCAGAAAAACCAAAACTCGCCCAAAGTAAACGAACAGGCGTTACAATGCGGTCTGGCTTTCAGCGAAACCCATCCCGAGGACAAAATCGGCTATCTCATTCTTGGTTCCTATTACATCGTCACGGAAAATGCGGCCTTGGCCCGCACCTATTATAAAAAGTCGCTCGCCATCGACAGCACCGACTTTTTGTCATGGCAAAACCTCATTATCAGCGAATCAAGGCTCAATGAGAACGAGAATGTGCGCGACCACGCCGTCAAGGCACTGCAATACTATCCCATGCAACCCGTATTTTATTGGTATGCAGGCGTTTCAAGCGCGGTCTTGAAAGAGAACGACGAAGCCATTTCCTATTTGGAAAAAGGCCGAAGATACACCACCGACAAAATCCAAATGGCCAATTTCGACGCTTTTTTGGGCGACCTCTACCACGAGCAAGGCGATGAAGAAAAATCATTTGAGGCCTACGAACGCACCCTGCGCAACGACCCTGACAATGTGCTGGTTCTCAACAACTACGCCTATTATCTCGCTGTGAAAGGCCAAGACTTGGACAAGGCCTTGGAAATGTCCACCAAGGCCATCACCGCCGAACCCGACAACCCGACGTATTTGGACACCCAAGCCTGGGTACTCTACATGAAAGGCGACTACAAAGAGGCGGAAAAATACATGAAGAAAGCCCTAAAACTGCTAAAAGAGCCCGATGATACCTATACTAAGCATTATGAGGCGATTAAGAGCAAGCTGAAGAATTGACTAGACTTCGCATCAAACGAAAGACAGTATCATAAGGCGAAAAAAGGCAAGTTTAGCAGTTTTAAAGCAAATCCCACTCGGGTTTCCGCTTCTCAAAAAACGCCTTCATGCCTTCTTGTCCGGCCTTGGAGATGCGTTGGTTGGCGATGGCCACGGAGGTTTGCATGAAAACGGGACTATAACGGTCGTCGGTGCCGCTCACCAAGCGAAGGAGGCTCTTGCACTCGGCGATGGCATCGGGCGAGGCGTGCAGGAAATGGTCGATGTATTGTCGCTCGGTATCAATCATTTCGGCTTCGTCAACGACCACATTCACCAAGCGGAAATCTTTGGCTTCGGCAGCAGTGAAGCGGCGACCCGTTAGCATCAGCTCCTTGGCGGCGGTATTGCCAATTTTGGCCACCACAAAAGGCGAAATCGTGGCCGGCGTGATGCCCAGACGCACCTCGGAAAAGGCGAATTTGGTTTCCTTTTCCGCAATCACAATGTCGGCGGCGGCAATGATGCCGTTGGCCCCGCCTATGCAGGCCCCATGCACGCACACGATGACCGCTTTGTTGCAGAAATAGATAGTTTGGAACAGCTTGGAAAGCTTTTCGGCGCCGGCGATGTTTTGGTTGTAGCTGAAGCCCGCCATGTCTTTCATGTAGGCCAAATCTGCACCGGCGCAGAAACATTTTCCGTTGCCTTTCAGGATGATAACGCGGATGTCGTCGCGGCTGTCAAGCCAGTCAAAGGCCTCGGTCAGATCGCGTATCAGCTCGGCATTCAGCGCATTGCGCACCTCAGGGCGGTCGAGATTAATCCATGCCATGCTTTCGCCCAATTGCACTTTTATTGTCTGGAAATCCATAATTCTTGTCATTTGAAAATGCAATATTCGTAATTTTTTGCCAAATTGTCACAATCGATACGCATTTTTTCCGTTTATTTGCAAACGGAATGATTTTGGATGGGAAGGGCAAACACATAGATTTGCCCTACGAATACAAAATAACGAATAAAATGGACGAAAACAACCTCAATAACGGACTCGACGACCTCTTGAACATGTTCAAGAAAATGATGGAAAACCAAGACCTTGACGCTATTCCAGGCATCAATGAAGAACAAAAGGAGCAACTGAAGATGTTCCTTGAGGACTTCGACGAGTTGAAGCAAGACATGAAAATCGAGATTTACAAACTCGATCCGTTCACGAAGAACCTGGTGGGCATGGTGATGGGACAACTGAAGAACTTCCCAGGCGTTGAAACGTCGACGCAAAACGCCACGCCTCAACCTTCTACAATCAAAAAGGAGAAACAACTGACCGACATTCCCGGCACCAATGAAAATCTTGAAGCCAAGCTGGCCGAAATCGACAAGCAGCTCCGCAACCCCGACCTCAGCGACGATGACCTCAACCGCCTTTTGGACGAGCGTGGTGCCATCACTAAAGAATTGGAAATGAAATAAAAGAATACAACATGAAGAAAGTTCTCTTTACCCTCGTTGCACTCATCATCTCGGCGACCTCGTTTGCCCAACTGATTGCCAACAAGACCGACAACAAAATCACCGTCGGCTTCGACATTTTCCATGACTTCCAACTCAACAAGAGCGACTTTTGGGACGCGCGCGGTGTCAACCAAGGTGCGAGTTGGTACATTACCTACAACTTTCCTCTGGGCGAGAGCAAGAAACACACCGTCAGCATCGGGGCGGGCATGAGTCACCACAACTACTATTCCTACACCCATATCCTGAATCCTTACGCCGACACGTTGCAATACAAGCAGTACCGCGATGTGGAGAACTTCAAGCGCTGCAAAGTCAATGTCAATTACGTCGACATTCCTTTGGAACTACGCTTCCGCATCAAGGACCAGTTCAAGATTGGCGTGGGCTTCAAGCTCGGCATTATGGTGATGGGCAAGACCAAGTACGTCGGTCCCGACTACGATGGCGACCCGCTCACGGGCGGCAACGGCAACATCGTTCACGAGAAGGAGTGTTACATCAAGAACTTGGAACGTTATGCCTATACGGCCACGCTGCGTGTGGGCTGGAAATGGGTGAGCGCTTACGCTGCCTACCAACTCAACCCCGTGTTTGAGACCGGCCACAACGCGCCTGATATCCATCCGCTTACCGTGGGTATCTCTTTTGCTCCGTTCTGATGTCTCTCTCGAATTGGATTATCAATGAAGCCAAACACCTCGGCTTCGATGCATGCGGCATTGCCCGTGCGACGGCCTTGGAGAAGGAGTCGGTGCATGTGGAGCAATGGCTTGAGGACCGCCACGAGGGCGAGATGAGCTACCTCAACCGCAACAAGGAAAAACGCTACGACCCGCGCCTCTTGGTGGAAGGCACCAAGAGCATCGTTACGGTGCTTTACAACTATTTCCCGAAACAAAAATTAAGCGAAAACGACAACTTCAAAATCGCGAAATACGCATACGGTGCCGACTATCATAATGTATTGAAAAACAAGATGCGCCAATTGTTGGAACGCATTGAAAACCAAACAGGACCATTGGAAGGCTGCCGTGTTTTCGTTGATTCGGCGCCTGTTTTGGACCGTGCCTGGGCCGTGAAATGTGGCCTTGGGTTCATCGGCAAGAACACCACATTAATTCACCCTAAAAAAGGCTCGTTTTTTTTCATCGGGCACCTGTTTCTGCCCTTGAATTTGACCGAAACCGGCCAAGAGCTGACTAACCACTGCGGACGCTGCACGAAGTGCATAGACGCCTGTCCCACAGGTGCTTTGGAAGCCCCCTTCCGCATCGACGCACGCAAGTGCATTTCTTACTTGACCATAGAATACAAAGGCAGTTTGGAGGGCTGCGACAAAGCAAAATTCAATGATTGGATTTACGGCTGCGACATCTGCCAAGACGTGTGTCCGTACAACCGCTTCTCGCTGCCCAACAACGAGCCCGAGTTTCAGCCTTCAGAAAAGCTTCTCGCCATGCACAAAGTCGATTGGAAAAATTTAGAAAAACCGGATTTTGAAACACTTTTCAAGCATTCAGCCGTGCAACGCGCCGGATACGAGGGCTTGAAACGCAACATCGATTATCTCAGCGGAGAATAGAAATTGTAGGTCACGGTGGCTTGTATCACCTTATTGTAAGAATGGTCAAACCAATACTGCGGTGTCGGGTTGGTCTGCATGGGCAGGATGGAATACATCATACGCGCACCAACCCCAAAATGGTCAGTAATGTTGAAGTGTATTCCAAAGTTGCCCGTGGCTGAAAAGAAGTTCAGCTTCCACAATTCAGTGGAGTAGTCCATCTCTCCTCGGTACTTCAGCAGAAAATCCAAACTAATACCTGCCTCCAATATCAAGAAATCCAATGATTTACCTCCAATATTGAAATATCCGAAATCATAGCGCAACATCAACGGAATCTCAGCGTAATGCAGGCGCAAGTCATATTCGGGATAGCCATATTCGACCACTTCCTTTACTGAGGAATGTGCGCCCATTTGCGTGTATTTCAGCTCCATTTGAGCCGCGAAATGATTAGAGAAGGGCAGACTAACATAACCTCCTGCCGTCAAGCCCACCTTATTATAGCCATAGTACCTATCGCCGTCAATCTGAGAAAAAGTGGCGCCCGCAATCAAGCCTGCATTGAACGACTGAGCCGTGGCTCTGGAAAGGCTTAGAACAAATAAGATGCTTGTAATCAGAATGATAGATGATTTTTTCATGGTTGGATTGTTTATTTGTAATCTATTTGATACCGATAATAGCGGTCGAGCACTTCCTCCACAAAGCGGTAGGTCTCGGTGCCGCGCAAGTAACCGTTGCGGCAGCAAGTGTCGCTGTAGTATTGCTTTTTCGACTTGTTGAGAATAAAGTAGTCCACGTTGCCGTCCCATACATCAGGGTATTTGCCATATTTCTCCGCAAGTCGCTGGGCATCATACACATGGCCCAAACCCGCATTGTAGGCCGCCAAAACAAACTTCACCCTTTCAGCACTGTCGGTCACCTTGTTTTCGAGGCAGTTGTCAAGGTGTTTGATGAGTTTTCCGCCAGCCTCAATTTGCTCTTCGGGCGACGAGTCGTAGGTGATGTCGTATTGCTCCATGACGACCGGCATAAGCTGCATGAGACCAAATGCGCCCTTTTCGCTCTCCAATTCGGGCCTGAACCGCGATTCTTGATAGATGATGGAAGCCAGCAAACGCCAGTCCCAGCCGATGTTTTTTGCTGTTTTTTTGATCATGCCGTCGTAGTCGGAGAGATGGCCGCTGGGTGACTTCTTTGGCGCAAAAACATTGTTTTTGGTGACATATTTGGCAAGGATGCGCTCAAGGTTGCGTTGCTCGAAACCGTCAATCCAAGTGTTGAGTGCCGTTATCAGCGACGAGTCGCCGTCATGGTTTCCGACGGCCCAACACAGCGGTTGCTCGATGCTGACGTCCAATTTGGTGTCCAAGCCCCTCAAGCCTTTGGAGGCCATGCGTGCCACATATTCCTCGACGACGGTGTATTCTATCTGGCCCGCCAAGACCGCCTGTACCAATTCGACGCTGTTCAGGCTGTCGCACTCGACGATGTAAATCGTGTCGCCAATCTGATCAGAGAGGTGTTCGAGTAACTTCACTGCATGGCTTCCTTGGGGCAGATGGATGGTTTTTCCGGCCAAGTCGACGGGCGAACGAAGCAGCTGGTTTTCAACCTCGTCGGCGGTGAGCATCTTGTTCCAGTTTTTCGGGAGGCGTTGCACGAGGACGCTTTTCTGCATCAGGATAGGGTCGGTTAGCAGGTAGCGCCGTTTCATGTCCTTGTTCGACCCGATGCCAATGGCCACCATGTCGACCTTGCACGAGTCGAGCAAGCTGAAGCAGGAATCCATGTTCTTGACGACAAGCATCTCCAATTCCAGGCCGTTGCTTTTGCAGAAGTTGTTCAAAAGCTCGTATTCAAAACCAGAAGGATTGTTGTTAGATGTATTGTAATTAATTATTCCACAATTGGTTACGGCAGTCAGTTTTCCTTTTTCCTGAACCCTTTGCATGGCGGTCAATGTGTCATACGAATGGATGTCGTCCTCTTGTGGTTCGGGGGCGTTTTCGCAGGAAATCAGGCTCGAAAGAAAGAGTATGATGGCAAGCCAATAAGGTGTCCTTATCTTCATTTCAAGTGGTTTTGAAGCGGTAAAAGTAGTAAAAAAAACAATTTGGCAGAAAAATGCGGGTTGGTTTTGCAGAAATATGTAATTTTGTCTCCTTATTTCGCAATTGAAAATGGCCAAGAAAATTCAAGATCCGAACTTCTGGTATTCGACTTTATTATTGTTTGTCAATTGGCACACGCGACGCGCCTATCGCCGGTTTGAGGTGCACGGCAAGAAAAACCTGCCCCGCAACGGTTCCACGGTTTTCGGCGTGAACCACAGCAATACGCTGATGGATGCCTTGGTGCTGCTGTCGTCAGACAACATCAGGAAGGTGTTTATCGCGCGGGGCGACATTTTCAAAAACCCGATTGTGGCCAAGATACTGACTTTCATGCGCATACTGCCCATTTTCAGGATTCGTAATGGAGTGGCCGCCGTGCGTCAAAACGACGACTCATTGAACAAGGCCGTCGATGTGCTTCACGACCACGTCGACCTTTATCTCTTTCCTGAAGGCACCCATCGTACCAAACATTCGCTGATGCGTATGGGCAAGGGATTGTTCCATATTGCCGTCGACGCCAACAAGCAGTTTGGCGACCAAGCGCCCATTTATATTATCCCTACCGCCATCGAATACGGCGACTATTTCCGCTATCGTAGCACTGCCTTGGTCAATTTCGGCGAACCGATTAATGTGACCGAATTTTTCAAGCAGACCAAAGAGGAAAACGAAGCCGCCAACATCAATGTGTTGAAGGACCAGCTTCATGACGAAATAGCCAAGCTTTTCACTTATATCCCCGACGACGAGGACTATGATGCCATCTGGGAAATCGTGAAAATGAAAAACGAGAAACGCGCTGGAGGCCTGTACAAAAAGATGCTTCGCAACCGCGCTACCGTCGAGAAAGTGCTGAAATTCAGGGAAGAAAAGCCCGAAGAAGCCAAAAACCTTTTTGAGCGTGTCAACAATTTTGCCCGCGAGCGCGTCAAGCAAAAGATTTCGGTCATGTCAACGGCAAAAAAGTATCCTTTGCTCAATTCCTTATGGAAGTTCGCCCTCGTGCTGATTGGACTACCCTTTTTTGTAGCATCGGCGGTCATCAACCTTCCTGTTTGGCTCACCACGTTGATAATCAGAAAGAAACTGACAGACCCCGCCTTTGGCAACACGGTAAGCTATGCTGTTGAGTTGTTGCTGTTCCCCATTATTTTCGTTGTTGGAACGGTGCTCTTGTTCTGCTATTTGCCCTGGACTTGGGCCTTGGTCGGAACCGTGCTGCTGCATTTCTCCTACGCCTTTTTCGTTGACTATTGCGAATTGTTCCGTCGCTATATTTCGGATGTGCGCTGGAGTTTCAAGACAAAGCTCAAGAAGCAATATAAAGAATTGAATTTGAACAAGTTGTTTTAACCTTAACCCAATAATACACCATGTCACAACGCTGGATCATCCCCGACATTCACGGTTGCGCCAAAACCCTTAAAGTGCTGTTAGAGAACCAACTCAGGATTACCAAACACGACCCAATCTACTTTTTGGGCGACTACATCGATCGAGGCCCAGACGGAAAAGGCGTCATTGATTATCTGATGAAGTTGCAATCAGAGGAATACGAGGTGCATTTCCTAAAAGGCAACCACGAGGATATGTGCGTGAAAGCCTTTGAAGCCGACCAAAAGAAGAAACTCTTTGGCGGGAAACATTTGGAACAAAAGGAATGGGAGGCCGTGGGCGCCAAAAAAACTTTGGAGAGCTTCGGCGTCAAGCATCCTCGCGAGATTCCTCAACTTTACATCGACTGGATGAACAGCTGCTTGCCTTATGTCGAGTTGGAAGAGTTCATTTTGGTGCACGCTGGCATGAACTTCAAGATTGACAATCCTTTCGAGGATACGCGCAGCATGATGTGGACGCGCAATTTCAAGGTCGACTTCAACAAATCGCACGGCAAGAAAATCGTTCATGGACATATTCCCGTCGACTACAGCTTTATGACTTTGGTCGTCGAGAACAACGAGGCATACGACTTTATCGCTTTGGACAATGGCGTATTCGTTACCGACAAGCCTGGCATGGGCAATTTGGTCGCCTTCAATCCCGACACAAAACAGCTTGTGGCTCAGTCGAATATGGATTTCTGACCTATCGCGTGGCCACCACCACAGCTTTCTTGAACTGTTTCACTTTACCTTCAAAATTGTAGACTTCGGTCACGACGACGTACACGCCAATCGGGACGCGGTTGCCGTTGTTGTCCAAGCCGTTCCAAAGCACGCTGCCTTCCTGGCTCACCAACTCGCCTTTGGCGAGGTGCTTGACTAATTGTCCGGCCACGTTGAAGATGTAGATGTTCATCGTGTAGCCCGCTGCATCGAAATGGTAGTTGACGAAGCAGGCATCGTCGAAGCCGTCGCCGTCGGGCGAGAAGGTTTCGGGCGTAATAGAAATCTCATCTTGCGAAGGCTCAGTAGTTTGCATCATCGAGTTGGGCTGTCCAGGCGTACCGAAATGCACCCGCTCAGCGGCGGAATGCCAGTTGTTGACATCGTCGGAAGGCTGGTCGAAACTGACGCGCTCCAACGAAACGCCCTTGGTGACCTTGAGCAGCGGATAATGCATTTTTTCGGAGAAATACATTTGGTCGATGGTGGTGCCGCCCTTGCCCATCAGAATGGCCGTGCCACCGGAATTGGCGTAGCTTGGGAAGGAGGCCATCTGCACGTAATTGTCTGTCGGACAGTCGTATTGATAGCCAACGATTTCACTGTCGGTGGAAAGCAAAACGTAGGTCTTGGGCAGGAAGAGATGGCTTTCGGCTGTGATTTCTTTCAAGGTAGTGTCGGCGGGGTTAGGGAAACTCTCTCGGATAACACCGAGCATTAAGGTGCTGAGGTCGAAGGTTTTATCGGTTGGGTTGTAGAGTTCCACATAGTCCACGCCGGGCGCGATGGGGTCGAAAAGGATTTCGTTGATCAGGATTTCGCCCGCTGCAATCTCGTTGGGGATGCCGAAATGCACGCGGGTGTCGGCCTCGATGGCCGTGCCCACGCAGTTGGTGACACCATTAATAACCAAGGTGTACACCACGCCTTCCGCGAAGCCGTGGTCAAAAACGAGTTCCACGAAGGTGGCATCCAAAGGATTGATGTTGGCTTGCTGCGGGCGACTGCTTAGCTCCTCGACGAGGTAGTTTTGAAGATCCATCAGGCTAGCTGGGTTCATCTGCTGGTCGAACCAAAGTTGCACAATGTAGTTGGAAAACATGCTGATACGCTCCACGTTGGGTGCCGTGTTGTTCTCGCCATTCACCGAGTTGAGGCGTCCCGGCGTGCCACCTGAAGCGTCTATCGAAGCTGTCCAGTTGGAGGCGCCGGCGCAGGGGTTCAGCGGATCGATTTGCTCCACCGACCAGCCGCCGTTTTTCTTGTCAGGGTCATGGTACCAGGTGTTGCTGAAGTTCACGTGCGACACCATGACGCCCGCCTTGCTGTAAAGGTACATGGCCGAGGAAGTATTGCCGATCGAGAAGCTACTGAAGCCGATGCAGTCGCCGTAATCCTTCAGCTCCCGAACGGCATCGTTATGACACAGAATGAGATAGCCGTGCGGCGGCAGCACGTGGTTTCCAAAAGTGTTGTCGTTCGAGCCGATTTGGATCTGCCAACCTTCCAACTCGATGGCGAACTCAGTAGTGTTGTAAAGTTCCACATATTCCCATTCGGGCAGGCCCACCACGGGCGTCGGGTCGGCCATGATTTCGTTGATGACAATGTCGTGTTCCGAGGCCTCATATACTGAAAACGAGATACTTGCAGAGGTCAACACGTTGTTCCACAGGTCTTTGATGTTGCTGACGGTCAGGGTGTAGTTCACGCCGTTGCCGATTTCGTGTTCCAATTCTAACACCACCAAAGCTAAATTCTCGCCAAAGCTGACCGAGGCGGGCTGACCCAAACCGTTGTTTATCATGTAATTGGCTGGATTGAGTGCTGTGGTTTCGTCAAGGGCCTCGTTGAATGGCAGTTGAAGGTGCGTCAAATCGAGCACAGCACAAGACAGAAGTTGTGGCGGGTCGTGATCGACGACGCGCGGTCCGACATAGACATCGTCGAAATACACTTTCTTGGCATTGCTGCCCGTGAAGGTGGAATAAAGCCCGAAAAAACCGCCTCGACCGTAGGTTTCGTCAGCACCCTGTGTCTCAATGGTATAGATTCCCGAATTGTCGTAGCAGGTCTGAAGCATCCAGTTGCCCTCGCGGTCGCAGTTCACCTTGACGGACACCGCAAACGACGACGCGATGTTGCCGTCCGTGCCTCGGCAAATGCTTTGCTGACCGTCGGCATCCTTGCGGAACAGTTCGATGGCGTCGTTGCTACCGCCTTCGCCGAAGCGCAGGAAATAGCCTTGCGTAACTTGCGACAAGTCAGCGTTATCTGCACTAAGCCAAACGTCCGTAAAGTTGTTTCCCGACGGGCTGAACGCCTCGCGAATCCAAAACTGCCATTCCATGGACTCATATTCGGTGAAAGGCAGAGAAAGGTAGGCCGTGCCCGCTTCCTCGGCATTGAGTTGCAGCTGTAAGTTGCTGTTTACGATATATTTGTCCACCGTTCCCGACCAAGTGGGATTTTGGGTGAAGTCGCCGTCGGAGAAGTCATCAGTGACTTGGGCGAGAAGCGGCAAGGGGAGCAGCAGCAGGAAAAGTAGCAGTTTTTTCATGGCTCGAAGGGTTGTATTGGAAAGGACAAAGATAAGGATTTTTTTTATTGGTGGAAATTTTTCCTACTTTTGCGCCATGATTGGCAAAAAGAAACAAAGGCTTTTTTGGGTCGGCATGGTGCTTGTCGCCTTGCTGTTGCTGCGTTGCGCCAACGCGGTGGCACCCACGGGTGGCCCGAAAGACGAGATGCCGCCGAAGGTGGTCGAGGCCGTGCCCGAAAACCACAGCACCGACTTCGGCGGACGCAAAATTGAAATCACCTTCGACGAGTATATCACCCTCGAAAACGCCAACCAAAACGTGCTGATTTCGCCGCCTTTGAGTACCAAGCCCGACATCAAGCTGCACAACAAAACATTGGTTATCAAGTTCAAGGACGCACTTGAACCCAACACTACCTACACCATCAATTTTGGCTCGGCCATCAAGGATCTGCATGAAGGCAACCTGTTCAAGGACTATGTCTACAGCTTCTCCACGGGCGCATGGTTAGACACGCTTTCCATCGCGGGCAAGGTGCTCTACGCGGAAGACAAAAAGCCCGTTGAGGACGCCTATGTTTCCCTTTATGCCGCCGACCGCGACAACCTCGACTCGTTGCCTTTGACAACGAAGCCGAACTACCTCACCAAGACCGACAAGGAGGGTCATTTCCGTTTTTCGGGCTTGGCCGACAAGAAATACCTCGTTTTTGCCCTCAAGGACGTGAACTCCAACCTCTATTTCGACCTGCCCAACGAGGAAGTGGCGTTTTTGGACACTCTCGTTCCGGCGTCTTTTCCGTGGTCGCCGCCACCTGTGCAAACTGTGGATTCCTTGGTGGTTGACAGCTTCAATACGGTAATGGATTCCCTTGTTGCCATGCCGACAAACAGCCTTTCAGCCATACCATCGGATTCGGTGGTAAATTCGCCGCAAGACACTGTCCCTCAGCGTATTTTCGACCAAAATTCGCTGAATCTCACCTTGTACATGTTCTCTGAGGTCGACTCCACGCAGGTGCTGTTGGAGAAGAAGCTCGTCGAGGAGGGTTTGCTGCGTTTCGTGTTCCGCCATCCGGCCAAGGATGCAGCCATAATGACCCCTGAAATGCTGCCAGACACATTCAATCTCGTCACGTTGCCGTCGCCGGACTTCGACACGGTTTGGTGGTATTTCACGCCTAAGGTCAAGGACAGTCTTTGGGTACACGTGAAACACGACACGCTCATCAACGACTCGTCGCGCTACAGCCTGAAATTCAAGGAACAAAACGCCCGAAGAAGCAAAAAACCCGAACAACTGAAGGTGAGCAACAACCTCGTAGGGCAAGGCGGTTTGATTCCAGGTAAAGACTTGATACTCAAGTTCTCCGAACCCATTGTGCGTTACGAGATGAGCGACTCGGCCATTTTCAAGCGCGACACCATCGCCATCAACGACCAACTCGACTTCGAGCCTGCTGACGAGTATGGCCTGCAATACCGCTTGAAGGCCAAAATAGAGGACGGCGTCAACTACAGCTTTGAGATTCCCGACTCGGTGTTTTTCGGTATCCGCAACCGCACCAACGGCCCCATCAAGGTCATTTTTCACCGCTTGAAGGACGACGAATACGGCAACATTTACATCACCGTCTCGCCGCCTAAGGGCTTGAAACAGGTCGTGGTACAGCTCACCGACGAGAACGGAACGAAAGTGCTTCAGCAACAAGTGATTACCCAAAAGCAAGAGGTGATGTTCCAATATCTCATGCCCGCTAAATACAAGCTCCGCGCCATCCTCGATGCCGACGGCAACGGCAAGTGGAGCACGGGCAACTACCATTGGCACACCTTGCCCGAAACCATCATTGAATACAAGGACCCGCTCGATTTGAAGGCTGGCTGGGACATTGACCTAGATGAGGTTTGGGAGCTGTAGGTTTTGTGAGAAAACTAAATCACCTTGTAATAAAGGTTTCTCACCAGCCCGCCATACTTTTCCTCGGTCTTGGCATAGATATAGCCTTCTTTCAGAAAATTATGGATACTGAACGTGTTATTCGGCGCAACCGTGGTGCAAAGCAGGTTATACCCTCGCTCCACAGCGATTTTTTCCACCTCGCGGATGAGTTGTCGTTGCAGACCGAGACCACGGTAGCCCTCGCGCACCAAAAACAGCTTCTGGTTGGCCGACTTGAAATCGCCTTGCAGCCCCAAGTCGTGGAAATGGTCTTCTTCGAGGCATCGCGGCACATAGAGCATCCCGATGGCTACCAACAAGTTACCGTCCCAAACGCCCAAGGTGACATTCGGCTCTTCAAGGCAGGAGGCCAACATTTCGGGCGAGTTGTGGCGCAGGATGCTTTTGTCGGGCAGGGCGGCGTAAATTGTTTCGTTCAGCTCGATAATAGCCTGGAGGTCAGACGGCTGGCATTTCCGTATTTTCATCTTCATAGATACTCGTAAACCCAAATTTCTTCACGTCAAACAGCCCTTGGTCGCTAAGTTTCAGCTCGGGGATGACGAGCAACGACATGAACGCCAAGGTCATAAACGGCGCGTAAAGCGTTGAACCTAAGCGCTTTGCCAAAGCATTGACATTCTCGTAGGCCGCAGCTACTTGGTAGCCATCCTCGTTGCTCATCAGTCCGGCCACGGGCAAAGGCACAGCCATCATCTCTGTGCTGCAATAAGCCGTCACGCCGCCTGTATGCTCAATGAGCAGGTTGATAGCATGAAGGATGTCGCTGTCCGTAGCACCCACAGCCACAAGGTTATGGCTGTCGTGGGCCACACTCGAAGCCAGTGCGCCGCGTTTCAACCCAAAGCCCTTGATGAAGGCCACGGCTGGGGTATAAGGCTGATAGCGGTTGACGACCACTATCTTCAAAATATCGCGCTCCACATCGCTGACGATGCCGCCGTTCACCACCTTGGGTTCAGCAGTGAAACACTTGGTAATAACCTGACCGTCAAGACAATCAATCACCTTGATTTTCTTTCCCTCGTCAGGGACGAAAATGTCTTGCGCATAAAGGTAAGGACGCTCAAAATAGTTGGGCGTGTCGGTTTCCTCGTACTTGATGTTCGACACACCGTTTTCGGCCACCTTTTCACCTTTAATATAAGTCTGACGCGCTATGGGATGCCTCAGATCGTCGACCACGATGAAGTCGGCATCGTCGCCCGGTTGGAGCAGCCCGACATTGAGCTTGTAGTGTTGAATCGCGTTCAGCGAGGCGGCTTTCAGCACATCCAACACGTTGTAGCCCAAATCGATGGCGCGACACACTAATTCATCGATATGGCCTTTCACTAACTCGTTGGGGTGCTTGTCGTCGGAACAGAACATCAGCTTGTCGGGATGCGAGGCCATCAGCGGAATCAGGGCTTCGAAGTTGCGTGCCGCACTGCCCTCGCGGATGAGAATTTTCATGCCGAGGCTGATTTTCTCCAAAGCTCCTTCCTGTCGGAAACACTCGTGGTCGGTGCTGATGCCCGCGCCGACATACTTTTGCAGGGCCTCACCCGTGACCATCGGCGCGTGCCCGTCGATGGGCTTGCCGTATTTCTTTGCGGCGGCAATCTTGGCCATGATTTCAGGGTCGCCGTTGATGACGCCCGGATAATTCATCATCTCGGAGAGGTAATGGATATCGGGCGAGGCAAGCATTTTCTCCACGAGCTTGGCATCGAGGGTGCCGCCCGTCGTCTCGAAGGCGGTGGCCGGCACGCAACTCGGCGCACCAAAGAAGAACTTGAACGGCACCTTTTTGCCGTTGCTAATCATGTAATTGACGCCTTTCACACCGAGAACGTTGGCAATTTCGTGCGGGTCGCTGACGGTGGCCACCGTGCCATGACAGGTCGCCAAGCGCGCGAACTCTGACGGCACGAGCATCGAACTTTCGATGTGAACGTGCGCATCGACGAAGCCGGGCAAAATGTAAGGCGCGTTGCCGATGGCCTTTTCCTTGATTTTGCTGATTTTACCGTCTTCGACAACGATGACGCCCGAGAAAATCCTAGAATGAACGAGGTCTACGATTTGACCTCCGATGGTAAAGCTGTTGTTCATGGATGCGGTTTTTATGCGGCAAAAATACAAAAAACCCCGCCACAAACTTGCAGCGGGGAAAAAATGCTATGATGAAAAGAATGTTTATTCTTCTTCTTTCTGGCTTTCTTCGTACTCCTTCAACAGGCGGTTCTGAACGTCGGTCGGCACCTGTTGGTACTCGGCATACTTCATCGTGAAGGTGCCACGGCCCGAGGTCAGCGAGCTGAGGGTGGTCGAATAGCGGTCCATCTCGGCCAACGGCACCTTGGCGTGGATGGTCTGGTAGTTGTGGTCGCTGTCCATGCCCATGACGATGGCGCGGCGGCCTTGCAGGTCGGTCATCACGGCACCCATGAGGTCGGCAGGCATACGCACGTCAAGGTCGTAGATGGGTTCCATGATCTTCGGGCCAGCGTTCTTGAAGGCAGCGCTAAAGGCCATACGACCGGCAATCTTAAAGGCCATTTCGTTGGAGTCGACGGGGTGCATCTTACCATCGTAGATGTAGCAGATGATGTCGCGGGCGTAGGAACCCGTCAACGGGCCTTGCTCCAAGCGCTCGTTCACACCCTTCAGGATGGCGGGCATGAAGCGGGCATCGATGGCACCACCGACGACGCAGTTGGCGAAGATGAGCTTACCGCCCCAAGGCAGTTCATACTCTTGCTTGTCGCGCACCTGCAGTTCGCTCGGGTCAGTGTAACCCTCGAAGTAAGGAGCGAGTTGCATGTGAACCTCACCGAACTGACCGCTACCACCGGACTGTTTCTTGTGACGGTAGCTGGCACTTGCACTCTTGGTGATGGTCTCACGATACGGGATCTTCGGCGAAGTGGTCTCGACGGCAATCTTGTAGACGTTGTCGAAGTACCATTTCAGCGTGTTGAAGTGGTATTCGCCCTGGCATTGCAGGATGTTCTGGCGCAGTTCGCGCGACATTCCGCTGATGACGGTCGGGTCGGTCTTGTGCATGTCGTTGAGGATGCCACCGAGCTTTTCGTCTTCCTGTGAGTTTTGAGCCTTGATGGCGATGGTGAAGATCGGGGTCGGGAAAGGCATCTCGTCGAAGGTGGCTTCAGCGGCCTTGGCGTCAACCAAAGAGTCGCCGATGCGGCCGTCCTTCAGCTTGATGGTGCAGATGATGTCGCCGGCGTTGGCTTTATCGACTTCTTCGCGGTTCTTGCCACGGAAGACGAGCAGCTGCGAGAGGCGCTCCTTGTTGCCCGAACGCGGGTTGATGAGGTCTTGGCTCTTGACGACGCTGCCGCCGTAGAGACGCATCCAGGCCACATCGCCGAGGTTCTGCTCGGTGGTCACCTTGAAGATATAGAGGGCCGTCGGGTCGTCCACGCTGTTGTGGAACTCTTGGCCGTTCTTGGCTTTGATGGCCGGCATGTCGGCGGGCGACGGGCAGGCGTTGATGAGGAACTCCATCAGACGGGTGACGCCCACGCCACGCTTGGCAGCGCCGCAAATGACGGGGAACATCTCACGGTTCACGATACCGAGGTGGATACCGCGTTCCATGTCTTCCTCGCTCAGCGTCATCTCTTCGAAGAATTTCTCCATCAGGGCTTCTTCGCCTTCGGCGGCGTGTTCGATGAGGTTGTTGTGCAGCTCTTCGGCCTTGGCCATCTCAGCGGCGGGAATGTCCTGAATCTCAGGAGCGCCATTGCCGTTCTTGAAGACGAGCATCTTCATCATAATCAGGTCGATGACGGCGTTGAAGTCTTCACCGGCGTTGACGGGATATTGGATGGGGGTCACCTTGTCGCCAAAGTATTCCTTCATCTGGTTGATGGTGTTGTCGAAGTTGGCGTTCGAGTGGTCGAGCTGGTTCATGAAGAACACGACGGGTTTGTGCGTGTTGGCGGCATGACGCCAGGCGTTCTCGGTGGTGGCTTCCACGCCCGACTGTGCATTGATAGTGCAGACGGCCATGTCGGCGGCGGTGAGGCAGCTGACGATGTCGCCCGAGAAATCGCTGAAGCCAGGAGTGTCCAAGATGTTGCTGGCGGTCCATCTCGATTTGGCGGTAGTCGGAAACGGTGTTCTTCTCTTCGGTGCTACCTTTTCTGTTGATGAGCTTGCCTTCGAAAAGCATGTTTTCGGCAAGCGTGGTCTTACCCGACTTTGCTGCGCCGATGAGGGCAACATTGCGGATGTCTTTTGTCTGGAATTCCTTCATTTTTTATCTAAATGTCTAATTATTAAATATTTACTTTTCGCGAAAAAGTCTATAGTGGGCGCAAAGGTACAAAAAAATGCGTTAGCTCCACCTATTTAATTACAATTTTGCAATATCGGCGTGAATTTTTTCCCAACGGGCGGCATCCATCTTGGCACCAATCACCTCGATGATGTTGGAGGCCAACAGCGTGCCCATCGTGCCGCAAGTCTTCAAATCCTTGCCTTTGACGAGACCCGCGAGGAAACCCGCCGCCCACATGTCGCCGGCGCCCGTCGTGTCGACTACATTGGCTGGCATTGGAGGTATAGTGACGATTTCGTTGCCGCGTTGAACAAACGCTCCTTTTGGACCCACTTTCACCACAGCAATCTCGCAACGCCCGGCGATGAAATGCAATGCGGCTTCGGGTTCCAAACCCGTCAAGGCGAAAGATTCCTTCTCGTTGGCGAAGACGATATCGACATAATTTTCAACGAGTTCCATCAGGAAGTCGCGGCTTTCCTCGACCACGTTGTAGCTGGCCAAGTCGATGGCGATTTTCAGGCCTTTGGCTTTGGCCGTATCCATGGCTTTCCGGAGCATGTTGGGATTAGCCACGAGGTAGCCTTCCACATAGAAGATGTCCCAACCGTCAAACAATTCCGGCTTGATGTCTTCTGGGCTGAGTTCGATGGCCGCGCCGAGACAAGTGGCAAAGGTGCGTTCGCCGTCGGGCGTGACTAGAGCCATCACGCGACCCGAGGGCGTGTCGCTCTTCAGCATGAGCGGTTTGACATGGGTGTCGGCCATTTGTTTCTCAAAAAACAGTCCGACCTCATCCCTGCCGACCTTGCTCAAAAAACCAGCTTCGATGCCGAGTTGGGCCAAGCCACTCATAGTATTGGCCGCTGAGCCACCTGAGGCGCGTTGGCAGCCGTATTTTTCAGTGAGCATTTTGCTGATTTTCACCGATTTTTCGATATCCACGTAGGTCATGCCCCCTTTAGGGAGATTCAGTTCGTTGAGGAATTTTTCGTCAGGAATTTGGGCAAGATAATCGACCAAAGCACTCCCGATGCCGAGTATTCTTTTCATAGCGGATTTAAGATTTAAAGATTTCGACTGCAAAAGTACAAATAAATAACCAAAGTTAGAATGAAAAATTTCTCGTTGATTATCAATTAGATACAAAATATTTGAAAAATTTTGGCTTAAAAAAGTTCAAGGTATGGAAAAAAGCTGTATTTTTGCAGCCCTTAGCTCAGTTGGTTAGAGCATCTGACTGTTAATCAGGGGGTCTCAGGTTCAAGTCCTGAAGGGGGCGCAATTTTTATGTTTCATGTTATTAATTTTTGCCAGATAATTTCTCCCCGATTTTATCTGGTTTTTTTATGTCTACGCCATACTCAAAACGCAGGCTTGCAGCCATGTCATCCCAGCGTTGGTTTGTGCGTGGCATGGGATCTATGGCTGCAAGTTTTTCAGCAAGAAAAATCAATGAAACACCGTTTTGAAAATCAGCTTAATGTCGCCGAAAAAGCTCCATTGATCGAGATAAGCAAGATTGATTTTCACCTTGTCGGGCCAGATGACATTGTCGTTGTAAGCTTTCGGATCGGCTTGTTGGGCAAGTAGTTCCTCCTCGTTGCGGTATTTGATGCTCGCCGGTCCGGTGATGCCAGGTCGGAGTTGTAGGATTCTTCTGTCATCGCCTTGCAGTTGGTCAGCATAGCCCGCCACATCGGGGCGCGGCCCGACGAGGCTCATCTGCCCGATTAATACATTAATTAATTCGGTAAGGCAGTCCACTTTGCTGTGGCGCAGCCAGTGGCCTATGCGCGTGATGCGCGGGTCGTTAGCCGTGGTGATACTGTCGCCCTGCGACTGGTGGTCCATGGTACGGAACTTGCAGATTCTAAACGGTTTGCCATCTTTTCCAATACGCCATTGCAGGAAGAAAATAGGCCCCTTTGAATCCAATTTGATTAGAATGGCGATGACGAACAGGGGGATGAAAAGCACAATAAGTCCGATGAGTGCCACGATACGGTCGAAGCACCACTTGAAGAAGAATCCTATTTTGTGTTCATTTTTCACCACGTTGCATGGCCTCCATGTTGAGAATGGCCCTAATGCGAGGCAAAGGTATGATTTTTCTGAATGGGTATAGTAAACTTACCGCAATTTTCATCAACCATTGGTAATGGACGGCGAGTTGGCAGTAGGCTTTGCGGAAGTTGAAATTGCTGATGAGAAAGTCTTGAATTTGTGAGTGTTCGGTGATGGAGCGCGCGCCGTCAGCCACATAGTGAAATCCTTTTTCACCCAAATAATAGGCATCCAAAGTATGGAACAGCCCGTAATAAGGATAGGTATTGTTATGCTTATATTTGGGCCGAACGCCGATAAGTCCGTATTCGCAACTGTCAGGCAACCAAAGCCATACCGTACAAAAACCGATCAATTGCTCTTTGTCGAAGACTCCCCAATAGTCAAAAGGCTGGGATTCGCAGGAAGACAAATAATCCAAAAACAGTTTCTCGTCCATGTTTCTGTCGCTGACCGCATAATCTTCATAAGTGGCTTTCAAAATACTCCACCCTTCCTTTTTCAGCAAATCGTATTCTATTTTCTTGAATGTCAGCTCCTTGGTTGAACGACGGATTTTGTTTCTCTCGTTGGAAGAATAGCCCTCCATTCCGTCATACGAATCTTTGATGACATACCAAAAGCTACTTTCTTCCTTTTGGTCAAAACTAAAGGTGTTGCGGACCAACAGACCACCTTGTCTCAGTAGAGCCTGCCACTCCTTTCGCTCAAGTTTTGGCTCTTCATGCGGTGGGCCGTCGAAACGCCAGGCTTGGCGATATAGGTAGAAACCGTTCATGAAAGATGTCTTTTTAGAGCGTTGTAGGCATAGGAACAAAAGTAGCCAGAGGCTTGTATTGTCGACAGCTTTTCCTGTTTTCTGTAAACTGACCAAAGGTCACGGGCTGCTTTGAATTTATTGGAACTGGCTGATTTTCTTCTGATTCTATACGAAACCAAGGGTGTTTCGATGGCGTAGGCAACAAAGCCTTGCTTGAGGATGTTCAACCATGTGGCGGTGTCTTCGCTGGTGCGGAATTTGGGGACGACAACTTCGCCCACAATCTCGGTATCGACCATAACGGTGGAACAGCCGATAACGGTGTTTCGGAGATAATCCTTATAGGTCATGTTGCCGACGGTTTTGATGACCTTGTTCAATGTCTGTCCATTTTCGTCAATCCAGTCGTAAGTCGAATACGAGAAACCGACATGCTTTTCCGTCATGAAATGCAGTTGGCATTCGATTTTTTCAGGATGCCAAATGTCGTCGGCATCGAGGAAAGCCAAGAAATGTCCTTGAGCCATCCGTATTGCTTGGTTTCTAGAGTCGGCTATGCCAGAGTGTATGTTTTTCACAAACAAATGGATTCTTTCGTCTTGGATGCAATAGGACTTGATAATGCCAACGGAATTGTCAGTTGAGGCATCGTCAACAATCAATAACTCCCAGTTTTTGTAGGACTGAAATTGGACGGATTCGATGCTACCTGACACGAATTGGGCCATGTTGTAGCAAGGCATAATGACCGAAACCAACGGCTGACTTTCCATTATTTCAACCCTTCAATCCAAACCTTAATCTGTTGCTCATCATGGAGTTTGCACACCAAAAGCGAGTGGTCGCGGTAAGCCACGAGGTAGTCTTCCAAACCTTCCACCACGGCCTCGGTGCCTTCTTCTATATTAATAATGGTGTTCTTGTTGTCCATAGAAACCACCTTGCCGCGCTTGGCGTTACCGTTTTCGTCCTTCTTGGCGTGGGTGAACAGCGAGCCCCAGGTGCCGATGTCGCTCCAACCGAAGTCGGCGGGGATAGTGTAGGTATTGGGCGACTTCTCCATCACGCCGTAGTCGATGCTGATGTTGGGACAGTCCACGAAATGGTCGTTAATAAAGTCTTGCTCTTCAGGTGTCCCAAAGTTGTAGATGCCCTTTTCGAACACCTCAACCATCTCGGGCAGATATTGCTTGAACGCCTGCATGATGCCGTCCAAAGTCCAGAGGAAGATGCCGCTGTTCCAGAAATAGTTGCCTTCCTGAACGAACTTCACAGCCGTCTCGTAATCAGGCTTTTCCTTGAACCGCTCAACCTTCACCACCTCTTCATTCCTAACTCCTAACTCCTCACTCTTCACTCCACACTGAATATAGCCATACCCCGTTTCTGGTCGGCTGGGCTTAATGCCGATGGTCATCAAGGCATCAGGATTTTTCGCCAAAAAGTCAAAGCCGAGGCGAATAATGCGTTGAAATTCACCTTCATTGGTCACCAAATGGTCGGCAGGCGTAACGACGATGTTGGCGTCAGCACAGCGACTTTGGATGTGATAAGCCGCGTAGGCGATGCACGGCGCGGTGTTTCTTCTTGCTGGTTCGCAAAGCACTTGGTCGGGACGCAGCATGGGCAGGTGCTCCAAAACAAGCTGTTTGTAGGCCTTGTTGGTCACCACGAGGAAGTTCTCGTCGGGAATGACGGGGCTAAAACGCTCGTAAGTGCTTCTGATAAAGCTTTTTCCAGTGCCGAGAATATCAAGGAATTGCTTGGGATAGTTATCTTTGCTAAGAGGCCAGAAGCGGCTGCCTATGCCTCCAGCCATGATGATACAGAAATTGTTCATTGTTTAGTTTTTTGTCGGGGCCTTCGACAGGCTCAGGCACCCTGAGCTTCTAAAAAAGACAAGGTCCCTGAGCTTATCGAAGGGCCATAATACTACTTGTCTAACGCTGAAAACACGCTGTTATTGCTCTTGAACTCGGGCACGATGACTTTCATCTGGGCGACAATTTTCATCGGTTCGCAGGTGTCGAGTTCGGCATGGAGCTTTTGCAGCAACGCATCCACATCGTGGGCTTCGTATTTCCTGACCACGGCGTGCATGATTTTCTCGTTGTCGGTCTTGATGGTGTTTTCCTCGTTGGCAAGCACTTCTTCGTAGAGTTTTTCGCCCGGGCGCAGGCCTGTCTCGATGATTTCCACGTCGGGACGATGGGCCAACTGGCGCATCTTTTCGGCCAAATCCCAAATCTTGACTTTCTCGCCCATATCGAAGACGAAGATGTCGCCGCCTTCACCGATGGAACCTGCCTCAAGCACAAGGCTGCAAGCTTCGGGGATGGTCATGAAATAACGGGTGATGCGGCGGTCTGTGACCGTGATGGGGCCGCCTTGGGCAATCTGCTTGCGGAACAAAGGCACCACAGAGCCGTTGCTGCCCAACACATTGCCAAAGCGCGTGGTGATGAACTTAGTCTGTCCCTGACGGCTTTGCGTATAGATTTCGGCGATGCGCTTGGTCGCCCCCATGACGTTAGTCGGATTGACGGCCTTGTCGGTCGAAATCATCACGAACTTCTCCACGCCAAATTCCATGGCCAAATCGGCCACCAGTTTGGTGCCGAACACGTTGACATAGACGGCTTCGTAAGCGTTCTCTTCCATGAAAGGCACATGCTTATAGGCAGCAGCATGGAACACCACTTGCGGATGGTATTTCTCAAACACCTTGCGCATCCGTATTGGGTCTTTCACGTTGGTGATGACAAAAGCCATGCGGTCTTTCTGTTCCTTGAAATCGGGCGTGTTGTTCATCTCGAACTGGAAGTCGTACATCGGCGACTCAGCTTGGTCAAGCATGACAAGCTTAGTGGGATTGTAGTGCATCACCTGACGGCAAATCTCACTGCCGATGGAGCCAGCAGCACCCGTCACAAGAACGACTTTGTCTTGGATTTCACGACTCACATTTTCCTTGCCGAGCGTGATGGGCTTGCGGCCCAAAAGGTCTTCAATCTTGATGTCCTCGATTTGGTTTTCCTTCAGCGTTCCATCCACCCATTTGCTAAAGCTGGGGATGGATTTCACGCTAAGATTAAGTGCCAAACCCTTCTCAATGAGCTCTCTGCGGCGTTCATCGTCGAGGCTGGGGATAGCCAAAATCATGACCTTGATACCGTATCTCAGAATAAACTCTTCCGTCAAGGCCACCGAAGGGGAATACACCTTTACAGTATTGATTTGGTTGCCCACGCGATGCGGGTCGTCGTCAGTGAAGGCTATTACCTTGTAAAGTGACGCCGTGTCTTGGCTCAAGGTGCGCAGCAGCATGGTACCACCGTCGCCAGCGCCGTAAATGAGCGTGTTTTGCCTGATGGATGAGTTTTTGTAGATTTCATTGTACAAACGCCTGATAGTGAGCCTCATGATAACCATCAAGACCATGGTAATCAGGTAATGGTAAATGATGACGGCGTAACGCGGGTAAATATCCGATGCCAAAACCGGATTGAATTGACTCAGAATCAGTTTACTAATGATGAGAAAAGCGGCAGCTCCCGTACAGGAATACAGGATTTTTCGCACATCGTTGAAGCCCGAATAACGCAACATCCCGTCATAGGTTTGGGTGATGAGGAACGCGATAAGATAGACGACGGGCACAATCCAGATGCGGCTCCAGTCGAAGCCCGATTCGGTGATGTCGCGGTAATAAAGCAACGCGATGGCCACGACATACGAAAAGAAAACAATCACCATGTCGGCAAGGAGAATCCAATAGCGAGGCAGGGTGTTGCTTTTATGCTTGCCAAAAATGAAATTGCAAAAGTTTAACAACAGTTTATTCATGGAGCAGTTATTTAAAATGCATAATATTCCAACTTAAAATCAATAGTTTAGGCTTGCAATATTAGTGATTTATTTGGAAATTCTGTCCAATGTTATTGTTTTTTTTTTTTTGTTTTTAACTTGTTGATTTTTAGTTAATTATATGTACAAAAATAAAGAGGACAAGACAAAATCTCATCCTCTTTTGATTTTACCGAACGAATTTTTATTCCACAATGGTCATCTCATCGACGAGATGTCGGGCTCCAGCGAACTTGTCGATGATGAACAGCACATAGCGGATATCGACGCTGATATTGCGGCAGATGTCGGGGTCATAGATGAGGTCGCTCATCGTGCCTTCCCAACAGCGGTCGAAGTTGAGGCCGAGGAGCTGCCCTTCGGCGTTCAGAATCGGGCTACCCGAGTTGCCGCCTGTGGTGTGTACGCTCGCGGTGAAGGCTACGTGCATGGTGCCGTCCTTGTCGGCATAGCGGCCGTAATCTTTCTTGTTGTAAAGTTCTTTCAGCTTGGGTTCAACCACATAGTCGTAAATGTCGGGGTTTTCTTTTTCCATGATGCCTTCAAGCGTGGTGAAGTGGCGGTAGGTCTTCCCGTCCTGCGGCTTGAAGCCTTCGACCTTGCCGTAGGTGACACGCAGCGTGAAGTTGGCGTCGGGATAAAAGCGTTTGTCGGGCTGCATGTCCATCTGGCCTTTCATGTAAAGGCGACGCATACGGTCGATGTTGTCGTTAAGGCTGACGATATGGTCGTAAACCTCGCTGCGGTAGAAGCCTATCATGCTTTGGTAGACTTTCATGGCAGGGTCGTTGGCTAATTTCTTGGTATCCTTGGCCTTGAAGTTGTCCAAAACATCCTTGACCTTGGCTTCGTCGGTGAACATGGATTTGCTGAAGAGCTTGTCCACATAGTCGTCCACATCCTTGATATCGTTGAGGAAATCGGGGCGGAAATCGGCAGGCTGAGCCTTCAAATACTCACCAATCAGCATGGTGGCCACTTCGCGGTCGATGGGTTCGTAGTAGTCTTTGAAGAAATTCTTCACCGTGGTTTTCAGGTTGTCCACCATACGGTTGATGTCCTCTTGGGGCGTGTCTTTGGTCACTTCGGAGAGTTTGGCAAAACGTCCCGCGAAGTTGATGAGCTCGATGCGCAGTCCGGCCTCGGCCATGTATGTGTAAGCCAGTTCATAAGGCTCCAATTCCTTGTAGTTTTTCTCGAAATTGTTCAACAGGTCGATGTACATATAGCGGTTGCGTGCGCCCAAGGCCCATTCCTGAAAGTCCTTCTCAAAGGCTTGTTTCTTCTCCACGCCGTGGAAATGGTTGATGCCTTCGGTCACGCCCATCCATTTCTTCCAGCCGTTGCCGATGCTGGCGTGCTTGGAGGCATATTGGATACGCACTTTAGGATCCTGTTCCTGATATTTGTTGTAGATGTCAAGCACCTTGCCACGCAAATCCACCGTGATAGGGTCGATGAGGTTAGCTTCTTGGTCAACGGCCACGGCAGGCAGGTATTCGTTAGTGCGTGCGGGATAGCCGAACACAAAGGCAAAATCGCCTTCTTCGGCACCTTTCAGCGAGATGTCCAAATGCTTGGCGGGCTTGTAAGGGACATTGTCCGCGCTATATACGGCCGGATGGCCATCCTTGTCGGCATAAACGCGAAAGACGCTGAAATCGCCCGTGTGGCGGGGCCAGACCCAGTTGTCGGTGTCACCGCCAAACTTGCCGATATTGCTCGGGGGACAACCCACCAAGCGCACGTCGGTATAGACCTCGTTGAGCAGCAGATAATACTCATTACCCAAGAAGAACGGCTTGATACTCACCTTGTAAGGCGTTTCCTTCTCAATGGCAGCAATGGTCTTTTTGATATTGTCTTCGATCTTGGCCTGACGCTCGTCTTCAGACATATCCACGGTGATGCCCGTAAGAATTCTCTCCGTCACGTCGCGCATCTCGCGGAGGAAGATGACGCTGAGGCCAGGGCAGGGCAGCTCTTCGCCTCGGTTCATGGCCCAGAAGCCGTTGGTGAGGTAGTCGTGCTCGACGGAGCTGTGTTTTTGGATGTGGTCGTAACCGCAGTGGTGGTTGGTGAGCAGCAGGCCGTAGTCGCTGACGATTTCGCCGGTGCAGCCGCCGCCAAACAGCACAATGGCGTCTTTCAGGCTGCTGTGGTTGATGGAATAAATATCCTCAGCGGTGATTTTCATACCCATTTCCTGCATTTCTTTCTCGTTGTATTGCAGCAACATGGGAATCCACATGCCCTCACCAGCTTTCGCGATGCCAGCGGAGAGTATCAGGATGAGGGTGATAATGTAGTGTAAGTGTTTCATTTTAAGAGTTTTCTTGTTTAATTAAACTATTCCAGTCCTTTCCACTCCTCAGTGGCGTCAAAGTCGATTTCTTTGCATTGGGTGAGGATGGAGGGGCAATTGCTGACGCGGTAATAAGGTTCACCATGCACCTGCACCACATCGATGCCGCGCCAATGCGTGTCATATCCATCGCTATAAAGCTGATAATGTTTTACATAGCCTTTCAGCATTTGTGAACGCTCGTCACTTCTGTTGGGGTCTTTGCGCAGTTGGATGGTGAAAGGTTTGTCTGGGTTGTAGCCGTTGGCAGGTGTGGCGCCCTTGAAGCATGACGAGACGAGATAAGGTCTCGCATAGCTGTCGTTTTCACGATAAAGTTCGTTCAGGCGGCGTTTCACGTCACTGAGATTGGTTTCGGTGTTGTTCAGTTTGAGGCATTCGAGGCCCACGTTGCGGTCGCGACGATACATTTCCATGGCCACGAGTTGCAGCATAATGCAGCCTTCGGGAGTGTTACCGAGTTCGGCCTGAAGGGCCTGGAATTCTTCAAGCGTGGATGGGATTTTCTCGATGCTCACCTTGTCGCTGAAAGCTTTTGCTGAAGCATTTTTCAAGGCGTTGCCAAGCTGTGCGTTGGCGCTGAATGACATGACCAAGAGGCAGGCCAAAGTCAGGATGAGGTTTTTACTTTTCATAAGATTGATTTTTAATGATTTGATAACTAATCGATGCAATAGAGCCGCAAATATAGGGATTTTTCCTAATTTTGTGACCTTTAAAATCATTGTGTCATGGAAGAAATACTTCGTTTTTTGGAGGATGTGCTGCACAACAATAACCGTCCGTGGTTTCAAGAGCATAAGAATCAATATGTTAAGGCGCAGGCGAATTTCAATGCCTTGGCCGAACAAATCATAGCTGGTGTGCAGAAATTTGACGACAACTGCAAGGGTCTGACGCTGAAGGATTGCACTTACCGTTTCTACCGCGACACGCGATTCTCGCCCGACAAGCGGCCTTACAAGACCCATTTTGGCGTGTTCGTCTGTCCCGAAGGCAAAAAGTCCATGTTGGCGGGCTATTATTTCCATATTGAGGCGAAAGAGTCTGAATATCTGGGACATAACATGCTCTGTACGGGAATGTATATGCCTGACAACGCCATGCTGAAAACCATCCGCGACGAGATTCTTTTCAACGCCGAACCGTTGGTGAAGAGCATCGCCAAGGCCAAAACCTTCGGTTTGGACACAAGCAACGCCATGAAGCGTGTGCCCAACGGCTACCCCAAAGACCATCCGCAGGCTGAGCTTTTCAAGCAACGCGACTGGCTGTTGGTGCAAGACCTCCCCGACCAGCGCCTCTTCGACCCGCAATTAGTGGATTGGGTGCTGTCGGAGTTCGAGAAAACCAAGGATTTCTGCCAATGGCTGAATCGGACGGTGCGAGGGGAATAAGCTCTTATTCTATAGGTTTCGCTTCCGCCAAAGCTGCCACCATGTAGGTTTTGCCGTTGGTCTCGCAGTGGCATTTGTAGCGGGTGCGCTGTTTTTCGCCCTTGCAGAAAATAAGGCCGTTTTTCAACGTGAAACGAGCGCCAACGGGCAAGCTTTCCACTGTGACGACATTCTCGACGTTCTTGTCGTATTTGTGCAATACCCTTTGCAGTCTGAGGTCGGCGGTGCTGCTGGCCTTGATGTGGCGAAGATGCTTTTGCAAAGCTGTAAGAATGTCTTTCGAAAAGATGGTTTCGGTCATGAAAGGCAGCAACAGCGCAGTGAACTGGTTTTGCCATTCCGTGCCATGAGGTTGCACAAACCTTGAGCCATAATGCTGATACACATCGTAATGCGCCACTTCATGGACATAGGTGATGAGCATTTGATAAGGGTTCAAGTCCAAGTTGAGGGTGATGGTGCAAATGCCGTTTTTGGCTCTTGGCGGACGGAAGTCGCCCAATTTCGATGAGCGTGGGTGCTTGAAATGCAGCTTGAAGCGGCGTTGGCTGTAGATTTCGCCCACCATCGCCACTGCAGCCTCGGGGAAGAAGCGTTTCAGCAGTTCGAGTTCTTCAGGCTTCATCTCGTAAAATCAGCGTGTTTTCGAGTTCTTGTTGCGGTACATAGCTCCACTTGGTGCAGGTATTGCAGTTGCGTGGTGCGCGACGGCGACCTGGGACTTCCTTGGTCTTGCATGACGCAAGCAAGACCAACCCTAATAACAACAATATCAATGACTTCTTTATCATTTCGACAACCAATTAGCGGGATTCTGCCTGACTTGCTCCTTCAGCAGCTCGAAGTGCAGTTCGGTTTTGTTTTCGGTCTTGCTCGTGTGCACCGTTCCGATGTTTTGTTTGGTTTTCACCTTGTCGCCGCGTTTGACGGTGACGTTTTCCAAATTGGAATAGACGGTGAAATACTCGCCGTGCCGGATGATGACCACCGTATTGCTGCCCGTCAGTTTGGTGACGCTGGTCACCTCGCCGTCGAAGACAGCGCGGGCCGAAGCGCCTGAGTTGGTGGCGATGTCGATGCCGTTGTTGGTCACGGTGACTTTGTCGGAGACCACCGAAGCGTGCTTGCCGTAGGACGAGGAAACCACACCGCGCTCGACGGGCCAAGGCAGCTTGCCTTTGTTGCTGACGAAGCTCGTCGAAAGCGTCTTTTCGGCAGGGGTCAGGGCCATGCCGGTTTCCGACTTCGGCTTTGTGGTTGGCGTGGTCGTGGTGGTTTTTCCCTTGTCCTTGGCGGCTTTCTTCTCGGCTTCCCTGCGTTTGCGTTCGGCTTCCTCGTTGGCCTTGCGGATTTCTTCGGCAATGATGTCGTCAACGGCTTTTTGGAGTTTTTGGGCTTGTTGCTGCTTGTTCTTGATGTCTTGCTGGATGCTGCCTTCCTGCTTCTTGAGGTTGTTCACCTGACGATTTAGTTCTTCCTTTTCGCCTTGTAACTCAGTCTTTTGCACTTTTTCGTCAGCGAGCATGGCGGCACGTTCCTCTCGTGCTTTTTGGCTGGCTTCCACTTCACCGCTGATGCGTTTTTCTGTGCTCGCGATTTGCTCCATTTTCAGTTTTCGCGCATCCGTGAATTCGCGGATATAACGCAGTCGGCTGAACGCTTGGTTGAAGTCCCTTGAGGCAAAAACGAAGCCCAAGCGGTCGTAATGGCTGCGGTTTTTGTTGGCAAAGACAATCATTTTCGCGTACTCTTTGCGCAACTTGCCAAGGTCGGAATTAAGCGTTTTGATGTTGCTTTGGCCGGCTTGGATTTCGTCGTCCAAAACGGCAATCTGCTCGTTGTAAGCCTTGATGAGTTGCTCGCGCTGCTTGATTTTTTTGTCCAAGATAGTGACTTCGTTGAGGGTCATCTCCTTGTCCTTCTTGGTCTTTTTCAGCAATTGGTTGGCGTTCGAGATTTCCTTTTGCAACGAGGAAATTTCGTTCTGCAACTGCTGTTTCGACTTGCCTTTCGTTTTTTGGCAAAAGGCAGGGTCAACAAAAGCCAACAGCAACAATATCAATATGATATATGGTCTTTTCATTGTTTTTCCTGTAGTCGAAACCGCTCCATTTTATTAGTGATTTTCAGCGGGAAGGTCGTCTTTTCGTCGATTTTGATGTTGTTGTACCTAATTTTGGCGCTCATGTTGCCCATCACGAAGGTTTTCAGTTGCACCGTCTGATTCTCAACGGGCGGAAGGCCTTCGTTATTGTCTAATAACAATGTTTGCATCATAGGCAAGCTGAACGGCATTCCCAATTGGGCTGAAATAGTGTCCAAAGGCTCGGCCAAATAGCTCTTTTCCAAACGGTTGACAATCCAAACAGAGTCGTTGCTGATTTTGGCGCGTAGCACTTCCATGCCCATTGTGGCCGACACGCTGAGCCATACGATGCTGTCTTTCCGCATCCTGATTTGCCCCGACAAGTCATTGAAATCCATGCCGTTGCCTTCTGCTTGAATGCTTAGGTTGGCGGTCATCCATTTAAAGGCTTGGGGCTGAGGCGGCACGATGGTTTTCTTGCGCGAGGCGCAAGAGGAGGCCACAATCAGCAGGACAAGGAATGTTATTTTTGTCAGGTTTTTCACGCTTGGTCGTCTTTCAAGAATTGTTCCAAAAAGAACTCGCAAAAATAGGAAAAATCTATGTTTTCCCAAAAATTCACTACCTTTGCCCCATGACATTTTGAACCATGAACAGCAAGAAAATCCATAAAGTGCTGATTGCCAACCGTGGCGAGATTGCCGTGCGGGTCATCAAGACCTTGCGCAAGCTGCACATCGCCTCGGTGGCGGTCTTTGCCGAAAACGACGCCAACGCCTTGCACCGCCGCTTGGCCGACGAGGCTTGTCCCTTGGGCGGCGGCACACTGAAAGACACTTACCTCAACATCCAAAAAATCATCGACGCGGCCTTGGACACAGGCGCGGATGCCATCCATCCCGGTTACGGCTTTCTCTCCGAAAGCCCCGAATTGGCCGAGGCTTGTGAGGCCAATAACTTGATTTTCATTGGCCCTAACGCAGAATCCATGCGGCTAATGGGCAACAAAATCGCCTCACGCGAAATCGCCATCGCCAACGGCATCCCCGTTACCTTCGGCTTGACGGGAAGCATCGACGAGATTCTGAAACAGGCCGACACGCTACCTTATCCTATATTAATAAAGGCGGCAGCGGGTGGTGGTGGCAAGGGAATGCACATCGTCAGGCGGCCTAAGGATTTGAAGGACGAATTGGAACGCGCCTCCCGCGAGGCGGAGAAATACTTCGGCGACGGCACGGTGTTCGTGGAACAATACATTGAAAATCCACGACATATCGAGGTGCAGGTCTTGGCCGACCACTTCGGTAATGTGGTCCATTTGCACGAGCGCGAGTGCACCATCCAGCGTCGTTACCAAAAAATCATTGAGGAATCGCCTTCGCCAACGCTGACGGACGAAAAGCGCCAACAGCTGTGCGAAACGGCGGTCAAACTATGCAAAGTCATCCATTACCGCAATGCTGGAACGGTGGAGTTTTTGGTGGATAACAAGCTGAATTTCTATTTCTTGGAGATGAACACGCGCATTCAGGTGGAGCATCCCGTCACGGAAATGCGCACGGGCATCGACATCGTGGAAGAACAGATTCGCATCGCGCGCGACAAGGAAATGGGCTGGACGCAAGAACTGATTCAGCCGCAAGGCCACGCCATCGAATTGCGTATCTATGCCGAGAATCCCGAAAACGGCTTCCTGCCCACGCCCGGCAAGGTGACAGCCTACCATGAGCCGCAAGTGCGCGGCGCAAGAGTGGATAGCAGCATCGACGGAACCTGCACAATTTCAGAGGCTTACGACCCGATGATTGCCAAGTTGAGCTGTCACGCCAAAGACCGCCAGACCGCGTTGGAAACGGCTCAACGCGCTTTGAAAGACTTCATCATCCAAGGCCTGACCACCAACAAAGCCTATCTTTGGGAGGTGGTCAAAAACGCGGATTTCGTTGAGAACAAGATAGATACCTCGTTCTGCACCACCCATCAAGAAGAACTGCTGAAGGCATTGCACAACAGTCGCAATAACCTGAACATCAACGATATCGCTATTTCATTCCTCATGTTCGACTTCTGCAAGAAGCAGGTTGAGCAGCATCCCGAAAACGTTTGGGAAGAAATCGGCTATTGGCGCTACAATATGCAACTCACTGTGGATGTGGAAGGTCAGAAGATTCCCATCAGCATTACCGAAGCCCAGGCAGGCAAAATCAAAGGCACGATAAACTCACAATCGTTTGCGGTGGAGTTCATCCAATACGACAACAAACAGCTGAAAATCATGCTGAACGGCCGCACCGAGACGGTTTATTGCTCTGTCAACGATGAGCAAAAGACCATCGTCAATTTCCACGGCCTCAATTTCACCTGCTTCCGCACCGACCAACTGAACGACACGATGGACTATGCCTGCAAGGAAACGGTGAACGACAAGTCACGGTTGGTGTCGCCCATGCCCGGCAAAGTGGTGAAAATCAATGTCAAGGAAGGCGACGAAATGAAAGAAGGCATGATTATGATGGTCGTGGAAGCCATGAAAATGGAGAACAACATCGTCGCCGCCGGACCGGCCAAGGTGAAGAAAATCCTCGTCACCGAAGGCCAGATGGTAGATAATAAAATGCAATTAATCGAGTTAATTTGAACTTGTATTGAATAAATTTTCTATATTTGCACGTTGATACAACTCCGTTTTTTGTGGAGAAAGGGTATCAATAATATTCATCAATGTAGCTGGATATCAGCGCAACATGAATAGGTTATATACCAAAGAAAGCACAAATGCAACCATGCCTTTCGGCATGGTGTCCCTTGCTTTTACCCCCCCCCCCGTCACAAATCACTGTAAATCAACAAGTTACAACACCGTCTGATTTACATTGGTTTCCCATGCGTGTCACATACCATCGGGAACTGAAAATCAAGACCTTACTTGACAACTTGGGCGTTGATAATTTTCTGCCCATGCGCTGGGAAGTTGTGGAAACAAAAAAGGGCGGGAAAAAGCGAATATTGCTGCCCGCCATACACAACTTGATTTTTGTGAAATCAACCCAAGAGTTTCTGACCACATTGAAAACGACTCGCGAGGAGTTTTCCCCGATGCGGTACATGATGAAACGACCCTTGTCGAATGGCAAAGGAAAAGGTGAGATTATACACGTTCCCGACCGCCAAATGGAGAATTTTATGCGGGTGGCCTCGGTGCAGGATGACCGCGTGTTATTTCTTGACAGCAACGACTACATCAACAAGATTGGCCAGCGCGTGAAAGTGATTGACGGATATTTTGCTGGTGTAGAAGGAGTTATAAAGAGAATCAACAAAAACAAGCGGGTGGTGGTGCAGTTGGAAGGTTTGGCTGCCGTGGCCATAGCCTTTGTGCCAGCGAGCCAACTCTCAATCATATAAATTTCAAACCTACCAAAAATGGATAAATACGCACAACGATTGGAAAGCCTTCCTTTCGACTTATTGCACATCGCGCAATCGTTTGCCAACGACAACAAGTCACCCAAGATAGAGCCGGCGCACCTGCTGCGGGCTTTGTTGCACAAAAGCGCGGGTTTGGTGCATTACATCGAGGACACGCTTGATGAAGATTACTATTACCTCGTCGATTGGGCCGACATGCGAATGCAACAGTGTGAAAAGTCGGCCTATGCAATGAAAGGAATTGAGCTTTCACGTGACACGCAAAACGTGGTCAAAGAAGCCATTGAAATCGGCGAACGGTGCGGCCTTGAAGACATCAACGCCCCTTGCCTCCTGGCATCGCTCGTCACACCTGGCATCGGGTTCAGCTATGAACAACTGAAAACGCTTCCCCTGCAAGCCGACAAGATACTGAAGACTTTGCAAAGTGGTGGAACGACAAAAACTGCCAGCGCATCTTCTAATATTAATAAGGTGTCCTCCCTGAACACTGAGACTTCGGATTATTGCACGGCCATGCTTGACGAGCTGCCTGAAACCAGCGTAATTGGCTTCGAGAACGAGATTCTCTCCATTGTTGAGGTGCTGGCCAGAAAAGACCGTGCCAATGTTCTAATTGTGGGCGAAACTGGCGTAGGAAAGACCAGCCTCATCCATGGCATCCTGCAACGTTTGCGGGACAAGCAACTGCCCGCTTCGTTGGAAAACCTTCAACCCATTGAACTTGACCTGATTACGCTCAGCCAAGGGGTGAGCTACAAAGGGGAAATCGAAGACCGTTTCAAGACGGTGACGCAATCGTTGCAAAACCAAACGCAACCTGTTTTGGTCATCGAAAACTTCCATCGTGTAGAGGACAAACAGTCGGTACTGAACGGGCTGCTGCCAGCCATCAAGAAGCTGTTGTCGAAGAACCAGTTGCAAATGATTTGCACGACCACGACCGACGGCTACACCAAAGACATTGAAAAGGATAAGGAGTTTACGGCGTATTTTGAAAAAATCACCGTTGAAGAGCCTAACGAGGCACAAGCCATCGACATCATCCTTTCGAGGCGGGAGAATTACGAACAATTCCACCACCTGACCATTGACGAAGAGGTGCCTGCTGAAATTGTCCGCCTCGCGAAGCGATATATGCCCGACCGTCGCTTACCCGCTTCAGCGTTAGACCTACTCGACCGAGCCATGGCTTCAGTGAAAATCGCTAACGAGATGGCGGAGATTGCAGAAGAACAGATGCCAAAACAAGACAAGCTACAAAAAGAGGCTGTTCGCGATGTGGTTTCCAAGATGACTGGTATTCCGATGGGCAACATCCAGTCGGAGGAAAGACAAAAGCTCTCCAACGCGGAAGAGATTCTTCACAATCGTGTTGTGGGACAAAACCACGCCATCAAAAGCATCCTTGACGCCATCTTCGAGTCGCGCTCAGGCTTGAACAAAAAAGGACAACCCATCGGCTCGTTCTTCTTCCTTGGCCCAACGGGTACTGGTAAGACCGAGTTGGCCAAATCACTGGCGGAGTTCCTTTTTAACGACGAGACCGCCATGCTGCGTTTCGACATGTCGGAATACAAGGAAGAGCATTCGGTAGCCTTGCTTTATGGAGCGCCTCCTGGCTATGTCGGTTATGAAGAAGGTGGCCTGTTGGTGAACCAAATCAGACAACATCCTTATTCCGTAGTGCTGTTCGATGAGATTGAGAAAGCCCACCGCTCGGTGTTCGACCTTTTCCTGCAAATCTTGGACGAGGGCAAGTTGCATGATCGCCTTGGCCGTGTGGGAGATTTCTCAAATGCGCTCATCATCTTCACTTCAAACATTGGCAGCGAATACATCTTCAAGGCTTTCGGTGAAGGCAAGGTGCCAACGCACGACCAGCTTTTGGAAGTGATGCAAGGACAGTTCCGTCCCGAGTTCCTCGCCCGCTTGACGGAAATTGTTCCATTCTCGCCCATTACGGAGGAGATGATCGACCGTATCTTTGACATCCACATCAAGAATCTGTTGAAGACCCTCAACGAGCAGAACATCAAATTGGAGATCGACGAGACAGCGCGGAAATATGTCACGAAGGTTGGTTTCAACGCCCATTACGGCGCGCGCCCCATACTCGGTATCATACGCAAGGAAATCCGCCGACCGCTTTCGAAGCTCATCATTTCGGGCCAAATCAACGCTGGCGACACCGTAATCATGAAATACAATGAAGAAACTCTTGAAATGGCTTGGGAGATTGATTCACCCGACGAAGAAAACTCAGAAACAAAGGAATAATCAACAACAAATCCAACAAAATTATAAACCTATGGCAAGAAAAACTGTTATCACGAAAGTGCTTGATGTCGATGCCCAAGACGGCATCATCGAGTTCCCGCAGAACCGGACGCTCTATGCCGACCAGTTCACCGATGAAGCTCCGAACAGCGATGCTGATCGTGAAGGCTTCAAGCCGAAGAACATGAAAGACGTGTTCGAACACTACCAGCCCAGTAAGAAAGGTGTCGCCCTCACTACCGAAGAAGGCGGTGCTGCTTTTGAGGATTTCGACTTCAAGTCCATCAAGGACTTTGAGGACGAGCAATTGATTGAACAGAGCGAGTTGCTCAGCGCCGAAAAAGGCAAGATTGACGCCTACAACTCTGTCATTCGCCAACTTGAGAAGAACAAGACGCTACGCAACACACTCAAAGACACAACTGCACGAGGCGACCTGAAAAATGCTTTGGAAGCCTTGCTTGCCGAGCTTGATTCCACCGAATAATAATCTTTAAAGACGCAACCACTATGGCTACAGAAGAACAAAAGAAAGAAGCATTGGCCGGAGGCCCTGAACTTCAAGAAAAGAAAAAGATAGAGAATCCTGGTGAGCTTTTGCAAAAGAGCCTCAACGAGGGACTGTCAAAATACGGCGGTTTCCAACTGCTCAAGGGACTTATTAAAGGCGTTGAGAACATGGACCCGCGCCGAAAGGCGGTAAAAAGCATCTTTTTGGCGGACGCGGCCTATGCCGATGCTCGTCAAAAACTGAAGAACGAATTGGAGCTTTGGGTGAACATCCTTGAAAAAGGAGGCAATGACCCAATGGAAATTATCGAGGATTGCAAAGCCAATTGCGCCAAAGCCGAACAGAACCTGGAAAGCAACCTTTTCAGTATCCACGATGAGATTCGTCAGCTTGAGGTGACCTACCGCACGCTTGATGCCTTCTTCGCTAACGCAGGACAGGGTAAGATCGACTGCATCACCCTGATGAACGTGAACAAGGAAGAGTTAGGCTCACATGACTCGGAAGACACCGTTGCCATCCGCGAAGAGTTAGAGCAGTATTATGACCGCTTGAACCTGAAAAACAACTACAGTTTGCTTGTGGTTCCTGGATACCTTGGCGACGCCGCAACAATCAGAATGTGGGCCGACACGGCATACCGCAACAAAGTCATCATGGTGACCGACTTCAAGGATAGCTTGAATTTCGAGATGCTGAAAGACGAGCTTGAAGATGCCAGTTTACAAGGACAAGACGCAAAATTGGCTAACGTAATCATGACTTGCAACTACATTCTTGGTCGCAAGAAGTCAGAGTTGGCCAATGAGGACGATGACGTGTATATCCCAGGCTCTGGTGCCCTTGCTGGCCGTATGACCAACACCGAGGAAACCGTTATCGCACAAGGCGCAGCCGGTAAAAAGTACGGCACCATGAGCAACGTCAAAGGTGCACGTCTCGACCTGCGCAAGTCTGAAATTGCAGCTCTCATTGACCAAGGCGTTATCCCGATGGTGGAGGAAGACGGCCGCACGATGGCTTTCTCCAACCGTTCATTATACAACGGCGCAACCATTGGCCTTCAGGAATATCCGATTGTTCGCGTTTTCGACTGGATTGGCAAGGTGTTCCAGAACTTCTTCAACGATGAGGCTTTCACCAACTGGAACTCACAAGTCAAAGCCGAACTGCAGCAAGCTATCCACGACTTCCTGAGCGACTACAAAGGACCAGGCAAGCTTATCGAGAACTATAATCTGAAAAAACTTGACCAAGATCCTAAGACCAAGGACATCAAGATTGAAGTGGAACTGAAGCCTTTCTTCGCGGCCAAGAACTTCTTCATCGAACTGACTGGTCACAATGGCACCGGCGGTGCCGAATGGGAGCAAGACATAAAATAACACAAACAGAATGTGTAAAAACACAACAAACTTCAACTTATTTTACTAATTTAAACACTTAAAATCATGGCTACAAGAACAGCTACAATCAATGCCGACGGCATTCAGGAACGCGAAGTTTTGTACGTAAGGTACGAACTCAACCAACAAACCGACGTTGAAGGTCAACCCACTGGCACCACCCGTGGCGGCAAAATCTACGTCAAAGTGAAATCAAACGACGACGGCAACACCGACCTCATGGAATGGATGTGCGACACCTACATGAGCAAAGGCGGCACCATTTCCTTCCCCAACCGTCAAGGTGGTGAAATGAAGCACCTCGATTTCAAGGAAGGCTATGTGGTGGAGTATGCCGAGACCTATGATTCAACCAATTCGCTGTTGCAGTTCGAAGAATTCACCATTTCCGCCAAGGAAATCCAGGTGGGCAACGCCCGTCACAACAACCGTTGGACTATCGACAACAACTAATCAATCATTAGGAGCATCCTTTTGGGGAGGAGGAAACTCTTCCCCCAAAGGACTCCTGCTTAATCTTAACAACATGGCACTCCAAGGCAGCTTAACCATAGGTGAAAAAACTTACGGCGTAGTGGAATGCGCCTACGAGTTTCACCAATCCATTGACGAGACAGGCAAGCCCGTTTCGCGTCCTCAAGGCGGCACCATCACCTTCGTAATGCCTTCCACCAGCAACGAAGACCTTTTCTTTTATAAATGGATGTTCAATAAAACCGAAGTGCAATCCGGATTTTTCAAATTCATCGTCTACTCTAACGATAACAAGCAAAGTTACAAGACTGTTGAATTCAAAAACGCCTATTGCATCGAACTCAAAGACTATTTCAATGACAATGACAGCAAGCTGATGTATACCACTGTCACCATCAGTGCACAGACTATATGTATTGGAAGAAATGAGCATTCAGTCGTCAGTCGAGGCAGCAACAACAGCATCGACAAAGCTACATTTACCAACGAATGGACGTAAACCATGTCAATCTCAGTCAAAAACATAACCGTAAACATTGATGGAAACCCTTCTTCTGGTTTCTACATTCCGCTTGACGATACCAAGTGGCGACTTGACAATTTTACCCTATACCAAAGTCTTCTAACCTATAACACGCTCAGTTTCAGCATGCACAAGGTTCCAGAAGAGAGTATCAATGAGACCAAGTTTGCCGTGTGCGGACAACTCATAGGTAAGGAAATCACCCTCAGCCTTGAAACCGATAATGTCGAAAACCTTTCCTTTTTGTTGAACCAAGAAAAAACCGCTGAAATCAGTTTCCGAGGGGTCATCTTCTCTGCATCAGGCAGCAGGCGGGGAACCATGTATACTGTTGATGTTGAGGCAAGAAGTTGGGAAGCGCTTTTGGACGATAACCCCAACTGCAAGTCGTTTGAGGAAAACACGCTCAATGACATCGTCAATGATGTTGTTGACGACTATAGTTCACAAATCCAGCCGGAAATAGACGCCCGGTTTAAAGAGTCTATCGAATATTGCGTGCAATACAATGAGACCAATTACCAGTTTCTGCAAAGGCTGGCTCGCCGCTACGGGGAATGGCTTTATAACGACGGCACCAAAATGGTATTCGGACAACTGAAAGAACAAGATGTCGTCAGGCTCAATTATCCCGGCAAGGACATTCCTTCCTATAATATGGACTTGAGGATGCAACCTGTGGCATTCAATCATGTGACTTCTTCCTACAACGCATACCAATCCACCATGAAAGACGGACTCAGCGAAATGCAACGCCCGTATAATGAATTGGGAGACAGTGCCTTCGAAGCCTCCCAAAACTGTTTCACGAAACAAACCCTTCAAAACCTTCATTCAGGCGGCTTCGCCGACAACGACGGCCGAGAAACCATCCTGAATGTCTCTACCAAAACACAAGCCCGTGGAGAAAAAGCCGAAATGCTTGTCTATTCGGGCAACACCTACTGCTCGAAACTCAAAATCGGCTCCACGCTGATTATCGTCGACAATTACATTACCGACAATATCTTCAGCCTGAAAAGTGATGTGGAACAATACGAAATCCTCATCACCGAACTGGTTCACACCTTCTCCGCCGATGAAATCTACAGCAACCATTTTGTGGGCATTCCTTCGGCATGCGACTATCCACCTTATATTAATAGCGATGTCTATCCTGTAGCACCTTCTTGTCGTGCCAAGGTAACCGACAACGAAGACCCGATGGATTTGGGACGCATCCGCGTGCAATTTGACTGGCAGGCGCAGCTTGACTCGGAGATGAAAACTCCGTGGCTCCGCATTGCCCAGCCCTATGCTGGAGGCGGTAAAGGCTTCAGCTTCATTCCTGAAATTGATGAAGAAGTAATGATAGACTTTGAGGGAGGCAATGCTGAGAGGCCATACGTGAAAGGCACTTTGTACAATGGCATGGGCGACCCCGACCCCGCTTGGGTTCCCAACGGTAACAGCGACAACCCCATCAAAGCCATACGTACTCGCAACGGACACACCATAGAAATCCACGACGAGGGCAATGACGGCTACATCAGGATATACGACAACCAGAAAAACAACTACATCCTCACCTTCTCCACCGACCAGAAACTCATCAAGTTGGAATCGACAGGCAATATCGAGTTGTATGCCAAGAACGACATCATCATGCATGCCGGACACGACATTACCGCTACGGCTGATCATGACATCTCAGAGACCGCGAACAACGACATGTTCCTTGCCGCCGATAACGACATGCAGCGCACGGCCGATAATGACATCCGTGAACATGCCGGCAATGACCGAACAACTAATATTGACCGCAACGACTCACTCTCAGTAAGCGAGAACCAGTTTGTGAAGATCGGTGACAACAAGGATGAGCAGATTGAACACAAACTGCAACTCACGGCGGAGAACATCCGTGAAGAAGCCAAAGACCAGTTGCTAGAATACTCCAAGACACACCACGCCAAGGCCGAAAACGAAATGGCTCTCAACGCCGGTAGCAAAATTGACATCAAAGCTGGTATCGTAAAAGTGAATTAATAACCAAAAAAACTATAACTGATGAAAAGACATTTACTATTATTTGCAGCATTACTCCTACCATGTATGGTTAAGGCTCAAAGCATCGAAGTGTTTCCCGACACTCTTTCATTTGAATATGCAGAAGGGCATGGGGCATCTATACAGTCCTTTATTGTTACCCACGATGAATTACTCGATTCGCTGCATATATCATTCTTTAATCAAAATCAACTCAATCTGAAGTTTCAGTTATCAAAAAGCCCAAATGAAGGTTTTGAAAACTCCATCAGTTTTACTTTAGACGAATTATCAGCACTTGGAAATCAAGTTGAGGTCTTTGTTCGCATGAATGACAATCTGTTGGCTAGCACTTACGAAGACACCATTGTTATTGCCTCAGAAGATGTTGAAACGAAGGAAATACAATGTATCGGCATTGTCAATGGTGCAGTTGCCATACCACAATTCACACTTCCAGAAGGGACATATCATGGTCAGCAAACGGTGTCAATAAACTGTGACACAGAGGGGGCGATAATCTATTACACCACGAATGGAGAAGACCCAAATGACAGTAGTGCCGTATATGAACTCAATGAAGAAATTCTCATAGACAGAACAACCACCCTAAAAGCCGTTGGCATAAAAGAGAACTGGAATAATAGTGATACTGCCAGTGCAACGTATCTCATTCAATATCACATCAGAGCGGATGTTTCTCCTGAAGGAAGCGGATACATTATTTATAACGGCCACTGTTGGACATATTTTGACAATTATTTTGACACCAATGTTGACAGTATTACATTACAGGCAGATCCCAAGCCCAACTATTCATTTGAATATTGGAAAGACAATAATGGTGAAGTCGTTTCATACAATTCCCAATATGTTATTCCCATTGATAGAGATTATGCTTTGACTGCCGAATTCAAAATCAACAATGGAATTATCAACTATTCAGTCCTCCCTCAAGGAGCAGGAAATATTACAATTGGAGGTTCACAAGAAATTGGTCAAACAGCCACCTTGACTGCAATTCCAGAAGAATGTTATCGTTTTAAACAATGGAATGATGGCACAACAAGCAACCCGTTAGAGTTTATAGTGGGAGAAACCAACAATTATACTGCCATTTTCGAATTAGAAGATTACACTATCATTGGGAATTCAAACAATGAAGAATGGGGTAGTGTGACGGGAGGAGACAACAATTTCCATTGTGAAGAAGTGGCCACTTTAGAAGCCATACCCGAAGAAGGCTATGAGTTTGAAAAATGGGAAGATGGTAACACAGACAATCCGCGCCAAATTGTAGTAAACGGCAATGCCACTCTTGAGGCCATCTTCTCTCCAATCATCAAAGAACCAGACCCCATTTGCTCAGGTGAATCACTCACATTGGAAAATCCATTAATAGGAGGAGAGTGGCAATTATCATCAGATTTCGATTTCGGTAACTTTATCCCTTATGACAACCAACCTCTTGATGCCAGTTACAATGGCTGGTATTTACGATACCATTACCGATGGTATTCTTTCGAATGGGACAGCAACATCGTCCAAATCACTGTGAACAGCGTGGGAGAATTGAACATAGAAGGAAACGAGAGCGCAAGCGTAGATCAAGAAGTCGAATATGAAGTAACCATTGATGGTGATAATAACTATGACAACTATTCATTCGATTGGAACGTTTCAGACGAACAAGCCTCCACTATCAGTACTGAGAACCACGTTAAGGTGACCTGGAAAACTACTGGCGAACAACAGATTTCGGTAACTGTCACCGACAAAACAACCAGATGTTCCGCTAGTAGCAGCAAGACCATCACTGTAAACGCTTGCATCGAAGACCTGCAAACAATCGTACCCAAATACCACCATACAACAGGTAACGATTCTGTTATTCTGATTCTTGTTTATCCTAATCCTGCGGACACATATCAGTACCAGTGGTATAGGGACGATAACGAGATTCCTGGCGCAACAGACCAGTATTACTATCAAAAAGGCGGTTTGGATGAAGGTGTTTACACTGTCAAACTTAGTCTCGGCGACGATTGTTTCCGTATTAGCAACCCATATTCAGTGAACCAAAGTAGACATCTGCGCATCTATCCCAACCCGTCGTATAGAGACAGCAACATAGTGGTTGAGAAAGGTTGCGACGGTCAAGCCCGGCTCAACATCTTTTCTACTGACGGACGACTGCTCCACACCCAAACGTTGACCGACGACCAGGCCACCATCGGCATCAGCCTGCCTCAAGGCGTTTATGTGGCCTACCTCACCGACAGCGAAGGCTACACGAAGGTATGCAAACTCATCATTCAATAAACTTAACAATAATGTAAAATTTAAAAATCCAATAATCCTATGAAAAAGACATTTCTCATCATTGCCGCAACATTCATGGCCTACGTAGCATGGGGCCAACAACTTCAAACTATCAAAGGCACGACCAAGGACAAAAAACGCATCGAAGTACAATATTACAAAGGTGCTACGCAAGACTACATCGAATCGGTGAAATACCAATTGGTGGACGAGTTGAACGCCGAGAACAAAAACAAGCAAAACAGCATCAACGACTTGCAGTATCAGCTGAACAAGGCCAACAAGACAATAGGCAACCTCAACGAGCAGCTGAAAAACGCAGACAATTCCGACCAATTTGCCGCCCTAAACAACCAACTCAACGAGAAACAAAGCGAAATTGACCAGTTGAACGAACAGATTGGTGATTTGAACGCCCAATTGAATGATGCGAAAGCTGAGAATGACAAGTTGAAGAGGCAATTGGACTCCATCAAAGCCGTCAACCTCCAACTCAGCCAAAACAAGAACCGTTCGGCCAAGTCACCCATCGTCGGTGTTGAGGCCAACATGGGGAGTGTCCTCTTATCAAGCAGTGGCCTCAGCAATCCTTGGGAAAAGGCACTCACTTGGAACAAGCAGGCGACCATTTATTTTGGCACCGGTCGTCTAACCGAAAGCTTTCCCATCTCCATCGAGGCAGGCGTGGGCTTCCGTAGCCTCCCAATGGCGGCTTCCTTCGCTTCTGATTATCCAATAAGTGCAACCGATATTGATCATTGTGACTACGAAGCCATATATAAAGACCTTACCGAAAAACTCACCATGAACTGTGTGGAAATTCCTGTTCGTCTTTGCATAGGACAGCCTTCCAAAGACAAGGTATCGGTGTATGCCAAAATAGGGGTAACGCCTTCATTCATACTCTCCGCAAAACTGGCCAATGGCAGTTACACAAAGCAGGGATATTATCAAAACTGGAACGTTACCTTTGAAGACATCGAAGAACTGGGCTTCTTCAACAACGGAGGCGAGGGCAGCCAGACCGCAACACCTGACAAAAGATTCAATCTGTGGGGAAATGCCGCTTTTGGTGCATACGTTCCCTTGGGCTCTTCCTTGTTGTTCAATGTTGGAGCCAAGCTGGATTATCCCATCATGAAGACAGGTACATTCACATGCACAACTGATGACAAAGACAACCCGCTCTTTACTGGTGGATTATTAAAATATGACGGCAGGCTGTTCATCCCGAATTTACAAGCCGGTCTTGTCTATACTTTAAGATAACATGTCAGATTCCTACGTCTGTTCGGGAGCGACGATGCGTTGCACGATGGGCACCAGCACAGCCAGATTGACAGTGCTGCCTTCGCGCACCGTCAATTTGACCGGACCACCGATGGCCAATATTAGCGACCATAAGTCGATGGTCAACTTGGCGCCGTTCGGGCTTTGCCGCTCGTTGGGATACCCAGCCACAGCCTCGGCTACGGCAGCCAATCATGGTCATCTCACGCCCATGCCGTGCGCACACAACACCCCCATACCGTGGATGGGCGGCAAGATGGACTATCTCATCAAAGGGCAACCTGCCTTATTGAAATCCTGCAAATGTCAATGCATGTGGGGCGGGACGATTAGTCTTGTTACGGATGGACAGGTGAGCGAAGGGACGCAGTATGTGCAGAAGAAGGGAAAAACTGATTACACCTTCGGCGATTTTGAGTTTGGCGATGCTGAAAGCGTTCAACCAAACACAGATACACAATCATCGGAAACGACAATCCTCAAAAAAGCGACTCCTGTTGATGTGAGCAAAACCACAGTTTGGGTACAATCGCTTTCTCAAGAACAAAAATCTGCGGTAAAAGATGTGATGAAACTTATTCCAGGAGAAACAGATGTTAACAAGTTGGTCAAAGTTGCAAAGATGGTTTTGGATTGTCCGAAGAGTTTTTCTTTTGAGGACAAAATGGCTGCCGTAAAGAACAATGTTGAGCTTGAAAAAAGATTGAACATCCAAAAGGGCAACAAGATGAGCATTGCGCAAGCCGACAAGCAGAATGCTAATCCGAACTACACTTATGAGTACATAAGTGCTCCTGATGGCGACTTGTATTATTATGAAGGTAAGGTGTATTTGGAAAGCGATTTACCCGAAAATGCTCGTGCGATAAAAGACAGTTTGACTCGTTGTAAGCGGAACCCAGACTATAAGAGAGAGTATACCGTGAATTGTGCTACGTGTTCTGCCGCCTACGCTTTGCGACTCATGGGATTTGATGTCAAAGCAAAAGGTAATGTGGCTGGCTCTTTGAACAACGATGTCTCTTATCATCCATTTGATATGTGGAATAATGCCGATGGCACCAAGGCCAAACCTATCAGAACTGAAAAATGGATGAAAGACAACAATATTGAAAGCATGACCATTGAAGATTACAAGAAATACTTTGATGAAACTTGTGCTGAAGAAGGAGTTTATACGATTGCATTACGATGGAATGGTGGTGGTGGACATGCGACTATCTTGCAACGTGACAAAGACGGTAAACTATATTACATTGAACCTCAGGTATACAACAGTGGGAAAACCCAAGATGGCAGAAGAAGCATTGACGACTTGTTGATTTCTTCAGATGGAAACCTGAAACTTGTAGCTCAACCTTCAGGTGAAGAAGGAATCCTTCGTGTAGATGACAAGTTGCTGAATCCAGATTATGCCTCGCTTTTTGATTAATAATATAGTGCTATGAAAGAGAGTATTCCACAAGCCGTCATTGAAATTGCTAAGGATTTAATAAAGCTTTACGGTGATAGTTTTAAGTGGTTGGGCCGTTATAAAGGTCATGATGCTTACTTATTTCAATTCCCAGAGAATTCTTTTACAGGTTTCCCATTTGTGTATCTTTATGATGCTGAAAAAAATATAGCTGTAGAGATAACGGGATTTGAAGCATTGGATATCATTTCATTGTTTTAGCTGAATACCTAACTCGCAGAAAAGGCTGACTATATGGGTACAAGTAATTATGTAGATTCGGAAGAGCCTTCCAAGAAAGACCCAGACGAGACACAAAACCTCAAAATTGATGTCTATGTTGGAGTTTTTTTCGACGGAACCAATAATAATATGATGCAGGCCATGATTGGTCAGAAATTCCGTCGCGACAAGGTGTTCAAGTCTCACGTTGACAAACTGAAGAGACTGGGGTATAATAACGCAAACGAAATTATTGCGAAACCGAGAAGCCATTGGGAAACCGCTCAAAGCGGGGTGTTCAACAAAAGTGAATTGGATCAATTGTATGGTGGAACTTCATTGACAAACAACAACGATTTGGAAAAGGAAATCGTCGCAAACAACAGCGTTTATTCCTATTCTTCTGTTGAAGTCGATAATGCTGACAATCCCATCAATTTCAAGATGGGTGGCTTATTTAAGGAAAAAGTCCAAAAAATAGCCGACCCTAATTCGTATGATGAAAAGAGTTTTCTCCACAACTCGGCACTCGCCGCATCGTTTTCACAGGGATCGACCTATACAAATCCTTGCATCCTTTGGAGCATCTATTCAACTGGCGAAGAAACTGACCCACAAGACGACAAGCACAAAATCTATCATCATAGAGTTTACGTTGAAGGCAGCGGTGCCGACTCAACTGTCACCGTAGCAGCCAATGTTAATGGATCGGTCGACAACATTGTTGGCTTGGGTTTTGGAGTGGGGCCAACGGGTGTGTCTGCCAAATGCCGTAAGATGGTACAGCAAATTAACAACATTTATGGTATGTATCACAGGCCCGATGTAGATGAAATACGGATGCATTTTGATGTGTTCGGATTCAGCAGGGGCGCAGCTACGGCAAGGATTTTCTCGTACATAGTTGATCCCAACAACGAAGGAAAAGTGTCCAACAACGACTATCTGTTGTTCACGGGCAAGGCCAAACCTTTCCTGCCAATAAAGGAAAATGACGCTTCGTCGCTCCTCACGAAGAAAGAAGTGCGAATGTTGGGAATCTACGACACCGTGGCTTCCATCGGCATACTGAGAGACCCGCTGAACACTGCAGTGTCGGATGCCGTTAAAATCAACGGCAACGTTGAGTTCTCAAAATACGGTAAGTCGCAATACCACGACCGCAATGTCGACGACTTTGGACTTTATGCCACCACAAACGCAAAAGATGTAATCCATTTTTGCGCCCTCGACGAGAACCGTGTCAACTTCTCACTTACCGACATTGAGAGTTCGATAGCTTCTGGTAACGGAACTGAAATCTTTCTGCCAGGTTGCCATACTGACATTGGAGGCGGTGCAAGTCTCGGGCAAGACGGCTTAAAAGTCATCAACAAAGAGGCGAGCAACAGCAGCGAAGTCTTTGGAAGCCTATTACAAAAAGTGAAAGATGCAAAGACCTTGGCTGACCGAGTAAAAAAGACTATCAATAGTGCAAAGGCAACCGCATCAGGTGTCAAGTCAATTGTAAGTGGAATCCGCAGCATCAGTTCGGGCGATGTGGTTTCAGGTCTCCTCAAAACGATGGATGGCGTGACTTCCTCCTACGAAGGAGTCAGACAAACTGTTTCTGACGCACATGCTTCTGTCCAGATCCTGAGTGACACATTGATGGACGTGGAAGCGGAAGCAGGAGGCGATAATGGCACTACAAAGCCCCCAAAGCCCTCTGACTTGACCGATGGAGCTAACGATTTCGCAAAAAAAGACATCGTTGAGCATTTGGCTGATGCCACGGGAAGCAAAAAGCTACAAAACGTGGCGAAACAAAAGGATACACTTGTAAAAGGCGGCAACATACTTGTCGACAGTATTGCCAAAGCTTCCGAGGCAGCCAAAGGAATGTTTGGAGGCTCAAAGAGCAAAGACGAAGCTCCGACGGAGTACGATAAGATTGTGGAGACACTGGACAACGCGGATCAAACCATCAACAGTTTCATGACTGTGCTCAACGAGATCAATTCTGCGACATCTTCCGTGTCTACAATGGCCAATGCCATCAAAGGCATCGCAAAAGGCAAAGACAGCATCGACACAAGCGTCGCTGACAAAATCGGGAAACTGATAGGTATTTCTGACAAAATCATCCACGAATGTGGAAACATCAAAGACGACATTGCCCTTTCAAAAGACACGCTTGAAACGCTTCGATCGCTCAAAGACGAACTGACAAAGGAAAACAAACTCGACGGCGACCAAGTCCTGAAAGCCAACATTGACAATATGAACGATGCCTTGGACAGTGTGGCAAAGTCCTTGGCGAATTGTGACACAACTATTTCTGGCGTGCAAACTATGCTTCAAGGATTAGAGTCATTCCAAGGGCATGTCAATGCAATAGAAGGAGCCCACAACTTAGTCCACGGCATCAAGACCACTTACGTGGGCGCACGAGACGCCATAGCTTCCATTTCACAGACCTCCACAGGGATTTGGAACAACATGGAGAACCTTTATCAAAACACGCTGCAAGGCTTCATCACTCCGAATGCTGGTTCGGGACAAGGGTCGGGGCAAGATCTGAACAACAACCTCGTCAATGTCGCCTCTGGACTTGAAGGTATCGACGGTTCTTACAACAACCTAAATGCAAATGTCAAACTAGCATATGAGAAACTCAAAGAAATAGGAAATGAGGATTTCGACTCCATCAAAGGAATTGAGAGGTCGTTAAGCTCGGTTTCAACGGCTATCCAATCGACAGTATCGGCTTTAGACAACCTAAAATTGATGATGGACAGCACGCGAAAGGCATCGTCCAACCTTTTGGGGCTGGGCCAAAACCTTACGACCGCTGCCAGCAAAGGCAATCTCTTTGATGGCCTTGCCAGCTCTATAAAAAAGTCATTTTCGGGGTTTGTCACACCAGCGACAGGCTCAGGTATCAGTTCCAACCTGACAAATATGGCGACGGGATTGACCGATACCGTTGGCAACTTCAACAAAACCAAAGTAGGCCTTGATGCCGTTGGCGATAGTTTGAAAGGCTTGTCGAGCCACAATCTCCACTCCGTCAATGGTATTATGAATGCCTTCACTGGTGTTTTAGGGGTCATCAACAATTCACTCCACAGTTTAAACGATCTCAAGTCAATGCTTGAGAGTGCCAAAAAGACTACCAGCAACACATTGGGACTGGGTGCCAATATGGCCTCAGCAATGACGAATGGCGTCGCTGGCATCAAAAAAGGCTTAGGATCACTTGCCCATCCCGGTAACATTCTGAAGGACTATCTTACTCCCGACACAGGAGCAAGCAGCAACGTCATCGGAAACATGGCGGGGAACATTAAAAACACTCTTTCGGGAATCGACAACATCAAGTCGGGTTACACCAAAGCCCTGACCGATGCGGCAACAGCTGTGGCGAAAGTAAAAGGGCTGAAGGATGCGGATCTGCACTCCGTGCAAGGAATTGCTAAAGCGCTCACCGATTCTGCTTCGGCTATTGATTCAGCCATAAAAGCCTTCAAGAGTGTTCCCTCTATACTTGACAACATCAAACAGACTTCGACCAACATTATGGGTCTGGGCAAAAATCTTCAGCATGCCTTCACCAAGGAGAACGGCCAATTCGTCATCGTCAATGAGTGTTCCGAATTCATCAGCAACAAATGCGATGAAATGAAAAAGACCTTCAATCAGGCGAAAGAGACAGCTACCATGCTGAAAGACTTGATGACAAGTGAGAAGCCAATGTTGCCAAAGCTCGAAAAAAAGGATTTGTGCTTCTACAACTACTATCCTTGCTCGGAAATCAGCAACCCCACCGGGTCGCATGGTCTGCTGCCCGTTAGCCTCGACTCGCTGAAAGCTCTTGGCTGGGTGGATGCCAACACGGGCATCGAAACCGAGCAAAAATGGCTAGACGGAAGAGCCAAAAAAGAAACGCTCGCAAAAGGTGACACGGTGGTAATAGAAGGCACCAAGGCTTTTGGCATAAAACGATTTAACAACATTGGCATTTATAAATATGTGTATCCAGGCTATAGCAACATCACTTTGAAACTCATGTTCGACTGGTGTAAGAAAATAGCCAACACCATTTTCAAGCCGCTCAATGAGATGCGGTATGCCATCCCAGCCGACCTGAACCCCTTTTTCGGTCAAATAGAGCAATCGTGCCTGCATTCAAAAGGAAGATTCTTCTGCGTGCCAAGATACGAAGACATTTATCGAAAGGTTCGACTGAAGTATCTGCATTTCTCGATGAACCAGCAATTGCTCAGTCCGGCTGACAACACCTTGGTCAACGGTCCATCCATCGCTTTGGTGGGCAACAAATATGTCATCATCCGAAGAATATACATTGGCAAAGAAGGAAGTCCGACTGCTGGGTCTGACGACTCCCATTCGGGGCAATTGAAATACCTATATAATTATTATGGTAACGAAGGCATCCTGAAGGAGTTTGATTTCGGTGTCACCAACGCGATAGTCTCAAACAACCATTAAAAACGAACAGAATGGAATACAGAATAAGACTTTCTGGTGTGGCTCCGAAATTGTTTCCGACCGAGTCATTCTTCGCCTTGTTGTACAACGGCTCCGAACAACCCATGGAACTGCCCAAAGAGATGCCTTTTTCTGGTGAATGGGGAAGAAGCGTTTCGGTTTGGGAACCGGACACCGAGACTTTTCCGCTTCCATGCGCCTTAGACATGGTTTGGCTGTCCATCACTGAGCAAGCGTTCTATTCAGTGGAAAAGCCATTGCCTATGGACAAACTGAAGTCTATGTTTTCGAAAGAGAGCAAAAACCTCTACGACAACATCATCATAGGGATGGCTCCTTATGGCAGGGTGGCTTTATGGGTGTGTGGCGACAAAAAATCAACCTTACTGGTATGGTTGAAAGGAGAATCTGCTTCAGTTGATATTCCCGACTTTCTTCCCGAAAACCCTAATGTCACACTGCAAGACTACTGCGATTTCTACATCAACAACGACCTCATCGTCAAACAAAACCTCGAAGCCAATGGCCTCCCGCCCCGCGACCTCTTCGACAATTACATGAAGCAGTTTACTTACCGCTATATACCCCTGTTCGAGCTTTGGAATGAAGATGAAGAAAAATGGCAGAAATACACGGAGGAAGAACAAGAAACGAAGCCCGAGTTCGAATACATCGAGGAAGCCTTGTACGACGGCACCCACGACAAACTGCACGACGGCGGGCTACTCAACTACCACGCAGCGGGCAAGCCAAAGAAACTTGCTGTGAGGTGGCACATCAAAAAATCGGAATACACCGCTTATTTCTGGTTTGAAGACGAAGCCATCCGCGCTGTCTTTGACAAGTTTTACGGCATCCATCCTGATACGAAGACAGATTTTATCATTCATATTGATGCGATAAAGAACAAGTATCAATTAGCCCTTTACCGCTACGGCTTGAAAGAGCCACAAATCCTCCCCGAGGAAGCCTACCAACTCATTGTGTTCAAGAACAAGTTTGAGCACTTCCGCAGTGAAAACTACGACCAACCGCGCGGCGCGTGGATTTGGTAAGAACTCAGATTAAAAAACAATAATCATTTGAATTGATGGAAAACGAACAGTTTTACGATGAAGATTTTATCATCAATCTGACTATTGATGGCACTCACTTCGAGAATGTGGAAGTAAAAGTAACCGACCCCTTAAGAACTATTCATGACCAAGTCAACAGAATCGTGCAGGTCTTTAATCTTCCCTATATAGACAACGGCGGCAACCGCATTCAATACCTATTAGGACAAATGATGAACGATGGAGATGAGCCTGAAATCCTTGAGTTTGAAGACGAGAACGGTCACGAACAAAGCCTTTTGGACTACAACGTGCAACCCGGCGACCATCTTCACCTCATTTCCGTGCCAATCGCCGTACCATATGTCGTTTTGACCAAAATAACTATCATTAACAAATCATTATACATTAAGGACATTATAGATGAGGAGATGAGGCGTTATGGATATAGCAATACAGGAAGATATAGCTTTACAGGAAAAGGGGCTGAATATGAAAAATCCAAACTCATAATAGAACCTAAAAGGGAGAATAGACAAGAACAAAGATATATAGAAGCTACTATAATAGAGGACAGACCAGAATATTTAGAATTATTATTCGAAAAACACAGCATCGAAATAAGTTATAAAGAAGAAGACACGGTAGTATATTCTGAAATATATCACTATAGTCAAAAACACGGAAGATATTATTGCGTGAGAGATTGTTTTCTTTCAAAACTACCACCCGAATTACTTTATGATGAATTTGGTGGCATTCATGATCCTATGGTATTGGACCAATTTCAAGGGAAAAAAGGCTGTAAACTATGTGATTATGAAGACAAAAAGGAAACCAACAGCATTAATGATTATTATATATATACAAATGGCCCTCACCCGAAATGGGGCAAGAAACCTTTCATAAAAAGACTACATCATCTGATTTTCAACGCAATTCATAACAATCGATAAACTTAAATTAACACACATCATGGAAAACGAACAAGAGTATTACGATGAGGAATTTATCATCAACTTGACTATCGATGGCACCTCCTTCGAGGAAGTGGAAGTGAAAGTGACCGACCCGACAAAGACCATCCGCGACCAAATCAGCAGCATCGTGCAGGTCTTCGAACTCCCCAAGATGGACAACGGCGGCAACCCCGTGCAATACCTGATGGGACAAATCATGGACGACGGCGACGAGCCGGAAATCCTTGAGTTTGAAGACGAAAACGGTCGCGAACAATGCCTGTTGGACTACAACATCCAGCCTGGCGACCACCTGCACCTCATTTCTGTGCCGATTGCCGGCTAATCCCAAAACTTGATGCCCATGAACAGCATTATCAACAACTTTAACCAAAAGGAACTGTCGGGCCGAGATGCCCGGCTGTGGCAGGAATGGAAGGAATTGGACACCCTTTGCAACAAGCGCAGGGAAGCCAGTGCCAACCCGCGCCAACCCTCCATCTCCTACATCATCCGCAAGAAGAACGCCATGGGAATCCCGACAGAATACGAAATCTGGTATCGAGTGAAGTCTATTGTGGGAGTCAAGGACACCCCTGTTCCCCGTGAACCCATCTTCGGTTACCTGCACAAGATGAGCATCGTGCTGCCCAACAACTATCCTTCAGCCGACGGCAACCCGATTTTCACCTTCATCACCAACATTTGGCATCCCAACATCCGTTATTCTGGAAGTTTCAAGGGTCATGTCTGCCTCACTATCAAGGAGATGGGGGTGCTGGCTTCGCTGAAGGACCTTGTGCTTCGGGTGGAACGTTATTTGAAATACCAGCTCTATCATGCCGAGAACACCTATCCGTACCCAGAGGACCAAAACGTGGCCGAGTGGGTGCGTGAGGAAGCCGAGCCCAACGGCTGGACCCGCTTCGGACAAAACACGACCGAACCTGTCGCACCAACGCCTCCGCCCGTGAATAACGAAATAACTCCCAAAGTTGTTCAAGCAAATAAAAAAGAAGAGAAACCCATTAACATTAAAAAGAAGTTAGTGATATGAAAAAAGCCTTATTTACTTTGATGGCACTTTGCCTTGCCTGTTCCACCTTGTTTGCCCAAGATATGGAGATTCCAGTATTATTGAACGACAATCAACAAGAACTCTCCATCCCGTTGAAAGACCAATCTAATAATCCTATGCTTAATATTTCTGTAAAAAAAGGCGAACGAAGCCGAACCGACAAAACAGAGATTACATTGACTATAGAGAACCTTGACCCACAACAATTTGTTTTTTGGTTGTTTGGCCAAGAGTATAGCGAAAGGGAGCTTAAGGATCGTTCCCGTTTTCCACGCCGCATTGTATACGGCAAGGTTTTCGGACATCATGATAAAACAGATGTTTATCGAGTTGGAAAAGAAAACAACAACAGATACCCCGATGTTTTGTTAGGCAGCGATAACAACAGTTTAGACAACGATAACAATAGCTATGACTTCAACATTTGGGTAGAAGAAAGCCAAACAGACACTTGCGTATTGCCCATCTATGTTGGAAAAAACAAAAACGGACTTTTCTGTAGACGCACCGAACTTGTAACGGAAAAGACCATAACACTATACATCACTGTGGAAAGCGAAACCCATAAAGAATACGAACGGCTGAAACAAAGGTGCGATTCGCTTATTGATGCCATCAACGATACCATTTTCTGTAAACACAAATTACACCGCCCCAATCTCGAAAAACAAGAGGAACCTTTTTTCAAAGAGAGAGATGCTATCCGTTATGAAATCAGAACAATCATGGATAATAACGATTGGCCGAAGAACAACATAAACCGCCAACGTTACGACGAGTTAATAGAAAAGTTGGATAAAGTTGAAGGTTTGGTTCAAATCAGTGAAGTTGAAGATTGCGGTGATGCCAAGAAACATGTTGCAACCCACAATTGTGAGTATTGCAAATGGACTTTCAAACAAATCTACGACAAGCTTGACCGTTACAACAAGCAACTTGACAATGGAGATGTTACGAAAACTGAAGTAATAAAGGATGTCAAACAGCTTTATAAATGCTATCAAAACGGTCCGAAAACAGCCTCCAACAAGAGAAAAGAGCAGCAGCAACAATACAAGACAAAAATCGAGTATTTGTACAAAAAAATCAATTCATATTGGCCATGAAGCATTTCAAGCTTTCGGCGATTTTTACCCTTTTTCTGGTTTGCAATTTCACGTTTGCCAGCAAGGCAACGGAAACTTTGTCTTCTTCCAAAGGAGACATGGTCACCATCACTTATGAACTTGCATACAAAAACGGGAAAGTCACCATCAGTTTCTCCAACGTGCGTAAAACGCTGGGCAATCATGGCAGAAAATATCAGAACAGTGAAGATATTGTCGTGCTGTTCTTCGACCGAAAAGGTGGGTATATGGAAGACTTCTCTGGAAATCTAATAGAGGAAAGGCCTTTCACGATTCCAGCCGGGCTCCAATATAACAAGCCTTCGGAAGACGGCTATTTTATCATAGGCCAAAGCACTCCGCCCGAACTCACCTTTGACATGAAAACGACGGAAACTGTGAACCTTTCGATTCCCGTTTATTTGGCCAAACATCCAAAAAGAGGAAAATACGAAGTGTTTCAGGATTGTGGCAATCTCGTCATACCCATCGCACCTGAAGCCGCTGGTCAAACTCAAAGCGGGAAGGCTGGACGGAAGACAGAATCTTATGAATACATTGAAGAAGCCGGAACTGACTTTGAAGAAATGGCGGAGTCTCTTATCAATAAAATCAACACGTCACTTGAATGGATGGAAGACGGTTCGTCGTTTGGTCCGGAATTGATTAGTCAAATCAGTACACTTAAAGATTTGAAACCAAAAATCAGCAATCGAAAACTACTTAGGGAAATAGACGAAACCATTGTTGCCTGTGATGCAAAACGAGAAGAATTGAAGCGACAAGCTGAACAACAAGAATCGGCAAAAAGGCAGGAAGAAGCTAAGGCACAAGAAAATGCCATGGAGTTACAACTCTATATGAACTGCACGGATACGGTCAATTGTCTCCATTATTTGGAGATTTATGGTGAGAAAGGCGAGCATTCGGCGCAAATCAAAGAGAAATTAGAAAAGTTAAGAGAACAAAAGAAAACCGCCGACGCCAAGCAAAAAAAGCGCACCATCTGGATGATCATCGGCGGCGGACTCATGGCAGTACTGCTTTTTGTGGGCAATCAAGCTATGCAGAGCTTCCGCAACATCAGAACCCAGCGCAGCATTATGGAGATGCAGCAGGATGTTACCAAAAGGGCTGCGGGAACGGCAACCAAGCGAGCCAAAAGCCTCATTCATAACAAAACCCACCAAGCCGTAAACGCCACCCGCAACAAAGGCCGCGACCTCACACAGAAAGGCATCGAAAAAACCAAGACCGTCAACTTGAAGAAGAAAGAAGGTAACATCCAAGCCAACGGCGCTACTAACATGGGCAAAACCCAAACCACGAAGAAAAAACCAAACAACAAACAAGTATCCATCTGAATCTATCATGAATCTTTATCGTAAAAACCCACTAATTGTATTGTCCCTATTTCTGCTATTTGGAATAAGGATTCAAGCACAAAACGCCTACTCTGTCGAAAAAGACAGCATTTTAAAGGAATTCAAATCATGTTTGGTATCACAAGATTCCATTGATATTCATGAGTTCATCAAACGGTACGAGACAACGGAAATCAAGACCGAAGAGACAAAATATAATGGCTGGGACTCTATGGATAGGCAGATTTGGATAAGAGAGGATTTGATCGTACAAATGGACTCCATCCAAAAGGCCAACAACCATCTTGTCTCAGACAAGGAATCCCACAACAGCTCTCGAGTTTGGATTCGTATTTTAAAAATTGCAGCTTGGATAGCGGCCATAGTGGCCATACTTGTTGTACTCCAACTTGTCAAAACCAGAAAGAAAAACAAAAAGGTAATCACAGACATCCCTCCAACAAATAACAACAACACTGACATAGTAGTACGCAGGAAAACCACATCTATCCTACGCAAGCAAAGCCTTGAAGATGTTGTCGACAATGACAATTACATGAAAATCGACTGCGAGGATTTCTGCACCAATTCTGCGGTCAGAAGAATCTACATCAAAAACACTTGCATCAAGGACATATACAACATGTACGCTGAGAACCTTCGTAACCCAAATAACCCCAAAGAGTACGGCTGTATGGTGTTGGGCCGGTGGGTGCTTGACAAGGAAACCGACGAATACTATGTATCGTTAGAGCATGTCGTGCTTCCTGGCGACGATGCTGTCTTTACCGAATATGAATTGAATTTTGGCGGAAAAATCAAATTGAAAATAAGCCAAGAACTACGAAAACTTCGTGTTGCCACCGAGCTCCAATACGATGTGACATGCTGGGTACATTCGCATCCTGGGCTTAGTGTGTTTTTCAGCAATTCTGACTGCACTGTGCAGTTGCAACTGAAGCATCCTACACACCCCCGTTTCTTGACAGCTATTGTGATAGATATTCTCACTCCCGGACAAGAGTTGGGTATTTTCACCTTCAAACGCGATGGCGAATGCAACGATGGATCCTCCATCAATTCGAAGGCTGATTTGAAAAAGATGTATTCTTTGGAAGAATGGTACAAGTGGGCCATTGAGAGCGACCGCAACTCCATCAAAACAGAAGACTACTACAATACCCTGTCGGAGGCTAAGGCACATATCGAAAATTGTCATGGCATCGAACTGAGCAACGGTGCCATCATCGACATGGGCCTGCTGACGGCTGAACAACACGAGGGATTTATAGGAACAGTGCATGGCTTCGTCAGCACGAAAGCTGGGAAAACGGAATACGTGGCGGCAAAAGTTTCCTCTGCGGAAACCGTGCCCGACAACGAGCCAATTGGATGCTTCATCATGGCATCGCATTGTAGTATTCCTTCCCTTCGGAAGGCTCTCGCCGACAGGTTCGGCAAAATAGGATTTGTATTGGTATATACCACAGGCGATGGTCTTCTGACCTCCATGCCTGTCATCAACAATGACTTGTGTACTGACCAGAATTTTTACGGAGAACAACAATTAGAAGATCTAAAGATATGGACAAGAAGAAAAAGATGAAAATCGCGAAGCGGTTGATGGTTTGCACATTACTGGCATTGGCATTTCCGCTTTGCGCACAAGAAGTGAACGAAATTAGTTTCTGCGGCCACAAGATAAGTGACGACAGTATCACCCTTTATTTGAAATTCCTTGACAATAAAGGAGAAAAGTATATGCCGTCTAGTTTGGAAAAGCTTATCATTACCGAAGACGGTAGCGAGATTTCGCGAGAACACACAAAGATTCATCAAGTAACTACAGGCAAACGCATCCCTGAAGACTACACTTTTTCCGTTTTGGTTGACCTCAGTATTCCCGAAGAAGGCAAGGAAGAGATTAAAAAAGCTGTTGAAAAGCTAATGGACAAGGCACCTGACAGTTGTGTTTACCTCTCCTTTTTCGGTGACAAAGTGACATCAAGCAGACTGATAACGAAAGACAACCTCGATGACTTTGACTTTATGAAATCAACCCCTATAAAGTATTTTTACGGGGCTGTATATGCAAAACTTTCTGAATTCAGTTTTTTTGAGGCTAAAGATGAGGATAAGGTACACAAGGAAAACAATTACAAAAAGAATGAATTCATTTTCAGCAGGGCCAACAATTCGATTGACAAAAACTATTTAATCATTTTTAGTAGTAATTACCCTGAAGAAGATGAGTTTTTTGATTATGACAAAGTTACAGAATACCAAAGAAATTCTGGCCCTGAAATCATCAGACCTAAAGTCTATGCTTTCTATTACACGAAAGACGGTAATCTTGACGAAAACGTGAAATTGACTTTCAGAGGTATTACAGAAAATTCTAAGATACCCGTCCAATACCAAGGAAAATACTTGCCTTCTGATAACTTGGACGAAGTCTTGAAAGGCTTTGAGGAAATGGTGAACGATGCCGCTTATGACTTTGAGTATGAATACAAACCCACAAGATCTTATTACGACGATGTGAAGTATCTGGCTTATTGGGGTGAAGGGAACAAAATGGGTGAAGCAACTTATTCCATTGGATTCAAAGAAAAAGCGACAACTTTCCAAAACGAAAGCGATTCCAAAAACTGGCTCAGATACCCGATAGCTTTGCTGGTCACCGCTTTGACCATCGCTTTCTTTTTCTTCGTAATAAAGATTCTCGTTCCTGCGGTGAAGTCGAAAACCTTTGCTGCCAAGTATTACAAAAAATATGTCCCGGAAGCGAATGTGCAACGCAGATTATGCCACTATTGCCGACAGGAAATTTTGCCAGGCGAAAGGGTGGTCACTCGGTGCAGACACATTATGCACGTACATTGTTGGAAACAGAATGACTACAAATGTGCCGAATACGGACAAAACTGCAAGGATGGCATACAGGAACACATCAAGTGGAGAGAGCTGTTCAGTTCTGGTTCGCTGCGCGACCTCTATCTTACCATTTGGGGCATTTGTGCAGGACTCGTAAGCTGGATTGTTTATGATTTGTTGGGAGGAAAAGGATTTGTTGGTTTGGCAAAAGGCATAGCCAACACCTTCCTTGGCGAGGTGCAAAGAGAAGAGAATATTATTAATGGACTTTACACCAACAAAATATCAGCGTTTCTAATTATGGGTTTGCTTCTGGGCTTTTTCCTGTCATTAGTGCTACGATATAACGACGGCGTAAGAAAGAATGACTGGAAATCGTTGTTGAAAACTTTCGGGCTTTCCTTGCTGTCGGGTGTCATTGGCATGGCGGCTTTTGCCTTGGGTGGTATCATTTTCTGCTGGATTGCATCCATTCCAGGCGTATCGCCCAATGCTTGGTACGCTTCCTTCCCTGCTTACCTTTTGTTCTCAATCTGCTTGTCGCTCAGCTTGATTATCAAGTCAAGCATTCCGTTTAAGAGCGCTTTGCTTGGAGGCATAGGTTCGGCAATAATTGGTTTTCTGGTGTTGTATTTCACCAAATTTACCCGTTCAGGTTGGACGAATATGCTGCTCAACTTCATCATCTACGGCGGCGGTTTGGGCGCTTCGCTCGTCACGGTGCGTATGTTGGCTGAGAAATATTTCTTGGTCATTAAAAACGGAGTGAAAGCTGGACAACGCATCCCCATCCACAAGTGGATGAACGCCACGGGTGGTGGTAATAAGGTAACCATTGGTATGACAGAACGTTGCGAAATACAGATGACTTGGGAAAAGAGCAACAAGGTAGCCAAAGAGCATGTCCAGCTTTATGTGGATCATCAGCGTTCGCAAGCTATGCTGAGACCTTTGGCCGCCGGTGTTGTCTTTAATGCACGAACTGAATTGCCTGTCGGCAAGCCCATACCGCTGACCAACAACGATACTTTCAGTGTCGGCGACACTATTTTCCAATATGTTGAAAACTAAGACAAATGACAAATACAGAGAACAAGAAAAACGACTATGAATGGGGCGAAGGCGTGTTCACTTTGCTTTCGTGGTTCAAGAAAGAGAAAGTGAAAAATGCTCGCGTTCTTGTTGCCGGTGCGGGGGCCTTAGGCAACGAAGTGGTGAAGGATTTGGCGCTTTTCGGCATCGGACACATCTATGTGGTTGATTTCGACAGAATTGAATTGTCGAACCTCACGCGCTCAGTTTTGTTCCGTGAGGAAGATGCCTACAACCATTCCTACAAAGCCGAAATCGTGGCGAAACGGGCCGTGGAAATCAATCCGCAAATCAAGGTTGTTCCCATTGTGGGCAACCTTTTTTCTGAAGTGGGTTTTGGCCTGTACCGTTCCGTGGATGTTGTCATCGGTTGCCTTGACAGTCGCATAGCGCGTTATCTGCTGAACCGTTTGAGCATGCGGGCTGGAAAGACTTGGATTGACGGCAGTATTGAGAATATGACAGGGGTCGTTAGGGTTTATACTCCAAACCTTTGTTGCTATGAATGTGGCTTGTCGCGCGAGGAGTTCAACCATATTATGCTCCGTACAGGTTGCGCCGACGTTGTCCGAACCCAAAGTTCGGCAGGTCGCATCGCCACCACGCCGGTCAGTGCGTCCATTATTGGGGCCATGCAGGTACAAGAAGCCATGAAAATCATCCATCTTGATGATGATGGGGCTAATCAATTCACCACTTTGCAAGGAAAAGTGTTGCGATACGAAGGCTTGACCAACAGCACCAACATCTATAAATTTGCCTCATGGAAAAAGAACTGTCCAGCCCACGAACGTTGGGAGCCAGTCATCGAAGGCAACGACCTGTCGGCAACTCTTTCTGTTAAGGAAGTCCTTTCTCGACTGAAAGTTCTTCTTGGCGCAAAGACGGTCGAAATCAACATGCGAAACAACAAGTTTATTGACAAAATCATTTCAGATCAGCCTGAAAAGGAATTCCAAATCATGCTGCCTGAATCAAAACTGGACGAATACATCAACAACGATGCCGAATTAAAAAAGCTCAGCTACCGAACATTGTTCCACAAGTCGTTTTATGAAAACATCGATACTGGATTTCCTTATCAAGACCTCACTCTCCAACAAATCGGAATACCGCTCTTTGATGTGGTTCAGGTTTCCACAGAAAAGGGACAATTCTATGTTGAATTGAGCGGAGATGCTCCGACTTTCATTTGATTTTCATCATGCTGCCAAAAAATATTCCACAAGATATTAATGTCGAGCTTCTACTTTCCTATTTTCCTAAAGGAAGCTGCAAGGTCTCGTTATCAGGTTTGCACAAACGCAACGCTTACAACGACCTCTTGGACATAACGGAGAACAATAACGGAACATTGTTGCTTAGCATAGGTAGACATAGCCTTTATAACTCATTACCTGAGTTCATGTTTCATCCGATTGATCGTTTTGATAACCTTCCGAAGCTTGAGGAAAAGGAACGCTTTGCGGAAGAATATGAGGCTCAGGAGCAGGAAAAGGAAAATGCCCACAAATTCTTCGCTCCCATAGACTTGATGCTCCTTCATCTCCGCATAGAAACACGCGAAAGGTTGAAGATTTATACCGAAACCGACAAAATCATGATCGACATTTTAGGCGACAGAATTACCAAGGAGCAGCGTCAAAACCGTTTTATCAGACAAGTCATTCCATTTTTGCCCTCGTGCAAGAACATTCGGGGTAACAAGACGCTAATCACTCTTATGTTGCGTAAGGTTTTTATGGAAGAGGGCATTAGCATTAAGGTGTTGGACAAAAAACACGAGTTTTCAGACACTGCTCCGCGATACGAGGAACATCTTCCGGCAAGTCTTGATGCGTTCTATGTCGGCAACAGGTATGATGAGCAAGTCTTGACTTACATTATCCAATTTTGGTCTGAAGAGGAATGTAGCACACGTTTTCTGCAATTCGTTGACGAAGTGGAGATGCTGAGGCTTTTCATTCAGGATTATTTCATGTCCGTCGATGAGATATTGCATTTTGAAATTGTGAAAGACGAGGAACCGCTTCGCCTTTCCGATGAGATAAAACTTAATTATTTGAACTATAACACGAACGTTTAATAACCATGTCCAAAAGAATTTGCTGGAAAAAGGGGATGAGGCTGACCGATGAAATCCTGAAAGCCTCGGACGATGCCACCGCCGAAACCATCCGTAAAGCCATAACACTTGCAGCCGCAGGCCGTTTTGGTTTGTTTCCAAGTCCTTGTCCGTTTCAAGTGTCGCTGAACATTGCAAAAGACTCCATCAACGTGGAGTCGTTATGTTGCCTTGCCGTTACAAAAGGGGGGTATCTGATAGATGTGAAATATGACACGAAATACTCCAATTCTTTCGAAACACAAGTTCCAATACCCAACCTTTCTGGTATTGGCGAATTGTTTTTAACCATTAGTGTACATTCTGCCCAATGGAAAGAAACCTCAGACGGGTATGAAGAACCTGAATACAGTTTTGCCCTCATTACAGCCAATAGTCCAATAGGCGACAATGCCTTACCCATTGCACATCTTGTTGACAGTGAATACGGCGGTTGGCATATCGATGAGGTTGATTTTGTCCCACCCTGTTTGTTTGTGTCATCACACCAGAAATTTGAAGACTTGTTGGCGCGATTCCAAGAGACGCTTGTAAGTATTGACACAAAAACTCGTTCGATGATTAATTCGCAAGGCAGGGATGCTATCCGCATTTTCTGGCCCATCATCCAGCAAATCAAGATTACGGTCGACAAAGAACGTGATTTACTGACTCCTATGGCATTGTTGGGACACGTCCAGAAATTCGTATGCGCTTTCACAACTGCCTGCGAACTTGACGAGTATTTGGCTTTATCCGATGCTGAAATGTTCCGCAATTATGTCTCCGCTCCCTACAATTATCGGGATGTGTATCAAAGAATTTGCGAAGGATTGGACCTTTGTTTGTCCATCATCGAAAAAATCGGTAAAATGGAAGTACGCGAGGAGCCCCCTGCGCCCAAGCCTTCCAAGCCCAATACTGGGCCCTTCATCAGCGACGACCAATTGTACCAAAATTGCATTCACAAAACGGTCAAGATACCTGTTGTCAATCCTATACCAGGCGCGACTGTCTATTATTCAATCAACGGTGGCGAACCTAAACAGAAGCTGGCAACAAATGCACTTTTGGCTATTGATAACAAATTCAACACGAAAAAAATGCCTGAACCCGACCAAAATGTGGAAATCAGGCTGAAAGCTGTCCTCAATGGGGTAAGCAGCGAAGTAAACACCTTCGTGGTAATACTCCACAAGGACTACAGTGTTTGGATCGGCCCAGAAATCTAACCCATGAACTGCATTAGTACACCGCTGGCCTATCAAGACTCGGACTCAAGACTGAGGTTAGACCGTGACCTTGACAACAGGATTGCCACAATTGACAATTTGGTGGAGCTTATTGTGTTCACGCCGAAAGGCAGTTTCCTCGCCGATCCTGATTTCGGATTTGAGTATTGGAACCACGAATATGCCAATATCCATTACCGTACTTTTAACAGTGGACAGGCACTCATGACTGTTGACGGTCTTTATTTTGAGATAACGAGGGCGGAATGCCAGGAAAGCATCCGCCAGAGCCTCGCCAATTATGAACCATTTCTGAAAGATGTCAGCATCTCCATTGAACTCAACGCGGCCCAAGGAGAAAAACAAAGGAACAAGAAAGTGCCGTCGAAACATGTTGTCAAGGTCGTCGTTGAAGGATTCCTTGAAAACGGCCCGGGCACTTTCTACCCTTATAAAAAAGAAGTGGTCTTCCTGATGGAGCCTACTATCAAAAAGCACTAAGGAATAACAATACATAGCCAACAATGGACCTTGAATTAGAAAACAGGATTAACGATGCCATAGCCCAATTGAAAATCCTTTCATTGGAAGAAATGGATTTCAACTCCATGGATCCCGTCGCCAAGATGATGCTTGTGGCCTTGCTGAATGAGGCCCAAAAGATACACGACCACACCGACACGATTGAACAACGCATCATAGAACGCTACTGCACCGATTTCATACCGCGCCATAAAATTGAATCTGTTCCGGCCATCGCCCTGCTGAACCCGATGTTTAAGCAGAGAAAAGACCAAGGGGCCGTCAATATTGGGTCTGGCGCAATCTTCAATTATAAGACAGAGGACAAAAAAGCGGTTTTGAATTATATTCCGTTATTTAACACACTTGCCATCCCATATTCCAAGATTTTTGTGTTGACTTACAACAAGATGTTACTTAACGGTGAGGTGCATGTCATTGATATGGATCGTCCTAACCGTCTCTGGTTGGGCATAAGCACAAAAGCAGAAATGGAGAGTCTGGAAGGGTTGCCGATTTTGATTAGAGGAACCAACGGCATCTGTCCGGAACACATTTATGTCGGGGCGGAACAAAAGGAAATTGATTTTGTCACCATGCGGGAGATGGAAAACGCCAGTATGGCAGAACCTTTCGATGCACAACAAGCTTCGGAACAATTCTTTTCGTTTGTGGAAGTTTGGAAAGACAGCCTACTGAACATGAATGATGCGGCTTGGGTAGTCATTACAGACCAGACCAAAGATCGCGACCTGTTAAAGCCCCTTTCCTTCCCTCGTGAGTTCCAGCAATGGCTTGAAAATGAAATATTGGACACCTTTGAGGACGACACTTTATGGCTTCGTTTGGATTTCCCCGAAGGGTTCGTCATTCCCGACAAATGCGAGATACAACCCAACTGTTTTCCCGTCACCAATGTTGACGTATGTTCTCTCACACTCACCCAAGCTTCTCCTGTCGCCAAGTTGCAGAAAATAGAGAATTCTTTCTTCCTGCGCGTTTTAGAAACCAGTACCCCTGCTCAAAAACAAGGTTTTGGAACTACATCTGACGAAATTGTCATCCGTGACTTCGATGCAGCCTGCTACCATAACGGCGATCTCTACCGCGATGTGCGCAATCTTTACAACCGTTTTGTTGATGACTATTATGCTTTCATCGAATACAACAACATCAAGGACGGCGAAGTCTTGAAACAACTGCGCGAAACCATCAACAAATTGGGCAAAAGCGTGGGCAACCAAAGTGCAAAATTCAAGTTCGACAGCGGCACCTACGTGATGAAAAATATGAAGCACAGCCACGCTTCATCAACCATCAAGGTAAGCTATATTACCACACAGGGCGAGTCGGGAAACACTCCGAAGGCTGGCGAAATGATGGAAAACAAGAAATTGCCAGCGTTAGAACAAAAGATACCCGTAATTGTCGCTGCCTCCTGTGGTGCCGACAAGGCCACCGCCGACGAGCGTTATGAGCAATTGCGCTACTACGCCCTTACTAACGACCGCCTTTATTCCAAAATGGACATCGATGCCTTTCTGCGTAAGGAAATCATGGCGCGGTTCGGCAAAGAAGAGTTCAAGCGCATCTTCATCAAGATGAGCATAGAAGGGACAGGCGGCGTGACCCAACTGCAACGCGGCCTATACATCGACATTGAGTTCAAGGATAAGAAAAATTACGAAAAGGCTGTCAAGCTTGCTTTCGACAAGCAGATGCGACAAAAGATAGAGAACAAGTCGTGTATCGCCATGCCGATTATTGTGGAACTTAGAAATTTGGAGGAGTAAAAGTCATGGCAACCATACCACCTAGTTTTCTTGCGAACATGATTAGCGATGTCCCCGAAAGGTGCTTTGAGCAGGTACTTAAAACATTAAAAATCAACGAAAAACATATTTTCAAGGAGTTTGTCAGCACAAAGGCAACATCAAAGTATATATATAAAGACTTTGTTTTCAATTTGTTTTCATGCGACTTGATACAAGTGCAGGCTCTCTATACATCCATCGAGGGAGTATTATTCGTAGGAGGATGCGCGCCTGGTTTTGGAATTGCGTTCAACCTCGTTGATGCTTGTTTTTGCTTCATTCTTGGGAATTGGCTTGGGTGTTTTGTGGCTGTTGTATCTTGTTTTCCAATTCCAGGATTTAAAATTGCAGGAAAAGGAATAGAGAAATTCATCATGAACATACTGAAAAGGATTTCTCCCAATGATTTGATGAAATTCATAAACAAAGTTGGACGTAGGTTAGAGGCTGTTGGATATCATTCGACAGAAGCTTACATGGCCATTCGTAAGCAAATTGAAGAAATTATACCAAATCTTAACAACCCATTTGCTGAATTCATCATTACCGAGTTCTACAAAATAATCAAAAGATTCCCTACCTCACAAAAGGCTATTTCAGAAAGCGTATGTAAGACGGGCAAAGAATTATATTCTAATTATTCCATTAAACCTAAAAAACTGCTGGAATTTACAACAATAAAAACAAGCCATTTATGAAAACAGCAAATCTATTAGTTTTCTTTTTGTTCTATTCCTCTTTTTGGGTTTTTGCTCAATCCCCCACCCAAATCCAAACCTACATCGACCAATACAAGTCTTTGGCTTTGGAACAGGAAAGGCTGTACGGCATTCCGGCACCCGTCACCCTAGCGCAAGGCATCATTGAATCGACAGCCGGGCAAAGCGAGCTGGCCACCAACGCCAACAACCACTTCGGCATCAAGGCTTTGGGCAACTGGAGCGGTGAAATCTATCAGGCTTGGGACGATGAGCCAGTCAAAAGCAAATTCCGGGTTTATGCCTCGGCCAAAGAGTCTTTCGAGGACCATTCGCGACTCATCAAGGACAACAGCCGCTACCAGTCGCTGTTCAACTTCAGCGTCTTTGACTACCGCAGCTGGGCCAATGGTTTGCAGAAAGCGGGCTATGCCACCGCCCAAAACTACGCCAAGGCCCTCATCGGCTACATCGATGCCTATCAGCTATACACCATCAACGGCGGCGTGAAGCTTAAACCAGGAAAGAAAAAGGTCATCACGAAAACCGTCACGGTGGAGGAACTTGTTAAAGATGGCGAAGTCCTTGACGACTCAGAAACCAGCGAAGAGGAAGAAGAACTGATAAGTATCTGTCAGAAATTTGTGGTGGACATCAATGATGTGCGATGCACGATTCTCTATCCTGGCGAAACACTTTCGTCCATAGCCCTAAAATATGACATTCCAAAACATAGACTATTGGAATTCAATGAAATCAAAGACGAATCCGTTCTTCACGAAGGCGACATCGTTTATTTGCAGAAAAAGAAGAAAAAATACCACGGTGCGCAGGATTACTATCGTGTGCAAGCTGGCGAAAACCTTTTCGACATTGCACAACGGTTCGGCATCAGAACCGAAAGCCTTGCCAAAATGAACCATAAAGATCTCTTTTCCGAACTGAAAGAAGGGGAGAAACTCAGACTTAAATAATGAATCAACAAAATGCTTGACTTAGATACTTTATTGAGAAGCGACCAATTGTTTGACGGCCATTATCGACTACTGCGCACGCTAAGTACCGACGGCGCCACCGCCGATGTGTGGCTTGCGCTCGACATGAACACTATCGACAAGAGCGCAGATGAAACCGATGAATCGTCAGGAATGCTGGTGGCCATCAAGATTTATAGACCCAAGAACGCGCTCGACATTGAGGGTGAGCAACGCTTCCGTGACGAATACATGATTGCACACGAATGCCGACACACTAATCTGTTGCCTCCCGAAGCCTTCTCCATTTACGAGGAAATGCCCTATCTTGTCCTCCCGTATTGTGAAGCCGGCTCTTCGGAACAATTCATCGGACATATGCAAAGCCTTGATGACATTTGGAAATTCATCTCTGACGTGGCTTCGGGCCTTGACAGACTACATTCCAACCAACCCCAAATCATCCACCAAGACATCAAGCCAGCCAACATCCTCATCGACAACAACGGCAACTTCACTATCACCGACTTCGGCATCAGTTCCAAAACCAGCGGCAACCACGGCAGCTACTATGACGAGTTGAATAGTGGCACGTTGGCCTACATGGCTCCGGAACGCTTCGACAACGACCCTAAACCCATACCCGAAAGCGATGTCTGGGCCTTTGGCGCCACACTTTGCGAAATCCTTACGGGGCAAGTGCCTTTCGGCGAAGACGGCGGGCTAAACCAGAGAGACAACAAGGTTGCCATGATTTCGCTTTCCGGATTGCCTTCCAGCATCAGGAACCTCATTCGCGCCTGCTTGCAAAAAGACCCGAAAAAGAGGCCATCGGCACGGCAAATCATGGAAGCGGCACGGATTAAACGCTTTCCGCTGAAGTCAAAAAAACCACTGGTTTTTGCCTTGGCGGGGTTGCTGCTATTGGGCGGCGCGGTCTATTTCTTTATCCCTAAACCTCCAAAACCGCCTATTACTCCACCTACGCCTGTGGTCATATACGATTATGCCAAGGTAGAATCGATGCTCCAAGACAGGAACACATGCCAAAAAGGTCTGCATTTGCTTGATTCCTTGGTTAGTTTAGGCGATTATCAAGCTACTTTCCTCAAAAGTCGGCTGTATTTTGACAGTTCTGATCCCCGTGACGAACGTTTTTATGAGGAAAAATGGAAGAAAATGCAGCAAACATGCGGAACACATCCCAATCCTGACAACAAAGAAGCCCATGCCTTGTTGTTACAAGCCTTCCATTTAGATGAAAATGATCCTGTCTTGCTTTTCCAATTAGGTTTTGATTTTTATTCTGGGGAAAGACGAGGTAGTCCAGAAAACGTTGAATATGCCAAGTGGTGCTTTAACATGGCTGAAAATCTTTTTGATAGTAAGCCCTATCCTGATTCCGAAAAATATATGAAAGCAATATCCCAATGGAAATCGCAGCTTGAGAGTATTAATGCGGAAAAACCAAAATAAACAATTGTCATGAAAGCAAAATCTCTTTTCATTTTAATCTTAATGGATTTAATGGCCTTCCCTCTTCACGCGACAACCGTGAAATGGCTGACCAAACCTGAATACGACGTTATCCGTTATTACAGCAAAGACATATTCAAATGCAGAAAAAACGGCAAATACCAGCTTATTGACCTGACAGGAAAGAAACTCTTGCCTTCGGGGTTCGAGGCCGATTCCATCACGGATTTTCGTGGTGGATATGCCCTTGTTCTTGATTTCCCTGACGAAAAAGACCGTAATCTGAACATGAGGATAAAAGGCTTTTTGTCGGAAAGCGACCACCGTTTTGTGACCTTGAAAGAAAAAGGAGTTTTCCATACCACTTTCTATTCCTATTTCTCGGAAGGAATGCTTGTTGCCGCTAATGACAAGGGAAAACTGGGTTATTTTAACACTGAAGGGAATCTTAGCATAAAATGCCATTACCAAAAAGCCCGACCTTTCATCAAAGGATGGGCATCGGTGGTTCCTGAAAAAAAGGAAACGCCTAAATACATTGACAAAAACGAGAATTCCTTGACGGTTTACTTCAACGACGGTGTACTAAAACTCGCCTCCAATTTCAACGAAAACGGCCAAGCTTTAGTGGTATCCAGCAAAAATGAAATAGCGGTCATTGACATCAATGATACCAAAGGGAAAGTGCTTAGTTTAGAGGGTAGCAACATCGAAAGCCATGTCCGCATCAATTACGATTATGCTTATAAAGACGGCGTTGAAGAATGTAATCCACCCCACAACGAAATGCCAGAATTCAGCGAAGAGATTTTCCTTTTCTATTCTGGAGGTTTGTGGGGATACAAAATTGGGGATAACGAACTCTTGATGCCTCAGTTCACCAATGCTGACAGGTTTGCCAACGGCTACGCCATCGTTTCTTTTGGCAACAAGTACGGTATAATCACAATAATAGACGGGTCGTTTTCTTCCACCTTCGATGACACAACCATAAATTTCAAGGAAAACGAAGCCTCCGAATGTAACTACGTCCTCCGTATTCCAAAAGGTTTCGAAACCGAGCAACTCGAATTCAGCTTCGATAACGGCGAAGGAGAGATGCGCCCGATAGACGTAAAAAAGTTGCCGCGCGTCGACAAGACAGACGTAAGCGAATATACCTATACGTTTATTCCCAAAATAACGAAAACGGACAAGACGTGTACACTGAGAACTGAGATAAGCACCGACGGCCTGCTTTTATGGAGAGAAACAAGGATTGTTGGTGTTGCCGCACAAGACGTGGCAACATCATCCACTCCCCTCTTCGAACTCATCAGTCCTTATATAGGAAAACAAAAGAAGGCCGATTTAAATAACAAAATGACCGTTTATTCAACCGTGAAAAACAACTCAGATACCCCCGTCGAAGTAACTGTAGAATTCGAGACACCTTCTCTTCTACCTCAAAACCATCTTATTACCGAAACAGAATCCAGTAAAACAATCAATGCCAAGGGACAAAAGACATTCTCCATCCAATTCGAAGTGCGCGAAAAGCAAAAAGTGAGAATAACCGTAAAAGCAATTGTGAAAAAGGAAAACGGCGAGATTGAAACCCTTGACAAAAAGAGCCAATGGATTACACTAAGGCCTAAAGATGATATTGACATTGACTAAACAATCAAAACTAAACCCATATGAGCAAAAAACTGTTTTTTCTGGCATTTGCATTATTAACTTGCAATGCTTTGTTTTCACAAGATCCTTTCAATCTTGATGACTCTAACAATCGCGACAAACCATTCAGAATTGCAGCAGGAGTCAAGGTTGGTGGTGGCATGGCCATGGCCACCGACCCTACTGTCATCACAACAGCCTATCCAGCGGGCTATACCATCGATTTCAAGAATGGTCTGGCCTTGCAAGCGGGTGCCGTCGGCAACATCCATTTTGGACGACGCGAGAAAGATATTAGCCCCGGCGGAACGGGCTGGACTGGCTTGCAAGCCGAAGTGCTTTATGGCTACAGGTCAATCGGCACAGAAAACGGTTCCTTAGGGATGCACTGCATAGAAATTCCCGTGCTGTTTCAGGTTTATCCCATTACGGCATTGGCCATAGAAGCGGGAGCCACTTTCGTGAGCGTCTTAAAATGTTCGCCTGAATCATTACAGTTTAATGGTTTTAGTCTCAACACTGGCCAGTTTGTCGGAAGTAACGATATCATGATTAGTGCCGGAGTCAGTTATAAGATTCCAGCGGGTCTCATGTTCGGCATCAGATACAATCTCGGCACCAGTAGTCTGGCCGGAAATTTCGACAGTAAAGTCAGCTCGCTTATGGCTTCTTTTGCGTATTTGTTTACTTTTGGCAAATAAACCACGTAATCACTATAAAATCAACAAATTATGAAAAACTTTACCAACAAACTCATGATACCTGCCCTCTTTTTGATGTTGGTAGGATTCAGCACTTGCAAGAACAAAGATGTTGACTTTGACACCTTCAAAATAGAAAGGGAGAGGGTTCTTCCTGAGGTGGAAAGCGTAACCATCACAGGATCCTATTCCTATATTGGAGAGGTGAGAGGCATGGCCATCAACATTGGGGAAAAGGAAAGCCTCACCGATGCCTTGACTTACGATATGCTGCTTGAAGGGACAGACTTCTCCGTCAAAGTAGAAGGACTGAAACCCAGCACCAAGTATTATTACCGTTACACCGTTGATTTAGGTGGCAACGAAACATTGCTCACTGAAACGGAGAACTTTACTACGCTTGATGCCCCAACTGAAGAACCAATGGTGAAAACCTTGGAATGGTTAGAGATGGATAGCACCACTTACCGCATTAAGTGTCAAGTAGTGGCCGATGGTGGCTCAGAAGTAACGGAACGTGGCATCTGTTGGAATACTTACGGTGACCCGATTCCGTACGACGATAGTACCAAACGGTATGAAGGTAATGTGGGCATATTTGACGAGTACTCTGTCCGTATGGAGCATTTAGCCTTAGGCGAAAAATACTATGTGCGTGCGTACGCAAAGAACGCGGCGGGCAAGATTGGATATAGTGAGGAGCCCTTGGTTTTTGAAACCAATGCTTCAGCAGGAATGCCTGTTGAAATTGAGTTGAGTTGCAATCCCGAGGAAGGAGGTACCGTAAGCGGTGGAGGTTCTTATGAGGTAGGCACACAATGTACTGTGACAGCCGAGGCCAACGCGGGGTATTCTTTTGTCAACTGGACGGAAAATGGCAGCCAAGTCTCTTCCACGACATCGTACACCTTCCCTGTGACGGCAAGCCGCAGTTTGGTAGCCAACTTCACATCTGTCTCAAATATTATCATTTCAACTTCCGTTACCCCTGATGGAAGCGGTACCACAACAGGTGCTGGCGGTTACATTTATGGCGCGACATGTACCTTGACCGCCACACCTAATTCAGGTTACGATTTTGAGAAATGGACAAAAAACGGCAATACCGTTTCCACTAATGCCGAGTATTCCTTTACCGTGACAGAAACAGCGAACTATGTGGCGCATTTCAAGATAAAGAGTTATACCATACTTGTTTCGGCCAACCCAACTAACGGCGGAACAGTGAGCGGTGGTGGAACCTTTAACCACGGACAATCCTGTACCGTACAGGCCACACCCACTGCCGGTTTTGCTTTTGACCATTGGACGGACGATGACGATGTGGTTTCCACAGAACCCAATTACACTTTCACGGTATCCAGCAACCGCCATTTGGTGGCACATTTTTCAATGTTGCAACCTGACGAATTCTTTATTCAAGTTTCGGCCAATCCGAGTGAAGGCGGTACGGTGGAAGGCGGCGGCACCTACCAACAAGGTCAAAGCTGCAAGGTGAAAGCCACTTCCAAACCAGGCTTTAATTTCAAAAACTGGACGGAAAACGGCAACCAGGTCTACGATTTGGCAGAATACACGTTCACCGTGGAGGGTAATCGAACTTTGGTGGCCAACTTTGAGGCTGAAGCACCGGTCGAATACACCATTAATGTTTCGGCCAACCCAGAGGAAGGTGGCACTGTGACAGGCGGCGGCACCTACCAACCAGGCCAGCAATGCAACGTAACTGCAACAGCCAATGAGGGTTACATTTTCACCAACTGGACAGAGAATGATATGGAAATATCAACTAATTCCAGCTTGACCTTTATCGTGAATAACGACCGCACTTTGGTAGCCAACTTTACAAAAAAGAGCTATACCATAGAAGTATCGGCCAATCCAAGTAATGGAGGCACCGTAAGCGGCGGCGGCACTTATTATCATGGCCAAAGCTGCACTGTCATTGCTACGGCAGCAAGCGGCTACAGCTTCTCTAATTGGACAGAAAATGACAGTGTGGTCTCAAATGATCCCAACTATACCTTCACGGTAACAGGCCCTCAAACCTTGGTTGCCAACTTTGAAGTGCAGGCTCCCAATACCTACACTATCAACGTTTCGCCTAACCCGATCGAAGGCGGCACGGTGACAGGCAGTGGTACCTACCAACAGGGAGAATCCTGCACGGTGACAGCTACGGCTAAACCAGGCTACACCTTCTTGCGGTGGACGGAGAATGGCAATGAAGTTTCAACTAATACTAGTTATACCTTCACGGTGACGGGCGATCGCACTCTTGTCGCTCAGTTCCAAGCTAACAATTATACCATCAATGTTTCAGCAAGCAACGGTGGAACGGCTTGGGTGGGAAACGGTGGCAACAGCGGTACTTACCAGTATAACCAAAACTGCACGGTTCACGCTACCGCCAATAACGGTTATCACTTTGTAAGATGGACAGAAAACGGCAACCCAGTTTCGACCAATGCAAATTACACGTTCCAAGTGACAAGCAACCGCTCTCTTGTCGCTCAATTCGAAGCCAACACTTATACCATCAACGTTTCGGCAAGCAATGGCGGAACGGCATGGGTGGGAAACGGTGGCTCAAGCGGCACTTACCAGTATAACCAAAACTGCACGGTTCACGCCAACGCCAATAGTGGTTATACTTTCGTCAGGTGGACAGAGAATGGCCAAGAAGTTTCAACCAGTGCAAATTACACGTTCCAAGTGACAAGCAACCGCTTTCTTGTCGCTCAGTTCCAAGCCAACACTTATACCATCAACGTTTTGGCCAACCCAACTAATGGAGGAACGGTATGGGTGGGAAACGGTGGCACAAGCGGCACATACTCCCAAGGAAGCTATTGCACCGTCCATGCCACACCTGCAGCGGGCTATACATTCTTGCAATGGACTATAAATGGCAGCCCTCAATCCAACGATCCCGACTACACCTTCACGGTAACAGGAAACCAAACCCTAACGGCGCATTTCCAACCAAACACATACACTATCGTTGTTTCAGCCAATCCGAGCGATGGTGGCACGGTGTGGGTGAACGACGGAGGCACAAGCGGCACCTTCCCACAGGGAACTAGCTGCACTATTCATGCCACGGCTAATAGCGGTTTTGTCTTCGACAGATGGACGGAAAATGGCACAGTAGTTTCCACCAATGCCAACTATACTTTTCAAGTGAACAGCAACAGAACCTTGGTGGCGCAATTCGTAAGGATTTACACTATCAATGTATCAGCCAGTCCCACAACAGGCGGTTCGGTGAGCGGTGGTGGTACATACCAAGAGGGGCAATCGTGTACAGTTACAGCTTATCCCAATTCTGGCAGCATTTTCCTCAGATGGACGGAAAACGGCAACCAGGTTTCCACCGAAGCTAACTACCAATTCACAGTAACAAGTAACCGCACCTTGGTGGCTCACTTCCAGCAATGTCCCAATGGTGCCATTGATGGCAAGTTCACCGTCAATGGTAATGGTCAGCAGGTATATTTCTCGAAAGGCAATCTGCAATATATCGGCAGTGCAGGCAATGGTAATGTTAATCAGAACAACATGGGAGCTTATTGGAAATTTGCTGACCATCAATGGGATTATCTCGGCGACAATGGCCAAGGCGGCGATGGAATAACAGTTGACCGCGATTTGTTCGGCTGGGGCACGAGCGGCATAGACGACTATAATCCCAGGGCAACCTGCTGGCAGCCATGGCGTATAGAGCCCAACAATAACCAATATAATCCCTACAGCTTGCTAACCACAGACCTGTATGACTATTCCGGAAAGGCCGACTGGGGCTACAACAACATCTCGTATGGGAACGGAACCACCCCTGAAAACCAATGGCGCACGCTCACCAATGCCGAATGGAATCATGTCTTCAATAATCGTCAGGCTTCCACCATAAATGGAACGCCTAACGCACGCTATGCCAAAGCAAAAGTGGCCAACACCAATGGTGTCATCCTTTTCCCCGACACCTATACACATCCTTCGGGCGTGCCGCAACCCACGAACATCAACAATCCCAACATTCAGTGGAACCAAAGCGGCAATAATTACAGCAGTACCCAATGGAGCCAGATGGAAACCAATGGAGCCGTGTTCCTACCCGCTGCTGGCAGACGCGGCGATGCGAACTCGGGGAACTCGGTGTATGACGCAGGTGCCAACGGCCTCTACTGGTCTTCCACACACAAGGACAACAGCAACTCATACATGATTCGCATAAACAACATCAATATGCTACTCAACGATGCAGATTATAATCGCCACAATGGGCTGTCGGTACGCTTAGTCTGTAGCCCTCAGTAATCAACCCTATGCCTCTATCACCAACAAACTTGATTGAAACATGAACATCAACATTTGCGCCAAAACTGATGCAGGCAAAGAACGCGACCAAAACGAGGATGCGTTCATCCTTTGCCCCAACTTGGCTTTTCCCGATTGGGGAAAATCAGAGGCCACGGTCGAACTTGGTCCATATGGTTGTTTGCTCGCCATTGCCGATGGTATGGGTGGTGCCAATGCAGGCGAAGTGGCGGCAAGCATGGCTATGGAGTCACTAAAAACCTTTTTCTCCCCCGCTTCGGTTGCTGCAGCCGTTGTATCAGAAGACCTTATTAAAAAGTTCCTTGTAGCTGCTTTTGAATATGCCAACGATGCCATCAACAAGCACATCTCCGACCATCCGGAAACTCTGGGCATGGGCACTACTATCGTTGTCTGTTGGATTGTAAACGGCAAGGCTTTTGTCGCTTGGTGTGGCGATAGCCGTTGCTATGTGTACAACCCCAACATGGGCTTGCAAACACTGACAAAAGACCATTCCTATGTCCAAGAGCTTGTTGATAAAGGAGACCTCACCGAACAAGAAGCCTTCTCGCATCCCGACAACAACATCATTACACGGGGGCTTGGCGACTTCGATACGAGCCATCCCGACATCAAGTCTTTTGACATCCACCCCTATGACCTGTTTTTGCTGTGCAGCGACGGCTTGTGTGGCTATTGCGAGAATCAAGCCATCGAGAAGATGATAAAAACCTACCACGACAACACCAATGCCTGCTGCGAAGCCTTGCTCAACATGGCTTTGGATGCTGGCGGATTCGACAACATTTGCATCGCACTCGCCTCGGTGACTGACGATGAAGGCTTTGCATCACCGACACATGCGCCTTTCTTTAAGCGTTTGTTTAAGAGGCCGTCCTCTTAGGATTTGAACGCTTATCTGTGACGACAAAAATCCCGAAACCAAATGTGACGTTTCGGGATTTTTCGTTCATGGTGTAAAGGCGCGACACATCGCGTCTCTACAATCTTGATTTACTTCACCACCAATTTCTTGGTGTTTACCGCACCATTCCGTTCCACAATGTTGACCAAATAGATACCCTTGTTCCAATCGGTGGCATCGATGCTGACGGACTGACCTTCAGCTTCGTACACCTTTTGTCCGACGAGGTTAAACACCTCCACCTTGGCCACATTCGCGCCTTCCACGGTGAATTGGCCTGTGGTCGGGTTGGGGTAGAGTTTGGTCTCGGCGGAATGTTCGGTAACACTTACCAGATTACCATCGATAAGAATACTGAACGTTACCATGTTTTGACTGGAATGCACCCTTACTTTGGTTTCCACAAATTCATCCTTGGCATTGTTGGTGTTGACACTCAAATTAATTAAAAAGTGTTCACCAGCAGACAAAGAATAGGGCAACTCATATGACGGTTCAATAATCAAATAAGGAACACCTGTTGGATTTTCGTCTTCTGTAATTGAGGTGATTTCAATGGGTGTATTCGTGCCTGTATTGCCGTTGGTAACACCCGCAACCACTGATGGCGATGATTCATCCATAAGATATGTTGTCTCAGCAGTATATAGCCCACAGTCTATCGCTGTGTCCAATACTTCAACTATTACAGTTCTTACACCTAAAGATGTAGTGATGCTAATCTTCGCTTCGACATAACCCTTGGGGAGAATTGGAACTGTTCCAAGACCAACGGTTACTTCAAGGGTGCTTCCTGGAGTTAAGGTGTAAGGAAGAAGAACATCATAATTAATCTCCAAGTATTTATTATTACCGAATTCATAATCTGCGTCAAATCTCTCAATCACAACATCTTCCTCTGTTTCATTGATAATATAAAACGAAACCTCTTGATTGGCTTCATCAATTCGCAAGGTTTCAGGCGTAATTATCAACTCTCCCGAAGGCTCATGCGCTTCCATAGTGAAATGATGAGGGTCGAGGTCGGCGAAGACGGGCTGCGTGTAGCGGTGCCCCGATTCGTCGGCACCAAACACGTAATAGTCGATTTCCGACTCACCTTGGTAGCCTTTGATGTAGCCGACATACTCATCGGGGTTGCCCGTAGCGGTCATGTGAGCCACTTGATAGGTGCCACCGTCGATGCTGTAATAAACAAGGAGTGAGTCTTGTTTGAGGTTCTCGCCACTGTAAGCGATAAACTTGGAAACCACCGGAATGGAGTCTTGCCAAGCCTGCTCGCCGTGCAACACATCACGGTGGTCGACGAAGAGCATGTCGAAGTCCATCACGCCACGGGTGCGGCAGTGTAAAGCGTCGGTGTTCTCCCAACCGTTCCAAGTGTTATTGACCACGCCAATAATTTCATAGCCCGGCATGGCCTCTTGATAAACGGCCAAGGCATCGTTGTTGTAGGTATTGTTCGAACCGAGCGGCACATAGACAGTCTTGTTGAGAATCAAGCTGTTGGTGTAAGGAGCCAAGGTGTAGCCGCCTGGTTCTTGAACGCGATACACGCGATAAGGATAACCCCAGCAGCAGTTGGTGGTCTCGAAATACTCGGCAACCTGTTCGTAATACTGATAACGCGGGTTGCTTTGCGGCAACTGGGCAATCAGAATTTTGTCGGGCGCGAGGTACTTGCCCCAGCAGTCCACGTGGGCGATGTAGTCGCCTTGCGGGTCAATGGTGACATGGTAGGGATTGATGCCGAGATAGTCGTTCATCTTTTGGCGGACTGTGGCTTCATCAATGCCGTAGTCTTCCAGGTTTTCCTGGAAGACAAGGTCGTCGCTTACGCCGTGGCCGCGGCCGTCTTCCATCATGTTGCCGCCAGTGTGTTCGAGCCTCATGCCATACATAGGGATGTTCCAGAAGTTGGCGAACACGCCCGACATGTTGTCGTCGTTGGGGCGCGGGCGGTTGTAAATGTTGTCGACAATGGCGGGATGTCGGTCCTCAAAGATGTACCACGGGCCATAGTCGCGCACCCAGTAAGAGTCTGACGGAGCATTCACGAAAGTGAGGTTACTCATGTTGACGCCCGCATTTTGGAAGTCATTTTGGGCAGCGTTTTGATAAGAGCTGCTGACGATGCAGTACACGTGGCAGTTATTGGACAATTGGGCCACAAGGCTCTCGGGGATGCCCAAGGGGTAACGGATCATCACACCTTGCATGGGTTCAAACTCGGCCACGAAACGAGGCTCGCCCGTGGGCGGGTCGGTCTCGACAAAGTTCATGCCCCGCGACTTGTCGTTCATTTCTTCTTCGGAGAGATAGTGCCATCTCATCCAGTCGGGTTTCTTCTCCTGAGCCTGTACAGTGGCGGCCATCAAGAGCAATAAGGTAAAGATTGAAAGTGATTTTTTCATTGCTTTGGAAATTTTTGTGGCAAAAGAACGCAAATAATCAATACATCGCCGTCATCTTAATCCACTCGCGTCCTTGGGCGCACATGGATTCAACTTCCTCGACGGTCTTGGGAATCGGTCTGCCAAGGACACGGCAGCCGTCTTCAGTGATGAGCAGGTCGTCCTCGATACGGATGCCGCCAAAGTCCTTGTAACTCTCCAATTTGTCGTAATTGATGAACTCTTTGAACTTGCCTTCAGCCTTCCACATGTCGATAAGGGTCGGGATGAAGTAGATACCCGGCTCGTCGGTGACCACAAAGCCCGGTTTTAGGGTCTTGCCGCAGCGCAAACCGCTGAAGCCCAATTTTTTGGAACGCGGCGTGATGTCGTCGTAGCCGACATAGGTCTCACCGAGACCTTCCATGTCGTGCACATCCATACCGAGCATGTGACCGAGGCCGTGAGGCATGAAGAGCCAGTGTGCACCATTCATCAGGGCCTCTTCGGTGTCGCCTTTCATCAGGCCGACACCTTTCAAGCCTTCAATCAGGGTGCGGCAGGCCAAGGTATGCATCACCATGTAAGGCATGTGGGGGCGTGTGTTGGCGGCCACGGCTTGATTGGCGGCCAGCACGATTTCGTAAATCTCGCGTTGGCGTTGGTTGAACACACCGCCTACGGGTGTGGTGCGGGTGAAGTCGGAGGCGTAGTAGTTTTCCGTCTCGGCACCGGCATCGCAAACCATCATGCGGCCTTCTTTCAGCACGTTGTGGTGGCCGTGGTTGTGCAAGGTCTGACCGTCCACGCTAAGAATGACGGGGAACGACACAGGGCCGCCGCCCGACAGCGAGAGGCCTTCCACCACGCCGGCAATTTCCTGTTCAATCATGCCGGGCTTGCACATTTTCATGGCGGTGGTGTGCATGTAATAAGCCGTGTTGGCAGCACGTTCCATCTCCGCGATTTCGAGTTCGCTCTTCACTTCGCGCATGGCAATGACGGCCTTTATAAGTTCGAGGCTGACGTATTCCTGCACCTTGTTGATATGGCATCCAAACCACTCCGAGCACTGGATTTTCGTGTCGGCACGATAGGTCGGCAGGATGTGGATTTGGCGGCCTTTGGCGAGGGCTTGTTGGATGTATTCGCCAAACTTGTTGAAGTCGCGGCAGTCGGTGATGCCGATGCTGTCGCCTTGTTCCTTCAGCGAGGGCAACGGACCGCACCAGATCACGTCGTCGATGGTCACGTCCACGCCGAAGAGGATTTCCTCGCCGCTCTCAAAGTCGATGACACCGACCAAGTCGGGGTGGTTGAGGCCGAAGAAATAGGAGAAGTTGCTGTCCTGACGGTAGATGTAGGTGTTGTCAGGGTAGTTGAAGGGCGCTTCGTTGTTGGCCGGGAAGAAGGCGATGCCCTTCGAAATCATTTTTTTTAATGTGGCGCGACGGCCACTGTAAACGTCTTTTTTGAACATATTTTGTTGATTTATTGTTGATTAACTTCGTTGAAATTTTAATTCGGCGATAGCCAATCTTCGATTTGTTGAGATTGGACTGCGGAACTTGCCTGCGATTAAAATACCGCTGCGCAAGCCCTTCTGATATGGTCGAGGCGGGTTAAAAATGTGGTTTGGTTCATGGCCACGGCCATGTTGTATCGAGCCTGCATGTTGATAAGCAATTGCGGACTGACACCCAAAGCCGCTTCCACGATAAGGGCAAAATCGCTCGTGACAGGTCGTTTTCCGTTCAATATTTCATTGAGCATGGTGTAAGAAACCCCCGTCAGTTCAGAGAACCTTTTTTGTGAGATGCCTCTGTATTCCAATTCCTCTTTGATTACATCCCCGGGATGAGTCGGTATTCGTTTGGTGTTCATTGTTTTAGCCTCCTATTGATAGTGGTTGGTGATGTCCGTGATTAAGCAAATGGTAACAATCGGCTCCGATTCGGAGTTGCTGACTCGAAACTCAAGTCTGTAGTGATAATCTATGCGAATTGAATAGTCGTCTGTGCTTTCTAACGCCTCAAAATTCAGCGAGTTAAGCGTAAACAATTCTTCAATCCTTGTCACACCAGCAAGCGTATCGATTCTTTTCTGATACTTCTTGATGACCTGCGGCTGGAATCGGTATTTCTTGTTTTTCGTCCGACCCTGCTCATACAGTTCCTCCAGATACTCCTTGTCGAATTTGATTTCCATAGTTTTACGACTGCAAAAATACAAATAGTTTCCGAACGTTCACTAAAATAGTGAAGATTATGCATCATTTTTTCATAGCATCTTCGATTTCATCAATTTCCGTAGGCAATCCCTCAAACAAATTAATGGGTTCGCCCTCAGTAATCAAAAGGTCGTTCTCGATGCGGATGCCAATACCTTCTTCGCGGATGTAAAGCCCTGGTTCGCAGGTCAGTATCATGCCAGGTTCAAAAGGCTTGAATTTGTCGATGCTGTCGTGAACATCGAGGCCGATGTGGTGCGACATGCCATGCATCAAGTATTTCTTGTAAAGCGGCTTGTCGGGATTTTGGTTTTTCACATCTTCGGTGGTGAAAAGTCCAAGTTTTATCATCTCTTGCTCCATCAACTTGTAGGTCGTTTCGTTGATTTCGTTGATGGTACCACCGGGCTTGTAAAGTTTGGTGATTTCCTTCATCACGCGGCGCACGGCGTTGTAGCAATTACGCTGTCTTTCAGTGAATTTGCCGTTAATCGGGATGGTGCGGCTAAGGTCGGAGGAATAGTTTTTCAGCTCGCAGCCGATATCGAAAAGGATAAGGTCGCCATCGTTAAGCAGGCTTTGGTTTTTCGAGTAATGCAGGCAACAGGCGTTCTTGCCGCCAGCGATGATGGGCGCGTAGGCATGGCCCGATGCGTTGTTCTGCTTGAAAATATACTCGATTTCAGCCTGTACCTCGTATTCGTACATCCCAGGCTTCACGGTTTCCAAGCAGCGTCGGAAGGCCTTTGCGGTGACGTCGCAGGCTTGCTTCGTGATGGCAATCTCGTCCTCCGACTTTATCATCCTCAAAGCGTTGAGAATCGGGGCGGTGCGACCGTAGTTGTGCATCGGATACAATTCCTTGACTTGCTTTACGAAACGCTTTTGGATGGTTTCCACCGCACATTCATATTTCGGGTACTCATAACTATTCAAGAAAATCGTGTCTCCGTAGCCCGAAAAGACGATGTCGTTCAAGGTCATCCAGAAAGCGTCGCTGCCTTTCACGGTTTTGACACCCGAAAGTTCGGTGGCCTGTACGTTATCAAGCATCTCGCCTTGCCAAGTGGCTTTCACCTCGTCGTAAGGCTCGATGAAGAGGATTTCGCGCAGCTCCTCAATGGGATAGTCAGGCGCGATGAGCAGGTAGGCGTTCTCCTCGTTGATGCCCGTAAGGTAAAAGAAATCAGACTGTTGTCGGAAGGGATAGAACTCATCGCCATTGCGTGGCATGGCTTCGTTGGCGGTGAAAACGGCCACCGACTTGGGCGGCAGTTGCGCCGCAAAATTGGCCCTGTTTCTGACGAAAAGGCGGTTGGGAATGGGTGTATTCATGGTTTTCCTTTGCTAATTCAACTCCGCAAAGGTAGATATTATTTTCCAAAGCAAAAAATCAAATCTAATTTCCTACCTTTGCAGCGGATTAGAATAGGTCATTATGAAAAACAAACCACTGTTTTCCTCTATCACAGGCAAACTTATCATGGCCGTTTCGGGCGCGGGCTTTGTGCTGTTTCTGCTGTTTCACGGCGCGATGAATTTTGTCTCTATCCTCTCGCCCGAAGGTTACGATGCCATCTGCAACTTCTTGGGTGCCAATTGGTATGCCGTAGTCGGTTCAATGGGACTGGCCGTTTTGATGGGCATCCATGTGCTATGCGGCATCATCCTCACGGCAGAGAATCTTCTGGCCCGAGGCCGAGTGCGTTACAAGCGCCAAGAGCGCCCGAAAGGGGTGGAATGGTCATCGCAAAACATGCTGGCTTTCGGGTTGTTCATCCTGTTTGGCATCGTCATGCACCTTTACGATTTCTGGTATCGGATGCAGTTTGCCGAACTTATGGGCAACGAGCCTGTGAACGGCATAGAGCAGATTCGCTTCATCTTCTCGCACAACTACTTCAGTGTCATGTATTTGATTTGGCTTGTTGTGCTGTGGTTCCACCTCTCGCATGGCGTGTGGAGCATGTTGCAGTCGTTGGGCTGGAATAGCGAAGGTTGGAAACACCGTTGGCAAGTCATCGGGTATATGGTCGCCACGGTAATCATTTTGTTATTTGTCTGTGTAGTCATTTATTATTGGCTGATTTATCCCCGAATGTGATATGGAAGAGAAACTACAATCCAAGATTCCGTCAGGTCCAATTTCTGAAAAATGGACCAACTATAAGGATACGCAACGTCTCATTAATCCAGCCAACAAACGCCGCCTCGATGTCATTGTGGTGGGCACGGGCTTGGCTGGGGCTTCGGCTGCGGCTACGCTCGGCGAACTGGGCTTCAACGTAAAGGTGTTCTGCATCCAAGACAGCCCAAGGCGGGCACACAGCATAGCGGCGCAAGGCGGCATCAACGCGGCCAAGAACTACCAAAACGACGGCGACAGCGTGCGCCGCTTGTTTGAGGACACCGTGAAAGGCGGCGACTACCGTGCCCGAGAAGCGAATGTGTATCGTCTCGCTGAAATCAGCAACAATATCATCGACCAATGTGTGGCGCAGGGCGTGCCTTTTGCCCGCGACTATGCCGGAATGTTGGCCAACCGCAGCTTCGGAGGCGCACAGGTGTCGCGCACCTTCTATGCTAAAGGCCAGACGGGGCAGCAGTTGCTCCTCGGTGCCTACGGTGCCTTGAGCAAAGAGATTCATAAAGGTACGGTGAAGCTTTTCACGCGTCGCGAAATGCTTGATTTGGTGTTGGTTGAAGGTCGTGCAAGGGGCATCATCGCACGCAACTTGGAAACGGGCGACATCGAGCGTCATGCAGCTCATGCCGTAGTGTTGGCCACGGGCGGCTATGGCAACGTGTTCTTTTTGAGCACCAACGCGATGGCCTCTAATGGCTCTGCGGCGTGGCGGTGCTACAAGAAAGGCGCGTTCTTCGCCAATCCTTGCTTCACGCAGATTCACCCGACTTGCATTCCCGTGCACGGCGACTTCCAGTCGAAGCTGACGCTGATGAGCGAGAGCTTGCGCAACGATGGCCGCATTTGGGTGCCAAAGCGGAAAGAGGATGTGGAACGTATCCGCAAAGGCGAACTTCGACCCATCGACATTCCCGAAGCCGATCGCGACTATTACCTTGAACGGCGTTATCCCGCTTTTGGCAACCTCGTGCCCCGTGATGTGGCCTCGCGTGCCGCCAAGGAACGCTGCGATGCGGGTTTTGGCGTGAACGGTGCGGGGTTGGCGGTCTATCTCGACTTTGCAGAGGCTATCAACCGCCTTGGTGCAAAGGTCGTGGAGGCGCGTTATGGTAACCTTTTCGAAATGTACCAAAACATCGTGGCGGAGAATCCTTACGAGACCCCGATGATGATTTATCCCGCCGTGCACTACACCATGGGCGGCCTGTGGGTAGATTATGAGCTGCAATCCACTGTGCCTGGACTGTTTGTGGCAGGTGAGGCCAATTTCAGCGACCACGGCGCCAACCGTCTCGGTGCATCTGCTTTGATGCAGGGCTTGGCCGACGGTTATTTCATCTTGCCTTACACCCTGCAAAACTATCTCTCCGACCAAATTCGCGAGCCACGCATCAGCATTGAAAGTGCTGAATTTGAGGCTGCTGAATGCAAGGTGAGGGACGAAATTGAAGCTTTGCTTTCCGTCAAGGGCAAGGAAACGGTTGATTCGTTCCATCGCCGTTTGGGCCATGTCATGTGGGAATATGTGGGCATGGCACGCGAGAAATCAGGGCTGCTGAAAGCCATCGACTTGATTGCCGACTTGCGGAAGGAATTCCATCAGAACGTGCTGATTCCGAATGCTTTCGGTGTTAACGTGGAATTGGAAAAAGCCTTGCGTGTTTCCGATTTCATGGAGTTAGGCGAACTGATAGCCCGCGATGCCTTGCAACGCGAGGAATCCTGCGGCGGACATTTCCGCGTCGAACACCAAACCGCTGACGGTGAGGCTCTTCGCGATGACGAACATTTCAATTTCGTGGCGGCCTACGAATGGCAAGGCGAGAACGAAACGCCTTGTTTGTACAAGGAAACGCTTGATTTTGAGTCTGTTGAATTGAAACAAAGAAACTACAAATAGGCTATGAACTTTACCCTAAAAATATGGCGTCAGGCCAACCGCACGGCAAAAGGCCATTTCGTTGACTATCAGGTTTCTGATATTGAACCAGACATGTCGTTCCTCGAAATGCTCGACGTGCTGAATGAGCATCTGGTATTAAAAGGTGAAGACCCCGTTTTCTTCGACCATGACTGTCGCGAGGGCATTTGCGGCGCGTGCAGCTTGTTCATCAACGGGCGCCCACACGGCAAAGGCGAAGGAACAACCACGTGTCAGCTTTATATGCGTCGATTCAAGGATGGCGAAACCATCGTGGTGGAGCCGTTCCGTGCCAAAGCCTTTCCCGTCATCAAAGACTTGACCGTTGACCGTTCAGCCTTCGACCAAATCATTCAGGCGGGCGGCTATGTCTCATGCCACACAGGCGGTGTCCCCGACGGCAACGCCATCCTGGTACCCAAAGAGGATGCTGACATGGCCATGGATGCGGCTTCGTGCATCGGCTGCGGGGCTTGCGTGGCGGCCTGCAAGAATGCCAGCGCTATGCTCTTTGTGGCGGCCAAGGTGTCGCAGCTTGCATTGTTGCCCCAAGGCAAAGTGGAAGCCCAACGTCGCGCCCAAGCCATGGTGGCCAAGATGGACGAATTAGGCTTCGGCAACTGTACCAACACCTACGCCTGCCAAGCGGTCTGCCCCAAGCGGATTTCCGTGTCGCACATCGCGCGACTCAACCGACAATTCCTCACCGGAAAGATTGTCCGACCTTGGAAAAAGGAAGACTGAGTAAAGCAAAAGCGGTACGCTCAAACGAGCCTACCGCTTTTTGTTTTCTGGGAATCAATCAATTAAAGAATTTTGATGCCCACCGTCACCATAAACATGTTCTGCTTGGTGTTATCAATGTTGGTGAAATCAAAGTAATGACCCAATTCTGTGTCGTTCAAGCCGTTGAAAACCTTGCTCAGTCCAAAATTGTAGTTGACGTCGAGGGTGATGAATTTCAGCAAATCCAAGCCGAGGCCGGCTTGCAAACCCCAAGCAATGGTCTTGGTATCGAATCCTTTGTCGGTGTTGGCTTCCGCCTGTTGCGTACCTCCTCCGCTGATGGTGTAGGAATAATCAATCAAAGTCTTTGACTGGAGAACAAAATTGGCGGTAGGTCCAACTTGGGCTCGCAAGGAGAGCACACCAAGGTCAAGAATATTAAGACCCAGCAATACTGGCACTTGAAGGTTCATTTGATTCAGCGTCAGGTTCACGTTGGCACCCGTGGGGATGATAAAATCGTTGTTGCCTATATCAATAGGCGACACACCTAAATCAAATACATTGGAGGTTTTGAAATACAGCACTTCGGGCTGGACATAGAATTTGCCGATGTTGACGCGACCGAACAGGCCGACGACAAAATGGTTGGAAAAACCATCCTTGATGTCGGCTTTCTGGTAGGATAGTTTTGCCGCCTGATAACCAGCTTTGACACCTAAGTCGAAGCCGCCGCCTGCAAATGCCGTGCTGCCCATCAAAATCAAAGCAGCAAGCAATACAAATGTTTTCTTCATTTTTGATGTGTTTTGGTGAATGATTTGGGTTAATTCGGCGACAAAAGTAAGAAGGTTTTTTGAATTGTTTGGAAATATCAGCAAAATAAATTACTTTTGTACGGCAAAATTTATTTATCATGAAAAAGATTGTATTGATTATCAGCTTGTTAGCAATTTGCTCGCTGAATGTAAACGCACAGGAAAGAACTTTCAATGTTGGCCTTAAGATTGGCCCCAACTGGGCTTGGGCAAACTCGCCTTCCGAAGAGGCCGGAAAAAACCTCCACGCTAAGACAGGATTTAGCACTGGCGTCTTCTTCGATTCGTACTTCACGAATAACTTCGCCTTCTCAACAGGTGTGAACTTTAACATCTTGAGCATGAACTACCAGTTCACCGACCTGCGTCAACTGCCCAATTACATTGAGCCTACCAACATCACCGTCGACCGCTTGTTTTCGGGCACTTATTTTGAGGTGCCTCTGAAGCTAAAAATGACCTTCGACGTCGCGGACGGCGTGAGTGTCTTTGCCGATGCAGGCATTGGCATCGAACTCAACCTTTCCGACAAAGCCAAAGACACGTATACCTTTAACGGTATCGAATACAAAGACTCCGACTATGTGAACGTCACCGATGAATACCGCAGGTTCCAGATAGCCATGAAGTTTGATGTTGGCGGTGCCTATCAAATCACCAACTACTTCAGCGTTTTCGCCCAACTGTGCTTCCACCACTCGTTCTCCAACATGTTTACGCGGGAGATGAGAGAAGCGACGGGAGTCAACCTGAAGGCGAACTTCATCGGCCTTGAGGTGGGTATCATGCACTAATTCTCATTTGCGATAGCGCATAAAATAAGCCTGGCGCGGTTGCGTCAGGCTTATTTGTTTTGTGTCGCTAAGGCTTAGTCCTTCGGAGCCTCTTTGACCAATTCGATCAGCACGCGGCGGTCGTATTCCGCCGGATTGAGTTCCTGGACACCGCCCACCGGAACGAGGATGATCTGGCTTTCCGGAATGCCCATATCCATGAGTTCCATCATGATCTTGCGGCAGCGGTTCTCCGACAGCGTTTGGTTGTAAGCCGCAGAAGCGGTGGCGCTGTCGCAGGAGCCTCTCAAGCGGAGCTTGTAGCCGTTGGCCTTGGCCACCTCGGCGATTTCACGCAGGTTGACCAAGTCTCTCCTCGACATGAGCTGATAGGAATCGAGGTTGAAGAAGATGGAGAACGGATAGCTGATGATGTCTTCCGTCTGCACATATTTAGTCACCGTCACGGTATCATGAATCTCCACAGGCACTGTCGCGGGCACGCTGTTGGCTAATTGCTCCTCACATTCAGCCAGTCTTCTTTTGAAGTCTTCCATTTCCTCGTTGCAGTTGGTCGGCAGTTCATAGATTCTGTTGATGTTGAAGCACAAGCCCAAGCCAACGGAGAAGTTCTGGTCCAAACGGTTGCGGCCGAAATAAGTGGGCATCTGGCCAGCGTCGTTGGGCACGTTTCCGGGGGCTACAGAGCCGTCAGGATAAATCCATCCGCCTTGTTGGTTGCCAGGTTCATAGAACCATGAGTCGATGTTCCAACGTTGTGCCGACCACTTCAAGTCCAAGTGAAGGTCAAGCCAATTGCACAGCCTGAAGTTGTTGATGAGACCGGCATCAAAGGCAAGCTCGAAATTCACGCCTTTTTCCAAGTCGGGGTTGCCTTTGTTCTTGCTGTTATTAATGAGGTCGGGCGTAACAAGAATGCCTCCACTGACGACGGAAGCACCCATACCGGCATAAATCACAGGGGTGTACACACGTTTTGGATTGTAATAGCCCTGGAAGAGGTCTATGAGGCTGAGCATCGCGTCCACGTGAAGGTTGTGGTACAAGAATGAGGTGTTGTAGTAGCCATTCTCGTCGGCTCCGGTTTCCGTGGGGAAATCGCCCGCACCCGGAGTGTAGGAATAAATGCCGTTGGTGTCAAAATTCTCATCATAATTGAAGGTTCCGTAATAGAGGAAGTTCAGTTTGCGGCTCTTCGCGTGAAGTCCGTCCATGTAGCTTTTTCCTCCGTTGACGTCGTAGGCGAGACGCACACCAAAGCTGTGGGTAATCCACTTGCCAAAGTTGAGGCTGGCACCAAAAGAAGGTTTGCCCCATTGCACGGCGGTGTAATTTCCGGCCGGATTCTTGTCGGAGCCTTTCCACCAGTCGATGGTTCCGTCTACAGAAATGAACCAGTTTTGCTTCAAGGTGCTTGATAAATAACGAGTTGACCCATTGTTGCCACCCGTCTCTGTCTGCCCGAAGGCCGATGTCGTGGCGGCCATCGCCACAAACGTGATGCATGTGATAAGTGTTTTCTTCAGCATAATGAAGTAATGATTTGGTTTAAAAATTGGTCGGCAAAGATACACATTTTTTTTCATTCAAGCCGACCTTTTTGTCCAAAAAGGGGCTTTTTTTGTGCTAAATCACCTTCCAGCCAAACGTTCCAGCGTGTTCACAATCAATTTCTGTATGTAGGGATGGTAGTCGATGGCGAATTTTTCGATCACGCGATTGGCGATGACTGCGCATACGGTCATGCAGTTGTGGCCCATCATCTTGCCGAGGCCATAGAGTGCCGACGACTCCATCTCGAAGTTGCACACACGCCAGCCTTGGTAGTTGAACGACTCCATCTTGCGGTTAAGCTCAGGATAGGACAAATGCATTCTCAAGGTGCGGCCTTGCGGACCGTAGAAGCCTGGTGCCGTGGCGGTGACGCCTTGGATATAACCTTCTGACAAGCGGTCGAAGAGTTCCTGCGAGCCTTCCACGACATAGGGCTTGGGCAAGTCCGACGGGTAGTTCATCTGCTCGATGAAGGCATCGCGCATGGCGATTTCGTTCACTTCAGTGTTCTTCTCGTAAAAATAGAGCAGACCGTCCAAGCCGATGGCGTAGCGCGTGGCGATGTAGGTGTCTTCCACCCCGATTTCGGGCTGCAAAGCGCCGCTGGTGCCGATGCGGATGAGGTTCAAGGTGTGGTGCTGCTCTTTGGGCATTCTCGTTTTCAGGTCGATGTTGGCCAAGGTGTCAAGCTCGTTCAACACGATGTCGATGTTGTCGGTACCCATGCCCGTAGAGAGCACGGTGATGCGCTTGCCGTGGAAATAGCCCGTGCGGGTGATGAGTTCGCGGTTTTGGCGTTGCACTTCGATTTTGTCGAAATAAGCGGCCACCATATCAACGCGGCCGGGGTCGCCGACCAAAATGACATCGTCGGCCAACTGGTCAGGATGGAGATTCAGGTGGTAAACAGCGCCCTCGTTGTTCAAGATGAGTTGCGATGCGGGAATTGGTTGGTTCATGTCTTTTTATTTAGAGCCGCAAAGATACGAAATTAACTGAATTGGCGTTATTTCTGCGCAAACTATTTCAACATGAGCAAAATCATCATCAAAAACATTTCCATCGGAGATGAACTGCTTATCGGTCAGGTGATTAACACCAATGCGGCTTGGCTTGGCGAACAGCTTTCGGGCGCGGGCTTCCAACTGCATTCTGCCTTGACCATCGGTGATTCCGAAAAGGATATCCTCGATGCCTTCCATGCTTGCATGGATGCCGACCTCGTTTTGGTCACGGGCGGCCTCGGCCCTACTGCTGACGACATCACCAAACCCACGGTCTGCAAGTTTTTCGATACCGAACTGGAGTTTTGCCAGCCCGCCTACGACAACGTGGTCTCCTTGTTCAAGCGTCGCGGCTTCGAGATGAGCGAGCGTAACCGCAGTCAAGCCATGCTGCCCAAGGCTTGCCAATACATCCCAAACACTTACGGCACAGCGCCTTGCATGTGGTTGGAGAAGAACGGTGTGGTGTTTGCCTTCATGCCGGGCGTGCCGTTCGAGATGAAGGGCATCTTCACCGATGAGCTGCTGCCGCGCATCAAGGAACGGTTTCATGCGGTGCCTTACGAGAAGCGTGTCATCATGACTACGGGCATCGGCGAGTCGTTTTTGGCCGACCTCATCAAGGGCTGGGAAGACGCCTTGCCCGAGTTCCTTTCCTTGGCTTATCTGCCCCAACACGGCATGGTGCGTCTCCGCCTGAGCGGAAGGCACGAGAATGCAAAATTGCTCCACGAAACCTTAGATACGGAAGTCGGGAAGCTGAAGGCCTTGATTTCCAAGTACATCTTCGCCATGCAGGACGAGCCCATCGAGCACGTGGTTTTCGAGTTATTAATTAATAGGTGCATGACCTTCGCCTCAGCGGAGAGCTGCACGGGCGGCAACATCGCCCACCGCATCACCCTGATTCCGGGCAGTTCCGAGGTGTTCAAAGGCACTGCGGTCACCTATGCCACGCCCACGAAAACCAAGGTGTTGGGCGTTTCAGCAGAAACCATCGAAAAACACGGCGTCGTGAGCCAAGAAGTCGTTGAAGGCATGGCCCGGGGTGTCCGTCAATTAATGGAAGCCGACTTCGGCTTGGCCACCACGGGCGTTGCCGGACCGAGTGGCGGCACCGAGGAAAACCCTGTTGGAACGGTGTGGATTGGCCTCGCTACACCCAACAAGGTGATTTCCAAACGCTTCAACTTCGGCAAAGACCGCGAAAACGTGATCAATCGCGCCACGATTGCGGCCTACGAAATGCTGCGCGAAGAACTTCTGTCAAAATGAAAGCAAGAACCATCATCCTCATCGCCCTCCTCACCATTTTGGCCTCTTGCCAAAACAAGGAAGCGGCCTACAAGGCCAAACTCGACATCAAAACCGAGCCTTACAATCTCGAATTCGACCGCTACGAAGACGTGCTCTTCAACCTCGACACGGCTGATTTTCAAGCGGAACTGCTAAAAATCCAGGACCGTTACCGCGTGTTCCTCGGTGGTGACCTCAGCAACCCCAACGCGGTGCAATATCTGAAAGACTTCGCCATCGACCCTTATAGCATCGGCTTGTACCATAAGGTGAAAACCGCTTTTCCTGACTTAAAACAGGTGGAGCCGATGGTGGAGGAGGTGTTCGCCCATTTCCATCACTATTACCCTGATATTGAGCTTCCTAAGAAAGCCTTCACCTGCATCACGGGTATTCATCCCGACGAGCCACCCGTACAGATCATAGACAACCAATTGGTGATTTCCTTGGATTGGTACCTCGATGGTGACGAGGTTTACGACCAAATCGGGATGCCGAGATACATATCGTTGCGGACCAACAAGGAGACTTTGGCCAAGAACGTGGCCGAGCAGCTGTACATGAATTATCTTTACGAGTGGCGCAAGCAGGGACAGGTGGTCGGCGAGATGGTGTTTTATGGCCGCCGCAATTTCTTCGTTGAGGCGATGTGCCCCGCCATGCCCGACAGCGTTTTGCTCGGCTATTCTTCGGACCAATGGCAGTGGGCGGTGGACAACGAAGGCCAGGTCTGGGCCGACATCGTGGGCAACAAGCGCCTGTATGATGCCGGTTTAGACACCTATATGATGTTTTTCGGCGACGGCCCTTTCACACAGGCCTACAGCAACGACGCACCTTCGCGCCTCGGCGAGTTTTTCGGCCTGAACATCGTCCGTGCCTACGTCTCCAACCATGATGATTTCGACCTGAAGCAGTTCTTGGAACGGAAGGATTTGCAGAACATCTTCCAGGATTCGGGGTATAAGCCTAAGAAATAAGAAACCTTGTCGTCCCTGCGTTGACCCGCCCATAGATGCCCTGCTCACCCACTCTCCTCTGCAGGCATGACATGGGCGGGGGTTACTGTGTCACAAACACCCGCCAGCTGCCGTCCTTCTCGCCTCGCTCCACGTATTTTTTCTGGTGCAATTGATCCAGCAGCTTCTGTATGGCAGCAATGCTGATGCCCGTCACGTCTCGCATGTCTGCCAATGTAAGCGTAGGCTGCGTCTGCATAGCATTCAAAATCTTCGTGTAGTTAGGCGTACGAAATGCAATCCTCTCTCCGTCGTACCACCATACATTCTCGTCCCGCTCGGTCAGGAACAGCACATCGTTATACACCTCCGTAGCCACCAGCTCGTTGAAATACTTCAGGAACGGACGAATCTCACGAAACTCCGCGTGCGCACCATCTGCGGGCACAGGCCCCACTTCAAGGTCAGCCTGATGCAGTGCCTCCAGATATTCACTCTTCAGGCGACTCCTCACCACAATCATCGGATAATCATGGCGTGTCAATATGAAGTTCACCATCAGGCGGGCAATGCGCCCGTTGCCATCCTCAAACGGGTGGATGCGGATGTAGCGGTAATGGAACAGAGCCGCCAGTTCTACGGGCGACAGCTTTCCCTCCTGCTCAGCTGCGTTGTACCAGTTCACCAGGTCCGTCATCAATGCCGGAGTCTCCTCAGGCGAAGCATACTCGAAGCGGTCGCCATAGCGGGTGACCACACTGTTGGGACGGGTCTTGTACTGTCCGGCATGCACCGTATAGCTCGTCTGCACACCTCCGGGAAGGTCGCGATACACCGTGTAGTTCTCCCGCAGCAGCGTTTTGTGCAGCGCACGGATGAAGTTCTGCGTCAGCGGCATCTCTTTCACACGAGCCTCCTCCGTCATCATCTTCAGCCCCACGTTGCTGGCCGTCATCTCTTGCACGTCCCGCACGTCAGCCTCACCGATTACCTTGCCAAACAGCAGCAGAATCTCCGTCTGCCCATACGTCAGCGTATTGCCCTCGATGTGGTTGCTGTTGTAGTTGAAGTCCACGGTGAACCTGCGGCTCAGTCGCTCTCTGTCCTTCTCCGAGAGAGGTTGCAGTTCCTGCCATGCCGCCAGCGCCTTCTTGACATTCAGATACTTCATACGATACAAATCCTTGTTATTTCGGCTGCGAAGATACGAAATGTTTTTGAAATGGTTGTAACATTACAACCTTTTTATTATATTTACCCACTTTTGTAAAATCACGACGCAAATTTCCCATTTTGCACCCAGCGACGAAAAAAAAGATGAAGCAAGTATTTTTTTCTTTGCTTCATCTTATCCAAATTGTTGCCAATGCTGATTATTAGACAGTTACCAGCAGTATCATTTTCAAACAAAATTTTGTGTTCACTCTATCAACTATAAACTCGCCAACTGACTTTAAACTATAAACTCTAAACTCTAAACTCTAAACTTTATAAAAACAGCCCTTCCAGCGTCACCACGCGCTGCACACGGCTGCTGTACATGTTCTTCTTCAGGCCGAAGGTTGTCACCAGCGTCACCTGCACATTCCGCTTGCCTCCCGTCTCCTCCTGCAAGCGCACAATCTTCCGACGCAATCGCTCGTCGTAGTCTTTCGAAATCGCAAAATCATCCTGCGAGAATTTCATCTCACACAGGTTCACCACACGGTCGGCACGGTCAATCAGCATGTCGATCTGGGCCCCGGGAGCATTCCCTTCTGCCGTTGCATGCCAAGGGTACACCTCGGCCTGAACACCGCTGATGCCCAGTGCCTTCTTCACCTCCTTCTGATGCACAAAGCACACGTCCTCAAACGCCCGCCCCCGCCACGAGTTCAGCTTCGGACTGTTCTGGTTGTCGTACCAATACGTACGGTTGTTCGTCGGGTTACGTTGTACAAAGCCCAGATAGAACAGGCAGAACATATCCGTCAGCTTGTAATACTGCGTCCTTTTCGACTCACCGAAATTCCAATATATCGTCACAAGGTCGCTTTTCACCAAAACCTTCAGCATATTGCTCAGCGTACCGCCAAGTGCAATGCTGGCTTTCTCAGCCAACGCCTCTCGGGTCAACCCATAGCGGTTCTCGCTCAGCGTCTCCACAATGCGCCTATAGCCCGCATTGTCGGCAAAAAGCGAGGTGAACAACCGGTCGTACTCCGTCTGCAGAAAGCCGTTCTCCGCAAAATATATCGCGTCGATATTCTCTGCAAGCGACAGCCCCGGCTGGAAATACGACAGATAGTAAGCCACCCCGCCTGTCAGCATATAGGTCTGCACCACGTCATAGCGGTCAAGCGTCACACCCCTGCGGTGCAGATAGGTTTCCGTTTCGGCCAGCGTAAACGGGTGCAGGTGCATCTCGCAGTTGGTCCTGCCATACAGCCCGCCCTTGTTGTTGATCAGGTTGTCAAGCATCCAGCTCGTGGCACTTCCGCATACTATAAGCAGCAGGTTGTGCTTTCCCGCTCCCCAGTCGTTCCAGAAATGCTCGAATGCCGACAGAAAATTGGCCCTCGGAGTGTCGAGCCAGGGCAATTCATCGATAAAAACCACCATCTTACCCTTACTTCGCTTCTTATCCAACAAAGCCTCCAGCCTGTGAAAAGCCTCAAACCAGTCGCTGAT